>DASSIT010000043.1:0-61029 GCA_035691545.1 Pseudolabrys sp. | reverse complement strand
GATTCATTTGTTGGTGCGCGCGTTCAATGGATTGTTGCAGCGCAGTCGCACTCTGCGCAAATGCGACCATACCCCGCTTGTCATCGATGAAATCGCTGTTCAATATGCGCGCAATCCGCCACAAGTGCGGGGGGTGAGGGGTCATGGAAGAGTTAGTCGGCCGTCTCGTCGCCAATGTCGGCGTCGAACGTGGCGCCGCTGAGAAGGCGGTCGCCATTATCCTTGACTTCCTCCGCAAGGAGGGTCCGACCGATAAAGTGCAAGCCCTCATCGACAGGCTTCCAGGGGCGGAAGCTCTGCTAACGCAACATTCCGAAGGCAGCGGCGGTGCTTTCCCCATGGGTGGCATCATGGGGGCAGGCACAAAGATGATGGCGGCGGGGCTGAGCATGAGCCAGGTGCAAGGCGTCACGCGAGAAACCATTGCCTATGCTCGCGACAAGATCGGCGACGATGCTGTTGGGGAAATCGTCGGCGCGATACCTGGATTGAGTCAGTTTGTTTGAACCGTTCGACGCGACGACAATCATAAGAAAAGGTTGAGGAGGCACGGATGTCCTATCCGATAACCGATATCGAGGGGGTCGATAGCGACGTCGCTACGATTCTCAAATCGGTGGGGATCAGGTCGACCAGTCGACTGCTCGAGGCCGCCAGCACGGTCAAGGGGCGCAAGTTGCTCGCCGAAAAAACCGGCTTCGGCGAGAAGCAGCTCCTGTGCTGGGCCAACGTTGCCGACCGAATGCGCATTAAGGGCATCAGCAAGGAATATGCCGAACTGTTGCAGGCCGCTGGCGTCGACACCGTCAAGGAGCTTAAGTATCGAAATCCGATCAATCTGGCCCGGGCAATGGCCGACGCGAATAAGAAACGCAAGCTCGTCCGCCTGTTGCCGTCCGAGAAAGTCGTCAAGCGCTGGATCGAGAACGCCAAGCTGCTGCCGCTGAAGATCACCTATTGACGTCCTGGGACGTCCTTGACAGCCCCTCACCGACCGCGCAAAGCGACCGGCATGAGCAACGCGCGAATTATCGATAATACGGCGGTACCCGCGCCAAAGCCGGCGCCACGAAGGCTTTCGGCGTTGCTTTCGCTTGGCCGGCCGCTGGTTATGGGCATCCTCAACGTGACACCCGACTCCTTTTCAGACGGTGGCCGGTTTCTTGATCCGACGAAGGCAATTGCCCACGGCAACGAAATGGCCAAACTGGGCGCCGACATCATTGATATCGGGGCGGAATCCACGCGGCCTTATGGGGGTGCGGTTCCCATATCCGCAGACGAAGAAAAAAGCCGGTTGGCGCCGGTCTTACCGGCACTCACCAAGCTCGGCATACCTCTCTCGATCGACACCACCAAGGCGCCGGTCGCAGACTGGGCGCTGGATCAGGGCGCGAGCATCGTCAACGACGTATGGGGTCTGCAACACGACCCCGCCATGGCCCCGCTCGTTGCCGACCGCGGCGTTCCAGTCATCATCATGCATAACCGCGATACGGCGCAGGAACACATCGACATCGTTGCCGATGTGAAGACTTTTTTTGCCCGATCGCTGGAGATCGCAGCCCGCGCCGGCATACCACGCGATAATATTGTCCTGGACCCGGGTATCGGGTTTGGCAAGACAGCGGAACAGAGCATCATCTGTATAGCGCGACTTGGCGAATTCAGACGTTTCGGTCTGCCGCTTCTCGTCGGCGCTTCGCGGAAGCGTTTTATCAGTTCGGTCGTGCCATCAGATCCCGATGACCGCCTCGGGGGCTCGATCTCCGCCCATTTACTGGCGGCCGAAAAAGGGGCGTCCATCATCCGCGCTCATGACGTCGCCGAAACGGTTCAGGCTCTGCGGATAGCGGCGGCGATCGAGGGTGCACTATGAGCGATCGAATTTTCATCAAGGACCTGGCACTCCACGCCTATCACGGGGTGATGGCCCATGAGGCAAAAGTCGGCCAGACATTCACGATCGATCTCGATCTGGAAATCGATCTCGCAGCTGCCGCCCGTTCCGACAAAGTCGTGGACACCGTGTCGTACGATAAAGTCGTGAACTGCGCGAGCGAGGCTTTTTGCGCTCGGCGCTATCGTCTGATCGAGGCTGCCGCTGGCCGGGTCGCCGACGCTATTCTCGCCGGTTTTTCACGCGTGCGATCCGTGCGCGTCACTATTCACAAGCCGCATGCGCCGATCGCGGCCACGTTTAACGACGTCGGCGTCACGCTCGTGCGGAGCCGTCATGGCTGAGGCGCTGCTCGCGCTGGGAGGCAATGTCGGAAACAGCCGCGCCATCCTCGATCGCGCCGTCGACCTGCTTTGCGACGGAGAAGAAGTACGGCTGAAGGCCCGCTCCTCTGACTACCGGACGCCGCCATGGGGTTTCAAATACCAGCCGCATTTCGTCAATCTCGCGATTGCGGTTGAAACTACACTTGATCCAAGGGAGCTGCTGGCCCGCGCGCAAGACGTCGAGCTCAAGCTCGGCCGGGACCGCGCGCATGAGAAGCGAAACGGCCCGCGCACGGCCGATATCGATATCCTCGCCTATGGCGACCTCACGATCGACGAGCCGAACTTGACGCTGCCACATCCGCGCCTGTTCGAGCGTGCTTTCGTTCTGGTGCCGCTGGCGGAAATTGCGGGCGACTGCGTGATAGCCGGCCGGCGCATCGATGAGGCTGCCAAGGCGATCGATGCCGGCGGAATCCATCGCCTGCCCTGAAAATTGACTGGCCGAACCTGGTCAGCCGAGTGATCCAGCGCAATAGCCCGATGGGCCCGACTGTGCCATTTTCCCCGCATGCGTGACTTTCCCCTTGCCGCCGAGTTTCCACCGACGACGGCGTCGGATTGGCGGAAACTGGTCGAAACCGCCCTCAAAGGGGCGGCTTTCGATAAGCGGCTGGTCAAGAAAACCTATGACGGTATCGTCGTGCAGCCTCTTTACCCGCGCGCGGCTGGCGCGGCTGTGGTTGCGGGACGCCCGGCGGTTCCCTGGCAGGTGATTCAGCGCGTCGACCACCCGGATGCGCGGTCGGCCAACCAGCAGGCGCTGCAAGACCTTGAAGGCGGCACAACCGGCCTGGCCATCGTGTTGGCCGGCGCGCCGTCCGCGCGCGGCTACGGTGTCGATGCCAGTAGTGCCGGTGCCCTGGGGCAGACTCTCAAGGATGTCATGCTCGATATGATTTCACTGCGGATCGAAACCGCCCCTTTCGGGGGGCGCTCCGCCGCGGAAATGATCAAGGCCCTCGTCGCGGAACGCCGCGACGACGCATCGAAGCTCACAATTGATTTCGGTCTCGATCCGATCGGCGACATGGCGCGCAGCGGGCGCGCCATCCTGCCATGGCCGGAACTATCCGATCGCGCCGGGGCTACGGCAAAAGATTTGAAGTCGCACGGCTTCAGCAAGGCCCATCTGCTGCGCGCCGACGGCCGCGCGGTGCACGAGGCAGCTGGTTCGGAGGCTCAGGAGCTTGCCTTCGTACTGGCGGCCGGCGTCGCCTATCTGCGGTTGCTTGCATCCTCCGGGTTTGGCCTCGAGGAGGCGCGGCAGCGGATTTCATTTCTCATGGCAGCAGACGCCGATGAATTTCTCACCGTCGCCAAGTTGCGTGCGCTGCGCAAACTCTGGGCTCGAGTGGAAGAAGCAAGCGGACTGACGCCCCGGCCCGCCTTCATCGCCGCTGAATCGGCATGGCGCATGACGAGCAGACGCGATCCTTACGTGAATATGTTGCGCACAACGATCGCGGTCACGGCGGCTGGCGTCGGCGGCGCCGACACGATCAGCGCCCTCCCCTTCACCATCGCGATGGGGCTTCCCGATGCCTTCGCACGTCGCGTGGCCCGCAACATGCAGCTGATCCTGCTGGATGAATCAAATCTTTACCGCGTCATGGATCCGGCCGCGGGTTCAGGCGGTATCGAAGCGATGACTAGCGACCTGGCAAAGGCGGCGTGGCGCCTGTTCCAGGAAATCGAAGCCGCTGGTGGTGCCGTCGCCGCGCTCGAACAAGGTCTGTTTCAGACGAAGGTCGCCGCAACGCGCGCGGAGCGGCTCAAGGCGGTCGCGCGGCGCACGGATGCGCTCACCGGCGTAAGCGACTATGCCGATCTCGGTGAATTGCCCGTCAAGGTGCTGAATGTGGCACCGACGGAGGTAGCACCCGCCCCCGTCAAGCAGACTTTTGAGAAATTATCCCCATTGCGCCTGGCCGAGCCATTTGAAGCGCTGCGTGATGCCGCCGATCGAATGCTTGCCAAGACGGGCACACGGCCGAAGGTGTTTCTGGCCAACCTGGGGAGGCTGTCGGACTTTACGGCGCGGGCAACTTTCGCGAACAGTTTCTATGGGGCGGGCGGCATCGCGGCGATCACGAATGACGGCTTCGAGGATCAGGGCGAGATGATTGCCGCTTTCACGGCATCCGGTGCAAAGCTCGCCTGCCTGTGCGCCTCGGACAAGATCTATGCGAACGAGGCGGCCACTGCGGCAAAGGCGTTAGGCGCCGCCGGAGCCGCCGTGCACCTTGCGGGACGGCCCGGCGAGAACGAAGCAAATTGGAAGCAGACCGGCGTTCAAGCCTTCATTTACTCAGGCTGCGACGCGGTGGCGACGTTAAAGGCCGCGCATGATATTCTCGGGGTCAAATGAGTCAGATTCCCAATTTCGCCAAGGTCGACTTTGCCGAACCGGCCCTGCCGGCTGACTACGGGGCCGGCACCGCTTGGCAAACCCCGGAAGGCATCGCGGTCAAGCCGGCTTATGGCGAGGCCGATGCCGCCGGTCTCGACTTTCTCGATACATATCCGGGCAAGCCGCCGTTCCTGCGCGGGCCCTACCCGGCAATGTACGCGGCCCAGCCATGGACAATCCGCCAATACGCCGGTTTCTCCACCGCCGAGGATTCCAACGCGTTCTACCGGCGTAATCTCGCCGCCGGGCAGAAAGGGCTTTCCATCGCTTTCGACCTCGCCACCCACCGCGGCTACGACAGCGACCATCCGCGCGTAGCCGGCGATGTCGGGATGGCGGGCGTCGCGATCGACTCGATCTACGACATGCGTACGCTCTTCTCGGGCATTCCACTTGACCAGATGAGTGTATCGATGACGATGAATGGCGCGGTGCTGCCCGTACTCGCGCTCTACATCGTCGCCGCCGAGGAGCAAGGCGTGTCGCATGAGAAACTATCCGGCACGATCCAGAACGATATCCTCAAAGAGTTCATGGTGCGCAACACCTATATCTACCCGCCTGGTCCAAGCCTGCGCATCATTTCGGACATCTTTGCCTACACCTCTGCGGAAATGCCAAAATTCAACTCGATCTCGGTGTCCGGCTATCACATGCAGGAAGCCGGCGCGACGCAGGATCTCGAACTTGCCTACACGCTCGCCGATGGCGTCGAATATGTTCGGGCGGGCCTGAAGTCGGGCCTCACCGTCGATCAATTTGCTCCCCGCGTTTCGTTCTTCTGGGCGATCGGCATGAACTATTTCATGGAGATCGCCAAGCTGCGCGCAGCGCGCATGCTGTGGGCGAAGCTGATGAAGCCGTTCAAGCCGGATGACGCCCGTTCGCTATCATTGCGCACGCACTGCCAGACGTCGGGCTGGTCACTCGCCGCACAGGACGTCTTCAACAACGTCGCACGCACCATGATCGAGGCCATGGCGGCGACGCAAGGCCAGACACAGTCACTGCACACGAATGCGCTCGACGAAGCGCTCGCGCTCCCGACGGACTTTTCCGCGCGCATCGCGCGCAATACCCAGATCGTGCTGCAGCAAGAGGCTGGCGCAACCCGGATTGTCGATCCGTGGGGCGGCTCCTATTTTGTCGAACGCCTGACCTATGAGCTTGCGCGGAAGGCCTGGGGCCACATCGAGGAAGTCGAGGCGCTGGGCGGGATGGCCAAGGCCATCGAGGCCGGCATCCCGAAGCTTCGCATTGAAGAGGCGGCCGCAAAAACTCAAGCGCGTATCGACAGCGGCGCGCAATCGGTCATCGGCGTCAACAAATACCCGCCATCCGACGAAGCGCCGATTGATGTCCTCAAGATAGACAATTCCGCCGTGCGTGCGCGCCAGATCGAGAAGCTTCGACGCCTGAAGGCGGAACGCGATCCGGGCGCTTTGCAGGAAGCGCTTGATGCCCTTACCCGGGCCGCAGATCGCGGCAACGGCAATCTTCTCGCCTTGGCTATCGATGCCGCCCGAGCCAAGGCAACGGTTGGGGAAATCTCCCTCGCGCTGGAAAAGGTATTCGGCCGTCACCGTGCCGAGATCAAGGCGATCACCGGAGTTTACAAACGGGAGGTCGGCATGACCGGTGCCGTCGAACGTGTCCGAGCGGCCGTAGAGGCATTTGAAGCAGCGGAGGGCCGCCGCCCGCGGTTGCTTGTGGCAAAGATTGGGCAAGATGGCCACGACCGCGGACAAAAGGTCATTGCATCGGCGTTTGCCGACCTTGGTTTCGACGTCGACATCGGGCCATTGTTCGCAACGCCCGCGGAGGCGGCCCGGCAGGCGGTCGAAAATGACGTCCATATTCTCGGCGTATCGTCGCTCGCCGCCGCGCACCTGACACTGGTGCCGGAACTCAAGGCCGAACTCAAGAAGCAGGGCCGCGATGACATCATCATCGTCGTTGGCGGGGTTGTGCCGCCTCAGGACTATGACGCGCTCATGAAGGCCGGTGCCAAAGCAATCTTTCCG
The DNA here is from genome assembly GCA_035691545.1 of Pseudolabrys sp. Classification (GTDB taxonomy): domain Bacteria; phylum Pseudomonadota; class Alphaproteobacteria; order Rhizobiales; family Xanthobacteraceae; genus Pseudolabrys. Next base: position 54,306 of record DASSIT010000043.1, on the reverse strand, counting down.
CCTGGCACGGTCATTGCCGAGGCTGCCGAGAAACTTCTCAAAACGCTCAACAAGCGCCTCGGACACAATAATGAGGTTGCGGAGTGAGACGACAAATCCTCCGCGCGGCCTGCGTTGCCCTCTGCGTCTTGTCATTCTCGGGCTGCGTCGACTCCTCCGGCCCTGTTCTTCCGGGGGCGCGCGCTTTGCTCGGTCAGCAACTACGCCTCCAGTTCTATACGCTACATAATGGTGCCGCCGACGAACCAGAGCAGGCCACTTACAAATGGGACGGCGCGCATTACGCCCACGTCAGCGGCGGCATGGAAGACGTCGGTTCTTTCTCGGTGCATCCCTTCGAGGGAGCAAACTTCATCGTCCAGACTGCTGCCGCGAAACGGCCAGGCGCCTTCGAATACGCTGTCGCGCATAGGCTCGCTGATGGCGTCTACCAGGTTGTCGCGATCGACGAGGATGATGCCGGACCGAGTCTGCGCGCCCGTTACTGCAAACGCACGGATGATGCCAGCTGCCGGATTGAGACGCGCAAGCAATTGTTTGCATTCGCACGTGCCACAGGCCAGCGGCGCAAGGGCCAAGGCGGTCTGGTATTGCGGCTCGCGGATGGCGTTTCGGAGCCGTCACGCTAGCATGGCGGCTCCCTAGGGCTGAGGCAATTCATGGCTGCGCGCAATCTGCCGTCTGCTGATCTGATCCGCGGTGTGCGTGCCGGTGACCGTGCGATGCTTGCGCGCGCGATTACTTTGATCGAAAGCAAGCGTGCCGACCATCGCAAGACCGCGCACCATCTAGTGCAGGAATTGCTGCCGCTGACCGGCAAAGCGGTGCGCATCGGGATCACGGGCGCTCCCGGCGTCGGCAAATCGACTACGATCGATGCCCTCGGCACTTACCTTACGAGCAGTGGCCACAAAGTCGCAGTGCTCGCAGTCGATCCGTCTTCCACGCGTACCGGTGGATCGATCCTTGGCGACAAGACGCGCATGGCTCAGCTGGCAAGTGACCCGCACGCCTTTGTGCGGCCCTCCCCCGCGTCGGGAACGCTCGGTGGCGTCGCGGCGAAAACGCGCGAGACCATGCTGGTCTGCGAGGCCGCTGGCTATGATGTCGTGGTCGTGGAAACGGTCGGCATCGGTCAGTCGGAAACTGCGGTTGCAGATATGACCGACTTCTTCCTAGTTCTCATGCTTCCCGGTGCCGGCGATGAATTGCAGGGCCTCAAGAAAGGCATCATCGAACTTGCTGACATGATTGCAGTCAACAAAGCCGATGGCGACAATATCGCGCGCGCCAAGCAAGCGGCGGCGGAATACCGCGCGGCCCTCAACATTCTCGCGCCACAGTCGGCAAGCTGGTCTCCCCCCGTCATTACCTATTCGGCGCTGGCCGGAAACGGGATCACTGAATTGTGGGCGCAGGTCATCGCTCACCGGGAAAAAATGACGAAATCGGGCGAACTGACTGCGCGGCGGCGCGAGCAACAGGTCAAATGGATGTGGACCATGCTCGAGGAACGTCTGACGTCGCGCCTGCGCAACGATACGACGGTGCGCGCCAAGCTTCGCCAAATGGAGGGGCAGGTTGCCGCCGGCAAGCTTGCTCCATCCCTCGCCGTCGAAGACATCGCGAAGATACTCGGCGTCTAGATGTCACTCACAATTCTTGTTACTGGCTTTGGGCCGTTTCCAGGCGCGCCATTCAACCCGACCGGACCGCTTGCGAAACGGCTTGCGCGCAGGCGGCGGCCTGCCCTCACAGATGTGAGAGTTCTCACCCATATCTTCCCGACGAGTTACACCGCCGTGGATCGCGAATTGCCGGCGCTCATCGCAAGACATAGGCCGGACGCATTGCTCATGTTCGGGTTCGCGCCGCGCGCACGTGGCGTGCGGGTGGAAACCCGCGCGCAGAATGCGCTTACGCTTCTGCCTGATGCGGCCGGCGTTTCGATGGGGCGCCATGCCATTGCCGCCGGAAAACCGTCATTCGTCCCATTGCCGTCGCCCCGGCGTCCGCTCCTTGGCGCTTTTCGCCGTATCGCTCCGATCGCGCTATCGCGCGATGCCGGGCGCTATCTCTGCAACTATCTTTGCTGGCGGGCGGCTGAACTGGCATCGACCGGACACGGCCCGAGCATAACGGCTTTCATCCACATTCCGCCCGTCAGACGCGGGGCAAGGCGCAAGCGCGGCAGGGCCTCAATAAGCCTGGACGATCTCGTCATTGCCGGAACTCGCGCGCTTGTGGCTATTGCCGCCGAAGCACGCCGTTAACCTCCGCGGCGCATGATGCATGTGCCATGCCGATTGATCGCCGCCATCTGCTTCTCGGCTCTCTCACCAGTGCCGCTACGCTCGCAGCGCCGCTCTCAGCATATGGTGTTGAGGCCACGCAGTTCGGCGCCCGCCCCGGTTCACCCGACGACCAGGGCCGCGCCTTGCAGCGAGCCATCGATCAGGTTACCCGCACGCGAGCACCACTGATGCTGGCACCCGGGGTTTATCGTGCCGGGAACCTAAGACTCGCAGACGGTGTGCAACTGTTCGGCGTGCGCGGCGCCACACGCCTTGTGCTGACAAATGGCCCTTCTCTGCTCTCGGCCGAAGGCGCAGACAACATAACTCTTTCCGGCCTTACGCTTGACGGCAAGAGTCAGGCGCTTCCACAAAACCGTGGGCTCGTTCATCTGGTCGGCACAAAATCGGTGCGAATTTCTGATTGCACGATCGAAGACGCCGGAGGAAATGCGATCGTGCTCGAGCGCTGCGAGGGACATCTGGCCAGCAACATGATTACAGGCTCCGCGGACAATGCCCTGTTCTGCAACGATAATTCTGGTCTTGTGATCACCGCCAATACGATCCGAAACGGCGGAAATGGCGGAATCCGCATCTGGCAAAGCGTCAAGCGCCACGACGGCAGCATCGTTGCCGACAATACGATCGAAGACATTGAAGCGCGTGCCGGCGGCACGGGAGAAAATGGCAACGGCATTAATGTCTTTCGAGCCGCCGATGTCATCGTGCGAAACAACATCATCCGCCGAGCGGCATATTCGGCAATCCGCGGCAACGCCTCATCCAACATACAGATCATCGGCAACAACTGCGCGGCGCTGAAGGAAACCGCGCTTTATGCTGAATTCGATTTTGAAGGCGCCATCGTTGCAGACAACGTTGTTGACACTGCCGAAAACGGAATCTCGATCACCAATTTCAACAATGGCGGACGCCTGTCTACCGTGCAGGGTAATTTGATACGAAATATCGGCGTCCAACGTTCAGGCACGTCTCCGGAAGATGCCGGCGTCGGAATCGGCATCGAGGCGGAAACCACGGTCACCGGCAATGTCATCGAGAACGCAGCCAACGCAGGCATCCGCGCCGGTTGGGGCCCCTATCTGCGCAACGTATCAATTGCCGGTAACATCGTGCGCGACGCCGGCTACGGAATTGCGGTTTCAGTTGCGCCCGACGCGGGCGATGCAACGATTTCCGGAAATGTTATCGCGGGCGCCCGGCTGGGCGCCATTGTGGGGATGGAGTGGTCGAAAGCAGTGACTGGCGATCTCATAAGGGATAACGCCGGAAGATACCCGCAGCTCACTATTGCGAATAACCAGTCGCGGTAACCACTCCAATCGGGGCGAATAATACCTATAGTAAGGATGCATGCCGCCCCTCCGACGCCTGAGCCGCCGCAAGACATTCATGGCCATTATTTTCTTACTGTTTCTCGTGCCAATTCTCGTCCGTACGGTACTCTACGTGGTCAGCGACGATCCGCGCTCATGGCGAGATGCCGACTGGTCGAGCACTGGAATTTTGCCGCCTGCCGCCGGCTCTTCGCCCGCCCGGGTCATCATTTTCACGGGCACTGCCGGCGCCTGGAAAGGCATCTTCTCTGTGCATAGTTGGCTGGTCCTCAAGCGCGCGAACGAGACCCATTGGCGGCGTTACGACGTCGTTGGTTGGGGTGAGCCCGTTCGCCTCAACAATTGGCCTGCGGACGGCCGATGGTACGGGAACAAGCCTGTGATACTCGCGGACATCTCCGGCTCGGACGCCGAGAAACTCATCCCGCGCATCGACGCGGTCATGACGACCTATGGCTACGCGCGGGCCGGCGATTACAGAATCTGGCCGGGGCCCAATAGCAACAGTTTCATTGCGGCGGTCTTGCGCGCAGTGCCCGAGATTGGAGTCGCGTTGCCGCCGAACGCGGTTGGCCGCGATTTTCGTTACGGTTTCTACGCCGGCCCGACCGACAGCCGGACAGGCGTCGAAATTAGTTTCTTTGGCCTGGCCGGAATAAAAATTGGCTGGGTCGAGGGTATCGAGGTGAATATCTTGGGTCTGGTCGCCGGGCTCGACCTCAATCATCCCGGATTGAAAGTGCCCGGCTTTGGTCGCATTGGGGTCGATTCGCCGGTAACGGCAGCATTGGCGCGCTGACTATCGCGGCACCTCACGTCGATTTGTGCAATCCATTGCCGGGGGTTGGATGCACGACGGGACACTTCGTGGCAAATTGCGGGAGAAACCAGGGCCTCCAATGCACGATACGCGCCCGCTGCTCGACAAGATCCCTTTCCCTGCCATTCGCCGCGGCAAACTGGAAACGCTGCAGGTGAATGTCGGCTACCGTTGCAACCAGTCATGCTTCCATTGCCACGTGAACGCCGGCCCGAATCGAATTGAGGAAATGAACGGTGATACTGTTGACGTCGTGCTGACTTTCCTTCGCCGTCGGCAAATCGCAACGCTCGACATCACAGGGGGCGCGCCGGAGCTCAACCCGCATTTTCGCCGGCTGGTGCGAGAAGCACGCAAGCTCGGCGCAAAGGTAATGGATCGCTGCAATTTGACGATCCTCGAGCAGGAAGGCCAGGAAGATCTCGCTGAATTTCTCGCGAGCGAACGTGTCGAAGTAGTCGCATCGATGCCCTGCTATCTACAGGACAATGTTGAGCGCCAACGTGGCAAGGGCGTGTTCGCTGGCTCGATCCGTGGCCTCAAGCGGCTCAATGCGCTGGGCTACGGGCTCGACCCCGTGCTGTCCCTCAACCTCGTCTACAATCCGCAAGGCCCCGCATTGCCCCCGGCTCAAGCTTCGCTTGAGGATGACTATAGGCGCGTGCTCGGAGAGGAACACGGTATCGCGTTCAACAAACTATTTGTCCTCGCCAATATGCCAATCCATCGCTTTGGATCCGCGCTGCTCAGCAAGGGTGAATTCAACGACTATATCGAGCTTCTGCGCGACGCACATCTCGACGCCAATCTTGACGGCGTCATGTGCCGGCACCTGCTGTCAGTTGATTGGCGCGGATATGTTTACGACTGCGACTTCAATCAGATGCTCGGCCTGCCGATGAACTTTGGCACGCGGGCGCGAGTGCACCTGGCCGACCTGCTTGACGACGTCGTCGACGGAAATCCGATCCGCGTTTCAGGCCACTGTTACGGGTGCACCGCGGGTCAAGGATCGAGTTGCGGCGGGGCGCTGCATGAGGCAGCGGAATGACCAGGACAAGGCTGTCGATCATCATTCCTGTGCTGAATGAGGCCAGCGGAATCGAATCGGCACTTACGGCACTTTCGTCCTATCGCACGCGCGGCGCCGAGCTGATTGTGGTCGACGGTGGAAGCCGGGACGGAACCGCCGCGCTTGCACAACCACTTGCCGATCGCGTCCTGACCGGGACTCGTGGGCGAGCGCACCAGATGAATGCCGGCGCCGCAGTGGCGCGCGGCAATATCCTTCTGTTTTTACACGCTGACACGAAGCTTCCCGGCAATGCTGATGCGCTCGCGGGCGAAGGCCTCGCACGCACGGGGCGGGCTTGGGGCCGATTCGACGTGCAATTCAACGATGGGCCCCTGCTCGGGTTGATTGCAATTTCAATGAACCTGCGATCCCGCATCACCGGCGTCGCAACCGGGGACCAGGCCATATTCGTCTCGCGCGCGGCCTTCGTTGCTGCCGGCGCATATCCACCGATCGCGCTGATGGAAGATATCGCGTTGTCCGCGCGGCTGAAAAGAGTCGGTCCCCCGCTTTGCCTGCGCTCGCGTGTCACCACGTCCTCCCGTCGATGGAGAGAACATGGCATCCTGCGTACAGTTTTTTTTATGTGGCGATTGCGGCTAGCCTATTTCATTGGTGCCGACCCCGCCCAACTTGCGCAGCGCTACGGCTATGCCCCCGCCGAGCAATAATTCGGTTTCGATTGCGATCCTGGCCAAAGCGCCGATACCCGGACTGGCCAAAACTCGTCTTATTCCCACGATCGGGGCACATGCCGCTGCTGTCTTGCAGGAGCGTCTGACCGAGCGGTCGCTGGCGACCGCGTTCGCTGCCAATATTGGTCCGGTGACACTGTGGTGTGCGCCCAACGCAACGCATGATTCATTCGTAAAACTGGTTGCACGGCTGCGGGTGACGATTCGACCTCAGCCCGAAGGTGACCTCGGCGCACGGATGCTTGCGGCAGTTGCCGCGTGTAATGGGCCGGTTCTCGTGATCGGGACCGACTGTCCCGCCCTGACTGATGTCCATCTTCGCGGGGCCGCAAAGTCGCTTCGGGATGGTAACGATGTCATCCTTATTCCGGCGGAAGATGGCGGCTATGTCCTGATCGGCATGCGCTCCGCACAGCCTTGTGTGTTTTCCAGGATTGCCTGGGGGACAAAGACGGTGCTCGCCGAAACCCGCACCCGCATTATCGAACAGCGCCTCATGCTGGTCGAATGCCCCCCGCTATGGGACGTTGACACTGAAGCGGACTATTTGCGGCTTGAGCGCGAATATCCTGAGCTCAAGCTATGACCGCTACTGCACTCGTATCAGAATCAAGCCAAGCACAATAAGCAATGCCGCGACGACGCGCACCGCCCGCAGCGGTTCTTCCAAAATGACAACTGCAATGACCGCACCAAATAGAACACTGGTTTCGCGCAGCGTCGCGACGATGGCGATCGGCGCAACGGTCATCGCCCAGACTGCAATTCCATATGAAAGAACCTGCAACGCACCGCCGACAAAGCCTCGCCGCCAGTAGCGCCGCATCGCGGGGACGAGGTCGCGGCCGTCGCGATAGAGCGCGTAGGGCAGCATGACCAGCGCAATGCCGATGAACAACCAGAGTGAATAAGCATTCGGATTGACGGACAAACGTGCGCCTACCCCATCAACGACGGAATAGGTGCAGATGGTTAGTGCCGTGAACAGCGCAAAGGCGACGGCGCGGCGGTCAATGGCGGCCAGGACGCGGCCTCCACGCGTGGACAGCAACAGCACCCCCGCGACAAGCCAGACAATTCCGGCCCACCCAATGGCGGTCAACGGCTCGCCCACGAACACGGTCGTTGCCGCCGCGGTCATGAGCGGCGCCGATCCACGCGCGATCGGGTAAACCTGGCCAAGATCGCCGGTGCGGTAACTCTCGATCAGGGACGCAAAATAGATGAGGTGGATCGCAACCGAGGCCGTGAGCCACGGCCAGGCGGGCAAGGCCGGTACGCCCACCAGGGGTACAAACACAAGGGCCACAAGGCCGGAGCCGATCGATATCAATGTTGTGGTGGAAAGAGGGTCCAGCCCGACCTTGATCAGGGCGTTCCAGCCGGCATGACATGCAGCGGCAAACAGAACGGCTAGAAAAACGTAGTTATCCATTCGGAGAATTTATGGCCGGGAACACCCTGGCGATCCATCAAAACCTCGATCGTCCGGGTCGCCAGATGTGCGCGCACAGCATTGCGCAAGCCCGGGTCGAATACTTCAGGGGATCGTCGCCGGGGGTCAAAGTCAAAAGCGGCACTTCGGCCGGAGAGGCAGGGGGAGCCCTCGGAACCTCATTTTTATACGGACCAATCTTTTAATGACTAGCCGTATGCACGGGGCGAGAGTATCGTTTCATGAACGCCAGCAATAATGGCGCTATCCGGGAGGAGACCATGGGACAATCACGTCTTTCACGTCGTGCCGTTCTCAAGACCGCTGCCCTCGGTTCCGCAGCGGCAATTACTGCACCTTATGTCAGCGGCGTCCACGCGGCGGGTACGCTCACCCTAGGCTGTTGGGACCATTGGGTCCCCGGCGCTAACAAAGCGCTGGACAAAATCTGCAAGGAATGGGGCGACAAGAATAAAGTTGAAGTCCATATCGATTACATCACCTCACAGGGCGAGAAGGACAAGCTTACGGCTGCGGCCGAAGCGCAAGCCGGCACCGGCCACGACATCATGTCCCATCGGGACTGGAATATCCGCATCCACCAAGCGCAGCTCGAGCCGCTCGACGATGTTATCAGCGCACTGATCAAAAAATACGGACCGATCAGCCCAGTCGCCGAATATCTCGCCAAGAGCAAAGGCGTGTGGCTCGGCGTTCCGACTGCGGTAGGCAGCCAGGTGAAGCCGTGCTGCTCGCGCCTCGACCTTTACAAGGAACACGCCGGCCTCGATCTGCGCGCCATGTTCCCGAATGACGAGTCGAAATACAACAAGGCCGATACCGACAAATGGACGTGGGATGTTTACGTCGAGTCGGCGCAGAAGCTGCACAAGGCCGGCTTCCCGGTCGGCTTGCCGATGGGCCAGACTTCCGACGCGGTCGACTGGGTCGGCGGATTGTTCAATGCCTACGGCGTGGTGTTCATCGACGGCAAAGACAACATCAAGATCAACTCCGATCAGACCCGGCAGGCGATGGAAATCGCGCGCAAGATCATGGAAGCGAGCCCGCCTGAAGTTTACGCCTGGGACGACGCCGGCAATAACCGTTGGCTTATTTCCGGGAAGGGCTCGGGCATCATGAATCCGCCGAGCGCCTGGTCGGTCGCCAAGCGCGACAACCCCAAGGTGGCCGAGCAGTGCTGGACGCATGCCGTGCCGAAGGGGCCGCATGGCCGCTTCGTAGGGCAGCTTCCGCAATTCTATGGCTTGTGGAAGTTCTCTAAGAACAAGCAGGCGGCTAAAGATCTCTTGCTTCATGTCTCGCAGAAGGAATCGGTCGCCCAATTGGTCGCGGCCTCGAATGGCTACGACCTGCCCTCGTTCAGGACTATGTACGACCTCGACACCTGGAAAACCGTCGAGCCGCCGGCCGGCACCGTCTACAGCTATCCACCGCGCGGCGACGAACAGACCTCGATGTTCGGTGCACCGGCGCGGTCGGAAGTAGGCGCCCAGATGTACAACCAGGCGATCAATACCGTGATGATCTCGAAGTTCACGCAGGGCAAAGAAAAGCTCGACGAGGTGATCAAGTGGGCCGAGAAGGAACTCGAAGGCACCTTGCGCGCTTGAGCATTCTTCGAGATTGGAGAAACAAACGCATGCCGGCCGTAATTGGCCGGCATGCTCGGCCCCCGAAACTTTAATATGGGCCGGCCAGAGGCTGGCAGCGCGGCATGGCAGATACCGTCCATTCCTGGGGTGCCGCCGTCGACGGCACCGCTGACGCGCCCATCAGGCGCACCGGTTTGCATCGCTTCGTACAGCGGCGCTCGACCATTGCGCTGCTGATGTGCACGCCGCTGATCCTCATCGTCGCCGGACTGATTATCTACCCAGCATTGTACTCGATCTACCTTTCGATGCTGAACAAGGCGCAGACACGCTTCATTGGCCTGTCGAATTTCACCTTCCTGATGTCGCGCGATACGTTCTGGATGGTCGTCGAGCAATCGACGATCTTCGCGCTGTCCGCCGTGTTCTTTAAAGCACTAATCGGCCTGATTACCGCGCATCTCGTCAACAATCTCCCGGTCAAGGGCCAGCGCAAATGGCGCGGCATGCTGCTGGTCCCGTGGGTTATTCCGCTCGCACTCTCCACGCTTGGTTGGTGGTGGATGTTCGATCCCACCAATTCGGCGTTCAATTACACCCTCAAAAGCATGGGTTTTAACTGGATTCCGTGGTTGAGCGATCCCTATTGGGCGCGTTTCTCAGTGATACTGGTGAATGTTTGGTACGGCGCGCCATTTTTCCTGATCATGTATCTGGCCGCACTTAAGTCGGTGCCCGAGCAGCTCTATGAGGCAGCCGCGATCGACGGCGCCACCACCTGGCAGAAATTCATCCATATCACCCTGCCGATGATGCGCAACATCATTGCAATCACTGTGCTGTTCTCGTTGATCGTCACCTTCGCCAATTTCGACATCGTCCAGATCATGACTGCGGGCGGCCCGCGTAACATGACGCACATGTTCGCGACCTACTCGTTCCTGCTCGGCATCCGCTCCGGCGATCTGCCGCTTGGCGCGGCGACTTCATTGTTCATGTTCCCGATTTTGGCCATCGCCGCGGTGTTCATTCTGCGCGGCGTGCGCAAGCGTGGCAGAGAGATCGGATGAGCAGCCGATGAGTACACTTACTGCCACTGCACCCACCGTCAGGCGAGCCAGCTCCCGCACCAGCCTGCACCGCAGTCGCCGATGGGCGCTGATCGCATCCTACGTTTTCCTCATCATGTTCGCGATCTTCTTCCTGTTGCCGCCCTATTACATGGTCGTGACCGCGCTCAAAAGCGACGCCGAGATGGCGCGGCTCGCCACCAATCCGTGGTTCATCTTCGACGGGGTCACGCTCGATCAGTTCAAGATCCTGCTCGGGCAGACCGACTTCCTGATCTTCTTCAAGAACACGGTCATCGTGACGGTCTGCGTGGTGGCGATCACCATGGTGGTGAGCGTGCTGGCAGCCTTCTCGCTCGGCCGCATGAAATTCTGGGGGTCGAGTGTGCTGGCCACCGGCATTTTTCTCACTTACCTGGTACCCGATACGCTCCTGTTCATTCCGATGTTCCAGATCGTCAAATCGATCGGCCTGCTCAATTCATACTGGGGCATGGTTCTTGTCTATCCGACGCTCACGGTGCCGTTCTGCACGTGGATTATGATCGGCTACTTCCAATCGATCCCCAAGGAACTCGACGAGGCCGCGCTTATCGACGGCGCCGGCCACATGCAGATGCTGTTCAAGATCTTCATCCCGGTGGCACTGCCCGGCATCATCGCCGCCATGATCTTCGCCTTCACCGTTTCGTGGGCGGCCTTCGTCTATCCGATGGCGTTCCTCTATTCGTCCGATCAGCAGGTGCTCACCGTCGGCACGGTGACCAGCCTGATCCGCGGCGACGTGTATAAGTGGGGCATGCTGATGGCGGGCGCCTTGATTGCCGCGGCGCCGCCGCTGGTAATCTACGCCTTCCTCATGGACTATTACATCGCCGGTCTTACCGCCGGCGCCACCAAGGGCTGAGGATCATGGCCGAAGTTGCGTTGCGTCAGGTCGTGAAGAAATACGGCGAAGTCGAAGCCGTGCGCGCGATCGATCTCGACATTCCGAACAACGAATTCGTGGTCCTGGTCGGCCCATCCGGCTGCGGCAAGAGCACTACGCTAAGGATGATTGCGGGGCTGGAAGAGGTCACCTCCGGCAATATTTCGATCGGTGGCGAAGTGGTCAATGACCTGCCGCCGAAAGACCGGGATATCGCCATGGTCTTCCAAAATTACGCGCTGTATCCGCACATGACGGCTTTCGAGAATATGTCGTTTGGCCTCAAGCTGCGCAAGTTTCCAAAGGCAGAGATCCGGCAACGTGTTGAACACGCGGCCCGCATCCTCGACATCACAGAACTGCTCGATCGGCGCCCAAAAGCACTGTCCGGCGGGCAAAGGCAGCGCGTCGCGATGGGCCGCGCCATTGTCCGCAATCCCAAGGTCTTTCTGTTTGACGAACCGCTTTCGAACCTTGACGCCAAGCTGCGCGTGCAAATGCGCACCGAGATCAAGCGAGTCCACCAAAAAGTAAAGACGACAACCGTCTATGTGACACACGACCAAGTCGAAGCCATGACGCTCGCTGATCGTGTCGTGGTCATGAACAATGGCCGCATCGAACAGATCGGCACTCCGCACGACCTGTATCACCACCCGCGCACCCGCTTCGTGGCAGGCTTCATCGGTTCGCCGGCCATGAACTTCATCCCCTGCACACTGGAGCAGGCCGGCAGCGGTACGCGCGTGCGCATTTCGGACAAGATCGCCTTGCCCGTTCCTGCTGCCAACGAGACGCGCTACCGCGCGATGACAGGCAAGGAATTGGTGCTGGGCCTGCGGCCGGAACATATCACCGAGCCACGCCACAACGGCCGCGACGATGGGCGTGACTTCACGGCGACATTGGATGTCGTCGAACCTCTAGGCATGGAAACGATGGTTTTCTTCACCATCGACGGCACGGAAATTTGCGGCCGCGTCGAACCCAGCAGCGCGGCCGATGCCGGCGCACCCATGCAGCTCCATGCCAATATGGACCACATGCACTTGATCGACCCCGGGAGCGGAGCGGTGATCTAGCGCAGGGGCTCTCTCACGTCTTCGCCAGGGCCGGTGCCCAGAGCTTGGGGCCGGCGCGCTGATATTGCGGTGGACGCGCCACGTCGGCGCCGAGCGCCTTGGCTGCGTGCCAACCCCAATGAGGGTCGTCGAGAAAACAACGCGCCATCGACACGAGGTCCGCCTCGCCTTTGGCGACGATTTCCTCGGCGTGCTCCGGCTTGACGATCAAGCCGACCGTACGAATCGGGATTCCGGCTTCCCTTTTCACGCGCGCCGCAATTGGCACGTTATAACCCGGCTCGGTGGGATTCCGGATGTTGGCGACGACGCCGCCGGACGAAATGCAGATGAAATCGATTCCTTCCGATTTCAGCCCCCGGGCGATCGAGACCGCGTCATCCGGCGTCAGTCCGCCCTCACACCAGTCGCTGCCCGTGATCCGCGCGCCAAGCGGAACGGTGCGCGGCACGACGCCGCGCACTGCGCGCGCGATAGACAGCGGAAACCGCAACCGGTTCTCAAGCGAACCACCATATTGATCGGTGCGTTTGTTCGAAACCGGCGACATAAATCCGTGCGCCAGATAACCGTGCGCCATGTGCAGCTCAATCTCATCGAATCCGATGCGGAGGGCACGCTGCGCGGCCGCAACGAAGGCCGCGCGCACGCGCTCCATGTCGGTCTCGGTCGCCTCTCGCGGTGTGTGCCAGCCCGCGCCAAAGGGAATTGGCGAAGCAGCAATCGTTGGCCACGGGTCGGCATCCGGCGGCAATGCGCCGCCGCCTTCCCACGGCCGTTGAGCTGAGCCCTTCCGACCCGAATGCGCAATCTGGATTCCGAACTTTGCGGGTCCCATCCGCCGTGCCTGCGCAACGACGCGCGCAAGCGCTGCTTCATTGTCGTCGGAATAAAGACCGAGGCAACCATGCGTGATGCGCCCGTGCCGTTCGACGTGCGTTGCCTCGACAATGACAAGCGCGGCACCGGAATGCGCCATCATTCCGAGGTGCATCAGGTGCCAGTCGCTGGCGCAACCGTCGTCGGCCGAATACTGGCACATCGGCGAGACGACAATTCGGTTGGCGAGCTCGAGCCCGGGCAAGCGGAAGGGTGTGAACAATGTACTCGGCATGGGGGTCAATTCGGTTTTGGGTGGGATAGCGGTAATTTCAACGCTGCTGGATGGACTTCAAGTAGGCAATGATGGCACCGACGTCGCCAGCATCAAAGCTGAATTCGGGCATATCGGGGTGGCCGGACATTATGCCCTCACCCAAAGCCTCCTCCAGGGAATCGATCGGATAACGCTGTCCCAGGACACGGAACGGCGGCGCCGAGCTGTGAGGGCTATCTCCGTTGCGGCCGACCGCATGACAGGATGCGCAGTTGCGCGTCAGCAATTCCTCGCCACGCTTGAGATTCTGGGCATTTGCCGCCGGTACCGTCCCGGCGACGACCATGCCGGCGACAGCAAGTGCGAAAGTGCGTCCTACGCGGCGGGCGACACATTCCGTGTGCCCGGCAAAACCGCAAAAGGCCGGCTGACGAGGTCGGTCCACAGCTTTGCTGTTTGCTCGGCTTCGCGCAGGCGCGCGCTGAACTTTTCGCTGGTGTAAAATCGCTTCCATCGGCCGCTTTGCTCCAGCTCGCGCATATAGGCAAGCCGCCGCTGAGCGAGAGCCTGCCACTTCTGCGCGATCTTATCTAAGCGGACTCCGCCTTGCACAGCCGCCATTGGGTGCCCCCCGGCACGCGCCAAATCGGCCTAGAGCCGACACTCGACGCATCGATGACAACCGACAACTGCACGGAAGTAACGGAATACAATGTGCGAAGTCGCCATGTACGACGATTCGCCGCTGTTTCAAAGGGGGCAGCTTCAGAGCCGAATTCGCAGCAGTGCGGCGAGCTCGCCGATAATGCCCCTGCGGAACAACAGCACGCAGGCGACGAAAATGCTGCCCTGGATCACCGTGACCCATTCCCCGACGTGTTCACCGAGAAAATTCTGCATGGCCACGATGACGAAGGAGCCGGCAACCGGCCCGAATATCGTCCCAAGGCCACCCACCAGAGCCATAAGAACGACTTCGCCCGACATCGGCCAGTTGACGTCGGTGAGCGATGCGATTTGAAGAACGATGGCCTTGGTCGCACCGGCGCAACCTGCGAGCGTGGCCGACAACACGAAAGCAAGCAGCTTATAGCGATCCGTCTTGTAGCCCAGCGATATCGTGCGAACTTCGTTCTCACGGATTGCCTTGAGCACCTCTCCGAACGGCGAGTGGATGATGCGATAGATAAATACGAAGCCGGCAAGAAAAATCGCCAGCACGACGAAGTACATTGCCATCTCATTCCTGAGATCGATAAAACCAAACAAGTGGCCGCGCGGCACGCCCTGGATACCGTCTTCACCGCCCGTAAATTTCGCCTGCAGGGCAAAGAAATACATCATTTGCGCCAGCGCGAGCGTGATCATTGCGAAATAGATTCCCTGCCGGCGGATGGCGAGCGAGCCGGCGACGACGCCGCAGACCGCGGCTGTCACTATGCCGGTCAGGATTGCGAGTTCGGGCGGAAATCCCCAGACTTTTGCTGCGTAGGCAGAGAGGTAGCTGGCCCAGCCGAAATAGAGCGCATGGCCAAACGACAAAAGCCCCACATATCCGATCAGCAAATTGAAGGCGCAGGCAAACAGCGCAAAGCACATCGCTTGCATCAAGAACAGCGGGTAGACCATGAACGGCGCCACGACCAGCGCAACGACCATGACCGCGAAGGCGATCACTTCGCTTTGCTTGCGCCATACCGGCGGCTTCTTGGTGAGCGGGTCGATAACTCGCTCCATCACGCCCTCCGCCCGAACAGTCCAGCGGGCCGCACCAACAGCACAATGGCCATGATTACGAAAATCACCGTGTTCGAGGCTTCGGGGAAAAATACTTTGGTCAGACCCTCGACCACGCCGAGCCCGAAACCGGTGACAATAGCGCCGAGAATTGAGCCCATGCCGCCGATTACCACCACCGCAAATACGACGATGATCAGCTCAGAGCCCATCTGCGGTGACACGTTGTAGATTGGTGCCGCCATCACGCCGGCGAATGCGGCCAGCGCAACACCAAACCCGTACGTCAGCGTAATCATGCGCGGCACATTGATGCCGAAAGCGCGCACCAGCGTCGGGTTTTCGGTTGCCGCCCGCAAATAGGCGCCGAGCCGCGTGCGCTCGATCACAAACCAGGTGCCGATGCAGATCGTGAGGGATGCAACGATTACCCAGGCCCTGTAATTCGGCAGGAACATGAAGCCGAGATTGTGGCCGCCCTGCAGCGATTCCGGGACGGTATACGGCAGGCCGGCAGAGCCGAAGTAGTTCCGCGCCACACCTTCAATGATCAGGGCCAGACCGAATGTGAGCAGCAAACCGTACAGGTGGTCGAGCTTGTACAGCCACTGCAGGAAAAACCGCTCGATGATGATGCCGGTGATGCCAACAAGAACGGGGGCAATGACCAGGGCCGGCCAATAACCGAGTCCGGAATATTGGAGAATGAGATAGGCCGCGAAAGCGCCCATCATGTATTGGGCGCCGTGGCTGAAGTTGATGATATTGAGCATACCGAAGATCACGGCCAGCCCGAGGCTGAGCAACGCATAGAACGAACCGTTGATCAGACCGATCAACAGCTGCCCAAACAGCGCCTGCGAAGGGATGCCGAAGATCTCGATCATGGGTCCCCGAGAAGTCGAGGGGCAGACATGCCGCCCGCCCCTCGCTTTTTATCGCCAGATCAGCCGCTCACCAGCGGGCACTTGCCTTCGTTCAGCGGGCGGAAGGCTTCGTTGGCCGGAATGGTGGCGCGGAGCTTGTAGAAGTCGCCGGGATATTTCGATTCCGACGGCTTCTTCACTTCAAACAGATAGGCAGGATGAATAACACGGCCGTCGGCGCGGATTTCACCTTTGCCGAACAGCGGGTCATCCGTCGGCATCGACTTCATCTTGGCCACAACCGACTTGCCGTCATGCTCGCCAGGACCCATGGCCAGACGAGCTTTCAGATAATGGGTAATGCCGGAATATACGCCGGCATGAATCATGGTCGGAAATTTTGTAGCCGCGGCACCCGCCGCATGCCAGCGCTTGGTCCAGGCGCGGTTGGCTTCATTCGCATCCCAGTACCAGGTCTCCGTCAACACCAGGCCCTGCGCGGTCGGCAAACCGAGTGCCGCAACGTCGCTGGCGAAGACCAGCAAACCTGCGAGGCTCTGCCCTCCCTTGACGATGCCGAATTCCGCCGCCTGCTTGATCGAGTTGATGGTATCGCCCCCCGCGTTGGCAAGACCAATGACTTTCGCCTTCGATGCCTGTGCCTGCAGCAGAAACGACGAGAAATCGTTGGTGTTGAGCGGATGCCGCACTTTGCCCAGCACCTTGCCGCCGTTCTTTTCAACGACAGCGGCCGTGTCAGCCTCAAGCGCATGACCGAAAGCGTAGTCGGCAGTGAGGAAGAACCAGGTGTCGCCGCCGGTTTTCACCATTGCTTTGCCGGTCCCGTTGGCGAGCATCCACGTATCATATGTCCAGTGTACGGTATTGGCGTTGCATTTCTCGCCGGTCAGCGTCGAAGCGGCCGCGCCGGAGACGATGAAGATCTTGTTTTTCTGTGCCGCTACCTGACTGACAGCCAGTGCGACGCCCGAATTCGGCACATCGATGATCATGTCAACTTTGTCAGTGTCGAACCACTGGTTGGCGATCTGCGTGCCGATATCCGGCTTGTTCTGATGATCGCCGCTGATCATCTCAACTTTCACGTTGGGATGATCCTTGGTGAAGTCGGCGATCGCCATCTTGGCGGCGGCGACCGAGCCCGGTCCGCCAATATCGGCATACAGGCTCGACATGTCGCTGAGCACGCCGATCTTGACGTTCACCTGTTGGGCATTGGCTCCTCCACAAGCAAGAACCGCGGCCAGTGCCGCCAAGCCTATCGATTTCTTCATGCGCTCTCCTCGTTGTTGGATCCGTTGTTTGTTACATTCTCAACCGCTGACCAACGGGCAGTTGCCCTCCTTGAGCGGCCGGAAAGCTTCATTGGCCGGGATTGTTGCGCGGAGCTTGTAGAAGTCTCCCGGATATTTCGATTCAGCCGGTGATTTAACCTCGAACAGGTAAGCCGGATGGAGTTTGCGGCCATCGGCGCGAATCGTGCCTTTGCCGAATAGCGGATCGTCCGTGGGCATCTCCTTCATCTTTGCAACAACGCTCTTGCCGTCAGGATTGCCGCCGAGGGCGAGGCGCGCCTTAAGGTAGTGCAGCGTGCCCGCGTAGACGCCGGCCTGATTCATGGCCGGGTATTTGCTGGAGTCTTTGCGTTCGGCGTTCCAACGCTTTGTCCAGGCGCGCGTGGCATCATTCATGTCCCAGTAGAAGGTCTCGGTGAGCACCAGACCTTGCGCCGTCTGAAGTCCCAGCGCCGCTACGTCGGTCGCAAACACAAGAAGCCCGGCGAACTTCTGCCCACCTTTGACGATGCCGAATTCGGCACCCTGCTTGATCGAGTTGATGGTGTCGCCGCCCGCATTGGCAAGGCCAATGACTTTCGCTTTTGATGCCTGCGCCTGCAGCAGGAATGAGGAGAAGTCGTTGGTATTCAGCGGGTGCCGAACTTTACCGAGCACCTTGCCGCCGTTCTTTAAAACGACCGCCTCGGTATCGCGCTCGAGCGCGTGCCCGAAGGCATAGTCGGAAGTGAGAAAGAACCAGGTATCACCGCCCGTTTTCACGACCGCCTTGCCGGTTCCGTTCGCCAGCATCCAGGTGTCGTAAGTCCAATGCACCATGTTGGCATTGCACTTCGGACCGGTGAGATCGGAGCTTGCGGGACCGGACGCGACAAAAACCTTGTTCTTCTGGCTTGCGATCTGGCTGATGGCGAGCGCCACGCCCGAATTCGGCACGTCTGCAATCATGTCGACGTGGTCGACATCGTACCACTGATTGGCGATCTGGGAGCCGACATCCGGCTTGTTCTGGTGATCGCCGCTTACGACCTCAACTTTGACATTTGGGTGATCCTTCATGAAGTCGGCCGCCGCCATCTTGGCGGCAATGACGGATCCGATGCCGGTCGCATCGGCGTAGAGGCTCGACATGTCGGTGAGCACACCGATCTTCACATTGATCTGCTGCGCACTGGCGGTACCGCAAGCCAAAACGACGGCAAGGGCTGTCAAACTCATCATTCTCTTCATTGACGTATCCTCCCTGCTTCCTACCCTGACGGCTTCTGTTGTTAAACGCCCAGATAATCGTGCAATTTATCGACGTTTTCGTCCAATTCGGAATTCGCGAACCGATCGATAATACGCCCATGTTCCATGACGTAATAGCGATCGGCAACGGTCGAAGCGAAACGGAAATTCTGCTCCACCAGCAGAATGGTAAAGCCCTGTTCCTTAAGCGCGCGGATCGTCTTGCCGATGTGCTGGATAATGACGGGTGCGAGCCCTTCGGTCGGCTCGTCGAGCAGCAACAATCGCGCCCCGGTGCGCAAGATTCGGCCGATCGCCAGCATTTGCTGTTCCCCGCCCGATAGTTTTGTTCCCTGGCTCGAGCCGAGGCGCTCCTTGAGGTTTGGAAAGAGTTCGAAAATACGGTCGAGCCCAAGACCGCCGGATTTGACGACGGGCGGCAACAATAGATTTTCCTCGACTGTAAGACTTGAAAAGACACCGCGCTCTTCGGGACAAAATGCAATGCCCGCACGCGCTATCTGATCGGAATTCTTCGCAATCAATTCCTCGCCATCAAACCGCACCGAACCGATACGGTGGCCGACGATGCCCATGATCGACTTGAGTGTCGTGGTTTTACCTGCACCGTTGCGCCCAAGCAGCGTGACAACTTCCCCCTCGTTGACGTCAAAAGTCACGCCATGAAGGATATGCGACTCACCGTACCAAGCCTGCAGTTCCTTGATCGCAAGCAGCGGAGCGCGGGTATCAAGCATGACCCACCCCCATATATGCCTCGCGCACTTCGGCGTTTGCGGACACTGTTTCGTAGTCACCTTCCGCCAGCACGCGGCCGCGCGTGAGTACCGTGATGTGGTCCGACAGATCGGCAACAACCGACAGGTTATGCTCGACCATCAGCACGGTACGATCGGCCGCCACGCGCTTGATCAAATACGCAACGCGTTCGATGTCCTCGTGACCCATTCCAGCGGTTGGTTCATCGAGCAGAAGCATTTCCGGATCGAGCGCCAAAGTCGTTGCAATCTCGAGCGCGCGTTTGCGCCCATATGGTAACTCAACCGCTAGCCAGTCGGCGACGGAGGAGAGGCCGACGTCGGCAATCAACGCCATCGCACGTTCATTGAGATCGTCGAGCGCCGACGTCGAGCGCCAAAAATCGAACGAACCGCCACGGGCGCGCTGCAGTGCAATGCGCACGTTCTCCAGCACGCTCATGTGCGGGAATACGGCGGAGATCTGGAACGATCGAACTAGTCCGAGACGCGCAACGTCAGCCGGTTCCATCGCCGTGATGTCGTCGCCCTTGAACAGGATGCGGCCGCGCGTCGGACTCAGGAATTTGGTGAGCAGATTGAAGCAGGTCGTCTTGCCGGCACCGTTCGGCCCGATCAAGGCATGGATGCTCCCGCGCTTGACGCGCAGGCTCACGCCGTTAACGGCAACGAAGCCGGCAAAGTCCTTGGTCAGATCCTCGGTCTCGAGGATCATCTCTTCACTCATACGCGGCGGCCCCTCTGCCTGCATTCTTGGCAGGTTTTCGCCGCCCGCGGCAAGGCCTACTAAAGACACGCCTTGATCGCTAAGTAATTGATTATATTGGATGTGTTCGGATCGACCCGCGTCAGCCGCCCTTGAATTTCTTTGCCAAATGGTCGGCATTTCGGGCGAGCAGTCCGACATCGGCGCCAACCGCGACAAATAGATAACCCCAGTCGATGTAACGGCGCGCCTCTTCCTCGTTGCCGGTAAGAATACCTGCCGGCTTGCCGAGCGCCTTGAGACGCGTCACGGCGTTCTGCATCGCGCTTTGAACCTCCGCATGTTGCGGATTGCCGAGGTGGCCCAGCGAGGCGGCGAGGTCTGACGGGCCGATGAACACGCCGTCGACGCCCTCGACCTTTGCGATGGCTTCGAGCTGATCAAGCGCAGAGCGCGTTTCGACCTGCACCAGGACGCAAATCTCGTCGTTCGCCTTGCCAAGATAGCCCGGCACGCGACCGTACCGGCTGGCGCGGGCCGCAACCGATACACCTCGGACGCCTTGTGGCGGATAACGGGTCGACCCAACCGCTCGCTTCGCCTCCTCGACATTCTGCACATAAGGGAAGAGCAAAGTCTGCGCGCCGATATCGAGCGCCCGCTTGGCAAGCACTGCGTCGTTCCAGGCCGGCCGAATGATCGGCGTCGCGGTGCCGCGCTGCACCGCTTGCAATTGCGTGACCAGATCGGGGATTTCGTTCGGCGAATGCTCGGTGTCGAGCAGGATCCAGTCGAACCCGCTGTCCGAAATGATTTCGGCTGCAATGTTGCTGCACAGACTCGACCACAGGCCGATCTGGAGTTTGCCCTGAGCGAGTGCGTGCTTGAAGTGGTTGCGTTGCATTTCCGGCATGATGTGTCTCACACAAATTGGATCGCGATACCGCCGAGCGGTCCGAAATCGGCATGTAGCGTGTCGCCCTTCTGCGCGAAGACGACACGCGTGAACGAGCCGGCGAGTACGATGTGTCCCGGTTCAAGCGCGTGCCCATGCGGGCCAATCTTGTTGGCGAGCCAGGCAACGCCGAGTGCCGGATGACCGAGCACTCCGGCAGCCAGGCCCGTCTCCTCGATTTCGGAATTGCGATACATGATGCCCCCGACCCATCGCAAATCGACGTCCATCGGACCAACCGGCCGGCCGCCCATAGCGATGCCGGCGGCCGCCCCGTTGTCGGCGACCGTATCAACGATCTTGCGCGGGTCCTGGATACGCGCATCCACAATTTCGATCGCCGGCACTACATATCTGGTCGCTTCCAGAACATCAGTTAATCCGACTCCAGGCCCCTGCAGCCGCTTGCCCATGACAAAAGCAAGCTCGACCTCGACGCGCGGTTTGCAGTAGTCCGCATGTTTTACCTTGGCGCCATCGGCAATCAGTTGGTCGTCCAGAATGTAGCCGTAGTCCGGTTCGTCGATCATCGAGGATCGCTGCATCGCCTTGGAGGTCAGGCCCACCTTGTGACCGATCAACCTGGCACCCGACTTGATCTTGCGCTGTGCCACCTCGGTTGAGATGGCGTAAGAATCCTCGATCGTGATATCCGGAAACGTGACGTGGAGCTGCGTCGCCTGTTTGCGCTCCTTCTGCGCCGCCACGAGAATATCGGCGGCTTTCCTGCGGTCGGCATCGGAGAGCATGTTTCCCCCTTATCCCCTTTCGCGCGATCCTGTACCTGCTCTGGATGGAAAATCAAATGACGCCACTGCCGATCGCGGCAGCTCAGCCTGCCTGCGCTGGAGCTTTTCATTGACGAATGCCAGAACGCGCGCCAGCGGGCCGCGCAGAAACTGCAAATCGAAGGCAAGAAACGCAAGGCCAAGCGGCAGCATCCAGAATCCGAGGATAGGCAAAAATCCGAAAACGCCGCCAACCATCAGGGCAATTGCCAGCGGAAGCCGTACCCACCATGCGTCCCGCCGCTTGGCAACCTGGATCATGCTGCGTGCCCAGGCCGGCAGGTGGCGTTGCAAACGCTCCAACTCGTCGTCGAAATCCGGTTTACGGGCCATGCCGGTCAAAACCGGCGGCGTGATTTCGTTCCAGCCAATGGCAGTGTTTTAGTGCTTGATCTTCGTATCGACCTTGAAGGTCGCTTCCGTCTTTTTCTTGATTTCGTCGACCGTCACACCGGGGGCGAGTTCGGTTAGTGTCATGCCGCCCGCTTTCTTGTCGATGGCGAAGACGCCGAGATCGGTAATCACCATGTCGACGACACCCGCGCCCGTGAGCGGCAGCTTGCACTTGTGCAGCAGCTTCGGTTCGTCCTTGGCCGTGTGCTCCATGACCACCACGACTTTCTTCACTCCGGCGACAAGGTCCATGGCGCCGCCCATGCCTTTCACCATTTTGCCCGGAATCATCCAGTTTGCGAGATCGCCGTTCTCCGCTACCTGCATGGCCCCGAGGATGGACAGATCGATATGGCCGCCGCGGATCATCGCAAATGAGTCCGCCGACGAGAAGAAACTGGTCGTGGGCAGTTCCGTGACGGTTTGCTTTCCCGCATTGATGAGATCGGGGTCCTCGTCGCCTTCGTAAGGGACCGGCCCGAATCCGAGCATTCCGTTTTCGCTTTGCAGCTGGACGGTCATACCATCGGGGATGTAGTTCGATACCAGCGTCGGGATTCCGATGCCGAGATTGACATAATAGCCGTCGCGCAGCTCCTTGGCCGCGCGTTCGGCCATCTGTTCACGGGTCCAGGGCATTTCTAGACTTCCTCTCCGGTTGCCGCAGCAGCCTCCCGCTTGCGCACGGTTCGCTGCTCGATATGCTTGACCGCATTCGGCACATGCACAATGCGTTTGACGTAGACCCCCGGCGTGATGATGTGATCAGGATTGAAATCGCCCGGCTGCACGAGATGTTCGACCTCGGCGACGGTCACTTTACCCGCCGTTGCCATCATCGGGTTGAAATTTCGCGCGGTCTTCCGATAGACGAGGTTTCCCTCGGTGTCGCCCATCCATGCATGCACGATCGAAAGATCGGCAACGATACCACGCTCCATGATGTAGCGGCTGCCGTCGAACTCGCGCTCTTCTTTGCCTTTGGCAATATCGGTGCCGGCCCCGGTGCGCGTGAAGAAAGCCGGAATTCCTGCGCCGCCGGCGCGTATGCGCTCCGCTAGCGTGCCTTGCGGGTTAAATTCGATCTCAAGTTCGCCGGCAAGATATTGCTGGGCAAATAATTTGTTTTCGCCAACGTAGGACGAAATCATTTTTTTCACCTGCCGCGTCTCGAGCAGCAGCCCGAGACCGGCGCCGTCGACCCCCGCATTGTTGGACACAACGGTAAGGTTTTTCACGCCGCTGTCCCGAATTGCCTTGATCAGCGTTTCAGGGATGCCACAGAGGCCAAAACCTCCGCAGCAGATCAACATGCCGTCCTTGAGCAGGCCGGCCAGCGCGGCCTTCGGATCGGGATAAACTTTCTTCATGCAACTCTATCGCCTTCACCTTCAGATATTTGGAGAAAACATCATTCACATGGTCCTATGCAAGCCTAGCGCGCAGGTGCCGCAGGCGGAGCGGCTGGCGTCGCCGGAGGCGTCACATCCGTGGCCGGATTTCGTGGTGGCGTTATGTCGGTCACGGGGTTGCGCGGCTTTTGCGGCGCTGCGGGCACAACGGGCGCGGGCGCTGCCGGGACCTGTGTCGTCGTCGCTGCCTGCGGATTGGTAAGCGTCCTCGGCAGGAACGGCACGCGATGCGGATAATAGGTCCAGAACACGAACAGCGCCGAAAACAGCACTGCCGAGAGCACAGCAGCCGTCCCGCGGCGGTTGAACGACAGCAGGTTGCCGACAAAAGTTGCGGCGAAAACAAACACCGCGAGCAGTACGGTATAGAGCCAGTCCACTTGAGCGAGATCGATCGGCATCGGAGACACCCCTTTCCCCGTCGCGTGAGTGTAGCCCAGACCCGCAATGCGGGTCACCCCGGGGCGGATATTTGCCACACCGTGTTTTAGCCGTATTAGGTTCGTCGCGCGCCGCTTGAAACGCCAATTCCCCGTTTTCCGGAACCCACGCTATATCTGCAGCACAATGTCAAATGTCCTGATCCTGACCGAAGTCCAGGAAGCCATGCGGGCCCGCTACAAGGCCATGCTGCTGGACCGTTTTCCCCGCCTGACCGTCAACGTGGTCGGACATCACAACGACGTCGGACCCTATATCGCCGATACTGATATCCTGTTGTGTTTTTCACCGCCCATGGCGGACCATGTGGTGCGCGATGCGCCAAAATTGAAATGGATCCAGGCGCTGGGTACCGGAGTCGACAATATTGTGGACCTGCCTTCGCTCGGTGAAGAAGTTCTCGTCACCAATATCCGAGGCATTCACGGTGCGCCGGTTTCGGAAGCGACGATCGCCTTCATGCTGTCGCTGGCACGCGACATGCCACGCTCGGTGCGCGCGCAGCACGAATGCAAGTGGGACCGCTGGCCTTCCGCGCTCCTTGCAGGCAAGACGGTCGGCATTCTTGGCGTTGGGCTGATTGCCGAATATCTGGCGCCGATCTGCAAGGCATTCGGCATGACCGTCATCGGCATCAGCGGCAGCCCGCGCGATACGAAGGCCTTCGACCGCATGGTCGATCGCAATGACCTTGCCAAAGTCGCGGGCGAGCTCGACTTTCTCGTCGTGCTGACACCGTTGACGCCCGAAACGCGTGGCATCGTGGGCGAGAAAATATTTGCGGGTATGAAATCGTCCGCCTATCTGGTGAATGTTGCGCGCGGCGGAGTCGTCGATGAGCCGGCGTTGATAGCCGCGCTCGAATCCAGAAAAATCGCCGGCGCTGGGCTGGACGTTTTTTCGCAGGAGCCCTTGCCGTCCAACAATCCTTTGTGGAAAACGAAAAACGTGACGATCTTCTCGCATCTGGGAGGCTATTCGCAAGGGTACGAAGACCGCGCGATGCCGACCATCGCCGACAACATGGGTAAATTCCTCGGTGGCGACCTGAAATCCATGACCAACATCGTGCGCAAGCCCGCATCCTGGAAGGACTGATCCATGGCCTTGTCTGAACGGCTGAATACGCCGATCTCCGATGGCGAGCTCAATCGTCGCTGGCGCGCGGTCCGCGCAGCAATGGAAAGGGAAAAGATCGACGTCCTGCTCATTCAGAACAACAACGACCATATGGGCGGCTATGTGCGTTATTTCACCGACATGCCGGCGACCAATGGCTATCCCAATACGGTCGTATTTCCGCGCAGTGATGAGATGACCGTGGTTTGCCAAGGCCCGTTCGGCGGCAGCGAGCCCACCGCCCAGGCCGACACGACCGGCGAGTCCGTCACCCGGCGAGACCCGGGCGATACATCTTTCGATCTGAAGGCACGCCTGTCGCAATGGCGCGGTGTGAAGGAGATCCTCACCACGCCCAGCTACGCCTCGGCGCACTACACGAAGGACTACGACCCCGAGCTCGTCGCCAAGGCGCTCAAGCCTTTCGCCAAGGGCACCATCGGCTATGTCGGTACCTATCAGATGTCGTTTGCGATGCTCGACTACATCAAGCGGGCGTATCCCAATGCTCGCTACGTCGATGCTTCGAACATGGTCGACTGCATCAAGGTGATCAAGAGCGCCGAGGAGATGGAGCTCGTCAAGCGCGCGGCGCTGATGCAGGACGGCGCCATGCGCGCGGCCTTTGCGGCGGTGAAGCCGGGCATGCGCGACACCGAAGTGGCCGCGGTTGCGCAATACTACAGTCAGTGCCATGGCAGCGAGAACGGCATTTATCTCTGCGCCTCGATGCCGCTCGGCACGCCGTCGAAATTCGGCAATCGCCATGTGCAAAACCGCGTCATCCAGAAGGGCGACCAGATTGCTTTGCTCGTCGAGGATAATGGGCCCGGCGGGATGTATACGGAGCTCGGACGTTCGTGCGTCGTCGGCGCCAAGGTTCCGCAGGCGATGAAGGATGAACTGGAGTTCTGCAAGGCCTCGCGAAAGTTCACCCTCGATTTGCTCAAGCCGGGCACTCCCTGCAAGGAAATCTGGGACGCGTTTAACGACTTCATGCGTAAAAATCGCCGTCCGCCCGAGGCGCGCCTGTATTGCCACGGCCAGGGTTACGACCTCGTCGAGCGTCCCTTGATCCGTCACGATGAGCCCATGACGATCGAGAAAGACATGAACATAGTCGTGCATCCGACCTATTTGCACGCCGGCTATCTCAATTGGCTGTGCGATAACTACCTCATCGGCGGGAATGGGCCGGGCGACCGGCTGCATCAGTTCCCCGAAGAGGTCGTCGAGATCGGTTAGCCAAGCGGGTCAACCCCCGCTTGACCGGTGCGTACCGACAAGGCAAGGCTCCGGATCTTAGGTGGAGTAAGCAGCAATGAAAAAAGCAATTCTTGCGGCGGCAATCGCCGCGTTGACGATGGTCGGACAGGCCGGCGCCGAGAATTTCCCAACCCGGCCGGTCACGATGGTCATCCCCTTCGCAGCCGGCGGCCCGACCGATGTCCTCGGGCGCGTGATCGGTCAGCGAATGGGAGAAATACTGGGCCAAACGGTTATCATCGAGAACGTCGGCGGCGCCGGGGGCATGACTGGCTCCAAGCGCGTCGCCGATGCCAATCCTGACGGTTACACGATGGTTCTCGGTACCGTTGGCACACACGCACAGGGACAGACGCTCTACAAGCGACCGCTATACAACGCGATCACCGACTTCACGCCGGTGGTGCTGATTGCCGAAGTTCCCATTGCGCTGCTGGCGCGCAAGGACCTGCCTGTCAACAACCTCAAGGAATTTGTCGCTTACGCGAAGGCCAACCAGAGCAAAATGCAATTTGGCTCCGCGGGCGCCGGATCCGCGACACACCTGGGATGCGTTGTCCTCAACTCCGCAATGGGTACGACTATCACCCACGTTCCTTACAAGGGCACCGGACCGGCGATGCAGGACCTTGTCGGAGGCCGCATTGATTTCCTGTGCGAAATTGTCTCGACGGCCAAACCGCAAATCGACGGAGGCAACGTCAAGGCGCTAGCAATCATGACGAACGAACGCTCGCCTGTGCTTCCGAATCTGCCGACGACCCGCGAACAAGGACTCGACGTCCAGGCCTACACCTGGAATGCGATCTTCCTACCGAAAAATGCCCCCGCTGACGTGGTGAAGAAGCTTCACGATGCCGCGGTCGGCGCAATGAATACTCCGGCGGTGCGAGACCGGTTGCAAGGCCTCGGCGCGACGCTGGTCGGACCCGATCGGCAGAGCTCCGCATATCTTGGCAAGTTCGTCGCGGACGAAATCAAGAAATGGCAGGCGCCGATCAAAGCAAGTGGCGTGCAGGTGGAATAGCGCGCGCCAGCAGTTTTGCGCGAACGCGTCAGGAAAAGGGGTCAAAGATGGCTGACATCAAGATTCTCAATCCCGACGCGCTCGGCAAGCCGCTGGGCCAGTATTCGCATCTCACGCGCGTGAAGGCGTCGGAGTTCGTATTCATTGCGGGGCAAGTCGGCGTTGATCGCGACGGCAAGGTCGTCGGTGTCGATGATTTCGATGCGCAATGCGTTCAGGCCTTTGCCAATGTCGAATCCGCGTTGAAATCCGTCGGAGCCGGCTGGGGCAACGTCGTGCAATTTACGACCTATCTGGTGCACTCCCAGGATATTCCAAAATTCATGAAATACCGGCTGCGCGAATTTCCGAAAATGTTTTCAAACGGCGCCTACCCGCCCAATACGCTTTTGATGATTGACCGGCTGGTGCAGGAACCGTTGCTGGTCGAAGTGCAGGCCGTGGCGGCGCTTTAACCGGCCGCTTTCTCCATCAGGCTCACGTGGCCGACGACGACGCGCCAGCCCTCCGGAAACCTGACCCAAGTCTGGGTTTGCCGGCCGGTCTTGCCCGGCGCGGACGGACGCTCGTAAAGGGTCGACGCAACGGCAAAATCGCGCCCGAAACTGGTGATGACGGTACGCGACAATTTACGGCCGAGCGCAACCGGCGATCGCGCGGCACGGAATGATTTGATTTCGGCATGGCCGTAAAGAATTTCAGTTGTGCCATAGCGAACGGTACGCGGATCGTCGCGAAACAGCTCGTCCAGTGTCGCGACGTCGTTCGTGACCAGCGCCTTTTCGTAGCGATCGAAAGCTGCCCTCACCTCGGCCAGGACGTCTGGCAAATCGATATCCATCGCGTGATCCCCATGCTTCTTGCCCCACCCTAATACGATGGAATTTATACGGCGGCCACCAAAGCCCGCTGGCGTCGCGATATCCCGATGACGTATGCTTGCGGGCAATGCGAGCCCACGGCTTGCTGCGAGCGCGCGAACGCGCCGTCATTTAGGGAGGGTTGCCGTGAAGGCGTTGAGACCGTTTCTGATCATACTGGCATTGCTTTGCCCCGGCCTTTGCCTGGCACAGGACTTTCCCAACAAGACGATTAGGCTCATCGTGCCGTTTCCGCCGGGAGGCCCGAACGACATCATCGCGCGCGTCGTCGGCCAGCGTATGTCGGAAATCCTGAAGCAGACGATCATCATCGATAACCGTTCGGGCCAAGGCGGCGTGATTGGCACCGATGTCGTGGCGAAGTCCCAGCCGGACGGCTACACCATCGGTATTGTGAGTGCGGGCGCCCTTGCGATCAGTCCGAGCATGGAAAAGGTCGCCTACGATACGCTTAAGGACCTGCAGCCGATCACCCTGGTCGCCAAGGTGCCGGAGATGCTGGTGGTAGCCACGAGCGTTCCCGCCAAGGACATGAAAGAACTGGTCGCACTCGCGAAGTCACAGCCGGGAAAACTCAACTTTGCATCGTCGGGCCCCGGCAGTCTGCCGCATCTCGCGGGCGAATTGTTCAAGCTCACTGCAAACATCAACATTGTCCATGTGCCCTATCGCGGCGCGGCACCCGCCGTGAACGACCTGCTCGCGCAGCAGGTGCAGATGGTTTTCCTCGATTTGCCGGTGCTGCTGCCGCAGATCAGGGCCGGCAAGTTGAAGCCGATCGCAGTTGGTGCGCCCCAACGCGTGCCGAGCGCGCCCGACGTCCCGACCACCGCGGAGGCGGGCATGCCCAATCTGCTGACCGAGAACTGGTACGGCATGGTCGCTCCGGCAAAAACTCCGCCGCAGGTTGTTGCCGCCCTAAACAAGGCCGCCGTCGAAGCAATGAAGGACCGCACCGTCGTCGACAAGCTGTCGAGTCAAGGAGCCATTCTCATCGGCGATTCCCCCGACCGGTTTGGCGCCTTCATCGACAGCGAGACAAAGAAATGGGCGAAAGTCATCAAGGACGCCGGCGTCCACACTGAAAAGTAAGCGGTAGCGGTTGCCCGATGTCTAGCACCGAAAATTTCGTGCTTCGTTCCACGGTGACGTCGCCGTTCGGGCGCAAGGTCCGGATGGCCATCGACATTCTTGGCCTGAACGACCGCGTCAATCTCGTGCCGGCGGATCCACTCGACGAAACCGACACGCTGCGCACGCAAAACCCGCTTGGAAAAATGCCATGTTTGGTATCGCCCGGCGGCAGCACAATTTATGACAGCGGCATCATTGTCGAATATCTGCAGGATGTTGCCGGCACCGACAGGCTTTTGCCGTTGCGGGGCTCTGATCGATACGAGGCCCTCACACTATCGCGGCTCGCGGACGGCATCATGGATGCTTCGATCCTGGTGGTCTACGAAGGCCGCTTTCGGCCTGACGCCGCAACGCATTCGCCGCGTTGGCTTGCGCATCAACGCGGAAAGATTACTCGCGGGCTGGATGCTTTCGAGCGGGCGCCGCCTGACCCAAAAAAAAGCGACATTGTTGCGATCGGCCTGTCGTGCGCACTAGGCTATCTCGACTGGCGCAAGCAGATCGACTGGCGGCCGGCCTATCCGCGCCTGGTCGAATGGTTGAAACAATTTTCGGCGCATGAGCCGGCTTTCGAGCGCACTCGCGACCCCGCTGTGTAATGGCACATACTGCCGATACTCCTGCCGACGCGCCATATTGGGTGGCATCGCCGGGCAAGCCGAAACGAAGGCTACCGGCTGGCGCTTGCGACGCGCATGTTCACATATTCGGGCCGCGTGCACGGTATCCGTTCGCGCAAGAGCGTCGCTACACGCCCGCCGATGCCCCCAAGGAGTTGTTGTTCAAACTGCACGAGCATCTTGGCATTCAGCATTGCGTGATCGTACAGCCCGCATGCCATGGAACCCACAATTCCGTGACGATCGATGCGATTGCAGCGACCGGCGGTTCCTACAAAGGCGTTGCGCTGGTTCCGCTGTCTATCTCCGATACGGAGCTCAAGCGGCTCGATGTTGCCGGAGTCTGCGGCGCGCGCTTTCACTACATGGAACATCTAGAAAAAGGTCCGCGAGTGAACGAAGTCATCGCATTCGGCAAGCGACTCGCCCCGCTCGGGTGGCATCTGCAAATGCACATGGAAGCGTCCCTCATTTCCGAACTGGCGCCTGCGCTTCGGCGCTCGCCGGTACCTGTGGTGATCGATCACATGGGCCGTGTTGACGCCTCCGTCGGCGTCGATCAACCGGCATTTCGGGCACTGCTCGCATTGCTCGAAGACAAGAATTTGTGGGAAAAAGTCAGCGGAATCGATCGTGTCAGCCGCCAAGGACCGCCCTATCCGGACGCGGTGCCATTCGCTCGAAAGCTGGTGGCCGAGTTCGGCGACCGCTGCGTGTGGGGCACAGACTGGCCTCACCCCAACCATCAGGGACCGGTGCCCGATGACGGTGCGCTTGTCGATATCCTGGACGAGATTGCATCCGGCGACGCCGCGCGGCAGGCTTTATTGGTCGACAATCCGCAGCGCCTCTATCGTTTCGCACCGGCGCGTAAATTGACGTAGGAAACAAGCATGGCCGGACGTCTGCATGGCCGCATCGCGATTGTCACCGGCGCGGGTTGTGTCGGGCCTGGCTGGGGAAACGGGCGGGCCATCGCGACCCGCTTTGCCGAGGAAGGCGCTAGAATATTTGCCGTCGATCGAGACCTCGAAAGCATGAGGGAGACCGTCGACCGCGTAAATGTCGTGGGCGGCGAGATCGTCACCCATCAATGCGATGTCACGGGCGCGGCCTCGGTCGAGGTCATGGTGAAGACCTGCATCGATCGATTCGGTCGCGTCGACATTCTGATCAACAATGTCGGTGGCTCCGCGCCCGGCGGGCCGGTGGAATTAAGCGAGGAAGGATGGGATTCACAGGTCGATTCAAATCTTAAAAGTGTTTTCCTGACTTTGAAGCACGTTTTGCCGGTAATGGATAAACAGAAAAGTGGCGCGATCGTGAACATTGCGTCCACGTCAGGCCTGCGTTGGACCGGTTCGGCACAGGTCGGCTACGCCGCGACCAAGGCCGGTGTTATCCAGCTGACCCGCGTCGTAGCGGTGCAATATGCAGGCAAAGGCATTCGCGTAAACACCGTCGTCCCCGGACAACTGCACACGCCGATGGTGGAAGCACGGCTGGCCAAGCAACGGTCGGGCGGGGACGTCGAATCGCTGCTGGCATCGCGCCTAAAGCGCATCCCGATCGGGTTCATGGGCGATGGGCGCGACACGGCCAATGCCGCGTTGTTTCTTGCCTCCGACGAGGCCCGCTTCATCACCGGCACTGAAATCGTGGTGGATGGCGGAATGACGGTGCGGTGCGACTAGCGTCCTGTTCGGCCGGGGAGATGCTGGACACGGACGCGCACCGTCTCAGCGGCCTGATGCCTTCGCACCGCGCCTAGATTTCCAGCGTCGGCACGTCAAGCCAACGCCGTTCCTTCCAGCTTTGCATCCCGAGCTCCGCAAGCTGCACGCCCTTGACGCCCTCGATGAGGCCGTGATGCCACGGCGTGTCGGCCGTGACGTGACGAATGAAATCTTCCCATTGGATCTTGAAGCCGTTCTCGTAGGCGATTGTGTCCGGCACTTCGTCCCATTGCGCGAAGAAATTCATTGTCTGCGGCACGTCCGGATTCCAAACCGGTCGCGGCGTTTTCTCGCGCGACTGTGTAAAGCATTTGGTCAGACCTGCCACTGCCGATCCGTGCGTACCATCGACTTGGAAGGTGACGAGGTCGTCACGGCGCACGCGCACGCACCAGGACGAATTCATGTGCGCGATCACGCCGGTGTCGAGTTGGAAGGTGGCGTAGGCCGCGTCATCCGTGTCGGCGTCATAGGCATTACCATTTTCGTCCACCCGCTTCGGGATGTTGTTGGCGCCCAGGCAACTCACCGCCTTCACCTTGCCGAACAAATTGTCGAACACGTAGCGCCAGTGGCACAGCATGTCGAGAATGATGCCGCCGCCCTCTGCTTTCTTGTAATTCCAGCTCGGCCGCTGCGCAGGCGGACCCCAGTCGCCCTCGTACACCCAGTAGCCGAACTCGCCCCGCACCGCGAACATCCGTCCGAAGAAGCCGGCGTCGCGCAGCGCCTTGATCTTCCGCAGGCCGGGCAGGAACAGCTTGTCCTGGACCACCCCGTTTTTGACTTTCTTCGCCTTCGCCAGCCGTGCAACCGCAATCGCCTTGTCGAGACTGTCAGCGACCGGCTTTTCGCAATAGATGTGCTTGCCGGCGTCGATCGCGCGCAACAGCAGATCGGCGCGCATCTGGGTCGTGGCGGCATCGAAGAAAACCGTGTCGCCTGGATCAGCGAGAGCGGCTCCGAGATCGGTCGTCGATCGCTCAATTCCGTACTGCCGCGCCAATGCGCCCACCTTTTCGGCATTGCGGCCAACCAGGATCGGGTCGGGCATCACACGATCGCCATTGGGCAGTGCGACGCCGCCCTGCTCCCGGATGGCCACGATCGAACGCGCTAGGTGCTGATTGAGCCCCATGCGCCCGGTGACGCCATACATGATAATGCCGAGCCTGCGGACCGCCACGGTCTGCTCCCCACTAACGATTGAGCCAACGCCGCGCGAAACCGAGCAACCCCTGCGGCAGGAAAATGATCATGACGATGAAGATCACGCCGAGCGGTATGAGATAGGGGAATTGATCCCCGAAAAGCCGCGACAGTAATTCGCGCGCCAGCTGGAAGAAGCCGGCGCCCACTATTGGTCCGACCAGCGTGCCGATACCGCCCATGACATTGAAGATGACGGTGTCGCCTGAGACCAGGAAATACACGAAGTCGGGCGCGGCAAATTCGTTCTGGATCGCATAGAGCACGCCCGCCAAACCCGCGAAAAGGCCTGACAGCATGACCGACACAATCTTGTAACGCTCGACCGGATAGCCGATCGCGCGCGTACGCGCCTCGTTTTCGCGGATCGACTGCAGCACCATGCCGAACGGCGAACGCGTGATCCGCCGGAGAACCAGGTAGGAGCCCGCGACCACGGCGAGCACGAACCAGTGGATTATCGATGTCGTGAAACGCACGTCGTAGAGGAAAGGGATCGTGAAGTGGGGCCGGGAGAAAATCAGACCGTTCTCCCCGCCGGTGACCGGCGTCCACGTGAAGATAATGACGTAGAATATCTGGCTGAAAATCAGCGTCGTGATGGCGAAATAGATGTCCCGCAAGCGTGTCGAAAAATACGCGACAAAGAGTGCAGCGCCACTTGCGCCGGCGAGCCCAAAAATGATTGCGATCCATAGATTAGGCGGGCTCACCAGCAGCAGTGCCGCCGCCGCGCCATACATGCCAAGACCGAAAAAGGCCGAGTGGCCGAACGAGATCATGCCGGTGTAGCCGATGAGGAGATCGGACGACATTGCCAACAGGCCCCATATCAGCACTTCCGTCAGGAATCGGCGCCAGAATTCCGGCAGCACCAGTGGTGCAAAGATCAACAACGCCATTACCACGAAAAATCCGATCCAGTAGATGGCGCTGTGGCTCAGTCTGCGTCCGACCGTCGGCATTGGTTTGTCGAGAGGCGCGGTCGTCATTTTGGTGTCGCCACGAATAATCCGGTCGGCCGGAACAACAGCGTCAGGATGAGCACGATAAACGATACGATCACCGCCTGCGCCGGGCTCACCCAGATCGACGCATATGATTCAAGCAGGCTGATGAAGATCGCAGCCGCAACCGAGCCAAGCAGATTGCCCATGCCGCCGACCACGACGACGATGAAGGCCTTGAGAACCCAATCAAGACCCATCGTATGATTGACGCCGACCAGTGGCCCGAACAGCACCCCGCTCGCGGCTGCCATCGCGGCGCCGATCGCAAATACGCCGGTATGCACCCAGGGCACCGGGATGCCCATGGCCTGGGCCATGATGCGGTCCTGAGTGGTGGCGCGAATCCACACGCCGTATTTTCCGTATTTAAGGAAGAGCCAGAAGCCGCCGATGATCAGCGCCGAAAGTGCCGCGATGAGGACGCGGTACCAGGGATATTCGAGGTAGAACAGGACGAAGTGACTCGTAATGGGTTCGCTGATTTTGCGCGATGACGGGCCGAACTGCCAAAGCGCGTAGTTCTGCAGCACCAGTGAAATTCCGAACGTGACCAAAATGGTGTTGAGCGGATCGCGCCCGAGCAGCGGGCGCAGCGTGACAATCTGCAGCGCGGCGCCGAGGATCGCCACCACAAGGCTGGCAATGATGAGCGCCAGCCAGAAGCTGCCCGTGCTTGCCAGCACCAGCACCCCGATATAGGCGCCGAGCATGAACAGTTCGCCGTGCGCGAAATTCACCACGTCCATGATGCCGAAAATCAATGTCAGACCCGAAGCAACCAGAGCCAAAATCATCCCGGTCACGATGCCGTTCATGGTCTGAATGACCAACTCGTCAAAGGGAATGGACTGAAAAAACTGCGCGACG
Organism: Pseudolabrys sp.; assembly: GCA_035691545.1. Lineage (GTDB taxonomy): Bacteria > Pseudomonadota > Alphaproteobacteria > Rhizobiales > Xanthobacteraceae > Pseudolabrys. The sequence continues at coordinate 19,339 of DASSIT010000043.1, read as the reverse complement.
GCGTCCATCGCTCACACCCCTAGATACTGTTTGATGACCGGATCATTCACGTCGATATCGCAGGCGGCACAATGGTGGCGCACCTGTCCCTTCTCCATGATGTAGACGCGCTGGCTGGCCGCCAGTGTGAGCGGAACGTTTTGCTCGACGAGAAGAATTGCGACGTCGTCCTTGTGCAAGGCATCGATGATGTTCTTGATCTGCGAGACCATGCGCGGCATCAGGCCTTCGGTCGGCTCGTCCAGCAGAATGATCTTGGGTTGGAGCATCATGGCGCGGGCGATCGCGAGCATCTGCTGCTCGCCGCCCGATAACGTTCCTCCTGCCTGGTTGCGACGCTCCGCCAGCACCGGGAAATAAGCAAAGACCTTATCGAGCAGGATGCGCTTCTTTTCTTCCGTCACGCCATTGCGGTCGAGGCCGGTGCGCAGATTTTCCATCACGGTGAGGAAACGAAAGATGCGGCGGTCTTCGGGCACATAGCCGATGCCAAGCCGCGCAAGCTTGTGAGGCGGCATGCTGGTGATCTCCTCGCCCTCAAGGCGCACATTGCCCTGGCTCGGCTGCACGAGACCCATGATGGTCTTGAGTGTTGTTGACTTGCCAACGCCATTGCGGCCGAGCAGGCCTACCACCTCGCCGGGGCCGACCGTGAGCGAGACACCATGCAGGATATGGCTCTTGCCGTAGTAGGTGTGCACGTTCTCGACCAGAACGAGCGGCGCCGTGTCGGATGCGATGGTGGTCATGTCTTGAGATAGACCTCCAGCACTTTTGGATTTTGCTGAATTTCTTCGGGTGTGCCCTCGGCCAGGATTGAACCGTAATGCAACACGGTGATGCGGTCCGCGAGCCCCATAACCACCTCCATGTCGTGCTCGACGATCAGGATCGTGTGCCGCTTTGCGATCCGCTGCACGAGCTGCATCGTGTCTGCTGTCTCGGCGGCGCTCATGCCGGCGGTCGGCTCATCGAGACAAAGCAAGGACGGCTCGGTCGCGAGCGCAATGCCGATCTCGAGATTGCGCTGCTCCCCATGGGAGAGATTGGCCGCAAGCTCAGCGGCCTTCGGCAGGAGACCGACGGAGTCGAGGGCGGCCGCCGCTTTTTCGTTGATGTCGGAAAACTCGCTGTGGTGCCTGACCATGTTCCAGGCGTGACGGCGCGATTGCGCGGCGATGCGCACGTTTTCAAGCGCCGTGGCGTTCGGGAGGATATTGGTGATCTGGTAGGACCGCGCGATGCCCTTTTGCGAGATCATGTTGGGCGGCAGCCCAGTGACATCCTCCCCATTGAAGACGATGCTGCCGCCAGTTGGGCGAAGAACCCCCGTCAGACAATTGAAAAACGTGCTTTTGCCCGCCCCATTAGGGCCGATGATGGCGCGCACTTCGTCGCGCTGTACCTCGAAATTCACCTGCGATAGCGCCGCCAGCCCGCCGAATCGGACGGTCAACATCTCTGTCTTGAGGATCGGAGCCGGCGCGGCCCCCCGGCTGTTCGCCGGGAGGCCAACGTCGGACACATGTTCGGCGCTCACTTACGCAGAAGCAAACTTGCAGGCCGGCGGGAAAAGCGTCTTCTCACCGGCAATCGTTTCGGTGATGTGAGGCTTGCCGCCCTTGATCTCAAAGACGACCTCGAGCGGGAATGCCTGGTGGTCATCCTTGCGCAACAATTTATCGCCCGTGAAGAAGTCGTCGCTGAGTTTCATCTGCAGACCCTCTAGGGCCTCGATCAGCTTCAGCGTGTCCTTGCGGCCTTCGAACTTCGATTTTTCCATGCCGACCTTCAACGCGTTCATGGCCTCGAAATTCGATTGCACGTAGCGATCGGGCAGCGGACCCGACGGATCGATTTTTTTCAGCCGTACGACGGCGTCGTCGTAGAAGTGATGGTGATATGGCGTGTCGAAGGGCCCTTCGAACACGGGGATATACCGGTTGATGCCGACGAAACCTTCGATCTTGTTGCCGAGCGCCGGCAGGTTCGTGGATTCGGCGATGGCGCCGTCACCGGCCCATTTATATTTCTTGGTCAGCCCGAGATCGAAGGCCTGATTGCCGATCGTGATGCCGTCCTTGCCGAAGAAGATGCCGAACAGGCCATCGAAATTACCCTGGATTTTCGAGAGGAACGGCGTCATGTCGGCGGTGCCGAGTGGAATGCCGGTCGTGCCGACGACTTCACCGCCATGCTTCTTGATTTCGGCCGCGTAGGCATCGCGCGTCGATTGGCCCCAGGAATAGTCGGCATAGGCGATGTGCCACTTCTTCCCCATCTTTGCGAGGAGGGGACCGAAGGCGACCGCCTGTGCCGGTGCGTAGTCATGTACACGGAAGCTGTAACGGTTGCACTTCGTCGTCGTAAGCGTCGTGTCGAGGCACACGCTGATCATGTTGACGACCTTTGTGTCCTGGAACACTGGCATGCAGGCAAGGCAGATGTTCGACAGGAAGCCGCCAACGTGAGCGTCGACATTGTCTTCGACCAGAAGTTTCTCCGTCTTTCGGCGGGCGACATCCGGTTTGGATTCGTCGTCGGCAACGACGATCTCGACGGGCCGGCCGTTGATACCGCCGCTTTTATTGATGCGATCGACCGCCATCTGCAAACCGACGAGTGCAGTTTTCCCGCCAAGTGCAGCCGCGCCTGACAGGGGTTGCAGCGAACCGATCTTGTACGGTGCAGCCGCGCCGAATGCAGCGCGCCATGGTGCCGGGACCAGCATCAACGCGCCGATCGCGCCGCCACCCCAGCCCACGAGGCTTCGGCGCGTAACCTTGCCGCTGTACCAGAAATCCTGCGCCCACCCCTCTTCTTTCCATTTTTCAGTCATCACTTGTCCTCCCTCTGGATATTGAGAATGGCGATCGGCAGCCCGCGACGTGCGAACGCCGAAGCCAAAATTTCGTAACGATGTTCTGGAATACCCGGCACGCCGGCACCACGGGCGGCGACAAGCGCAGCCGTGAGAACAGTGACCGCATGCCCATGCCGAACGGCAGGACTCGGCATTGCTCGTCCCTCCCTGCCGGCCCTTGGCGGGCTCTTTGTTGTCATTAGCAAACGCGATCCCGGTCCAAGATTCAACCGCAATTTCCATATTGATGAAGGCCACCTCACATGGTCGTATGGAGCGCCCGCCGGCGGATTGGGCATATCCGCTCGAAAGCTGCGTTGCGCGATGCTAGAGTCCACGCGGCAACTCGCATCGGACACAATCGATGGCCGTGACCACCCAGCGCCGAAACGACAAGGCAGCCGCTGGAAGTGGTCATACGGCACGGCTATCCGTAAGGGCCCGTTCGCACAGGGGACCGACGGCAGGTCTCGCGCCCGGTTTCGTACAGGGCAATCTCGCCATACTGCCGCAGGCACTCGCTGGCGATTTCCTGCGGTTTTGCCAGCTCAATCCGAAGCCCTGCCCGCTCATCGGCACTTCGGCACCCGGCGATCCGCGCGTGCCTGAACTTGCCGACGACCTCGACATCCGCACCGACTTGCCGCGCTATCGGGTCTGGAAAAACGGCGAACTGATCGCCGAACCGGACGACATTCGCGCCTTCTGGCGCGACGATCTCGTTAGTTTCGTTATCGGCTGCTCGTTTTCGTTCGAAGAAGCGCTCGTCGCTGAAGGGATCGAGCTTCGCCACATGACACGCGGCTGCAATGTGCCGATGTATCGCACTTCGATCGCAACACAGGCGGCCGGTCCATTTCACGGTCCGATGGTCGTTTCAATGCGACCGTTAGCACCGCGCGATGCCATCCGCGCGGTCCAGATCACCACCCGCTTCCCATCGGTCCATGGCGCTCCCGTGCATATCGGGAAGCCAGAGTTGATCGGCATCAAGGATGTCATGAAGCCCGACTATGGCGATGCCATCGACGTGCATGACGACGAACTGCCGGTATTCTGGGCTTGCGGAGTGACGCCACAGTCGGTGATTGCGACCGTCAAGCCCGAATTCTGCATTACCCACTATCCGGGCAGCATGCTGGTGACTGACCGGAAGAACACCGAATTTGCGATCATGTAAGAAGATTCACGGCCGCCCGTTGGTCAGGGCCCGGGCACCACGTCTCACTTCAGGCGGCGTCGCGGGCGGCAGTCTTATCCAGCAGGCCCGCCTCGATCAGGGCGTCGCGGATGCGGCCGATCTCGCCGCGCTCGATCTTGACCAGCGGCGGACGCACCACGGCCCGCGGCAGTTTCCCGAGCAGCACCAGCGCTTCCTTCATCCGATTATGCATGTCGACGAACGGGTCCGCGTAGAATACGCGAGCAGTCGGCTCAATACGATCGTTCAGGCGTTTTGCTTCAGCCATGTCGTTGTTGCGCACGGCGCGGAATAAGCGCGCCTGCAGATCGGCGATGACGCTGCCGGAGCCGGACAGGAGGCCGTTGCAGCCGGAAACGAGCGAGGAAAGAAGCCACGAACTATGCGTCGTGAGAACGTTCACCGGCCTCGGAAGATTCTGCAGTGTCCGTGCGTGCCATTCGTGATGGGGGACATTGCCAATCCAGTCTTTGATGGCGCGAATAGAAGGCACCTCTTCGCACAGCTTCAGCAGCGTATCCTTCGGATAGCCTTGGCCGGTTGCGAGCGGATACTGGAAAACGATTAGTGGCAGGTCCGTTGCATCGGCAATGCACTTGAAATGCGCGAGCGCCATGGCGGGAGACTGGCCGAGCGTGAAGGGGGCCGGCGGAAATACCAGCAACGCCGAAGCCCCACCCTGCATCGCCATGCGCGCGATGCGCGCGGCTTCGATGCTGCCGTCAGCCCAGACACCATTGACGAGCGGAAGGCGTGATCCGATTTCGTCCTGCGCAACATCCAACACGCGCCTTTGCTCGTCGAAGGTGCAGGAGGCGACCTCCGTCGAGTGCGCGTTTATTGTGATCGCGGAAATACCTTCGGTCGCGGCGACGTCGCGTAGATGCTTGCGGAAGCTTGCTTCGTCAATCGAGAGATCGTTTTCGAAGGGCAGCAGCACTGCCGGGATCACACCGTGAGGAACGTAGCTTCCGTGTCGGGGCATAGGTGTCTCCTGCGCATGTGTCATTCCGCCGCCCGAACGGGCGAGCGTTCACCACTAAAGCCGAATTCGGTCGACAGGCGGTCGGCGGCCGCGCGCACGATCCGCGCGCGCTTCTGGAGAGCCTCGATCGACAGCCGCCAGACCGGGCCCGAAACTCCGACGGCGCCAATCACCTTGCCGCTGAAATCGCGGACGGGGAGCGCCACGCAGCGAAGCTCGGCATCGAATTCTCCATCGTCGATGGCAAGACCGGCACGCCGGACCTCCGCGATCTCGTGCCGGAGTAGTTCGGCGGATACAATCGACTTGGGCGTATATGCCCTGAGATCGCTCCGCAGCAGAAATTGCTCGAGCTGGTCCGGCGGCAAGGCCGCAAGCATGATCTTGCCGAGTGCCGTGCAATGCGCCGGACGCACCGCACCGACGCGGTCGACCAGCTGAAACGCCCCCTTTCCGCCGGTGCGGGCGAGCACTACCACCGCGTCATCCAGGGGCACCGAGAAATGCGCGCTCTCGCCCGTTTCGCGCGAGAGATCTTCGAGGATCGGTGTTGCCAAGCTTACCATTTCCACTTCGTCGAGGGCACTGGCGGCGAGCGTGAACAATGGCCGCCCAATGCGATATCGCTTCGAATCCTTCAACTGGCGCACGTAGCCGAGTGACACCAACGTTTTGACCAGATGGAATGCAGTCGAATTGTGCAGGCCGACACGCTTTGAAAGTTCGGCAAGACCAATGCCGTCGCGATTGCGCGCGATCTCCTCCATGATGCCGAACGCGCGCGCCAATGACTGCACGCCACCGCGCGGCTGCTCTGCGCCGCTTGACCGGATCGAGTTCGCGCGCGCCGGAGCCGTTAACCGGCCCGCGCCCACCCCGTGTTTTGATCGCGCTCGCAAAAGCCTCGCCCCCCTGTAGCGGACCGGCCTCATGCCTCTCATCGTCACTTTGGGCCGACAATACTACCGGCAATAGCCGGTCGACGACCCGGTTACAAACCTCTACTTCGCCGGTACTGCGTCCGGCAGATAGCGATTGCCGAAAACCGGCTCCTTATACGGCGTCGGCGGCAATTGCCAGGCGCCGGTCGATGGCGGACGAATTTCCGCGTCCACATGGACGTCAATCACAAACGGCTTGTCTGCCTTGATCGCATGCTCGAGCGCGCCCCGGAAGTCCTGCGACTTGGTGACCGTGATCGCCTCAACCCCCGCAGCCCGCGCCCACGCGGCAAAATCCGGATTATACGGCGTCTTGTTGGCCCCCTCATGAAACATGGTCCCGTGCTCGCGGCCCCCGAACATTCCGAGTTGTATGTCGCGGATGGAGACCCAGCCAAAATTGTTCCAGATCACCCAAACCACCGGGATGTTGTATTCGACCGCGGTGCAGAGCACGTGCGGCACCATGGAGAAGCAGCCATCGCCCGCAATCGCCACCACCGGACGATCGGGTGCCGCAAGCTTGGCGCCGAGCGCTCCGGCCGCACCAAAGCCCATGCCGGAAAAACCCCATGAATTGAGCATGGTTTGCGGACGATGTGCCTTCCAGAATTGCATGTACCAATTGTGATTGACTCCGACGTCGCAGCAGAGAATGGCGTCGGGTGGCAATACGGCCTGGCAATCGGCAACGATCCGTTCGGGACGGATCGGTGAGGCATGGACTTCGAAATTGGGCCGCGTGAATTTTTCCCATTCCTGCTGCCAGCCTTCGATAGCGGCGAGCCAAGTCTTCATTGCATCACGCTTGGGAGTGCGCTGTTCGATTTCCGCCAGTAATTGCCGCAGGAACGTCCGCGCATCGGCCAGTATGCCGACGTCGGGCGGGTAGTTGCGGCCAAGTTCGGCCGGATCAACATCGACGTGAACCAGCCGGGTCTGCGGAAAATTCCAGGAATAGCCCGGCATCCAAGACGAGGCGGAACGGTCGTCAAAGCGCGCACCAATCGCGATAACCAGGTCGGCATGCCGGCCGGCTTCATTCGCCGGGTAGGCGCCGTTGCGGCCGATGAAGCCCAACGAGAGCGCATCCGTCATGTCGAGGGTCCCCATGCCGTTGGGCGATGAGATCACCGGAATTTGCATGCGATGTGCGAACGCAGTGAGCTCGCAGGAGGCTTCTGACAAGGTGACGCCGTGGCCGACGAAAATGACCGGCCGCTTTGCGCTCAAGATCAAACCGACACATGCCGCAACCTCATCCGGCGATGCGCCGCTGCGCTGGGCATTGAGCGGCGGCGATGGCGGCGGCACGTCGACATCGTCTTCCTCCTGGAAGACGTTGAACGGCACGTCGAGGTTCACCGGCCCCGGCCGACCCGACAGCATAGTTGTCGTTGCCTGCCGCAGCGCCAGCGGCAACATATCTACGCGCGTCGGCTGAAAGCTGCGCTTCACGACAGGGCGGATGATGTTCGGGAAGTCCGCCTGAAAGTGCTTGTTGATTTCCTGGAACGGGCTCCGGTTGAACTGTGACGTCGGCACATTGGCCGTGATTGCCAACATCGCCGATGAATCCGATATCGCCACCGCGAGCGGCATCACAATATTGCACGAGCCTGGCCCGCATGACGTAAGCGTTGCGACAGCTTCGTGCCGCACGCGGAAGTAGGCGTCTGCCATATGGCCGGCAACTTGCTCATGACGCGGCGATACGAATTTTATGCGATCACGCGCCTCATACAGCGTATCCAGGATGCCGACATTGCCGTGCCCGCAAATCCCGAAAACGTAAGGGATTCCGCTGCCGATGAGATATTCCGTAATGAGGTCGGCCCCCTTCATCCGCGCCATCTGTCGCCACTCCGTGCTGGCAAAAATGCTTATCGCTTTGAAAAGGCGAAGTTTTACGTTTCCGACAATACGAGAAAGACTTTAACCATATCGGTGATGTGCGGACAACGCTGTTCCAGGGCGAGCGGCCAGGCTCTCGGTGCGCGCCAGCATCCGTCGCGGAAAACATTACCTCCCCGACGGAACCTTCACTCGATTAGCGGATTTAATTGCTGGCGGGCGTTCCAGCGTGAGCAAATGTTGGAGCGATCGGGAGGATCGGGGTTCTGTCTCAAATAGGCGTGGCGAATGATCATGGGGTTGCGGCTGCGGTATCTGCGGTAGCTGGCCATGGAATTCGGACCGCATCGCCTTCGATCGCCCCCGGCGCATGCCAATGCGGCGGATAAAAGTGGGTTATTCGGGAGGCGTCGATGCAACCAACTACAGTCAGCACAAAAGAAACGGCCAATGGCGTTTCGCCGAAGCGAGGCGGTCAGGCAGACGATAGCGTTCCTGCGACGGGGTCGCCTGTAGAACTGCAAAAGCTGCTGCAGGCGCTTCGAGCAATGCGTGCCGGTGACTTTTCCGTGCGAATAACCGGCGAGGAGGAAGGCCTCCTCGGAAAAATCGCAGACACTTTCAACGACATCGCTGCCTCCAACGAACGCATGGCGCAACAACTCGAACGCGTCGGCCAACTGGTCGGACGCGAAGGCAAAACCCGTCACCGCGTCAAATTCGGCCTCTCCAGCGGCGCATGGGGCGAGATGGAAGCGTCGGTCAACACGCTGGTCGATGATCTGATTTGGCCAACCAAGGAGGTCACGACCGCCATTGCCGCCGTCGCCCAGGGCGATCTTCTCAAGACTGTCCGGCTGGATGTCGACGGCCGGCCGCTCAAGGGCGAGTTCCTGGAAGCTGCAAGCATCGTCAACACGATGATCAAGCAACTCAGCGTGTTCACTTCGGAAGTCACTCGCGTCGCGCGCGAAGTCGGCACCGAGGGCAAATTGGGTGGCCAGGCTCAGGTCCGCGAGGTCACGGGCGTTTGGAAGGATCTGACCGAAAGCGTGAACTCGATGGCAAGCAACCTGACCGCCCAGGTGCGCAACATCGCGGAGGTCACCATCGCCGTCGCCGACGGCGACCTTTCCAAGAAGATCACCGTCGACGTGCGCGGCGAGATCCTGCAGCTCAAGGAAGCCATCAACACGATGGTGGATCAGCTGCGCTCCTTCGCTTCTGAAGTGACGCGCGTCGCCCGCGAAGTCGGCACCGACGGCAAGCTCGGCGGACAGGCCATTGTGCCGGGCGTTGCCGGGACATGGAAAGACCTGACCGACTCGGTGAACGCCATGTGCGGCAACCTCACCGACCAGGTGCGCAACATCGCACAGGTAACCACCGCCGTCGCGCGCGGCGATCTCTCCCGCAAGATCACCGTCGACGTTCGCGGTGAAATTCTGGAGCTCAAGGACACCATCAACACCATGGTGGACCAGCTCAACGGATTCGCATCGGAAGTGACGCGTGTCGCACGCGAAGTCGGCACCGAAGGCAAGCTCGGCGGCCAAGCCGCGGTGCCGGGCGTTGCCGGCACCTGGAAAGACCTGACCGACAGCGTCAACTTCATGGCCGGAAACTTGACCGCGCAGGTCCGCAACATCGCCGACGTCGCGACCGCCATCGCCGGCGGCGACCTGTCGAAAAAGATCACCGTCAATGTTTCGGGTGAAATCCTGCAGCTCAAGGAAACCATCAACACGATGGTGGACCAGCTCAATGCATTCGCCGGCGAAGTGACGCGCGTGGCGCGCGAAGTCGGGACCGAGGGGCGCCTCGGCGGCCAGGCCAACGTGCTTGGCGTCGCCGGCACCTGGAAGGATTTGACCGATTCCGTGAACTCGATGGCCGGCAATCTGACCGGTCAGGTGCGTAATATCGCAGAAGTGACAACGGCCGTCGCCAATGGCGACTTGTCGAAAAAAATTACCGTCGACGTGCGCGGCGAAATTCTCGAGCTCAAGGACACCATCAACACCATGGTGGACCAGCTCAACGGATTTGCTGGCGAAGTCACCCGCGTCGCGCGTGAAGTAGGCACCGAAGGCAAGCTAGGCGGCCAGGCCATCGTGCGCGGTGTTGCCGGCACCTGGAAGGACTTGACCGACAGCGTGAATTCGATGGCTTCGAATCTCACCGGCCAGGTACGAAACATCGCCGAAGTCGCAACTGCGGTCGCACAGGGCGACCTGTCCAAAAAGATTACCGTGAACGTGTCGGGCGAAATCCTTCAGCTGAAGGAAACGCTCAACACGATGGTGGATCAGCTCAATTCATTCGCGTCGGAAGTGACGCGCGTCGCGCGCGAGGTCGGCACCGAAGGCAAACTCGGCGGCCAAGCGCAGGTCCCCGGTGTCGCCGGAACCTGGAAGGATTTGACCGATTCGGTGAACTCGATGGCCGGCAACCTCACCGGGCAGGTCCGCAACATCGCCGAAGTGGCAACCGCCATCGCCGGTGGAGACCTTTCGCGAAAGATTACCGTAGACGTGCGCGGCGAGATTCTTCAGCTCAAGGAAACGCTGAACACGATGGTGGACCAGCTCAACAGGTTCGCCGGCGAAGTGACGCGCGTGGCACGCGAGGTCGGCACTGAAGGTCGCCTCGGAGGCCAGGCCAACGTGCCAGGCGTGGCCGGCACCTGGAAGGATTTGACCGACAGCGTGAACTCGATGGCCGGCAACCTGACCGCTCAGGTCCGCAACATCGCCGAAGTCACCACCGCGGTGGCGCGCGGCGACCTTTCGCGCAAAATCACGGTCGACGTCAAAGGGGAAATTCTCGAATTGAAAAACACCATCAATACGATGGTGGACCAGCTCAACTCTTTCGCATCGGAAGTGACGCGCGTCGCGCGTGAAGTGGGCACCGAGGGCAAGCTCGGCGGCCAGGCGGAAGTGCCCGAAGTGGCAGGCACCTGGAAGGATTTGACCGACAACGTCAACTTCATGGCGTCAAACTTGACGGCACAGGTGCGCAATATCGCGGAAGTGGCAACCGCAATCGCCGGAGGCGACCTGTCGAAGAAGATTACCGTAGACGTGCGCGGCGAATTGCTGCAGCTGAAGGAGACGCTCAACACCACGACGGATCAGCTCCGTTCGTTCGCAGGCGAAGTCACGCGCGTGGCACGTGAGGTCGGCACCGAAGGCCGGCTTGGCGGCCAGGCCAACGTGCCCGGCGCGGCTGGCACGTGGAAAGACCTCACGGACAACGTCAACCTGCTGGCCGCGAACCTCACAACGCAGGTCCGCAACATCGCTGAAGTGACTACCGCGGTGGCGCGCGGCGACCTGTCGCGCAAGATCACCGTCGATGTCAAAGGTGAAATTCTCGAGCTCAAGAACACCATCAATACGATGGTCGACCAGCTCAACGCGTTCGCATCGGAAGTGACGCGTGTCGCGCGCGAGGTCGGCACGGAGGGCAAGCTTGGCGGCCAGGCGCAAGTGCCCGGAGTCGCCGGCACCTGGAAAGACCTGACCGATACCGTGAACGTGATGGCGGCCAACCTCACCGAGCAGGTGCGCGGCATCGTGAAAGTCGTGACCGCGGTCGCCAACGGCGACCTCAAGCAGAACCTCACCGTGAAATCGAAAGGTGAAGTCGCGGCACTTGCCGAAACCATCAACAACATGACCGATACACTGGCGACCTTCGCCGACCAGGTGACGACCGTCGCCCGCGAGGTCGGTGTCGAAGGACGCCTCGGCGGCCAGGCCAACGTGCCCGGCGCGGCCGGCACCTGGAAGGCGCTCACCGGCAACGTGAACCTGCTGGCGGCGAACCTCACCACCCAGGTGCGCGCCATCGCCGAAGTCGCGACCGCCGTGACCAAGGGCGACCTGACGCGGTCGATTCAGGTTGATGCGCGCGGCGAAGTTGCCGAGCTCAAGGACAACATCAACACGATGATCGACAACCTGCGCCTGACGACGGACCGCAATACGGAGCAGGACTGGCTGAAGACCAACCTCGCCAAATTCACCAATATGCTGCAGGGCCAGCGGGACCTGGCCACCGTCGGACGGCTTCTGCTCAGCGAACTTACGCCGCTGGTCAACGCGCAACAGGGCGTGATTTATCAGGTCGAAGGCGAAGAGATGCACAGCATGCGCTTGCTCTCGGCCTACGCCGACGACGGCGTCAACGGCCACCCGCAACGGCTGCGCATCGGTGAAGGCCTCATCGGGCAATGCGCTGCGGACAAGCGCCGGATGCTGATCACCGATATGCCGCCGCACGCCGTACCGATCGCTTCCGCGCTGTTCAAGGTCGTGCCGAGCAACATCATGGTCTTGCCGGTCCTCTTTGAAAATCAGGTCAAGGCCGTCATCGAATTGGCATCAGTAACCCAATTCACCACACTCCAGACGATGTTCCTCGAGCAGCTGACCGCCAGCATTGGAATCGTGCTCAACTCCATCGAAGCGACCATGCAGACGGAAGGCCTGCTCAAGCAGTCGCAGCAGCTTGCCGGCGAACTGCAAACGCAGCAGCGTGAATTGCAGCAAACCAACGAGCAGCTGGAACAGAAGGCACAGCAGCTTGCCGAGCGGAACGTCGAAGTCGAAAGGAAGAACCAGGAAATCGAGCAAGCACGACGGGCGCTCGAGGAGAAAGCCGCCGAGCTCGCCCTCACCTCGAAATACAAGTCGGAATTTCTCGCCAATATGTCCCACGAGCTGCGGACGCCGCTCAACAGCATTCTTATCCTCGGCCAGCAACTTGCCGACAATCCTGACGGCAATCTCACGAATAAACAGACCGAATTTGCCCGCACCATTCACGGCGCCGGCACCGATCTGCTCAACCTGATCAGCGATATTCTTGATCTGTCGAAGATCGAATCCGGAACGGTCACCGTCGATGCGGAGGAACTGTTCTTCGCCAATATCCTTGACGCCGTCGGGCGGCCCTTCCGCCACGAGGCGGAAACACGGCAGCTTTCATTCAATGTCGAACTCGATCCGGCGCTGGGGCGCAGTCTCATCACCGACTCCAAGCGGCTGCAGCAGGTCCTCAAGAACCTGCTCTCCAACGCCTTCAAATTCACCGATCGCGGCAGCGTCCAGCTCAAGGTGTTCGCGGCGGGCGCCGGGTGGACGGCGACACATCCGATCCTCAGCCAGGCGCAAGGCGTCGTCGCCTTCGAAGTCGCAGACACCGGTGTCGGCATCCCGGCCGAAAAGCAGAAGATCATTTTCGAGGCCTTCCAGCAGGCAGACGCCAGCACCAGCCGCAAATATGGCGGCACAGGCCTCGGATTGGCGATCAGCCGCGAGCTTTCGAGCCTGTTAGGCGGCGAGATTCAGCTACGCAGCTCGCCCGGAGTCGGAAGTACATTCACGTTGTACCTGCCTATTACCTATGTTGGGCCATCCAGCGTAGCGCGCACCGGCAGCAGCTCTGTACCGATGCAACTCCCGGCACCCAGCGTGCTGCCGGAACGCGCGGTCGAGGCGATTCCTGATGACCGCCACGAAGTACAGCCCGGCGACTCCATATTGCTGATTGTGGAGGATGATCCCCACTATTGCCGCGTGCTTGTCGACCTCGCCCGCGACAAGGGCTTCAAGGTTCTGGTGGCAATGCGCGGCGACGACGCCCTCGAGCTCGCCAAGCAATACCAGCCCAGCGCGGTATCACTCGACGTTTTCCTGCCTGACATGCTGGGCTGGAGCGTACTCAGCCAGCTCAAGCAGAATCCGTTAACGCGGCATATTCCGGTGCAGATCATCACGCTCGATGAAGACCGGCACCATGGACTATCCCGCGGCGCATTCTCCTTCGTCACTAAACCGACAACCACCGAAGGTGTCGAGGCGGCGCTCCGCCGGATCAAGGAATATTCCGCACCACGACGCAAGCGATTGTTGATTGTCGAAGACAATCCAGCCGAGCAGTTGAGCATTTCCGAGCTGCTTGGTTATGACGACGTGGAGATCGATACGGTTGACACCGGCCGCGGTGCAATTGAGAAGCTGCGCAGCCAATCCGCCGACTGCGTGGTGCTTGATCTCCGCCTGCCAGACATGTCCGGCTTCGAAGTGCTGGAAGAACTGGGGGCCGACGAGGAGCTCTCGCAGGTTCCGGTTGTCGTGTTCACCGGCCGGGAGCTCAGCGCGGAGGAGGATGCCCGTCTCCACACCATGGCGCGAAGCATCGTGGTGAAGGGCGTCGAATCGCCCGAGCGCCTGCTCGATGAAACGGCGCTCTTTCTGCATCGCGTCGTGACGGATCTGCCGCCTGAAAAACAACGCATGCTGGAGCGGCTGACCAGTTCCGACGAAGACCTCGTCGATCGCACGGTGCTCCTGGTCGACGACGATGCCCGAAACATCTTTGCGCTGAGCAGCGTCCTCGAGCGGCGGGGCATGCGGGTCCTTACCGCCACTACCGGAAATGAGGCGATTCAATTGATTGAGTCGAGCCCCGATATCGCAATCGTGCTGATGGACATCATGATGCCGGAAATGGACGGCTATCAGACCATGGAAAAGATCCGGAAAAACGCCGATTTCCGGCGCCTGCCGATCATTGCCCTTACTGCCAAGGCAATGAAGGGTGACCGTGAAAAGTGCCTGGACGCAGGCGCCTCCGACTATCTCGCAAAACCGGTAAACACCGAACAACTGCTGTCTGCGCTCCGCAGTTGGCTGCATCGCTAACAGCGAGGACGCCATGCTCGACGACAAGGTCAACATTCTGCTGGTCGACGATCAGCCGGCGAAACTGCTCACCTACCAGACGATCCTGGCGAATGTCGGCGAGAATCTGCTGAGCGCAAGCAATGCCACCGAAGCGCTTGAAATACTCCTCAAGAACGACGTCGCAGTCGTCTTGATCGACGTTTACATGCCGGACATCGACGGATTCCAGCTGGCGGCGATGATCCGCAATCACCCTCGCTTCGAGAAGACGGCCTTGATCTTTATCTCGGCCATTCTGCTCACCGACGTCGACCGTCTTCGCGGTTACGAGATGGGTGCGGTCGACTACGTGCCGGTACCTGTCATTCCCGAGGTCTTGCGCGCGAAGGTCAAGGTTTTCGTCGAATTATTCCGCAAGACGCGCCAGCTCGAGCAATTAAACCGGGATCTCGAAGCTCGAGTCGCCGAACGCACGGCTGAACTCGCATCTTCCACCCGTCAGCTCCGTCAAAGCGAAAGACTGCGCAGCCTTGCGCTTGCCGCCGGCCAGATGGGCAGCTGGGAGTGGAATATCGGTCGCGGCAAGACAGTTTGGGACCAGGGCCAGTGCGAGATCTTCGGCGTCGATCGGACCACTTTCGAACCTACCATCGAGAGTGTGCGGCCGCTCATCAACCCGGAAGATTTCGAGCTTCTGGTCCGCGCATTCCGCAAGGTTTCGAAAACCGCCAATACATTTCAGACTGAATTCCGCGTGTTGCGCCCGAACGGTGAAATCCGATGGTGCACGGGAACAGCAGCGGCGAGTTTCGATGAACAGGGACGCCTGGTTTCCTTGAGCGGAGTTACATCGGACATCACCGAGCGAAAACGAGCCGAAGAGCGGCAAATCCTGCTTGCTGAGGAGGTCGATCATCGTGCGCGCAACGTGGTTGCGGTCGTGCAGTCGATCATGCGGCTTACGCGGGCTGAAACAATCGATGAATATATCGGTGCGCTCGACGGCCGCATCGGGGCCCTGTCGAATGCGCACAGGCTCCTTGCCGGTTCGCGCTGGGAAGGTGCCGATCTCACCCGGCTGGTTGAAGAAGAGTTCGCACCGTACCGCGCCGCCGCCAATGAGCGTGTATTGGCGCGCGGACCGATGGTTCTCCTGCCGCCAGCAACCGCGCAAACGATCGCCTTGGCACTTCATGAATTGGCTACCAACGCAGCGAAGTATGGCGCCCTCTCCGCCGGCACGGGACGCGTGGAACTAGTCTGGCGGGTTGGCAGCGGCAAGCTGGAACTCGTCTGGATGGAGTCAGGCGGCCCGCGGATTACGCCACCAAGTCGACGCGGCTACGGCAGCCGAGCTATCGTCGCCGGCATCGAACGACAATTGGGCGGCACTGTGCATTTCGACTGGCAGGCGTCCGGCTTGCGCTGCGCCATGTCTGTCCCGCATGAGTCCGGCCGGGACGTGTTCAATCGTGGCCCGATCGAGCGGGCACTGGCAAATGGCGGATCAACAAGGGACGTCGAGCCGGATTCGGACGATAAACGTGTATTGCTGGTGGAAGACGAGCCTTTGGTGTCGATGATGCTCGCGGATATGCTCTCCGCGTTCGGGCACAAGGTCGATGGTCCCTATAGCCGCTTCAATGACGCCATTCTCGCCGCTACCAGCAATAATCTGCAGGCGGGAATTCTCGACGTAAATTTGGGGGGCGAAAAAACCTATGCGGTCGCCGATATCCTCGCCAATCGAAAAATCCCGTTCGCATTCGTCACCGGTTATGGCCCCGACAGTATTCTTTCGGAATTTGCCTTCGCGCCGGTGCTGCAAAAGCCCATAGAGGCGGCAAAGCTGCACGCACTGCTTCAACAGATCGTCCGATAATACCTGCGTTATTTTGGATATGGGCCCCGGAACCAAGGGCATGGACGGGCGTTGTTAGCGGCTCACAATAACGAAGAAGAACACGTCATGACTGCAAGACAATTCCTGCTGAGCGAGAGCAATTACTGTCGCAGGCGCGCTGCCGGTTGTGCCGACCCATTTATAGCCCAAGAACTGCGCAGATTGGCGGAAAAATTCGAACGGACCGCCATTGCAATGGATTCGGCGTGGGCCAGAAAAATTGCCACAATGCCGGACGAACCAATGATTCAACCATTCACAGCACCGCAAGGAACTGGCTACAATCAGGGCCGGTAGCTCGGGGCTGTGGCCCCATCTGCGAGGGCACGAGTCCGCGTGCCTGACGGTCCGGAAGATCCCGATGAGTTTTGCAACACTGCAGCGTCATAAATCCGTCGCAGTCGCGGTCGGCGGCGTCGCCGTGGGCGGGGGCGCGCCGATCGTCGTCCAATCCATGACAAATACCGACACGGCCGACGTGGAGGGCACAGCGCGGCAGGTTGCCGCACTCGCCGCCGCGGGATCGGAGCTCGTGCGAATTACCGTCGATCGTGACGAGGCCGCGGCAGCGGTCCCGCGCATCAGGGATCGTCTCGCGCAGCTCGGTACACCGGTGCCGCTCATTGGCGATTTTCACTATATCGGTCACAAGCTTCTGGCCGATCACCCCGCCTGCGCCGAAGCGCTCGATAAGTACCGTATCAACCCCGGCAATGTCGGCTTCAAGGACAAGAAGGACAGGCAGTTTTCAGCAATCATCGAAATGGCGCTGAAATACAACAAGCCCGTGCGCATCGGCGCCAATTGGGGCTCGCTCGATCAGGAACTGCTCACGAGGCTCATGGACGAGAATGCCAAATCGGCTCGGCCACGCGATGCGCGCGAAGTGACTCACGAGGCCATGGTGCAGTCAGCCCTGTTGTCGGCAACCCGGGCGGAAGAAATCGGCCTGTCGCGCAACCGCATAATATTGTCGGCCAAGGTTTCGTCCGTTCAGGACCTCATCTCGGTCTATATCGAGCTCGCGCGTCGCTGCGACTATGCGCTGCATCTCGGCCTCACTGAAGCCGGCATGGGTTCGAAAGGCATCGTGGCCTCGTCCGCTGCGATGGGCATCCTTCTCCAGCAGGGCATCGGCGACACCATCCGGATCTCGCTCACGCCCGAACCAGGCGGCGATCGCAGGCGCGAAGTACAGGTGGCGCAAGAGCTGCTGCAAACCATGGGCCTGCGCACCTTCGTGCCGCTCGTGGCCGCGTGCCCGGGCTGTGGCCGCACAACGTCGACGACGTTTCAGGAGCTGGCCTCCGATATCCAGAATTTCATTCGCGACTCGATGCCCGAATGGAAAAGGCGCTATCCCGGAGTTGAGATGCTCAACGTTGCGGTGATGGGCTGCATCGTCAACGGACCGGGGGAGAGTAAGCATGCTGATATCGGCATCTCGTTGCCGGGCACTGGCGAGCAGCCGACCGCACCTGTCTTCATCGACGGCAAGAAGGCGGCGACCTTGCGCGGCCCGACCGTCGCCGCAGATTTCAAGCAAATGGTCATCGACTATATTGAGCGGCGGTGGGGCACCGGCGCGCAGGCGACAAAAGAGCTCTCTGACGTCGCGGGCGCATAACCAACTTCGACCCAGCGGAAAGTTTGCATCTGAAAGTGCGTCATTCACCGGCATCTGGATCGGCGATCAGTGACCAGCCTTCCGCCATCGGACCGCGATCCGCTAAAGACACCGCGTAGCGTCAAGCCGCGGAATCTCGCGCTCGGAATCGAGCGCATTGGTTTCTTTTCATTGTCACACCGCACGTTGTGTGCACTTGCGTTCATCGTTCTGAGCGCGTTTGCGGCGATCGGGTATTCGCGGGTCAAAGTTGACGATTCGCTCAGCCAGCTCTTTCGGTCAGATACGGACGAATTCCGCACTTACGAAGAGGTAACGCGGCGCTTCCCCTCGAACGAATTTGACGTGCTTATCGTCATCGAGGGGGATCATCTGCTCGATCGCCCCTCGCTCGAAAAACTGCGTGAACTTGCGATCGATCTCCAGCTTCTCGACGGCACGCGCGGCCTTATCTCCATATTTTCTGCGCGCGAGCCTCCCGACACCGGCGGGCAGATTCCGCCTCCCCTGTTTCCAAATCCCCTGCCGCAGGGCGCCGACTACCAGACGCTGATCCAGCGCGTCATGTCGAATGAAATCATTCGTGGGAAAATGCTGTCCGAGGACGGCAAGCTGACATTGATGGTGCTGGCGCTGGAGCCATCCGTCACCGGGCCGGACGGGTTGGGGCCGACCGTCGACGCCATCCGCAACGAAATCAAGACAAACCTGGCGGACAGCGGACTCAAGGCAGAGCTTTCCGGCGTGCCGGTCATGCAGCTCGAAATCCGCAACGCAATCCAACGAGACCGCCTGGTCTACAACAGCCTCGGCTTCGCCGTCGGTTGCCTCATCGCGATCATATTCTTCCGCCGGCCGTCGTTCATGATCATTGCGGCCGGACCGCCGCTCGTCGCGATTCTTCTGGCACTCGGCGCTCTCGGCTGGCTCGGGTTCAGCCTCAACATATTTCTGAATGTCATGACGCCGCTGATAATGGTTATCAGCTTTTCTGACAGCATGCAGATCACCTTCGCGGCGCGTGATCGCCTGCTCGCCGGCGATGACAAGGTAACCGCGTTTCGCAATGCCCTGCTCATTGTTGGGCCGGCCTGCGTACTGACGCATGGAACGGCCGGCGTATCGTTCATTGCCCTGCAATTTTCGCCGTCCGATCTTGTCCGGACATTTGGCGAGGCGGGGCTGATTGCGGTTGCGGTGGCACTCGTGGCCGTTTTAATGGGCGTGCCGCTGCTGGGTGTATTGCTCATCCGGAATGAAGCTGGAT
>DASSIT010000042.1:0-53365 GCA_035691545.1 Pseudolabrys sp. | reverse complement strand
CCCACTATGACGAACGCACCCGGCGCGTGCTGGTGATTGGAACCATGCTCGCCCTCGACAAATGGGAGGAGTTTCGCATGCACGTGCGTGCGGCCATTAGCGAGGGCGGCTTCTCGCCGGATGACATCAAGGAAATTATTTTACAGCAAGCGATCTACTGTGGCGTGCCGGCCGCCAATCACGCCTTCAAGGAAGCTGCCGACGTCATATCCGAAATGAAAGCCAAATAGCCCATCACGCAACGGTGACGCTCTCGTCATTTCGTGTTGAAAGGGCCTCATTGTAATCCCTGGCCTAAACGAGGGGGAGGTTTAGCCATGGCTAAGATCAAGGTGCGCAAAGGAATGCCGAGCGTTCAGCTCGACAAGCAGGAATTCAGAAAACGTTTTTTGGCGAAATTCTACGATCCTGAGTTTGAGCCGCTCGCACGCCAGCTCGACGCGATTGTCGAAGCCGCCTGGATCACCTACGACGAATATCATAAGTCGCCCCGGACACGAAAAGCGGGAAAAGGTTTTGCGAACCCCGAATTCGATGTTCCGATCGAATGGCTGCGGACACGTGACAATGTACGCGCTGCCGAGCTCGTCCAGAAAAATCTGAAGTCACCGTCGCGCGTGCTGATCGTCAACGGCTCATCGCGCAACGACCAAACCTGTCCCGGAGAAATTTCAAAATCCTGGCGTATCGCCACGCTGGCAAGGCAGGCGATCGAAAAGACGCGCGGCTTCCACGTCGAGGTTCTCGATCTGTCGCGTCTCACAGCCGAATACGGAAAGGTGATTTATCCCTGCAAGGCATGTGTCTCAACGGCGCAACCGCTCTGCCACTGGCCCTGCAGCTGCTACCCAAATCATGCGCTCGGCCAGGCCGGCGACTGGATGGCTGAAATATATCCGAAATGGGTCGCAGCCCATGGCGTCATGATCGTTTGCCCCGTGAACTGGTACCAGGCGCCCTCCTCGCTCAAGCTGATGATCGACCGCCTGGTCTGCGCCGATGGCGGTAATCCGGATCTCACATCGACGCACGGCAAAAATCCGGTGATGGCAAAAAAGCTCGAACTTGCCGGCTGGCCGTATCCGCGTCATTTGGCCGGCCGAGTCTTTTCCGTCGTGGTTCATGGTGATGCCGCCGGCACCGAAAACCTCCGGCGCATTCTCACCGACTGGTTGATGGACATTGGCATGATTCCATCAGGCCATCTCGCATTGATAGACCGCTATGTCGGCTATCTGAACCCCTATGCAACGAGTCACGACGATCTCGATCGTGATGTTGATTTCCAGGACGATGTACGCAACACCGCGCGCGCCCTCGTACAGGCGGTGAAAGACAGACGTTCAGGAAAACTCGAGCCGCCCGACCGCGGCCTGCACGAAGCGCGACCCAAATGACGGCTTCGCGCTCCGCGACGCTTCAGGCTTTAGAGCCCTGCGCACTAACGGCCAGCCGCGCGTAACTACGCTCGAATATGCACAAACCGGTGGCGAGAGCAGCGAACAGAAGCTGCAAAGTGTGCTCGCGCACAAGGTCGGTGCTGTGTGTCCATGACGCGGGACCGACGGACGCGATGCTCACGAACACAATCAGAATTAGCCCGGCTTCCAGGATCTCGGAATTCGCATTCCCGTGAGTCAGGCAGCGGACGCGATCAATAATGTGAAATCCGCAGATGCACGCAACCGCAAGCTTCAAGGTTCCGAAAAATGCCGCAAGCTTGATCAGGCCAACCGGAGTGAGGTTGAACAGGCGCCCGATGCCGAAAATGAACTGTGAGCGCCAGACGTCTTCGAGGCCATAGGACGGCGACGTGAGGACGCGCAAAGCGTCATAGCCCCAAAAGAAGGTAAAATAGAGCGAGATTGCGACGATCACACTGACAATGACGCCAGACATTTTTTTCATTGAGGCCTCCTCACGCGCGGGAATGCGTAAGCGCTTCAAATCCGAAGTTCAAAAGAAACCGATGCTTTACCTTACCCGTTAGCCCTGTTGCCCGGCCGGATTTACCAAGACGACGCGCCGGGTTCCTTCAGATTGCGAGGACTCCCATCACTGCTCGTGATCTTTTGGATTGAAAACATTCGCTTCATTTATCGCGGCCAGGACTGCAATTTCCGACACATCGGCGAGAAATCGGGTGCGCATTTCGGGTGGGTCAGAAGCAACAAACCACCTAAATCGCGGTTTCGAGCCGCAACTGAAGGAAGAAATGCCATGTCCCTTGTTTCAACATGGTTCAATGGTGCCGCTGAACGAACGCAGCCGCGAGTCGTCCTGATCGCCGCTTCGCTCGGAGTGCTGTTCGCGCAAATCGACACATCCGTCGTCAACCTTGCAGTGAAGAGCATCAGCACTGACCTGCACGCTGGCGTCAGCGAAATGCAATGGGTCATCGATTCATACAATCTGGTCTATGCCAGTCTGCTTTTAACCGCCGGTACGCTCGGCGACCTCTATGGCCGCCGGCGAATATTCGTGCTGGGCATCGTGCTGTTCGTCGCCGGCACGTTGATGTGTGCACTTGCACCCGACTCAATGATCCTGATTGGCGGGCGTATTGTGAGCGGTATAGGCGCGGCCTTCGAAGTACCAATGTCTCTGGTGCTGCTCACGATAGCCTTTCCCGATCGGAAGGAACGTGCGCACGCTTTAGGCGTCTGGGCGAGTTGCAACGGTCTTGCTTTTATCATTGGTCCGATCGTCGGCGGGTGGCTGGTGAATGCAATCGGATGGCGCAGCATATTCTACGTCATACTGCCGATTTGCGTCGCTGCTGTCATACTTGCTTACCGGTCTATCCGTGAAAGCGCCGAACCAAAAGGCCGCGCGCTTGACCTGCCTGGTCAAGGCCTTGCGATTATCGGTCTTGCAGCATTTGCCTTCGCTGCAATCGAAGGAACGCATTGGGGATGGACCTCGCAACTGATACTCTCGATTGTAGGCATTGCGATTGCGGCATCCGTGCTCTTCGTATGGGTTGAGGCGCGCACGCCCGGGCCAATGCTGCCGCTTGAGTTCTTGCGGCGGCCGGTGTTTTCGGCATCCCTTGCTATCGCCAGCCTGATGACGTTCGGCATGTATGCACTGCTGTTCATCATGCCCCTGTATTTTCAGACCATGCGCGGAGCCAGCCCGCTCGTCACTGGCCTGGAGCTGCTGCCCATGCCGGTAAGCTTTTTCGTGGTCTCGCAATATGTTGGCCATCTCAATAATCGCGTGGGGCCACGTATTGTGATGACCGTCGGCATGGCGTGCATGGGTGCCGGCGCTCTGGCGCTTGCCTTCATTGACGAGAACACAAGTCTCCTCTCCGTCGAGCTGGCTCTGTTGGTCGTCGGTATCGGCCTGGGCCTCAATACCGCACCCGTCAACGGCGTTGCCGTTGCAGCCTTGCCCCCGGAGCGGTCGGGAACTGCCTCCGGCGTGCTCAACACCTCGCGCATGGTCGGCGCAACATTAGGCGTCGCGATTTTAGGTGCGGTATTTGCTGCCCATGCAGGACAGCACTCTGAAATGGGACCGCAATTTCTGTCCGGCTTGCGTATCGCACTCACGGGCGGCGGCGCGGCGGAATTGCTCGGCGCGCTCGTGGCCCTTGTCTTTATCCGGCGCAACTCCCTGCACGCGACATCGTGACGTCAGCCGCCGCGTCCGTCGCGGAACGCCTGTGGCGTCATGCCGGTCTGCTTGCGGAAAAACCGGGTAAAGTGTGAGGGGTCGGAAAAGGCGAGGTCGTAGGCAATTTCATGGATCGCCAGACTTGTGAATACCAGCTGCCGTTTCGCCTCCGTCAAGACGCGCTGACGGATGAGGTGCCCTGCGGTCACGCCGGTCGCGCGTTTGACATGATCGTTGAGCCTGTCGGGCGTCATGGCAAGCTTTTCGGCATAGAAACTGATGAGCCGCTCATTGTGAAAATTTTCATCTACGAGCTTACGCAGTTCATCGACCCGCGCGTCCGATCGAGAGAGCGTCACCGCACCGCTTCGCTCGCGACTGACGCCGAGCCGGACGACCTCGATTGCAATTAGTGCAAGCAATCCGCGCATGGCTAACCGATAGCCTTCGCGCGCGAGCGAGCCCTCTTCATGCAAATCAGCGCAAAGCATCGACAGGCGCTTGGATTCTGCCGCATGGGCGAGCGGCAGAAGCGGATTCAGCGCGACTGCATTTAGTCGCGCGAGCGCCTCACCTGACTGATCGCCGAGCGCGTCGGCGACGTCCTCGGTAAAACTCACGACCCAACCATCCGTCACCTTCGGCGAAAAGCGAAAGCCGTGAGCGGTCGTCGCGGGCACCAGGATTACTGCTGGAGCTGTAAAATGGACGGTTGCCGTTTCAAAACTCATGTCCCCACCGCCCTTCTCTATCAGCAGAACCTGAAACAGGTTGCGATGACGGTGTGCGCGGATCGTCCAGTCGTGGACGGATGAACGCGACGCGATCGTTTCAATGTGGATGAAGTCGAACGCGGAATCGTCCGGCGGGTCGCCGTAGAGATGGAATAACGGGAGCGCGGAGACGGTACCCATGTCGCAAGCATATTCGACCCGGTGCTCGATGACTACGGTCCGCTAAAAAGCGAAGCCCCGCCTCGCGGCGGGGCTCCCGTTCAACATATTTTCAGCGCCTTAGCGGTTCTGCTGGCCTGGCTGATTTTGCTGGCCACCTTGCTGCTGCTGGCCGGGCTTCTGCTGCCCGCCGCCCTGCTGCCCGCCACCTTGCTGCTGACCACCTTGCTGTTGCTGGCCAGGCTTCTGGTTTTGATCTTGACCCATTGATTGATCCTCTCGAGGTTGGATTGAAGCGCCATTTGATCGCTCTTTACCCATGGCAGAGGTCAATGCCCGGCGATTGCAATCGTTCCAGCGCATTTTTTCTCTCTCCTTTGAAACAAAACCATCGGGAACCGGACGTGAGCGCCCAGAGTTCCTCTATGCAACCGGGAGAACCGACGATGGGACGATATTTGCTGCTGTGGCTGCTCGGAGTGCCCATACCAATTCTCGTGCTGATCTGGATATTCGGCGGCCTTCATTAGAAATTTCGGCTGCCTTACGATTCGTGGATGCGAGGAGTTGGCACGCCTGAGCGGGTATCCACTGTGAATATCCACCGGATTGGCCGCGTGGCGCGCTAATTTTGGACTTAGTAACACGCCGCCAATGTGGCGTTGCCGCTCCGGTTATGCCCTGTTAAGCCTTTCTCATCCGGCCGTTTCACGAACGGCCGGATGGCCTCGGGAAGGCGCAGGGGACGGGATGGAAGTCTTCCTACAGCAGTTCATCAACGGCATCACGCTCGGCTCGATCTATGGCCTGATTGCCATCGGCTACACGATGGTGTTCGGCATTATCGGGATGGTGAATTTCGCCCACGGCGATGTATTCATGGTCTCGGCTTTTATTGCGTTGGTCGCTTTTCTTCTCCTGACAAGTTTTCTCGGCGTAAGCTCAATCGTCCTTGCGTTGCTGATCGTGCTGATTGTCGCAATGCTGTTCACCTCTCTGGTCAACTGGACTATCGAACGGCTCGCCTACCGCCCATTGCGCGGCTCGTTCAGGCTGGCGCCACTGATATCAGCGATCGGCATGTCAATTTTCTTGTCCAATTTCGTGCAGGTGACGCAAGGACCGCGCAATAAATCGATCCCCCCGATGGTGCAGGGAGAATTTGTCCTGTTCACCAAAAACGATTTCCCCGTGACGCTGTCGTACAAGCAACTGATCATCTGGGTTGTCACCGCCGTGCTGCTCGTCTGTTTTTGGTATCTGGTCGCCAGGACGTCTCTCGGAAGAGCCCAGCGTGCATGCGAGCAGGATCAGAAGATGGCCGCGCTTGTCGGCGTCGATGTCGACCGCACAATTTCAATAACGTTCGTGATTGCGGCAGCGCTCGCCGCGGTCGCAGGCACGATGTACCTGATGTACTACGGCGTCGTAAGCTTCTCGGATGGTTTCGTACCAGGCGTGAAAGCGTTTACCGCCGCGGTTTTAGGCGGCATCGGCTCATTGCCTGGGGCCGTGATCGGCGGCCTGCTCATTGGGCTGATCGAAACCATGTGGTCGGCCTATTTCTCGATCGACTACAAGGACGTTGCCGCCTTTTCGGTACTGGCAATTACATTGATCTTCCTGCCGCAGGGGCTGTTTGGGCGGCCGGATGTCGAAAAGGTCTGACATGCCGAGCGCCGCGCATTCGGGGCGCGTCGACATGATCCGTGCGCTGCGGGACGCAGCCGTGACCGCGCTGCTTGCTTTCGGCCTTTTCCTGCCACTGATTGGCTTCCAGACAGTTACCGATTTTCGCAACAATCTGGTTCTGAACACGCGCGGGCTATTACTTCTTGCAGTGGTCATCGTCGTATTCATCGCTCGCCTAGCATATTCGCTTGTGATCGAACCCTGGCTCGCCCGGCGGGTGCGACGGCCATCCATCGCTGCGATCCCAAAATGGCGAAGGCAGGTCGGAAAGTGGCTTGTCCCCTTTGCGATCGGTTTCGTCATCTTCTATCCCGCGATTGTCATTGGTACAGCGGGCTTTGGCCGCGCAGTCAAATGGATTGACAATTTCGGCATCCAGATCCTGATTTACGTAATGCTCGGCTGGGGCCTCAATATCGTGGTCGGGCTCGCCGGCCTGCTCGACCTCGGCTATGTCGCATTCTACGCCGTCGGCGCGTATTCATACGCCCTTCTGGCCAAGGCATTCGGCTTCTCATTCTGGATTCTTTTGCCGCTCGCCGGAATTCTCGCATCGTTCTGGGGAATCCTGCTCGGCTTTCCCGTGCTGCGGCTCCGCGGCGACTATCTCGC
The DNA here is from genome assembly GCA_035691545.1 of Pseudolabrys sp. Taxonomy (GTDB): domain Bacteria; phylum Pseudomonadota; class Alphaproteobacteria; order Rhizobiales; family Xanthobacteraceae; genus Pseudolabrys. The sequence goes on along the minus strand of DASSIT010000042.1, from coordinate 46,544 downwards.
GATCGTCACGCTCGCGTTCGGCGAAATCATCCGTATCGTGCTGATCAACTGGGTGGACCTGACGAACGGCTACGCCGGCATCACCGGCATCCCGCGTCCGACATTCTTTGGAATCCCCTTCAATGCCGACGACAACGGCTTTGCTGCCGTCTTCGGCCTCGAATTTTCTCCGATCTACCGCACCATCTTCCTTTACTACCTGATCCTTGCGCTGGCGCTGCTGACCGCCTTCGTGACGTTGCGGCTCCGCCGCCTGCCCGTCGGCCGAGCCTGGGAAGCGCTGCGCGAGGACGAAATCGCCTGCCGATCGCTCGGCATCAACACGACAAATACAAAACTCACCGCCTTCGCGATGGGCGCCATGTTTGCAGGTTTCGCCGGCTCATTCTTTGCGGCGCGCCAGGGATTCATTTCGCCCGACTCGTTCACCTTCCTGGAATCCGCGACAATCCTGTCGATGGTCGTTCTCGGCGGCATGGGCAGCCAGATCGGCGTTGCTATCGCTGCCATCGCCATGATCGGGGGCACCGAGATTATGCGCGATCTCGATTTCCTGAAGCTGATATTCGGGCCAACATTCGACCCGACCCAATACCGCATGCTGCTGTTCGGCCTCGCGATGGTGCTCGTCATGATCTGGCGGCCACGCGGACTGATCGCGACACGCGAGCCATCACTGTTCCTCAAGGAGCGCAAGGCCATTGCCGCCGACCTGATCCAGGAAGGGCACGGCTGATGGCCCGCGGCGGTGACATTTTGTTGCAAGTCGAGCATCTGACCATGCGCTTCGGTGGCCTGGTCGCGGTCGACGACTTGTCCTTTTCGGCACGAGACGGCGAAATCACTGCATTGATCGGCCCTAACGGCGCGGGGAAAACAACCGTATTTAACTGCATTACCGGCTTCTACAAGCCAAGCGAAGGGTGCCTCGCGCTGCGCCACGGCGATGCCGCCGCGTGGAATTGGCTCGATGCGCTCACCACCAGCAGCAAGCGGCGCCGGATTCGCGGCACGAATGGTCTGTATCTTCTCGAACGGATGCCTGATTACCTTGTCGCGCAACAGGCTCGCGTCGCCCGGACGTTCCAGAATATTCGCCTGTTTCCAGGCATGACCGTCCTGGAAAACCTGCTGGTCGCCCAGCACAACCGGTTGATGCTCGCATCGGGTTACACGCTTCTAGGCGTGCTCGGCTTTCCGTCATATTCAATTGCCGAACGCGCGGCGATCGAGCGTGCACGCAGCTGGCTCGATCGCATTGGGTTGACGGCACGGGCCGACGATGCGGCCGGCGACCTGCCCTACGGTGCGCAGCGCCGGCTCGAAATTGCGCGGGCCATGTGCACGAACCCCGTGCTGCTATGTCTGGACGAACCAGCTGCCGGGCTCAATCCGCGCGAAAGCGCCGAACTCAACGAACTGCTGCTCGCCATCCGACAAGAACACGCAATTTCAATTCTCCTGATTGAACACGACATGTCGGTCGTGATGGAGATATCGGACCACGTCGTTGTGCTTGACTACGGCGTCAAGATCGCCGACGGCGCTCCGGCTGCGGTCCGCGATAATCCGAAAGTGATTGCGGCTCATCTCGGCGTTGCTGACCGCGACGTTGAGAGCGTTGAAGCTGAGGTCGGCCTATGAGTGTGCCTCTCCTCAGTGTGCGCGGCGTGAAAACATTTTACGGCCGCGTCATGGCGCTCAAGGGTGTCGACCTCGATGTCAACGAAGGCGAGATCGTCACGCTGATTGGGGCTAACGGCGCCGGAAAGTCGACTTTAATGATGACGGTTTGCGGTAATCCTCGCGCGCGCGAGGGCACGATCGGATTTGCCGGCCACGACATCACGCAGCTGCCGACGCACGAGATTGCACGACTCAACCTGGCGCAAGCCCCCGAAGGCCGACGCATATTTTCGCGCATGACGGTACTCGAGAATCTGCAGATGGGCGCGACCGTGGCGCCGCGGGAAGAATTCACGCGAGACCTTCAACGCGTGCTGGCGCTCTTTCCGCGCCTCCAGCAACGCATCAATCAAAGAGGCGGTACACTGTCCGGCGGCGAGCAGCAGATGCTTGCAATCGCTCGCGCCTTGATGGCGCGTCCCCGCCTCCTCCTGCTCGACGAGCCATCGCTCGGTCTTGCACCGCTTGTCGTCCGTCAGATATTCGACGCGATAAAGGCGCTCAACTCCGAAGCCGGCCTTACCGTTTTTCTTGTCGAGCAGAATGCCTACCACGCGCTCAAGCTCGCCCATCGCGGCTACGTCATGGTCAACGGACTGATCACGCTCTCCGGCACCGGCCGCGAATTACTTGAACGCCCCGAGATCAAATCGGCCTATCTTGAAGGAGGCCGACGTTGAACGAGATATCGACCGCTTTCTCAATTCCGGACTTTCTCTACGAGGAGCACTCGTTCGGCGTGTTCCTCCTGGTGACCATTGTGCTTGGCGGCGGAGCGGCGACGCTAGCCGGGCGCGCGATTGCGGCGACTTGGCGGCCCTGGTGGCAGGTTGCCGCATATGGCCTCATTCTCGCCGTTGCGGTACGCTTTATTCACTTCAGTCTTTACGGCGGTACTTTCTTGTCCCTTCACTATTATCTGGTCGATGCGGCCTTTTCGATCGCGTTTGCGTCCTTGGGTTTCAGGGCCGCACGCGCTTCGCAAATGGTCAGGCAATATCCCTGGCTCAATGAACCCGATGGCCCGATGCGCTGGCGCCGGAAACTCCACTGACATAAGATTGCCCCAGGCAAGGTGCCGGCTCCAGGCGGAGGGGAAACCAATTATGCAAAAAATCACCACGCTCAGCATTGCGTTGAGCATAGCGATGGCCACGGCGGGAACAGCTTCGGCGCAGGTCAAATTCGGAGTGGGCGGGCCAATCACCGGCCCAAGCGCCGCAACCGGCGCGCAAATGAAGAATGGTGTCGACCAGGCTGCCGCGGACATCAACGCGACCGGCGGAATTCTCGGCCAAAAAATCACCGTTTCCTATGGGGACGACGTTTCGGATCCCAAGCAAGGTGTATCGGTTGCCAACAAGTTCGCCGCCGACGGAGTCAAATTCGTCATCGGCCACTACAATTCCGGCGTAACGATCCCCTCGTCGGACGTCTATCAGGAAAATGGAATTCTGGAGATTACGCCGGCGTCGACCAATCCAACGGTGACCGAGCGCAAGATGTGGAACATCTTCCGCGTCTGCGGCCGCGACGACCAGCAAGGCCGGGTCGCCGGCGAGTACATCGTCAAGCATTTCAAGGGCAAGAAGATCGCCGTCGTCCACGACAAGACGACGTACGGGAAGGGCCTCGCCGACGAAACGAAGAAAACGATGAGCAAAGCCGGCATGAAGGAAGTGCTTTATGAGGGCGTCAACACCGGCGAGAAGGATTATTCGGCGCTGGTGTCCAAGATAAAACAATCGGGCGCCGATCTCGTTTATTGGGGAGGCCTCTACACCGAAGGCGGTCTCATTGTGCGGCAAATGCGCGACCAGGGCGTCAAGGCGCCGCTGATGGGCGGTGACGGCATTACGTCCGACGAATTTGCCGCGGTTGGCGGCCCCGGCGTCGAGGGCACGTTAATGACCTATGGCCCCGACCCGCGAAACAAGCCCGAGGCCAAAAAAGTCGTGGAAGAATTCCGCGCGAAGAAATTCGAACCGGAGGCCTATACGCTTTACAGTTACGCGGGCGTCCAGATCATCAAGCAGGCCGCCGAAGCCGCAAAGTCGCTCGACCCCAAGAAGGTCGCCGAAAAGATGCATTCCGGCATGCACTTCAAAACGGTGCTTGGCGACATCTCATATGATAAAAAGGGCGATATCACCAAACTCGACTACGTTATGTACGTCTGGAAAAAAGATGGCAGCGGAAAAATCACCTATGTCGAATGCCCTGGCTCTGACTGCACCAAAGTGAAGTAAGGGATCTAAATCTGCGCGCACGGGCCCGCTAACTTGCGGGCCCTTCTTTTTCTCAGCCGATTTTGCCAAGCACGGGAAACGCTTCGAGCAGCCACACGCTCACCTGGTTGATGCTTCCGGTCAGAAACGCAACCCCAGTCAGCACGAGCAGCGCGCCCATAACTTGTTCGACGCGGTGCAGATGGTTGCGAAAACGCGACAAAAAGGCCGCAAACGGCTCGATCGCAAAAGCCGCGGCGATGAACGGCACCCCGAGGCCCAGCGAATAAATTGCAAGCAGGCTTGCACCCCTGGTGACAGTTTGTTCGGACGCTGCGACCGCCAAAATCGCGGCGAGGATCGGACCGATGCAAGGCGTCCAGCCGAAAGCAAAAGCGAGCCCAATCACATATGCGCCCCATAAGCCGACGGGCTTGCCAACCTCGAGCCGCTTTTGCCGATGCAACAATGCGATCGGCGTCACTCCAAGGAAATGCAGGCCCATGATCATAATTGCAATGCCGGCGATCGTGGCAAGCGGGCCTGAATACGCGCGGATGAGCGAGCCGATAACGCTGGCGCTGGCGCCGAGCGCGACGAACACCGTCGAAAAGCCAAGAACGAATAGCGCGGCCGCGGCCACTGTTTCTCGCTTGATCTGGGGTTCGGCTTCCTTATCCGCAAAGCGTTCGAGCGACGTGCCCGCCAGAAATACAAGATAGGGCGGCACCAGCGGGAGAACGCAGGGAGAAAGGAAGCTGACGAATCCCGCGACCAAAGCGGCAAGATAGGTAACATCGCTGTTCATGCGGCCCTAAATGCGCCTGCAAGTATGGCGATGGCAAGTCGGTCGGTATACATCTGACCTTGAAGTGATCGGGCCGTGAACGGACGATTGACGCGCCGATTCAAATCGTTTCCGCTCATGGCCGGGAGTAAAAACTTGCGCAATATGATCACGGATATTCCAGGCATAAGAATCGGCCACGCTGCCGACGACAAGCTCGGCTCGGGCTCCACGGTAGTCATTTTCGACCACCCGGTCGTGGCAAGCGTGGACGTGCGCGGCGGCGGTCCTGGAACACGCGAAACCGCCCTGCTCGATCCGGCCCAGACGGTGGAAGGGATCGACGCGATCGTGCTGTCAGGCGGATCGGCCTTCGGGCTTGACGCTGCATCGGGCGCGCAAGCCTGGTTGCGCGAACAAGGCCGCGGATTCCAGGTCCGCGAAGCCCGCGTTCCCATTGTGCCGGCGGCCATCCTGTTCGACCTTTTGTCGGGCGGCGACAAGAATTGGGGCCGCTACCCTCCCTATCGTGAACTCGGCTATGCCGCGGCAAAAGACGCGCGCGGGGATTTTGCGCTCGGAAGCGTCGGAGCCGGTCGCGGCGCAACGACGGTCAACCTCAAGGGCGGTATCGGAACGGCAAGCGCGAAGACGCGCGGCGGCTTGACGGTCGGCGCGCTCGCGGCCGCCAACGCGGCCGGCAGCATGATCATTGGCAATGGGCCCCATTTCTGGGCGGCTCCGTTCGAGCAGGGAAAAGAATTCGGCGGCCGCGGATGGCCACCCTCTTTTCCCGCCGATGCCCTGGCATTTCGGAGCAAAGGCGCTGTGGGTGAGAATACGACGCTGGCGGTCGTCGCAACCGACGCCAAACTGACCAAGGCGCAGGCAAAACGCCTTGCCGTCATGGCTCAGAGTGGATTGTCGCGTGCGATTTATCCGGTGCACACGCCGCTCGACGGTGATGTTGTATTCGCCGCCAGTACGGGAGCGACGCCGCTGCCGGATACCGTCTTTTCGCTGAGCGAACTCGGAATGGTGGCCGCCAACGTGCTCGCGCGAGCCATCGCGCGCGGGGTCTACGAGGCCACCGCCCTTCCATTCGATGGCGCCGTGCAGAGCTGGCGCGATCGTTTTGCATGACTGCGAACCCGACGCGACCTTGCGCGTTGTCGGGTTATGCCATCGACCGCGATCGCAGATATTAGGTACGATCCCGAGCGTAAGCGGCTTGCCGTCACTTTCGTGACCGGGCGGATCTATGAATACGTTGACGTGCCGGTCGAAGTCGCCGCCTCGTTTCAATCGGCTTTCTCAAAAGGCACGTTTTTCAACACGTACATCCGCGATCGATACGATTTCCGCGAAATCGCCCAGGCACGCTAGGCGAAACGTTCCGCGCGATATGGCGCCGGATCGCAAAATGGCGGCTCGCCCGAGATCATCTCCGCGATCATGCGGCCGGTTGCGGGCCCCAGCGTCAGCCCCCAATGCGCGTGACCGATCGCAAGCCAAAGCCCTGCAAAGCCCGGTGCGCGGCCGATCACCGGGCGCGAGTCGGGAAAACAGGGCCGGCTACCCATCCAGGTTTTGTCGTCTGCGCGATCGCCGAGCGGAAACAGCGCTCGTGCCGTTGGCATGACGCGATCAAACTGCACCGGTGAAGGCGCAGCATCGCGCGAAGCGAATTCGACGCCGGTCGTCATGCGGATGCCCTGCTCCATCGGCGTGATCAGGTAGCCGGCCTCGGCATCGAGGACCGGCCGCGATAGCCCGGCATTGCCCTCGGCACGGAAGTGCCTGTGATAGCCGCGCTTGACTGCAAGGGGCAGCCTCACGCGCAGCATTTCGAGCAAATCCGGCGCCCATGGTCCGAGCGCCACGACACATTCCTTGGCGTCGAGCGCACCCTCATTGGTTTCCACGCGCCACCGTCTGCCGTTCGCATGCAATGAGCGCGCGTCACCGGCAAGGATAACGCCGCCAAGCTTCGCGAAGTGCGCGGCATAAGCGCGGGTCACACCGATCGGGCTGCTGATGCTCGCCGCCTGCGGCCAGAACACTGCGTGCGCAAACACCGGATTGAGCGACGGCTCGAGCACTTGAGCGCCGACGGTATCGAGCGGTTGCAGCGGAAGGCCAAAGCTGGCGGCGACATCGAATTCCGGTGCAAGCGCGGCAAAACTTTTATCGCCGCGGTAGATCTTGAGCCAGCCGGTCTTGCGCAAAAATTTCGTAGCGTTCGCCTCGGCCATCAATGTTTCGTGCTCGGAAACCGCCCGTGAAAACAAAGGCCGTATCAACTGCGCCGTTTCCGCCAGATGGTCCGGCCGCGATGCTGTGCGGAACGCAAACAGCCACGGCGCGACACGCGGGAGAAAGGAAAGATGATAGTTGGCGTCGCCGGCGCGCTTGAGCGCGATACGCATGAGCGTGCGGAGATTTGCGGGAAAGGCTGGCGGGATAAGGGTATTGCCCTCAATGACCCCGGCATTGCCATACGACGTTTGCTCGCCGACTCCCGCGCGATCGACCAATGCCACGCTCAAGCCGCGCTTGACGAGATGCAGCGCGACCGACGTACCGACGATTCCGGCGCCCAGAACCATTGCGTCGGTGCGTGCCATAGCTCGATCTCTCCTGCTTCTCGCGGTTCACCTCTTTTATATGGAATGGATCGCGGCCGCACCCCGTGGCCTTGCCACAGGGAACGGCCGCATGTCGTGGCCTTTACTGAAGCCGCTGGCAATGCGGCTTCGGCAATATCCGAAAGCTCAGGCGATCGTGGAAAGAATGGACGCCGCTTGCGACACGAGTTGCGACTGCATCCGAATCAATTCTTCGATCAGGTTGCTGTTGCTCGAACCGGGGTTGGCCGACCCGTTGGCACCGTTCCCGCTCGATCCGTCACCGGAAGATCCCGCGTTTGGAGCGCCGGCCGGTGTCGTCAAGCTGACCGAGGTACCATCGGCGTATGAAATGGTCGTCGTCGTCGACCCATCGGAGTTTGTTGCGGTCTGGGTCGTTGCACCGGTTATATCCGTCGCATCGAGCAATGTTGTGACGCTGCCCTGCTGGGCGCCTTGTGTGGAGTCAACGCTATCCGTCTCGTTATGGTGGTGATCACCGTGGCCATGAGCCTTGCCGAGTTCACCGTGGGTCACGCTGCCATCGCTATTGGCATCGAGCTTGCCGAACAAGGCATCCGCACTTTGTGCATCAACGCCGATGGCACCGAGCGCCTGTTCGAATTCGGTCTTGCTGATTTGTCCGTCACCATCGGTATCCAGTTGCGAAAAGAGATCGGAGGGTGAGTTGCCAACGACCCGGTTGGCGGATTGGCCCTGCAGCGATATCAGGGCCGCCAAGGTTCCGGGTTGAAACGATGACGCAGCTCCGGACCAGGTTGGGGTTGTATTCGATTGCGATTGGTCCGCACCACCGGCATCGGCGGCCGTCGGATCCGGCGCCAGGAGCGGATCAGTGCTCGCCGCTGCTGGGCCGCCGGAGCCACGCAATAGCATTTGCTGCAGGTAGGAAAGCGCATTGGAGGATGCGCTAATCGACATGGACATGACTCGACACTCCTCAACGCACCGCTTTGGGCGGCGGTCGTCGCACCCTCCGGAGCTAACGCAAAAGTCGCGCCAACACCCGGCAATCAAAAAAGCGGGCGCCCGCCTTGCGGTTGTCCACAGATCTGCTTGCCGATCGAGGGATTGACATCAACCGCGGAGGGCAAATTTTGCCGCCTCGAATGATGTAAACTGCCGAGGCAGAGCTGCGCGGGCCACGCGTTGCCCCCCGGCGCACTCCGTGTTACCCGAACGTCTCCGGAGGCCCTCCATGCGCCCGCTCATTATCGCGCCGTCGATTCTTTCGGCCGATTTCGCCAAATTGGGCGAGGAAATCCGCGCCGTTGAAGCGGCCGGCGCCGACTGGATCCATGTCGATGTGATGGACGGGCATTTCGTGCCCAATATTTCCATTGGTCCGGTAGTGGTTCAGGCGCTGCGGCCGCTCACCAGGAAGACGCTCGACGTCCACCTGATGATTTCGCCGTGCGACCCCTACCTCGAAGCCTTTGCCAAGGCCGGTTCCGACATCATTACGGTCCATGTCGAGGCGGGTCCGCATGTGCACCGCTCACTGCAGGCGATCCGCGCGCTCGGGAAAAAGGCGGGCGTCACCATGAACCCGGCCACGCCGGTATCAAGCATTGAGCACGTCATCGACCTGGTCGATCTCATTCTTGTCATGTCGGTCAATCCGGGATTTGGCGGCCAGGCCTTTATCCCCGCCGCACTCGACAAACTCCGTGAAGTGCGCACGCTCGTCGGCGCGCGGCCGATCGATATAGAAGTCGACGGCGGGATTACACCCGAGAATGCCGCTCGCGTGGTGCAGGCCGGCGCAAATGTACTCGTCGCCGGCTCGGCCGTGTTCAAGGGCGGCAACTACAAAGCCAACATCGCCGCGATCCGCAATGCAGCGGCGATCGCCCGTGGGGAAGCGGCGTGATATTGCGCAACGCAACGCCTAGGTGGTCGGTGCGCGGTTTGACCGCGTCGTCGAGGTTAGGGTCGCGCGGCGCTCAACTGATCGGGGTTTCCGGGACAAGCCCGGTGATGACGATTATGAGAATTACGTCCGGCCAGCGACCATGATACTCCGCTATTCCCGCCCCGAGATGACCGCCATCTGGTCTCCGGAAACCAAGTTTCGCATCTGGTTCGAGATCGAGGCGCACGCCGCCAGCGCCATGGCTGAACTCGGCATCATCCCGAAGGATGCCGCAAAAAAAATCTGGGAAAAGGGCAAGGCCGCCAAGTTCGACGTTGCGCGCATCGATGCGATCGAAGCGGAGGTCAAACACGACGTCATTGCTTTCCTCACTCACCTTTCGGAGATTGTTGGGCCCGAAGCTCGCTTCGTCCACTCTGGCATGACGTCATCCGACGTGCTCGATACTTGCCTGAATGTCCAACTCGTGCGCGCCGCCGACATCTTGATTGCCGACGTGGATTTACTCCTGGCGGCAATCAAGCGCCGTGCCTTTGAGCACAAGATGACGCCGACTGTAGGGCGTTCGCACGGTATCCACGCCGAACCGACCACTTTCGGATTGAAACTCGCCTACGCCTATGCCGAGTTCGCTCGCGCGCGGGAGCGGTTGATGGCCGCGCGCAAAGATGTCGCCACCTGCGCCATATCCGGCGCTGTTGGCACTTTCGCGCAGGTCGATCCGCGCGTGGAAGCGTATGTCGCCAAGGCGATGGGCCTCGCAGTCGAGCCGGTCTCGACACAAATTATCCCGCGCGACCGCCACGCAATGTATTTTGCAACGCTTGGCGTGGTTGCCTCCTCGATCGAGCGCCTCGCAACGGAAATCCGGCACCTGCAGCGGACCGAAGTCCTGGAAGCCGAGGAATTCTTCTCCGAAAAGCAGAAGGGCTCGTCGGCCATGCCGCACAAGCGCAATCCTGTGCTGTCGGAGAATGTCACCGGTCTTGCCCGCATGGTCCGCGCCTATGCGCTTCCGGCAATGGAAAATGTCGCACTCTGGCACGAACGCGACATCTCACATTCCTCGGTGGAGCGGATGATCGGCCCCGACGCCACCGTCACGCTGGACTTCGCACTCACGCGGCTCGCGTCGATCATCGACAAGCTTGTCGTCTACCCGTCCACGATGCAGAAGAACCTCGACAGGCTTGGCGGCCTGATCCATTCGCAGCGCGTGCTGATCGCGCTCACGCAGAAAGGTGTGGCGCGCGAAGACGCCTACCGCCTGGTGCAACGCAATGCGATGAAGGTCTGGGAGGGCGAGAACGACTTCCTCGCGTTGCTCAAGGCCGATAAAGACGTGCGGACAAAGCTTTCCGACAAGGAGCTCGAGGCAAACTTCAACCTCGACCATCACTTTAAGCACGTCGATACCATCTTCAAGCGGGTATTTGGCGCATGATTCCTAATAGTGGCGACCCGTTTTCCGACAACACTACGCATAGTCTAGAAGCCGCCTGACGCCGTGCGCGACCCCACCGCCGATTTCGATTTTCTTGTGATGCCAGGCCTGGGCAATTCAGGCGTAGATCACTGGCAATCCTATTGGTGTATGGCATTTCGTAATACGACACGCGTCCTGCAGGACGAGTGGGACAAGCCCACACTTGCATCCTGGCTCAATCGACTGGACGCCGCGCTGGCAAACGGTACACGCCCGGCGATCCTTATCTGTCACAGCCTCTCCTGCACGCTCGCCGCCCACTGGGCGGCGCGCGGTCAACCTGGCCGCGTCAAGGCCGCACTCCTGGTTGCGCCATCCGATCTTGAACGAATCGACGCTCCGCCTGCGACGCGCGATTTCCTGCCAATGCCGCGGCGGAGGTTTCCGGTGCCGGCGCTGGTTGTCGCGTCTACGGACGATACTTTCGTAAAACCGGCGCGTGCCCGGGAGTTTGCCGAAAGCTGGGGCGCGGACTACTGCGAATTGCCGGATCTCGGGCACATCAACAGCATTTCGCGGCTCGGCACCTGGCCGCAGGGTCTGCTGCTGCTTGGCCGGCTGATCGAGCGGAGCGAGGCCTGACGTGGCGGCGGCTCCGACTATCCTTGTGTTCGACTCCGGCCTCGGCGGCCTGACCGTCTTTCGCGAAGTGAAGGTGGCAAGGCCCGATGCAAGATTCGTCTATGTTGCGGATGACGCCGGATTTCCTTACGGCAATATGGACGAAGACCGGCTGATCGACCGCGTCATCGAGGTGGTCGGCACCGCCATATCAGCTCATGCGCCCGATCTTGTCGTGGTGGCCTGCAACACGGCGTCCACACTGGCGCTCGGCGAACTCCGCACCCGGTTTCGCGTGCCGTTTGTCGGGACGGTGCCCGCAATCAAGCCCGCCTGCGCGCAGTCGGCGACAAAGCGCGTTACTGTGCTGGGAACGCGGGCAACCGTCGGGCGTGAATATACTCATGCACTCATTCGCGAATTTGGTTCGGGCTGCGACGTGCATCTGGTCGGCTCGACCCGCCTTGCAGCCGATGCCGAGGCAGAGCTTGCGGGAACTCCGTTGCCAAACGCGGCGATCGCCGCCGAGATTGCCCGCTGCTTCGTCGAAAAGGACGGAAGGCGCACCGACACAATCGTGCTTGCCTGCACGCACTACCCGCTGTTGACCGAGCGCTTCCGGGTCAATGCGCCGTGGCCGGTAACCTGGCTCGATCCGGCGCCGGCAATCGCGCGGCGCGTCGCCGACCTGATGCGCGCGAGGTCGCCTGGTGAACCCCCGCCTCCACCGCAAATCCTGTTTACGTCCGGGCGTCCGCCCTCGCCCAAACTCGCGGAGTCGCTCGCGCGGTTTGGCTTCTAGCCGAACAAATGCGGCTGCACTTCCACAAAACCGCGCCAGATCATGTCGAGCGCGACGTAAAGAATGATCGCAAATCCAACATAAGCGATCCAGCGATGCCTGTTGAGAAGACGGGCGATGTACCCGGCGGCGATGCCCATCAGGATGATCGAGAGACCAAGACCGAAGACCAGCGCAGCCGGATGGTCGCGCGCGGCGCCGGCCACCGCAAGTACGTTGTCGAGTGACATCGATACGTCTGCGAGCACGATCTGCCATGCGGCTTGCGCAAAGGTTTTAGGCGCCGCATGCGTCTCTCCGGATGCCAAGGCCATTTCGGCAGCGTGCGCGCCCGGCCCGCGCAGTTCGCGCCACATCTTCCAGCACACCCATAAAAGCAAAATGCCCCCCGCGAGCAACAGGCCGACAATCGCCAGGAGTTGAAGGGCCACCGTCGCAAATGCGAGCCGCAGCACGGTCGCTGCGATGACGCCGACGAGGATCACGCGCGCACGGCGTTCGGCCGGCAAGCCGGCAGCGGCAAGACCAATGACAATGGCATTGTCCCCTGCGAGCACCAGATCGATTGCCATAACCTCGAGAAAGGCTGCGGCTGCGTCGGTTGTGATGAAGCTGCTCATCGGGGTCCCTTTTTGGTCATTCAGTCCGACATCGCAGCCATCGCGGCTGCCAGAGGGGCCCGGTCTGATGCGCTGAAGATGGTCATGGGCCCCTCGGAAATCAAGCAAAACCGGACGGAAGCGCCGGTCTGCCGCCGGAAGGTTGCAGACCTCACGTGGTTTGACAGGGCGTCCCGATCCCCCTAAAACCCGCGCGCCCGGCGGCATTCAGGTCTGCCGGGCGTTTCGCGACCCGCGGCATGGCCTTGCGCTTAAGAGAGGCTATGCCTGTCGGTTCCGGCCCTTGCCGGGACAGAGGAGGGCGCGATCCTCAGTCAACAGCAACGATAATCGAGGACGCGAATGACCAAGCGCATGGAGTCCAAGTACAAGATCGACCGCCGGATGGGCGAGAACATCTGGGGTCGCCCAAAAAGCCCGGTGAACCGGCGCGAATATGGCCCCGGCCAGCACGGCCAGCGCCGCAAGAGCAAGCTTTCAGACTACGGTGTGCAGCTCAAGGCCAAGCAGAAACTGCGCGGCTACTATGGCAACATCTCGGAGCGCCAGTTCCGCGGCATCTATCAGGAAGCCCGGCGCCTGAAGGGCGACAGCGGCGCGCACATGATCGGGCTGCTCGAGCGGCGGCTCGACGCTCTCATCTTCCGCGCCAAGTTCGTGCCAACGGTTTTCGCGGCACGTCAATTTATCAGCCATGGCCACATCAAGGTGAACGGCAAGCGCGTCACCGTCCCGAGCTATAGGGTGAAAGTCAGCGACGTCGTCGAAGTGAAGGAAAAGTCGAAGCAGCTTGCGCTGGTCCTCGAAGCCCAAGCTTTGGCCGAGCGCGATGTGCCCGATTATATCGAAGTAGACGCTTCGAAGCTGACGGCCAAACTCATCCGCGTGCCAGTGCTGACCGATGTGCCCTATGCGGTGCAAATGGAGCCGCATCTGGTCGTCGAATATTATTCGCGCTGACCGCGACTCCTTAGCGGACCAGGCAACGACACAGACGGCCGGCGCCGGGCCTTCCGCGCCGGCTGTATTTTTTTATTTGTGAGCATAAACGAATCGAATCAGGCGATTCGGCTGGCCCCAGTCTCGGCGTGCGGGCGCCTGAGTTATCCCCGTTTAAAGATACCGTGCACAGGTTATTTTGTGGCTGCATTGCGACTATTCTCTACATTTAGTGGTCGAAAAGCGCTATTAACGGCGCGCGGTCCTCGAATCACAGGACCTGCCTAGGGAGACTCCGCAATGAAAGGGATCGATACCATCAAGGAGTGGGTCGGGGCGTTGACGGAATTGGCGCTGATGCTGCTCGCATTGGCGATCGTGCTCTCGTTGTTGGTCGGCGCAAACCTTCCGTTCTTCGGCGCCGTGACGGCGAACATCATGGGTTGGGTGAAGGACATGGGCGGGAATGGTCTCGTCGGTCTGATCACTCTCGGGATCGTCCTCTGGCTGTTCTCGAACAGGAAAATGGCCTGACGCAGACTTACGGTCAGCTAAGACCGAACTGCTGACGCGATCGGGGTGGGGAGCGCCGCTCCCCACCCAAGGAATTGCATGAGTCATCATGGAGTTCTGCCATGCGGAAATTCATGGCCAACATGGCCTTCGCAAAAAACTTTCTGTGGGAGTTCGTCGAGCTAGGTTTCGTCAGTATTCTTGCGATCATGCTGATCTACCTGATCCTCGGACAAGGCTCCGGGGGCTTTGTGTTGTCGGTGGCGGACAACGTCACAAAGTTCGCGAGTTCCGTGCCTACGCCAAGCCTGGTCGGGCTGGCTCTGGTCCTCGGTGTCATCTACCTGCTGATGAATCGCCTCCGCTAGCCGGACCAAATCCGCTCCCCGATCCGATCGAGCCCGCCTCCCGACAGGTGGCGGGCCCCACGGCTTTGGCGTAGAAGGCGGCAAGCCCCCGCAAAGCCGGTAGCATCCCTCGATGCCGAACCTAAGCCGCCGTCGTTTTCTTGCCGCAGCCGCCGCCGGCCTTGCCGGCACGTCCCTGCCCGCTTTCGCGGCGTCACCTTTCAGATTCAAGAATGGCACGTTTGACGTGACGGTCATCAGCGACGGCCATCTTGTCCTGCCGACGAGTTTTTTAGCGCCGGATGCGCCCGCGGCGGAACGGGAGGATCTCCTCAAGGCCGCGGGCGAGACCGGCGCACAGTACAATTCGCCCACCAATGTCACATTGATCGGCGCGAAAGACGATCTGATTCTCGTCGATATGGGCTCAGGCGACCGCTTCATGCCAACCGCCGGAAAGCTCTGGGACAATCTCAAGGCGGCCGGAATCGATAGGCGCAAGATCACCAAGGTGATTTTCACCCACGGCCACCCCGATCATCTCTGGGGGACGGTCGACGAACTCGACGAGCTGGTGATGCCCAACGCCGCATATTTTGTTGCGAGCGCGGAGTGGGATTTCTGGACTGGCGCAAACGCCACGCGCGGGCTGCCATCCGAACGTGCGGGTTTCGTTACAGGCGCGCGCCGCAACTATGCGGCGATCAAGGACAAGGTGAAAATGATCAAAGCCGGCGACGAAATCGTTTCCGGCCTGCGCATTGTCGACACGCCAGGCCATACGCAGGGTCACGTGTCACTTGAGCTTGCCGGGGGTGACGGGCTGATCGTCGGTGGCGACGCGCTCACGCATTCAATCATTTCATTCGAGCATCCCGAGTGGAAACCAACGGCTGACCACGTGCCCCGCCAAGCGATTGCGACGCGCCTGAAGCTGCTCGAGCGGTTGGCCGCCGATCGTTCAACGCTGATCGGGTTCCACCTGCCCTATCCGGGCGTGGGGCAGGTCGAGCGCAAGGACCGCGCCTATCGCTTCGTTCCGACTGCCTAGCTCAATATGGCGCCGGCACCATCAGCGCCGCGAGCGCACCGGCAACCGGCAGCCACGCCGCGGCCATCCCGACACCAGACTTGCCACGATGGTTGAGCATGAACCCGACGACCGGGGCTGCGAGACAGGCAAACAGGGCCAGAATGTAGCCAGCCCCAACGATGAGCCCGGCATGCGAGCTCTCCGGACCACTCCCGAAAATGAATCCGGATACGCCCACCAGCAATGCGGCGAGCGCAAAATCCGCGATCGTTACAATTACGAGGAAGACTTTGACCACGCTCAGCGCGTCAGGCGGTCTGACGGACGGAAACGCCTTTGTCTTTCAGGGCCTGCTGCAGTTCGCCGGCCTGAAACATCTCGCGCACGATGTCGCAGCCGCCGACAAACTCGCCCTTCACGTACAGCTGCGGAATCGTCGGCCAGTTGGAATAGGTCTTGATGCCGTCACGGATTTCGTCGGATTCCAGCACGTTGACGCCTTTGTAGCTGACACCGAGATGGTCAAGGATCTGGACGACCTGACCCGAAAATCCACACATCGGAAACTGCGGCGTGCCTTTCATGAACAGCACAACGTCGTTTGCCTTCACTTCATTGTCGATGAATTGCTCGATTCCCATGGCTCATCCTGTTGGGCGGCTCGGGCCGCCTCGCTACCGATATATGTACTCCAAAAGTTACCGCCAACCCAAGAGGACCGGCACGATTTACCGACTTTTTGGAGCGTAAAATGTGCCCTCGACTTCAAAAATGTCGTCCTGGTTGAGCCTGGCCACTTCAACGATGGTGCGCGGCGGATAAGGACCGGCATCCCAGAGTTCTTCCTGAACGGCGTTCACCAGCGGCCGCAGGCGGGTCATGTCGGTGACAAAGACCGTCAATCGCACGCAATCCGAAAGGCCGGCGCCTTCGGATTGCGCGATCGTCGTCATGTTCGCGAAAGCCTGGCGGATGCGGGCCTCATCGCCGGACACCAGAGTATTGCTCGCCGGATCGATGCCGCGCATGCCGGCCACGAAGACGAAGTCGCCCGCCCGCGCACCAAGACTCCACGTGCCGGTCGGCTTGATCGAACCTTTTGGCGAGAGCACGCGAACGCCGCTGCTCGTGCTCATCACGGCGTGCCGGTTTGCAAGGCGAGAGCGTGCAGCGCCCCGCCCATCTGGCCCTTGAGCGCCTCATAGACCAGCTGGTGCTGTTGAACCCGCGACTTGCCTTTGAAGGAAGCGGAAATGACCGTCGCGGCATAATGGTCTCCGTCGCCGGCAAGGTCGCGGATCGACACTTGCGCATCCGGGATGTGCGCCTTGATCAGCCGCTCGATTTCAACGGCGTCCATGGCCATCGGCCGGGTCCTCGAAAATTCTCTACAGTTCGCCGGCCATGTAGGTCGGCAGCCAGGATTCGAAACGTTCCCGTAGAATCGTGACTAGGATGGGACGCTCTCCCGCAAGCGTCAATGTGTCACCGCCGGTCTTCCCGATCGCCCAAACCGGGACGTTCGCCTCCCTCGCCCGCGCCAGCACCGCATCTACTTCGGCAATCGGCACGGTGACGAGATAGCGCGCCTGGTCCTCGCCGAACCAATGGGCGTGAACGGGAATATCGGATGGTGCGGCGTCGATCTGCGCACCGATCCCCGAGGCGATTGCCATCTCGGCGAGGCCAACCAGCAGACCGCCGTCGGACAGATCGTGTGACGCGGTGGCCGCCCCGTCGAGGATCAGCCCGCGCACAAAATCGCCGTTCTCGCGCTCCTCGGTCAGATCGACCGGCGGCGGCGCACCCTCTTCGCGCCGACACAGCTCGCGCAAGTACATCGACTGTCCGAGCCAGCCCGTCGTTTCGCCGACGAGAAGGATCGCCTCGCCCGCCCGCCTGAAGGCGAGCGTCGCCGATTTCGTGAAATCGTCGATGAGGCCGACACCGCCGATCGACGGTGTCGGCAGGATCGCGCGGCCGTTCGTTTCATTGTAGAGGGACACGTTTCCAGACACGACAGGAAACCCCAGCGCCTTGCAGGCTTCGGAGATGCCGCGGATGCAGCCGACAAGCTGGCCCATGATCTCCGGGCGCTCCGGATTGCCGAAATTGAGATTGTCGGTGACTGCGAGCGGCTTGGCGCCAACGGCTGTGAGATTTCGCCAGCACTCCGCCACCGCCTGCTTGCCGCCCTCGACCGGGTCGGCCTCGCAATATCGCGGCGTCACATCGATAGTAAGCGCGAGCCCTTTCGGGCCGTCCTCAATCCGCACGACCGCCGCATCGCCGCCGGGCCGCTGCACCGTGTTCCCGAGAATGACATGGTCGTACTGCTCCCAAACCCAGCGCTTGGAGCAGAGATCTGGCGTCGCCAGCAATTTCTCCAGCGCCTCGATCGTTCCCAACGGCGCCCGCACGTTTTCGGCCTCGATCTCGTCCGGCTTGGCCGCGCTCACGAAAGGCCGCTTGTATTCCGGCGCCTGATCACCCAGTTCCTTGATCGGCAAATCCGCCATCACGTCGCCACGGTGGCGGACGATGAAACGTTTCGTCGGCGTAGTCTCCCCCACGACGGCGAAATCGAGGCCCCATTTGCGGAATATCGCCTCGGCTTCCTTTTCTTTTTCCGGCTTGAGCACCATGAGCATGCGCTCCTGGCTTTCCGACAGCATCATCTCGTAGGCGCTCATGCCCTCCTCGCGGCACGGTACCTTGTCGAGGTCGAGGGTGACCCCCAGATCGCCCTTGGCGCCCATCTCCACCGCCGAACAGGTGAGACCTGCAGCGCCCATATCCTGAATCGCGATGACACAACCCTTCTGCATGATTTCGAGACAGGCCTCGAGCAGCAGCTTTTCGGAAAACGGGTCGCCCACCTGCACGGTCGGCCGCTTGCCTTCCGAGTCCTCGCCAAATTCCGCCGAGGCCATCGAGGCGCCGTGAATGCCGTCGCGCCCGGTTTTGGAGCCGAGGTAGACAATCGGCATGCCGACGCCGGAGGCCGCGGCGTAGAAGATCTGATCCTTGCGCGCGATACCGACCGCCATCGCATTGACCAGACAATTTCCGTCGTAGCGCGAGTGGAAGCGCACCGAACCGCCGACCGTCGGCACGCCGAACGAATTGCCGTAGCCGCCAATGCCGGCAACCACGCCGCTCACGAGATGCCTGGTCTTTGGATGCGACGGCGCACCAAAGCTCAACGCGTTCAAGCATGCGATCGGCCGCGCGCCCATCGTAAACACATCACGCAGGATGCCGCCGACGCCGGTCGCCGCGCCCTGGTAGGGCTCGATATAGCTCGGGTGGTTGTGGCTCTCCATCTTGAACACGCAGGCAAGGCCGTCGCCGATATCGATGACGCCGGCATTCTCGCCCGGTCCCTGGATCACCCACGGTCCCTTGGTCGGCAATGTCCGCAGATGGGCCTTGGAGGACTTGTACGAGCAATGCTCGTTCCACATGGCCGAAAAGATGCCGAGTTCGGTGAGCGACGGCTCCCGGCCGATCAATTTAAGAATGCGCTCGTATTCGTCGGCCTTCAGGCCGTGCTCGGCGATCAGGTCAGGAGTGATGCGAACGTCGTTCGGGATCACGATTACGCCGCGCGGTCCAGTGTCTCGACCAGCCCTGCAAACAAACCGCGCCCGTCAGTCGGGCCGATTTCGGCTTCGACGTGATTTTCGGGATGCGGCATCATGCCGAGCACATTGCCGTGGTCGTTGATAATTCCGGCGATGGCATTGGTCGAGCCGTTGACGTTGAATGCGGGATCGGGCGTTCCGTCGGGCCCGACATAGCGGAACACCACCCGCCCCTCGCCTTCCAGCCGTGCAACCGTTTCCGCATCGGCTGCGTAGTTGCCTTCGCCGTGCGCGGTCGGCACGCGGATGATCTGCCCTGCGTTGTAACCCCGCGTGAACGCCGTGTCGGAGCGTTCCACCTTGAGGAAAATATCGCGACAGATAAATTTCAGCCGTGCATTGCGCATCAGCACACCGGGAAGAAGCCCGGCCTCGCAGGCAATCTGGAAACCATTGCACACCGCAAGCACCAGCCCGCCTTTCGCGGCAAAGGCGCGCACCGCATCCATGATCGGGCTACGCGCCGCAATTGCGCCGCAGCGCAGGTAGTCGCCGTAGGAAAATCCGCCGGGGATGACGACGAGGTCGGTGCCGGCCGGAAGTTCCGTCTCGGCATGCCACACCATCGCCGGCTCGCGGCCAGAGATGAGACGCAGCGTGCGCGCCATGTCACGCTCGCGATTGATGCCGGGAAAGACGAGCACAGCAGCCTTCATCCCAGCACGTCCACTTTGTAGTTCTCGATCACGGTATTCGCGAGCAGCTTGTCGGCGGCTTGCTTGAGCAGGGACTCCGCCTTGGCGCGGTCGCTGCCCTCGATCTCGATGTCGAATACCTTGCCCTGACGCACGCTGGACACGCCGACGAGCCCCAGCGAGCGCAGCGCGCCTTCGATGGCCTTGCCCTGGGGATCGAGGATGCCGGATTTCAGGGTTACGGTGACTCGGGCTTTCATAGCGGTTTTTCGGGCGATTCCGGCCTCAGGGACCTGACCTAGCATCCGCGGGTGGCCGCCTCAACCATGCGGACGAGCCCTGCACAGGTCATCTTGCGGACGCCTGATTTCAAGGCAGGGAACGCACCGAAATCGGCTTTGGGCCCTACTTTTGTCGGGTTGGCTAACGCGCATTTGTCAGAAGCGTCACAATGACGCGAAGCGGGTCAAAGGCGAATCTACCGAACAATTTGGCGTGCCGCCGGTGGGTTCAATGTACCGCTCGCCCCCGCGAAAGCGGGGACCCAGGGCGCTGGATCCAGAGTCCGCAGCTCTGTAATCAACGTCCTGTTGTCACAAGGCCCTGCACCATCTCGCCCAGCCGCCGCCGGTCGGGCTTGCCGTTCTCATTCCTCGGCAATTCTGCAACCCCGATAAAGCGCACCGGTACATGAGTCTGCGTAAGTTTTGCCTGGCAGTGCCTGCGCAAGGCCTCCTCGTCCAGCGTCCCCTCAGGCACGACGAGCGCCCACACCTCATCGATGCCCTGTTGATCCGGCGCCGTGAAGGCCAGCGCTTCTCGCACGCCAGAAAAATCCGTGAGCGCCTCTTCGATGATCCGCGGGCTGACCTTGTCGCCGCCGAGGTTGAGCACCTCTTTCTTGCGTCCCGTGATGACCAGCATTTTCTCTGCCGTCACGTAGCCGGTATCGCCGGTATCGAAATATCGATTTTCGAACGGCATTTCGGTCTGGCCGAGGTCATCAAGATATCCGTCGACGCTGACCGGGGTCCGCACGCGCACCGATCCTTCCCGGCCTTCCCCCAGCGGTGTCCCATTCTCGTCGACAATCTGCACTGACACATCGGGCGCGATATAGCCCACGGCGCCCGCAGTGCCTCTCAGCGCATGGGCGGGCGCCGACGAGATTGTCGAGGTCTCGGTCGTGCCGTAATAAAAAATCAGGTCCGAGCACATGCGCGCCCGCACCTGTTCCGACAATGAATCGTGCAACGGGCTTCCGGCCGAAACGATGATGTCAAAGCCGCAGCGAAAGTCACTGTTCGCATCGTAGAATTTCAGAAAACCGCTCAGCCCGCCCGGCGAGGCGATCAGTCCCTGCACCTTGTAGAGCTCGAAGGTCTGCAGAGTTTCCATCGGCGAAGGGCCAGGAAAAAACATGGTGCCGCCGCGCGAGAGCACATAAAGAACGTGGCGGAAGCCGCCGCTGGATCCGAGGCCGTAGTCGCTGAAGAAGCGTGAGTACGTGGGGAAGTTTTTCCCGAACACGTGATTGTAGCGCGCGAGCCGCGCCAGCTGGTTGTTGTGCGTGAAACCGACTGCTTTCGCTTCGCCCGTGGAACCTGATGTCAACGAGATACGGCAAATATCATTGCCGTCGCCGCTATACACGCGGCTTTCATCAACGGGCACGCCCTTGCCCGACATCCACGAAAGGTCCACCGGAACGACTTTCGCGTTTCCGTTCCCGAATGTGCCAGGCGTGTCGGTGATGATCACGTCGGCCCGCAAGCCAGACGGAAAGATTTCGCCGACCGACACGGTGGCGGCGCCGATGTGCATCAGGCCCAGCGAAAGCGCCGTGTGAAAGATGTGGCCCTTCACCTGGATCGCGACCACATGTCTGGGCGCAATGCCAACCCGGACGGCCCGGTGCCCGACACTGTGGATGAACCGCGCCAGCCTCGCATAACTGATGACGCCCAGGGCGGTGCCAGGAGCGCATAAAGCCGGAGCCGGCGGGTCGTGCCTCGCCTGAAAGAGAATTGGCTCGACGACGTTCACACTTGGTCTCGACGATTGATGCCAGCCGGTTGAGCGGCGCCCTTGGCGTTGCCGCTACGCCACATACGCCGTGGGAAACGTGCGCGCGTCCTCCGATCAGGTGACGCGCTGTGAAAAAAGATGTGGCAACGAAATCCCTTGGATAACGCTTGGGATTCTGTCGCCAGACGGGTTCGGAATCGGGGTTGAATTGATGAAAAGATTTTTACTTGCCACGGTATCGATGGTGGCGCTGACGAGCGTCACGCGCGCAGCCGATATGCCTGCCGCCATGCCGATAAAGGAGCGGATGTATTCGCCCGTTCCGGTGGCCACGTGGGACGGTGCTTATGTCGGCGTTCAGGGCGGCGTGGTGCGGCGGGATACGCTGGTAAAGTTCGATCCTACGTCCGTGTTTGTTTTTGCACGTAATTCACGTGATCTGAGCAGGACCGGCGGCACGGTTGGCGCGCTGGCCGGCTACAATTGGCAGCAGGGCAATTTTGTTTACGGCCTGGAAGGCGATTGGAGTTGGGTCGGTACCAAGAGAACCAGGGTTGGGCTGAACGTCTTCGATTCATCCGACCTTACCTGGCTCGCCACGGTCCGCGGCCGCGCAGGCTTGGCGTTTGAGTCGACGCTGTTTTACGTCACCGGCGGAGCAGCTTTTGGACACGTAAACAACAGCGCGGCGCCCTTAAGCGACGGCACATCCCGCGTCTCTTTCACTCAAAACCAAACGAAGGCCGGCTGGACATTGGGTGCGGGCGTGGAGCACATGTTCGCGCCTAACTGGACTGCGCGCGCCGAACTCCGCTACGTCGATCTTGGAAAGACTAGTGTTGAGTGCGTGGCCGGAACGCAGAGCTGTGTGAGCACCGGCAACCAGGCCGAATTTCTCAACTCGCTATGGATGGGTCAGGTCGGCCTGAGCTACAATTTCGGCGGCGGCCGCATGGCGGACTGGTCTCGCGCACAGGCTTATGCGCCGCCCTCGGTTGCGCAGTGGGCCGACGGTTATTTGGGCATTCAGGGCGGTGCCGCACAGAATTACGGGCTGTTCGACGACTCCGACTGTTTCCTGGCCGGCTGCCCGCTCATCGACCACCGGAAAACCGGCGGCACGGTCGGCGGATTGCTCGGCTACAACTGGCAGCAAGGCAGCTTCGTCTACGGCGTTGAAGGCGACTGGAGCTGGATCGGCGCCAAAACGAGTCGGCTCGCCCATCCTTTTGATGGCCCAAATCGAGATTTATCGACTTCATACGAGGCTAACTGGCTCTCCACGCTGCGCGGCCGCGCCGGCCTCGCCTTCGAATCAGCACTGCTCTATGTCACCGGCGGACTCGCCCTTGGCCATGTGCAAAACCGCGTTGAGCTGATTAACGTGGACTCTTCCGGCCAGCCGACCGGACGCGCTGCTTCCTTTTCCCAAAACCAATCACGGGTCGGCTGGACCGCGGGCGTCGGCGCCGAATACATGCTGTCCGAGCGTTGGACCGCGCGCGCCGAATTCCGTTACGTCGATCTCGGCAAAACGACTATTGCATGCAGCAGCGCCAGTGACTTCGGCGCCTGCGTGAGCGAGGGCTACCGCGGCGAATTCAGCAACACGCTCAAGCTGGGCCTCGTCGGCCTGAACTACAAGTTCTAGCTGCTAGCGCCGCGCTTGAAACGCCATTGATCGGCCGCGCGGCAATGCCTGCCTCTCGACCGACATGGCTGGGCACGACAAGTGTTTTCCCGCCCGTCCCCGCAAAAGCGGGGATCCAGGGCGGCACGTTCGCACCTTGCGTTTCTGGATTCCCGCTTTCGCGGGGACGAGCGGAGAAAAACCGCGCGAGCTACCCCTTCACCAGAACCGGGCCGGTGCCCTGCGGGCGCTCGCCTTCGTTCATGATGCCGAGGCGCTTGGCCACTTCGGTATAGGCTTCGACCAGGCCGCCCAGATCTCGGCGGAAGCGGTCCTTGTCGAGCTTGTCGTTGGTCTTGATGTCCCATAGCCGGCAGCTGTCGGGCGAAATCTCATCCGCGACGACGATGCGCATGACATCGTTTTCCCACAGCCGTCCCGTCTCCATCTTGAAGTCCACCAAGCGGATGCCGACGCCGAGGAATAGCCCGGAGAGGAAATCGTTGACGCGGATGGCCAGCGCCATGATGTCGTCGATCTCCTGCGGCGATGCCCAGCCGAAGGCGGTGATGTGCTCTTCCGAAACCATCGGATCGTTGAGCTTGTCGTTCTTGTAATAGAACTCGATGATCGAGCGCGGCAGCTGCGTGCCTTCCTCGATGCCCAGGCGCTGGGCCAGCGAGCCGGCGGCAACATTGCGCACCACTACCTCGAGCGGAATGATCTCCACCTCGCGGATGAGCTGCTCGCGCATGTTGAGTCGGCGAATAAAGTGCGTCGGCACCCCGATGTCATTGAGGTGCTGAAACACATATTCCGAGATTCGGTTGTTGAGGACGCCCTTACCCTCGATCACCTCGTGCTTTTTGGCATTGAAGGCGGTCGCGTCGTCCTTGAAATGTTGAATCAATGTTCCGGGCTCAGGGCCTTCATAAAGGACCTTTGCCTTGCCCTCGTAAATGCGACGGCGGCGGCTCATGGGAGTATACCGTGGTTTGTGAAAGTCCATCGGATTGCCGTGGCTCCTTGTTGTGAGACTTTGCAAGATCCGCGGCTGCGGGACCGGACCGATCGCTGGACGCGCCAGCGGTCCGGGCATGGATTCAACCTAGCCGATCGGTCGGGGCAGCACAATCACGCCACGCCCGTGTTTTCCACTTCCTATTTTCGCCGCAATAGCGCGGCCCGATGTTGCCTTGACGGTATCCCGACGTTATGCAAGGCGGCAGCACTGAACCAATGTGAGCGATTTTAACGATCGCAGTAACGAGGGGCGGCATGGCAACAACTTTCGACAAGCGCGAAGAGGGCTTCGAGAAGCAATTCGCGCACGACGAAGAGCTTCGGTTCAAGGCGATAGCCCGCCGCAACAAGATGCTCGGGCTGTGGGCCGCCGGAATTCTCGGCAAAAGCGGCGCGGACGCGGAGGCCTATGCCAAGGAGGTCGTGATGGCCGACTTCGAGGAAGTGGGCGATAACGACGTCGCGCGCAAGCTGACCACGGATCTGCAGGCCAAGGGCGTCACCGAACAGCAAATCCGCACGAAAATGACCGAACTGCTGGCGGCGGCAGTCGCCCAGATCAAGAAGAGCGGTTAGGCTCGCTGTCATTCTGGGACTGCGCCAACGAGTCCGCCCGAGGCGCGGTCCGACGGCGCCTGACCCGGAATCCGGTACTGAACTTGTTTTCGGATTTCGCGTTCGCTCGCCTTGTTCACCCCCAGAATGACGAGTTGAATGGGACCCAATGAGCGAATCCACCTTCGCCCTCGCCCGGCGCCTGCGCTCCGGTGAAACAGTTTTTGCCGGCTGGTGCATGCTGGGCTCGCCAATCGTGGCCGAGACGATGGCGCGCGAAGGCTTTGCCGCCGTCGTGCTCGATGCCCAGCACGGGCTGTGGGATACCGCGGCGCTCATTTCGGGCATCGGCGCAGTCAATCATGCCGAGGCCGCGCCCATCGTGCGGGTGCCGCTCAACGATTTCGCCCTGGTGTCCCGCGCGCTCGACTTCGGTGCGGAGGCGATTATTGCGCCGATGATCAACAGCGCGGCCGACGCCCGGCAATTCGCGGCAGCCGCAAAATACCCGCCGGTCGGCGAGCGCAGCTGGGGGCCATTGCGCGCCATGGCGTTGCAGGCGCCGCGCACGGCTGCAGTCGACTACATGCGCGAAGCGAACGAGGGCACGCTCAGTTTCGCGATGGTCGAAACATCGGCCGCGCTGATCAATGTCGATGTCATCGCGGCAACGGCCGGCATCGACGGGCTCTTCGTCGGCCCCTACGATCTCTCCACGGCGCTGAGCGCAGGCAAGGCGCAGGATACACAGGCGCCGCAGGTCGAGCAGGCGGTCGATCGGATCTGCGCCGCGGCCAAGAAGGCCGGAAAAATCCCGGGCATCTATTGCCGCGATGCCGAAAATGCACTGGCCATGGCCGGGCGCGGTTTCCGGTTCATCATCGCCGGCAACGACAGCACGACCTTGCGCGCCGCCACCGTGGCGCAGCTGAAGGCGCTGAAGGGGTAGTTTCGCGCTCTGGTCATTGGATTCCCGCTGGAGCCTGTGCTCGGCCAGCCAAAGGCTGGACCCGGGTACCGGGATGAGCAGGTGAGTTAGCAAACCGCGCGTGCAATTAAAAACTTTGCAGCCGAAGCCGCGGCGCATCCTCCGCTCATTCCCGCGCAAGCGGGAATCCAGAAAACGGAATGATGAGATTGCCGCCTCGGATCCCCGCTTCCGCGGGAACGAGCGGTTGATGCAGCCTGTCCGAACCCCAGGCGTCATACCCGGGGCAGACCCGGGCATCCATGGTGAGGCACGGCAAAGAGAGCGCATGCGCGGCAATCAAAAAACGCTCGCCGCCAATCGGTCCAGCCCTCCCGCCAAATCACGTTCCAGGTCGCCCGCCCTCACCTCAACCACGCGATAATCGCGCTCGACGAAGTAATCGAACCTTTCGGCTCGTGTGCGTGCCGCCTCTTCGCTCTCCTGTGCCGGTACGAGATCGATGACACACTTGAGCGGAAACGACACGAAATCGACGATATGCGGGCCGATCGGCACCTGGCGTTTGAAGCCGCGGCCGGCAAAGCGCCGGTCGTTCACCAAAGCGTGCCACAGGATGCGCTCGGCCTCTGTCGGATTGCGCCGCAGAAGCCGCGCCAGTCCGCGCACGGGCCCGCGCTCACCCGGCACACGGCCGCCGCCATGTTCTGCCAACAGGTCGCGCAGCTTCTGCGCTTCCGCCGAGTTGAGTACGCCGCCGCGCGCCGGCCCCTTGCGGCCTTGCGCAATCGCGTTGATCACGCCGTGCAATGTGCGGATGTCCTGCTGCGTCGGCGCCATGCGCTGGAAAATATTGCGCAGGTTTACGCTCATGGTGCCGCGTTTTTCCTCCGGACGAAAAAATTCAACGCGCTCGAGTTCACGCTCGATTTCAGAAAATAGCGCATCGAGCTGCTGCTTCGGAGCCGGTGGCGATTTCTGCGGCATTGAAAACGGCAACTCGCCGCCGCCTGCAAACTTGAACCATTCATAGGCAACGATCACCACCGCCTGCGCCAGATTGAGCGAGGCAAAAGCAGGATTGACGGGAAGCGTCACAATTCGATCGGCGAGCGCAACCTCGTGGTTTTCAAGCCCGATGCGCTCGCGTCCGAAGATGATGGCGACGGTTTCACCGCCGGCCACCCGCGGCGCCATCTCGGCTGCGGCGGCACCTGCCGATATGACGGGCTTGGCCTGGTCGTGATTGCGTGCCGTGGTGGCGAGCACGAAGCTGCAATCGCCGATCGCAGCGTTTAAACTTTCGTAGAGCGCTGCGCCGTCGAGGATCCGGTCGGCGCCCGCCGCCATCACACGCGCCCGTTCGTTCGGCCAGCCCTGCAGCGGCTTCACCAAACGCAGCCGCGAGAGCCCGAAATTAGCCATGGCGCGCGCCGTGGCGCCGATATTCTCGCCGAGCTGCGGCTCGACCAGAACAACAATCGGCGCCGGCGTCTCGATCCAGCGTTTGGTTTTGTCCGTGCCGGCACCCGGCATGCAAATCTCCGTCGGCGCGGTATACCCGCCCTGGTCAATTATTGCTTGCGCATAATCTTGCCCGAAAACCGGTGCCCACTTTTCGGGATTGTGCGCATGGCAAAAATGCCGGAAATCGCCGCTTTCGCCGCCCGGTTTGGGGTGCTATAGGGCGCGCGCCGGAAGCTTTTTCCTTCCTGTCCGCGCAACTTTCAAAAGGCTCTACCCGCAATGGCGAAGATCAAGGTGGCAAACCCCGTCGTCGAAATGGACGGCGACGAGATGACGCGCATTATCTGGCAGCTGATCAAAGACAAGCTGATCCATCCCTATCTCGACATTAACCTCCTCTACTACGATCTCAGCGTGCAGAAGCGCGACGAGACCGACGACCAGATCACCATCGACGCAGCCAACAAGACCAAGGAAGTCGGCGCCGCGGTGAAATGCGCCACCATTACGCCCGACGAAGCGCGTGTGAAGGAATTCAATCTGAAGAAGATGTGGCGTTCCCCGAACGGCACCATCCGCAACATCATCGGCGGCGTCATCTTCCGCGAGCCGATCATCTGCAAGAACGTCCCGCGGCTGGTGCCGGGCTGGACGAAGCCGATCGTCATCGGCCGCCACGCTTACGGCGACCAATATCGCGCGACCGACATCCGCGTGCCGACAAACGCCAAG
This sequence comes from Pseudolabrys sp., assembly GCA_035691545.1. Classification (GTDB taxonomy): domain Bacteria; phylum Pseudomonadota; class Alphaproteobacteria; order Rhizobiales; family Xanthobacteraceae; genus Pseudolabrys. Next base: position 18,373 of record DASSIT010000042.1, on the reverse strand, counting down.
ATGACGCTGAGCTACGTCACGCCCGATGGCAAGAAGGTCGAACACGAGGTGTTCGAGTTCCCGGGCTCTGGCATTGCAATGGCGATGTACAATCTCGACGACTCGATCCGCGATTTCGCGCGCGCATCAATGAACTACGCGCTGTCGCGTGGATACCCGCTCTACCTGTCGACCAAGAACACCATCCTCAAGGTCTATGACGGGCGTTTCAAGGACATCTTCCAGGAGACTTTTGAAAAGGAATTCAAGGGCGAGTTCGACAAGAAAAGGCTGTCTTACGAGCACCGGCTGATCGACGACATGGTGGCGGCTGCGCTCAAGTGGTCGGGCGGTTACGTCTGGGCGTGCAAAAATTATGACGGCGACGTCCAGTCGGACATTGTAGCGCAGGGTTTCGGCTCGCTCGGCTTGATGACGTCGGTCCTGATGACGCCGGACGGAAAGATCGTGGAGTCCGAAGCCGCCCACGGTACCGTCACCCGCCATTACCGCGAGCATCAAAAGGGAAACGAAACCTCGACCAACTCCATTGCGTCGATCTTTGCCTGGACGCGCGGCCTCGCGCACCGCGCCAAGCTCGACAAGAACGATGCGCTGGCGAAATTCGCGGCGACGCTGGAGAAAGTCTGCATCGACACGGTCGAGGCCGGCTTCATGACAAAGGACCTCGCACTCCTGGTCGGAGCCGATCAGAAATGGCTCTCCACCACCGGCTTCCTCGACAAGGTGGACGCGAACCTGAAAAGGGCGATGGCGTAGGCGTTCTTACGCGTCATGGCGGCACTCTGGTCCGGCCTTCGGCCGCACGGAGCACAGCCTAGTGCCGGCATGACGGAGAATATCGACTATGGTTCTACTTTATTTCCTCCGCGACAATATCGCCCTTGGGCGATACTGCGCCGCTGCCGACGCGCTTTTCCACCACCTCGTCGATCCGTGACGCGATACGCGGATCGCGCTGCATCAGCGCGTGCAGATCGTGCGCATCAAGTACTAGGAGATTGGTGCGGGTGAGCGCAATCACCGTCGCTGAACGCCGGGCGCGGCGCAGCACCGCCACCTCACCGAAGAATTGGCCCACACTGAGCCGCAGCGGCTCCTTCTTGCCCTTGAGCGCAATCTCGACATCGCCGGCGGCGATGAAATACATCGAGTGCGCGGCGTCACCCTCACGCACGATGACTTCACCAGGCTCTGCAACTTGCGCCCGCAGCAGCTCCATAATGTCGGAGATTTCCGCGGCATCAAGTTCGGCGAATAGCGGCACGCGTGAAATCATGCCCCAGGTCACGATAAAATCGCGCCGATGGATCTGCTCCGCAAAGGCTGTCGCAATGATGCCGACGGGAAGCGCCATCATCACGAGCCCGGCAAAGATCGTGCCGGTTGCAATCAGCTTGCCGAGCGCGGTAATTGGCACGACGTCGCCATAGCCGATCGTGCCGATGGTGACGACCGCCCACCATAGCGCATCGGGAATCGTGCCGAGCTTTTCCGGCTGAACGTTTCCTTCGGCGAGGTGCATCAATGAGGCCGCGACAACTGCGCTGCCGAGCGCGATCACAAGGCAGCCAAATAGCGCGCGCCGCTCGTTGTAGAGCACGTCGAGCAACGAGCGCATTGCCGGCGAATAGCGCGCGATCTTGAAGAAGCGCACCATGCGGAATACCAGCACAAAGCGGAAATCGGCCGGCAAGATGATGGCGAACCAGAACGGCAGCACGGCGATTAAATCGATGATGCCGCCCGCGCTAAGAACATATTTGAGGCGCGCCCGCGAGGATGCCAGGTGACGGTGTGGCCCGTGTTCGACCGCCGACCATAATCGCAGGCCGTATTCGACGGTAAACACGACCAGCGAGAAATATTCGATCAGGTTGAATGCGGCCGAATATCGCGCCTCGTATTGCGGAATCGATTCCAGCGCGACCGCGACCAGGTTGACGAGGATCAGCGCGACCAAAAGCCGATCGACCGCCTTGCTTAGGCCGTCGCCGACCGGCCCCTGTTCGAGAACCTGATATACGCGCCGACGCAAGTCCTTGAGGCGAATTCGTGCCATGCGGCATTGACCCGGATGGAATCTGTAGATCCCGATATATCAGACTATAGTCCCGGCCGGGCCTGGCATGGCGCTCTCAATACAGCCGAACCGCATAAATCGGCGGCAGGTGCGCATTGAGGAGCTGCCAGCCCTCGCCGCCGTTTTCACTGACCCACAGGCTGCCTGTGGTCGAACCCATGGCGAGCCGGTTGCCCGTCTCGTCGACATCAAGCCCGTGCCGGTAAATCATGTCGTAGGCATCCTTCTGCGGAAGTCCGTCGCGGAAGCTTTGCCAGGTCTTGCCGCCGTCTTTGGTGCGAGTGACCGCGAGTGCGCCATCGCGCGGCACACGCATTTCGTCCTTGATTGCCGGGACGAACCACGCCGTGCCGCTCTCTCGCGGATGGGCAGCGACGGCAAAGCCGAAATCATCGCCCGGCGGCTTGATCGGCGTCCACGACACGCCCGCATCGGCCGAGCGAAAAATGCCGCAGTGGTGTTGCATCCACATGACATCCGGCGCCGCCGCGCAGCGGACGACACGATGCGGATCCTGTGTCTCTTTTTGTCCCGCAAGCTCCGGCGGCATATACGCCGCAATCAGCCCCTCGCCCTGCAGCATCCAATGCGCGCCCGCATCGCGCGTGTCCCAGACACCGCCGCAAGAGATGGCAACCACGACGCGATCGGGATCTCGCGGATCCGGCGAGATCGAATGGATACCGGCATCATCATAGCCGCCGCCAAACCATTTCTCGCGCTCGGGCACGTTCCATAGTGCGCTTACTTGCCGCCAGTTTTCGCCTCTGTCGTCGGAGACGAAAAGCCCGGCGGGGAGTGCTCCGGCCCAGAGGCGGCCTTTTTGATCGGCGCCACCAGTTTCAATCGTCCATAACTGGAAGAGCGCCGGTGCACCGGCCGCATCGGCCGGAAAGGCCGGCGCCGGCAGTTCGATCCATGTTTTCCCGTCGTCGTCAGAACGATGCAGTTTAGTGCCGAAATGGCCGTGCTTGAGAACTGCGTAAATCGCGCCGTCGCGGTGATCATAGAGCGTTGCGGTCACCGGAATGCCGGCGAAGTCGGTTCGCAGCAGCGACCATTCGCCGTTCCTCGCGAGCGTGATGAGGCCCTTGCGCGTAGCCACCAGCATTCGCTCCGCCATGATCATCCTCCCGACAAAGCCTGCATGACATAAAGCCTGGAATCCGGCCGGATCGCATGCTCGAGCGCGGCCTGATGCGGCAGGCGCCTGCCATCGACAAAGATGCAGACGTGGTTGCGCAAACGCCCCTGCTCGTCAATGACATAACCGCGCACATGTGGACGCTCGTTGAAGACCGCGCCGAGTGCCGCACCGACCGTCGCACCCACGGCGTTCAGTGGCCCATCCGGCACGACCTCTCGCAGCCAGGATGTGAAATGCAATTCGGCCATGCGTTCTCCGACAAGCGCTCTCCGAGATTTCGCGCAAGAAATTGTAGCAATAGCCACGTGGCTCTCCAACCGTCGATCGAAGCGATGGAACCAGCTGAGAGCGACGAGATTTCAGGATCGTGATGGTCAAAACCAGCTTGGGCCGCGGCAATAAATTGCTGGAAGTGTGCGCGGCGGTCGCAAGGCGTCGGGGAATTCGTGCGCAATGCCGGATTCAAAGCGATGGACGGTAAAGCCTAGCTGGCGAGCGCTGCCTCGACTGCCTTGAGTGCGTCGTCAGCCTTGGAACCGTCAGGGCCTCCCGCCTGCGCCATGTCGGGACGGCCGCCGCCACCCTTTCCTCCGAGTACTTCGGCACCTTTTTTGACGAGGTCGACGGCGTTGAACCGTTTTGTAAGATCATCAGTGACGCCAACGACAATGCCGGCCTTCCCGTCTTCGGCTGTTGCAACGATGACCACAATGCCCGATCCGACCTGGCGCTTGCCCTCGTCGGCGAGGCTGCGCAGGTCCTTGAGTTCGATGCCGGATACGGAGCGCGCCAGGAGCTTCACGCCATTAACATCCCGCACATCCAGGGCCTCGCCCGGCGCCGTGCCGCCCCCACCCATGGCAAGTTTCTTGCGGGCGTCGGAGAGCTCGCGCTCGAGCTTCTTGCGCTCATCCAAGAGCGACCCGACACGTCCGGGCATCTCTTCGAGCGGCACTTTAAGTTCCGCAGCCGCAGCTTTAACGACTTGAAGTTGTTTATTAGCGGACTTTCGGGCCGTTTTACCGGTAAAAGCCTCGATCCTGCGGACTCCAGCCGCAACCCCCGCCTCGCCGACAACCGAAATGAGTCCGATATCGCCGGTGCGGCGCACATGGGTGCCGCCGCACAGTTCCACCGACCAGCCCAGGGAATTCAACTTGCCGTTCGACCTGCCGTTGCCGGCACCCTCGCCCATCGCGACCACCCGCACCTCGTCACCATATTTCTCGCCGAACAAGGCTCGCGCGCCTGACGCGATCGCGTCATCGACCGCCATGAGCCGCGTCGTGACCGCCGCATTCTGGAGGACGACATCGTTGGCGATGTCTTCGACCCGTTCGATCTCATCCGCCGACATCGGCTTGGGATGCGAAAAGTCGAAGCGCAGGCGGTCGGAGGCGACCAATGAACCCTTCTGTGCCACGTGATCGCCGAGGACCTGACGAAGCGCCTCGTGCAGCAGGTGCGTCGCCGAATGATTTTGGCGAATGGCGCTGCGGCGAGCGTGATCGACTTCCATCAGCAGCGGATCGCCGGCCTTGACCGAACCCTGCTCCACCTTCACCAGGTGGGCGAACACGTCGCCGGCTTTTTTCTGCGTGTCCGCGACCGTAAGTTTCACGCCCTCGCGCCGCATTTCACCGGTATCGCCGACCTGCCCCCCGCTTTCACCGTAAAATGGCGTCTGGTTCATGACCACGGCGCCGCTCTCGCCTTTCTTGAGCTCGGACACCTGCTTGCCGTCCTTCACGAGCGCCGCGACCACGCCCTCTGCGCTTTCGGTCTCGTAGCCGAGGAATTCGCTGGCGCCGACCTTCTCGCGGAGACCGAACCATACCGTTTCCTGCGCGGCTTCCCCTGATCCTGCCCACGAAGCGCGCGCCTTTTCGCGCTGTCGCTCCATGGCATCCTCGAAGCTCGCAAGATCGACGCTGATGCCGCGTGCACGCAGCGCGTCCTGCGTGAGATCAAGTGGAAATCCATAAGTGTCATACAGCGTGAAGGCGGTATCGCCGTCGAACATTGCGCCTTTCTGAAGGCCTTTGCTTTTCTCGTCGAGGATAGCGAGGCCGCGCTCGAGTGTGCGCCGGAATCGCGTTTCCTCCAGCTTAAGCGTCTCGGTGATCAACGCCTCGGCACGGATAAGTTCGGGATAGGCCTGCCCCATTTCACGCGCGAGCACGGGGACCAGTTTCCACATCAGCGGATCCTTTGCGCCCAGCAGCTCGGCATGACGCATGGCACGCCGCATGATGCGGCGAAGCACATAGCCGCGCCCTTCGTTCGATGGCAGCACGCCGTCGGCGATCAGAAAGGCCGACGCGCGAAGATGATCCGCAATCACACGGTGTGAAGCTTTGTGCGGTCCGTTCGCCGAGACCTTGGTCAAATCGGCGATGGTCTGGATCAACACACGGAACAGGTCGATGGCGTAATTATCGTGCGTGCCTTGAAGCACTGCGGCGATGCGTTCGAGCCCCATGCCGGTATCGATTGAGGGCCGTGGCAGAGCGGCACGCCCACCGCCCTCCATTTGCTCGTACTGCATGAAGACGAGATTCCAGATCTCGATGAAGCGATCGCCTTCGGAGTCAGCCGAGCCGGGCGGGCCGCCGGGTATCTTGTCGCCATGGTCGTAAAAAATTTCCGAGCAAGGACCGCACGGACCGGTGTCGCCCATTGCCCAGAAATTGTCCGCGCCGGCAATGCGCAGGATTTTGCTGTCGGGGAGGCCCGCAATCTTCTTCCAAAGCTTGAACGCATCGTCGTCGTCGATATAGACCGTGATCAGAAGCCGCTCCTTGGGCAGCGCGAAATCCTTAGTGATCAAGGTCCAGGCGAGTTCGATGGCGCGTTCCTTGAAGTAGTCGCCGAAGGAAAAATTGCCGAGCATCTCGAAGAACGTGTGGTGCCGCGCCGTGTAGCCGACATTGTCGAGATCATTGTGCTTGCCGCCCGCGCGCACGCATTTCTGCGCGGAGACCGCGCGCGAATACGGCCTCTTTTCGAGGCCCGTGAACACGTTCTTGAACTGCACCATGCCGGCATTGGTGAACATCAGCGTCGGGTCATTGCGAGGCACCAATGCCGAGGACGCCACGATCTGGTGGTCGTTGCGGGCAAAGAAATCAAGGAAGCTTTTGCGGATGTCGTTGACGCCACTCATTTTGAACCGTGCAACCCTGTTCCGATCGGGCCTAAATCCCCGTCCGGCTTGGTGTTTTCAGTCAGCTATTTAGCGGTGGGGTTGCGTTAAGTCTAGGAAGGGAGGGGATCGCGGCCGCAAACCCAGTCATCGCCGGGCCGGGCCGGCGATTCTCCTCCCGGCAGGATCGCCGTCCCCTTAGAGGCGCGACGGCAGCGGAAACGTCGGACCACGAAATCCTCAGCAAACGCCTTCGCCCCCGTCCTCGGTGGCGGCCGCTTTACGCAGCCGGGTGCCGACGGGGGCGAATGACTGACGCATCATTGGACGATACGCGTCACCAAATGGTGCCGCGAATAACACCGGCGCCGCCGCGCGCGCCTCACCTAGCATCGGGCCTTAGCGGCCGGACTTCGCATTGCGCTTCGAGCTTTTCACCGTCAGGCCCTTGGCCTTTGAGGCCGCCGCCTTCGGTTTCTTCCCCGTCGCGTCCTTGGCTCTGCCTTTCGCAGCACCGGCCTTTCTCGGTTTAGCGGCCTCTGGCGCTGCAATCGGCGCGGCAAGATGGTTGGTCGGCGTGGGCAGGACAGGCAATGGCTCTGGCATCGCCTGCGCCGGATTCTCGCTGTCGAAGGCTATGCCTTCCTCGCGAAGACCGGCTCCGGACGGCAGCGTCGAGACAACGCCGCCCGGCAGCCCCTCATCCTTTCAAGCCTCAGCAGCCTCGTCGTCATCGTCTTTGTCCTTGTCGGCGCTCTCGCCCGCCATGATCGCTTCGGCGATAAGGCCCGCGTTCTGCCGCACGGCAGCTTCGATTTTGGCAGCCATGTCAGGATTTTCTTTGAGAAATTGCTTGGCGTTCTCGCGGCCCTGACCGATGCGCTGACTGTCGTAAGAGAACCAAGCGCCGGATTTCTCCACGACGTTGGCCTTGACGCCGAGATCGATCAATTCGCCGAGCTTGGATACGCCCTCGCCGTACATGATATCGAATTCGACCTGCTTGAAAGGCGGCGCCAGCTTATTCTTGACCACCTTCACGCGGGTCTGATTGCCAATGACCTCGTCGCGTTCCTTGATGGCACCGATACGACGGATATCGAGCCGCACCGAAGCGTAAAATTTCAGCGCGTTACCGCCCGACGTCGTTTCCGGCGAGCCATACATCACGCCGATTTTCATGCGGATCTGGTTGATGAAAATCACCATGGTGCGTGAACGAGAAATCGAAGCGGTGAGCTTGCGCAACGCCTGACTCATCAGCCGCGCCTGACTGCCCGGCTGCACGTCACCCATCTCGCCTTCGAGCTCAGCGCGCGGCACGAGAGCGGCAACGGAATCAACCACCAGCACGTCGATTGCGCCTGATCGTACGAGCGTGTCGGCGATCTCCAATGCCTGTTCACCGGCATCCGGTTGGGAGATCAAGAGCTCATCGACATTCACGCCAAGCTTGCGGGCATAAATCGGATCGAGCGCGTGTTCGGCGTCGACAAAGGCGCAGATGCCGCCCTTCTTCTGGGCCTCGGCGATCGTGTGCAGCGCGAGCGTTGTCTTGCCCGAAGATTCCGGTCCATAGATTTCCACCACGCGGCCACGCGGCAGGCCGCCGATGCCGAGCGCGATATCGAGCCCGAGCGAACCCGAGGAAATAGCCTCGATATCCATAGCCTTGTCGTTCTTGCCGAGCTTCATGACCGAGCCCTTGCCGAACTGGCGCTCAATTTGGCTAAGCGCAGCGGAAAGGGCTTTCGACTTGTCCATGGATGATCCTTCAACGAGACGCAGGGCAGGCTGACTCATGATGTCGCACTCCTTATGGCGGGGATTCGACCCCCCGACAACGCGACCCCTGTCGCGCCACCGGAATTGACTGAGGAAAAGACTGTACACTGTTTGTTCTCTGTTCGCAATATGTTCTATTCAAATAATTGGTGATTGCTGGTCCCGTCTATCCCCGCATTGCACGCTATCCGCCGGATTTTCTCCCGGGCGAGGTGCGTCTGACCTCAACATGCGAACACGAAGGACACCGCCAATACGTCGTGACGGATTCGTCGTCGTGCTCAATCTTGGTCAGCGTGTCCATTTGCCCGTTTTGGCAGACCGGACACAGTCTCGTTGGTGCGGGGTTGGACTTCGGCATTAATATAAATTTTGCATAAACCGGGCGCGCAGGACATTAATTCGGGGTAAGGTGCGGCAATCTAACGCTTTGTTTCAGCCCAGATTTTCGCGGGTACTTCGCTACCCCGTGTCGCCAGCCGGCGAGCGCGCATCCGAGTCCCGAATAATAAAGGCCCTGACCCGGAGCGTCGTCACAGTAACGGCTTGAACCAAAATGCCGTGCGGCGGTTTTCGGCCTGCGAAGAATTAAGTCGGGCGGAAGGTTGGTCGCCATGATCGGCAAGCGCGTCCAGTTTCACGAGGAGACATGGCGTGAACTTCGGCTTCTCGCGTCAGAAAGCATGAAGTCGTTTCAGGAACTCGCAGACGAAGCCTTCAACGATCTGCTCAAAAAGCACGGCCGGCCAACGAGCCTGAAGGACGCGCTGCGCAAAAGTGCCGCCGATACTACCAAGGTGATTCCTCTGAGAGACAAACGGCGCGCGGCAAAAAAGCGGAAATGACGCGCGCGGCCTGCAAGCCTTTGCCTGAACAGACTGTGTTGCTAAAATTTAACTGGATTTTCTCCAACTGACGACGCCCAATAGCCTGGTGGCGACGGTATTTCGAGAATGCGATTCGATTTCCCCTTCCCCTCCCAGATCAATAACCAAAGGAGAAACCCGATGCGTAAGCTGGTGGTGACACTCTCGGCGACGGCCGCGATCTTGCTCGCGGGCTCACTTGCTTCCAATGCACAAATCACTCGCGGTGCGGCTACCTTCCCGGCGGCGAGCCAGAACTTCACGCCGATCGAAAAAGCCGCATGCGGACCCTACCGAGGCCGATGGTGTGGACGCTGGCATCACCGTGTGTGCCGCTATGGCCGCTGCTGGTGCGCGCCCTGCTGAGCGCCACGCGCTGATATGACGGTTTAAGGCCGCCCGCAGGGGCGGCCTTATTTTATTATCAATTTAGCCTTTCCGCGGGGCAAGAATTCGCGGAACAGTTGTAATAACCTGAACAAAGCATAGAGTCCGAGCAGCGGCGAGAACCAAATATGGAGCCGAGCGTGGATAGAAGCGTGGCGCGGCTCAATATCGAGCACTATCAGCGGCTGCTCGCCCAGGAAACTGATGAGGCGCGGCTCCAGACTTTGCGCCGTCTTCTCGCCGAAGAAGAAGCCAAACTCTCCAACTCGAGCAATCCGGAAAAACCCTTTCGAGCAAGCTAACGTTGCTCCGGCCACAAGCGCCAATGAGTTGGGTTCACGTCGATCCGAACGTTTGAACGCGCATCGATCCACCCGCCGGCGACACGGCGGCACGGAAACACGAGCGCGTGCGGGCCTGCCTTGTCGATTACGGCAAGCTCCAGATCGCTATCGAATGGAGCGTTGGACGCGGACTGCCACATCAGGACAAACTACGCGACGGAATCATTTGACCCATTGATTTAGATCACTCCAGCCCGCAAATGCTCCAATACGGCGGCAGAAGACCGCATTGATCTGGATCAACTCCGGAAAGGCCTAATACGCCGAAGTAGTCGCGACGCCTGCGCATCGCTGCGTACAAATTCGTCAGTGCTATGGAGCCTGCCAAATCATCCGAAATCGCAGCAGAACGCAGCATATTGACCTTCCGGGCAATAATTCGGAGAGGAAAACCGCGCGAGCGCGGCGATAACCGCACTGCCCGCAAAGTCCAATCACATTGCACGGCCGCGGTTTTCAACCCTGGACTTGATGTCTCGCAAAGCATTCGATCGCAAATGACGTCATATTTTTGGCGCCGCGACACCGCCGCGCACGGCAAAAACGCATTCGGATTGAAATGAAAACTGCCGTCATCAAACGCTCGATTATTCTGGCGGGGCACAAAACGAGCGTGTCCCTCGAGAACGAGTTCTGGGACGGACTACGGGAAGTCGTTTCCGACAGAAATAAGAGCCTCTCGGCCGTAGTGGACGAAATCGATCGTGACCGCGACAATTGCAATCTCTCATCGGCTATCAGGGTGTATGTGTTCACCTATTTTCGTGGACGCATCGGCCGCGAGGGCGACGGGGTCGCTCCTGGGGATTCAGCCGATTTGAATAAACGCCTGGCCGTCGCCGATTAAACGCTGGTGAGCGTTGGTTGTCTGCGGGCGAAGCCGCGGATGGACGCTATTTTCCTGCGTTAACTGGAAACTTAAGGAGGCCCCGACGTTAGCGGCTTGAGTCGTCAATGGTGCAACTTGGGATCCAATTTGCTTTTTTGCACTGCAATAAGCTACATTGCATCGCAGTGGCGTAGCGTATGTCGCGGATCACGGGACGCGGCGGAGTAGAGTGTCATGTTGAAGATGCTGCGGAAATGGACTGCGATCCCTGCGGTAAAGTATTCGATCATAGCGGCCACCAGCCTGCTCTGGCTCGTCGGTTTTGCGGATCAACTTCCGGATTTTACGCAGACCGCGAAATATATCGGCATCTCGCTCCTGATGGTGGCGGTTGCGGCAACCGCATGAGCATTTGGTACTTTAGATGCTCAGGCATCTAGCGGACACCTTGCTCATATACCCAGGTGGCGGTGCAGGATTTCCGGCTGGGCCTTGATTTCCTGCGCCGGACCTTCGTGCGCAATGTGTCCGTTGTTGATGATGTAGATGCGGCTCGCTAGCGTGAGTGCTGCGGCCAGATTCTGTTCAACCAGGACGATGGTCTGTCCGGCATCGGCGAGATCGCGGCACGCCTTCACCAAATCGCGCACGATCACCGGGGCCAATCCTTCAAACGGCTCGTCGAGGAGAATGATCTTCGGATCGCGCACGAGCGCGCGTGCGATCGCGAGCATTTGTTGCTCGCCGCCGGATAAATCAGTGCCGCGGCTGCCACGCCGTTCCTTCAGCCGCGGGAACATATCGTAGATACGATCGAGCGGCCATTTGTGCTCGGCGGTCAGCCCTGCGAGCAGAAGATTTTCTTCGACATTGAGACTGCCGAAAATGCGCCTGTCTTCATGCACGAGCTGCATGCCGGCTTGCGCAATCGCATGACTTTTTTTCCCCGCTACATCGGCGCCGTCAAAGATGATGGAACCGCTGCGCGGCGTCACCACGCCCATCAGGCTTTTGAGCGTCGTGCTCTTGCCGGCGCCGTTGCGCCCAAGCAGCGCCACGACCTCGTTGCGTCCCACGCGCAACGAGACGTTGAATAGGATGTGGGAATCCCCATAATACGAATTGAGAGCGTTGACCTCGAGTAAGCTCATTCCGCCGCCAGAACGCCGTGCACGCCGCCGAGATAGGCTTCCTGCACTTTCGCGTTACCTTTGATTTGATCCGGGGTTCCTTCGACCAGTACGCGTCCTTCCTGCAACACGGTGACCTGCTGAACGATCTCGAACAGTGAATCCATGTCGTGATCGATGATGATCATGGTCCGGCCCCGTCCGATTGATTTGAGAAGCCGGACCGTTTCGACGCGCTCGCGGGGACTCATCCCCGCGAGCGGCTCGTCAAGCAACAGCAGGCTCGGTGAGGTCGCGAGCGCCAGCCCCACTTCCAACCTTCGCTTCTCGCCATAGGCCAGAAAGGACACCGGCATGTCGGCCCGTCTGACCAGATCGACGAGCTGCAGCGTTTGCTCCACCTGATCGCCGAGGCCCGGCACGCTCTTGATCGACTTGAACAGGTCGAGCCTGAATTTCCCGCGCAGTTCCGCGAGCGCGGCGATGGTCAGGTTTTCGCGCACGGTGAGGCGCGTGAACAGTTGATTGATCTGGTAACTTTTTGTCAGACCGAGTTGGCAGACATCGGTCACCGTCATGCCGGTTATATCGCGGCCCTCGAACAAAATTTGCCCGGCCGTCGGCGCAACTTCGCAAGTGAGCATCTTGAAGAATGTGGTCTTGCCGGCTCCGTTCGGGCCGATGATGCCGCGTACCTCGCCGTGATTGACCGTAAAGTCGATGTCGCTGTTGGCGGCAAGACCGCCATAATGTTTGGTGAGGCCGCTTGCCTGCAAGATCGGACCGGTCTTGCGGTCGTGCTCACGGTGACGCGCCGGCATGGCGGCGACCTGCCTTTCGTGCGCGAGCGCGGCCTCCGCTGCCTTCTGCTCGTCCTCGGCGGTGACGCCGGCGGCCGGGGCTTTGTCGATCGGCTTCGCATTCTTCCGCGCGCCGGTCAGCAGGCCATAGAGATCCACCATACCGCCGATGAGGCCGCGGCGGAGAAAGCACACCAGCAGCACAAAGATCACCCCCAGCACGAGTTTCCAGGTCGCGCCGATGTGCAGCGTGGTCTGCAGGAAGTCGCTGAGATAGAGCCAGACCGTCGCCCCGAGCAGCGGCCCGAACAGCGTACCGGCGCCGCCGATGGCGGTTTGCATCACCAGTTGCCCGGACGTATCGAAAGTGAAGGCGTCCGGCGGCATGAATCCCTGCATCACCCCGAGCAGACCGCCGGCAAAACCGGCATAGGCGGCGGCGACCACGAAGGCGGTGAGCTTGTAGCCGTGGATGTTGTGGCCGACCGCCGCCGCGCGCAGCGGGTTGTCGCGGATCGCGCGCAACACCGCGCCGACCGGCGAGCGCACGATGCGCAGCGCGATCACCATGCCGAGGAAAAACCAGAATGCCAGGTAGGCGTACAGCGATTTGTCGGAATTGAAATTGATTGTGGTGAAACCGAGATAGAGCGAGGGCGGCGGCACGCCGGGCAGGCCGTTCTCGCCCCCGGTATAAGCCGACAACGGATTGAACTCGACGAAATAGAAGACCTCCCCGATTGCCACCGTGATCATGGCGAAATAGATGCCGGTGCGGCGCAGTGCAATGAGACCGACCAGATAGCCGATCAAGGCAGCCGCGATCATGCCGATGAAGACGGCCGCGGTGACATATGGAAAATCCAGGATGGTGAGCAGATAGGCGGCGACCATGCCGCCGCTGCCGAAGAAGGCGCCCTGGCCGAAAGAGAGCAGACCAGTGAAGCCGAACAGGATGTCGAAGCCGATGCCGAACACGCCCCAGACCAGGATGCGGTTGATCGTCGTCGGCGTAAAGCCGAGGTAAGGCAGCACGAATGGCGCGGCGATCAGCGCCGCGGCCGTCAGTCCCTCGACGATTAGAGGGCGTTTCCTGACCATCAGAGGGCCGCTCTCATTCGCGCCCCGCCGTGCCGAGCAATCCGTAGGGACGCAGCACGAGCACCAACGTCATGGCGACGAACAGCATCACGTAGGAATAGCCGGGATTGAACATCGAGGTGATGCTGATGATCTCGCCGGCGATCAAGCCGCCGAGCACGGCACCGGGGAACGATCCGACACCACCGATGACGACGACGACGAAGGTCTGCACCAAAATCATCTCGCCGATATCCGGCGCGATCGACACCACCGGTGCGTTGACGATGCCGGCAAAGCCCGCCGCCATGGCGCCTATGCCGAACACCAGCATGAAGACCCTGTAGACGTCGATGCCGAGCGAATCGACCATCACGGAATCCTCGATGCCGGCGCGCACGATCATGCCAATGCGTGTGCGGTAGAGTACGAAATAGAGACCGAGGAGCGCGACGGCGACGATGCCGAGCAGCGCCAACCGGTAAGTCGGATAGAACATGAAGCCGATTGGCGTGATGCCGACCAGCGCGGGGGGCGGTGGCACGGTTTTCGAAAGGCTGCCGAAAAAGAAACGGATCAGTTCGACGAAGACAATGCCGAGGCCGAAGGTGACCAGAAGCTGGTCTTCATGTGGACGGCTATAGAAGTGGCGGATGATGATGCGTTCCATCAGCACGCCGACGATCGCGACAAACAGCGAGCCGGCGACAACCGCAACGACGAACGACCCGGTATAGGTGAAGGCTACCCAGCCGGCATAACCGCCGAGCATGAACATGGCGCCGTGCGCGAGGTTCAGCACGCCGAGCGTGCCGTAGATTATCGTCAGGCCCGATGAGATCAGCGCGAGCAAAGCGCCCAGCACCAGCCCGTTGAAACACTGCGAGATGAAATTAGGCCAATTGACCATATCTAAAGCCCGTCGCCCTTTTGCCATGGCCCTGCCCCGGCCATCCGCGCCTTCCTTATACCAAGGAAATGCGCGGATGCCCGGCACTGCGCCGGGCGTGCTGTAGAGCGCCACTCCCGCTCAGCGGGAGCGGCGCTCCTCAATGTCAGGTGTAATCGCCGAGATTGCAGCCGAAGGCGTCGGGCTTCTGCATCAGCGGTGCGCCCGGCACGACCTCGAGGACTTCCCAGTAGTCCTCCTTGTTCTTCATCGCCTTGGGCGCCTTGCCCTTGACGATGACAACCGGGCGCACGAGCTGGTGATCTTCCTTGCGGAAATAAACTTCACCAACGGTCGAGTCGAACTTCTCGCCCTTCTCGTACTGCTTGATGACGTCCGGCGGATAGAACGAGCCGGCCTCAGAGACCATGCGCGCCCAGATTGCGAACGACATATAGGCGTTGTTGGCGCCCCACTCCGGCTTGTAGCCGTATTTTTTGTCGAACGCCTGCACAAACATCTTGGCAAGCGGATACTTGTCTTCGAGCGTCCACCAGAAATCGGTCGCCGCATATACGTTTGCGGTGAGTTCCGGCCCCGTTTCCTTTGCAAGGAACGGGATCTGGTAGGGGATCACCATTTGCATCTTCGGCGTCACGCCGAACTGCTTGCATTGCTGCACCGACAGCACCGCGTCGCGGCCCCAGTTGACGTTGATGATGACGTCGGCGCCGGAGTTCGCGATGTTGGTGATGTACTGGCTGAAATCCTGCGTGCCGAGCGGCGAGACCTGGTCGGTGACCTGCGTCCAGCCGCCGTTCTTGGTCAGGTACTCGTTGACCGACTTGGTGACCGTGTGACCGTAAGTATAGTCCGGCGTCATGAACGCCGCCTTCTTGTTCTTGCCGTAGGCCTTGAGCAGCACTGGGCCGATCGCATTGGCCGCGGTCTCGCCGTAGAAGTTCTGGCGGAAGCCGTAGCGCACGCAGTCCTTTCCGGTCGTGTCGTTCGAGCCCGAGATGCCGGTGACGTAGAGCACCTTCTCGCGCTGCGCGAACTTGTTGAGCGCGACGGCGACCGCGCTCGAGGTCGAGCCGGTCATCAGCACGATCTTGTTCTGGTTGATGAAGGTCTGCTGATCCTGCACCGCCTGGTTCGGCTTGGCGGCGCTGTCGGCGGAAACCAGATTGACCTTCTTGCCGAGCAGGCCCTTCGAAACTTTCGGCGCGATCTTTTTGAGCAGTGGGTCACCCGAATTGATGTGATCGACCGCAAGCTGCCAGCCCTTGAGCTCGTCTTCGCCCTGCACTGCGTAGGTGCCGGTGCGCGGCACCGCTGCGCCGACATTGACCGTGTCGCCCTCCGAGCCAGCCGGCCAGGTGCCAATCGGCGGCTTGTCGGCTATGCCGACCGCGAATGCCGGTATGGAGAAGGCTGTCGGCAGCATCGTGCCGCCGGCAAGCCCGGCGCCGACCTGCAATAACGTCCGGCGCGATAATGCGCCCGGTTCATTCGTATTTGACATTTTGGTTTCCTCCCGTTGAAACGAATTCGAGATGCACCCGAATTTTTTGCAGCTTCCTTTGCCGTTGCTCCATCATCGCCCATGCACGGTTTTAGAATCGCGTGCAAGTCGATGCAGGTTGTCGAATGCCATTTTCGGCCAGGCATTGCCGACCGTGAATAGGTTTTTCGTCAATGCCACTTTCGTCGATGCAGCCCGCACAAATCCTTCTGCATGCGTGCGCACCACACGCTCGCACACCGCTCACCGAAACCCGCGCTAAATTTTTCAACGGCCATCCGCAACGAATTCGTAATAATTTTTGCAAATCGTTTGATTGAGACTGCCAATCAAGCACATTGGAACCCCTGTTCCCCATGTTCTCGAAGCGCTGAAATCGCGGGATTTCGCGTGGCTTTACACCCCACGCACCGGAAGAATACTCTGGCAATTATTGATATTTCCAATAACCGGACGGGAAGCCGCAATGCTTGAAAAACTGGAATTCATGATCGCGCTATCGCGGGAACAGCATTTCGGTCGAGCTGCGGAAAGCTGTGGCGTCGCCCAGCCGACGCTTTCACTGGGAATCCAGAGCCTCGAACAGACGCTTAACACGCCGCTCGTCAAACGCGCGTCACGCTTCCAGGGCTTCACGCCCGAAGGAGAACGCGTTCTGCTGTGGGCTCATCGCCTCGTGGGTGATGCGCGCGCGATGCGCCAGGACATTCTTGGCTTGAAGACGGGCACGGATTCGCACTTGCGGATCGCCGCGATCCCTTCCGCCATGCCGCTCGTCGCCAAGCTGACGGTTCCTCTGCAGCTGCGTCACCCGAACATCCGATTCACCGTGCTCGGCCGCACCTCTTCGGTGCTACTGAATATGCTGCGCCAACGCGAAATCGAAGCGGGCGTCACCTACCTGAGCAATGAACCGATCGGCGACGTCAGCGCCATTCCGATCTACCGTGAGGAATATCTGTTGCTCACCACGCCCGACGGGCCGTTGGGAGACGTGGACCGCGTTACGTGGTCGCAGGCAGCCGGTGCTCCGCTCTGTCTGCTTGCGCGCGACATGCAAAGCCGGCGCATCGTCGACAGCATCCTGCGCCGCATCGGCGTCGAGGTTTCGCCATTGCTGGAAACCGATTCGTTGCCGGCCTTGATGGCTCACGTCCGGGTCGGCCGCTGGGCCAGCATCGTCCCCAATTCCGCGCTCGAAGCCGTCGAGCTGACCGACACGTTGCGCGCCATCCCGATTGTCGAGCCTGATGTTTTCCACACGATTGGCCTCGTCGTATCGGAGCGCTATCCGGTCCAGCCGGCCATTGCTTCACTCGTTGAGGAAGCACGCGCGCGCGCGCCGAGCGGTTTGCTACCGGCGGCCTGATCTGGCCCAATCTGCCCAACTGACGTGCGATTGATATTTTCAATCAGATGATTGCGCTTGCCTGCTTGATGCGAAGGCGTGCGCATTTTCTGTTTGAGGGGCGCAAGCGCTGAGGGCGCAGAAGAACACAAGACACTTCAAGGGGAGAAAACAACCAATGGGGATTCTGTCATTTCTCGACCGTGAGCACACGGTCGCAAAGCCGGGGTACAGCCGCTGGATGGTGCCGCCGGCCGCGCTGTGCGTCCATCTGTGTATCGGGCAAGCCTACGCATTCAGCGTTTTCAATCTGCCGATGACGAAGCTGCTTGGAGTTAGCCAATCCGCGCCCGGCGACTGGAAACTTACCGAACTCGGCTGGATTTTCTCCCTGGCGATTTTCTTCCTCGGCGTTTCGTCGGCGGTATTCGGCCGCTGGGTCGAGGAAGGCGGCCCAAGACGCGCGATGTTCACCGCGGCACTCTGCTGGGCCGGTGGATTTTTCATCTCCGCCTTCGGCGTCTCCATCCATACCCTGTGGATCGTCTATGTCGGTTATGGCGTGCTCGGCGGTATCGCGCTTGGCATCGGCTACATCTCACCGGTCTCGACCTTGATCAAATGGTTTCCCGATCGTCCTGGCATGGCGACCGGCATGGCGATCATGGGCTTTGGGGGCGGCGCATTCATCGCTTCGCCACTCTCGGTGTGGCTAATGAGCATCTTCAAGACGGAGCATCATGTCGGCGTCGCTCCGACATTCATCGTGCTGGGCGCAGTCTATTTCGTTTTCATGATGGTCGGCGCTATCATCGTTCGCGTGCCCGCACCGGGCTGGAAGCCGGAAGGCTATGTTGCCCCGAAGACGGCGCAACGCCTCATCACCACCAACGATGTGTTCGTCTATGACGCGCTCAAAACACCGCAGTTCTGGCTGATCTGGTGGGTACTCTGCCTCAACGTGACCGCCGGTATCGGCGTGCTCGGGCAAGCCTCCGCCATGAGCCAGGAAATG
>DASSIT010000041.1:0-21599 GCA_035691545.1 Pseudolabrys sp. | reverse complement strand
CATTCCGGGCATGGAAGACGTCGAAGACGTTATCGTGTCGTCGGGTCCGAACACGTGGCCGAACTGGCGCAATTTTTCAGACCGCATCATTCAACCTGGCGATATCGTATTCATGGATTTGGCTGCGCTCACCTGGAATGGCTACAAGTCCTGCTATTACCGCACCTACTGTGTCGGCAAGGAGCCCTCGAAAGAGCAAAAAGATACCTACGCGACTGCACTCGAATGGCTCTATGACTCGATCGGCGCCGTGAAGGTTGGTGCCACAACAAAGGACATTGCTTCGAAATGGCCGTCAGCCATGGAAACCTGGGGCTATGAAGACGAGGACCAGGCTGCGGCGAATCTGTGGGGCCACGGTCTCGGTCTTGCTCAATATGATCCACCGGTGATTTCGCGAATCTGGTCGCTCGACCATCCGATCGAAATCCAGGAAGGGATGACCTTCGCCCTCGAGACCCAGCACGGCAAGCGCTTTCGCTACGGCGTGCGCATCGAGGAAATGTTGATCGTCAAGAAGAACGATATCGAGATCGTGTCGAACTTCCCCGTGAAGCAGATCACGGTTGTGGACCCGCTTCCCGGTTATGGGGACCACGTAAAATAACGCTTGTGCCGATGCTGTTTTCCTCTCCGCGTTGCGGGGAGGGCGTGCGCCGAGGCTCTGTGGCTGCCGAGACGTAGAACAGGTATGACTGCATTTATTCTTCATCTCGAAGACCCGTTTGCGGCCGACCCTGAGCGGGTTGGCCCCAAGGCGGCTAATCTTGCGGGACTGACGCAAGCCGGCCTGCCGACGCCTGGCGGATTTGCGCTCACTGCTGATGCCTATCGCCATCAATTGCGGCATCTTGGGATCGACGATCTGGTGCAGGGCTACAATCAAGCTGACCTGCCATCTTCGCGCCGCATCTCAATCGAGATCAGGCTGGCACTCTACGAAAAGCCGATCGCGCCTGAGATTCTCGACCCGCTACTCATGGCTTGGCGGGCACAACGCAAGGAGTCGCCGCTCGGTGCCGTGCGCTCGTCCGCGCTCGTTGAGGACCGAAAGGGTGCAAACTTTGCCGGCCAGTTCGAAAGCTTCCTCGGACTAACCGACGAAACGGAATTCTTGACGGCGGTGCGCGCTTGCTGGGCGGCGTTGTGGACGTCACATGCCCGCCGCTATATGGACAACAACGGACTTTCGCCCGCGGATACCGCGATGGGTGTTTTGATCCAGCCTCTCGTTTCAGCCCGGGCATCTGGCGGCGGTCTGAGTGAGACCGCTGAAGGGCAGATGCTGATTTCGGCGACATGGGGCCTTGGTTCAGCAATTGCCCAGGGCGAAGTCGTCCCTGATCGCATCGTGCTTGCGAAAAATGGGTTTTTGCGCTCGGTCGAAGCCGGCCGCAAAAACCATCGCGAAAGCTGCGCGCACGGAGTTTCCACCCCCGAGCTTGTGCCGAAAGATCTCGTGAGCGAACCATGCCTCACACCAGGTGAATCCGTTGCTCTCGGGCGTCTCATGCGTCAAGCAGAGCGCCTTGCCGGTTGCCCGGTGGAAATCGAATGGGCGATCGACGAAGACGGATTCAAGCTTTTGCAATCGCGGCCGCTCCATATGGAGCCTGCGATCGTCCCCGACGAGATTTGGCTGCAGCATCCGGGCCTGAATGGCCATCCGGCTGGCATTGGCTGGGGTTCAGGCCGCGCGGTGGTCGTAAATTGCGAGTGCGAATTGTCGCGCGTGGCGCCTGGCGACGTGCTGGTAACGCGGGTCGCAGGACCGGCATTGAGTCAGATTTTGTCGCGCGTGTCTGGCGTTGTTGCCGAGCTCGGGGGATCCACTTCGCATCTTGCATCGCTTGCGCGTGAGCGAGGCATCCCGATGGTGCTTGGCGTGCTGGACGCTACACGGAAAATTCCAGACGGTGCCCAGTGCGCCGTTGACGGCGTTGCCGGCATCGTGCGGTGGCAGCGGTGACAGGCAGGCCGCACGTCTTCGTTACGCAACCGATCGCGGAAAGCGCGCTCAAGCGGCTGCGCGACGTTGCGAACGTCACGATCAACAAGGACGCAACCAGGATCATCGCCAAGAGCAAGCTGCTCGCAGCGGTTAAGAAGTGTGACGTTCTCTTTTCGCTTCTCCACGACAAGGTTGATCGGGCCGTGCTCAGCGCCAATCCGAAGTTGCGCGCGGTCTGCTCGATGGCGATTACGCCGGACAATATCGACGTCGCGGAGGCAACGCGGCGCGGCATTCCCGTCACGGTGGTGCCGCCGATTGTGGCTGAAGCCACTGCCGACATCCATTTCGGGCTAATGATTGCGGTCGCCCGCCGGATGATAGAAGGCGAGCGTATGGTTCGAGCCGGTAAGTTTCCGGGCTCGCAATCAAACCATCTCGCTGGCGCTTACGTGCACGGCAAGACCATCGGAATCGTCGGAGCTGGGAGGATCGGTCAGGCAACCGCGCGCCGCGCGCGCGGGTTCGGGATGAAAATTCTCTATTGGGGGCCGCGGCGTAAGCTTGACGCCGAGCGCGAGCTTGGGCTCGAGCATGTGACACTCGACCGTCTGTTGACGGAATCCGACTACGTTTCGCTGCATCCGCCGCTCAATGCGGAAACACGCCACATGATTTCGGACAAACAGTTTGCGCTGATGAAGCCGACTGCGTTCATTATTAACACTGCGCGTGGCGCAATTATCGACGAAAAAGCTCTTATGCGTGCGCTCAAAAAGAAACTGATCGCCGGCGCAGGGCTTGATGTGTTTGAGCATGAACCCAAGCTGCCACCGGCTCTGAAGACGATGAAGAATGTCGTTTTAACGCCGCACCTCGGCAGTGCGGTTATGGAAGTGCGCGACCAGATGGCCAACTTCGTTGTCGACAACCTTCAGGCGATCGTGAGCGGTGGGACGCCACCCAATTGCGTCAACCCGCAGGTGCTCAACAAATAAGCTTACTGGTGGGGCTTGCCCCAGCCGTCACGTTTAGCGACGCTGTGTTGTTCCGAGATTGCCGGATCGCTGCGCTTGCATGCCGGCCCGGTAATGACGGTAAACTAGCAAATTGCGTACGGGGAGAACTGTAATGAGTGCGCTACCCAAGCTGGACGTGGTAATCGGCAACAATTTCGGCCATTTGCCGATGTTCATCGGCGCGGAAAAAGGTTTTTTCGTAAAACACGGTGTCGACGCCAAGATGCTGGTCGTCGACACCGGCACTGACATGGTCAATGCGATGCATGACGGCCGCGCTCAGATCGGCGATATGAGCACGACCACATACCTGAAGGCGGTGCACGCGGGAGAGCCATTCAAGGTGATCGGACTCATTATGAACGACGCCACCCGCGACAATGCGGACGAACCGCTCGCAATTGTCACCAAGAAAGGCCGCGGCATAGAACCCGGCAAGATTGCCGATCTCAAAGGAAAGAAAATCGGGCTCGCGCGCGGCCAGACTTCCGACGAATATTTCAAGATGGTCCTGCGCCGCGCCAAGATGAAATACGAGGAACTCACAATTGAGAATATCTGGTCGCAATTCGGACTTGCGCCGGCGTTGGCCGAAGGGAAGGTCGATGCGGTGGTGTCGTGGGAACCATACGTCACCCAGGTGCTCACTCAGGTGCCGGATTCCTATCCAGTGATCCGCGGCGGCCAGCATATGTCGTATGTGATGGTGGCAACGGCGCATGGCCCGACAGTCGAGAGCAAGCCTGAATTAGTGAAAGGGATCGCCGCCGGCCTCGCACAGTCTTCGCATTTCACCCGCAACAACCGCGATGAGGCCGTGGAAATTTTCGCCAAATGGGTGCCCGGCACCGATCTCGCGATCGGTAAGAAGGCGGTGCGGCATATCTCCTACGATCCGCGATTGTCGCCCAATGTGCTGCGCGCCTTTGAGAATGCGGAGGACGAAGTCCTCATGAATACGCTTAAGGGCGCTCCCCGTCTCGATGTGCCCAGCCTGTTTCGACCTCAGTTCATGGCGGACGTCCAGAAGGAACATCCGGAATATTTCGCAGATTTGCCGGCGTTGAAGTAGCTAGGATTTGTCGCGCTGCCACGTGACGATTACGCGCACTATCGTGTTGTTCACGTTGGGATGCGGCATCGGCGGACTTTCGATGTGCAAGGTATCATCGCCATCGAAGCGGATGAACCTGACCTGCTCGCCGCCGACCCAGGCTTCATTCCACGCGACTTCGACCTTTGTAGTGATCTTGTTGCCGTCGACGTGATATCGTCCGCTATATGCAATCATGCTGCGCAATGCCTTGGCGCGGTCCTCGTCGGACTTTGGCACCGGTCGTCCGTCGGCTGTGACCAGCGCCAGCCAGCGGCCTTCCCGAGTTGCGATCTGATACCCGCGCGGATGCTCACCCAGCACTGGCGTGCGTTCTTTGGTCTGCGCGTCCTCATAAACGACGGACACCAGCTTCCACGTGCCGACGATTTTGTCTGCGTCCGAGGCGTGCGCGGGCACGCTGAGCAGGAAGCCGCATAGCAGTAGAAATATTGTGCGCAAATGTTCCTCCCGAGACGAGTTGACGAGTGCTTCTATTCCGCGGTCCAGCCACCGTCGACGACGAGTGAGGTCCCCGTTACCAGTGCGGCTGCGTCGCTCGCGAGGAAGACGATTGCGCCGGTGAGGTCTTCGAGTTGGCCGAGACGCCCTAGCTTGATCCGTCGCAGGGTGTCTTCCCGGAACGCCTTGTTCTCGAAAAATGGCTGCGTCATCGGCGTTTCTATAAAGGTCGGCGCGAGCGTGTTCACCCGGATCTTGTGAGGGGCAAGTTCGATCGCCATTGCCTTGGTGAACCCCTCCATTGCGTGTTTGGTTGCGCAGTAAACCGTGCGCGTCGGACCTCCGACATGCCCCATTTGCGAAGACATGTTGATGATTGAGCCCGGCTTCCTGGATTCAATCAGTTTGCGTGCAACCGCCTGCGCGACGAAATAGGCGGCCCGCACATTGAGCGAGAATACGAAATCGAAATCCTCGACCTTCACATCCACGAAAGGCGCCGGCCTGTTGGTGCCCGCATTGTTGACCAGAATGTCGAACGGTTCCCGTGCCGCGATGGCCTTCATTGTGGCATCGACATCGCGCACATCCAGCGTCAGCGTCTCGGCTTTTTGCCCACGCGAGCGGACCGCATCGGCCGCCTCATCAATCTCTTTGGATGTGCGGGCGGCGAGAGTGACGTGGGCGCCCGCGTCCGCCACGGCCGATACTGCGGCGAGCCCGATGCCGCGCCCGGCACCGGTGACCAGCGCACGCCTGCCGTCGAGGCGGAATGAAGGAGTGCGGGTGAGTTCGGCCATGAGAGGAGGTCATTCCACCGCTTGGGCGTAGGGTACGTTGCGGCCACCGTAGCGGCGTACACGTACATTGGCCTGTTCGGCATGTGCGAGAAAACCTTCCAGTACGCAGAGGCGGGAGCACACTTCGCCGATCTTGGCGCTAGCCTCGTCAGTCAGCACCTTCTGATAGGTGCAGGTCTTGATGAACTTGCCGACCCACAGCCCGCCGGTAAAGCGCGCATTTTTTTTCGTCGGCAGCGTGTGATTGGTGCCGATGACCTTGTCGCCATAGGCGACGTTGGTGCGGGGTCCGAGAAATAGCGATCCGTAATTTATCATCCCATTAAGAAACACGTCCGGATCTCGCGTCATCACCTGCACGTGCTCCGACGCCACCCGGTCGGCCTCGGCGATCATCTCTGCCTCGTTGTCGCAGACGATGACTTCGCCGTAATCCTTCCATGCCTGGCCGGCGAGGTCGGCGCTCGGCAGGATCTTCAGGAGTCGCTCCACCTCCTTCATGGTTTCGCGCGCAAGTTTCTCGGAATCGGTAATGAGGACTGCGGGCGAGGTGGGTCCGTGCTCGGCCTGGCCGAGGAGGTCAGTGGCACAGATTTCGCCGTCAACCGTGTCGTCCGCGATTATGAGGGTTTCGGTCGGCCCGGCAAGCAAATCGATGCCCACGCGGCCGAACAGTTGACGCTTGGCCTCGGCGACATAGGCGTTGCCGGGTCCTACGATCATGTCTACCGGCTCGATTGTCTCGGTGCCGAGCGCCATCGCGGCGACCGCCTGCACTCCGCCGAGTACATAGATGTCGTCCGCACCGCCGAAATGCATCGCAGCGACAATCGCCGGATGCGGACCGCCCTTGAATGGCGGCGCGCAGGCGATGATTCGCTTCACGCCGGCGACCTTGGCGGTCACGATCGACATATGCGCGCTGGCGACCATCGGATAGCGGCCGCCCGGCACGTAACAACCGATCGAGCTGACCGGGATATGGCGGTGGCCGAGCACGACCCCAGGCAGCGTCTCAACCTCGAGGTCGTGCATGGTGTCGCGCTGCTTCTGCGCAAAGTTGCGGACCTGTGCCTGCGCGAACTTGATGTCCTCAAGATCCCGCTTCGGGACTTGTGCAATCGCCCGTTCGACCTCGACCGGCGTCAGCCTGAAGTCTTTCGGCGACCACTTGTCGAATTTCTCCGACAATTCGCGAATTGCGAGATCCTTGCGCTCATCGACCTGCGCCAGGATGGCCTCCACGGTTTCACGGACTTTCGCGTCAGCGGCCTTGATGGAGCTCGCGTCCATTCCGCGTTTGAGCCAACGGGGCATGGGTACCCTCCTGAACCAACTTGTTCTTCCTGATAAACCACTCGATGCGCGCGATGCCTGCGTTTCTTAGGCGTTGCGGGCTGGCTCGACGACCACGGCTGTTCCGTAGCACAGAACTTCCGCTGCGCCGACCATCGGCCCCGTATCATAGCGTACGCCGACAACGGCGTTGCCGCCCATTTCCTGCGCATGGGCGAGCATGAGTTGAAAAGCTTCCTCACGTGCCGATTCGCAGAGCGTGGCGAATATCCCGGCGCGCCCGCCGAACATTGTGCGCAAGGCTCCGACGATTGTCATCGGCAGTGACCGTGTTCGCACGGTGATACCGCGGACAACGCCCAGACATTCGATAGTTCGAAATCCGGGCAGCTCAAATGCAGTTGTCGACTGCATCAACCCCTCCGATTCAACAATCATCCGGACGCGAGTGCAATCGGATTCTATTTTATCGCCTGCGGGTTGATCGGCGAACCTGTTCCGCCGGTGATGATCAAAGGCGGGCCGCAGAAAAAGAATTCATAGATGCCGTCCTGCTCGCAGTCCTCTGCGAGTTCCTTGAGATAAAAGATTTCGCCCATGCACAGGCCCATGGCGGGGATCACGACCCAGTGCCACGGCTGGTTAGCTTCCGTGGTTTCGTTGGGGCGTACTTCGACGCCCCAAGTGTCGGTACAAATGGCCGCAACCTGTTTTTCCTGACACCAGTAGCAGTTCTCAAACTTGACACCCGGCGCATCGCCGCCGGCGTAACCGCCCCAATTCTTCTCGGCGAGGCAGCGTTCCATCTGCCCCGTGCGGACTATGACAAAGTCGCCGCGGCCGATCGAAACATTCTGATCCTTGGCGCATTTGTCGAGCTCGTCGTTCGAAATGCTCTCGCCGTCTTGCATCCATTTCACGCCGCGGAATCGCGCGATGTCCAGCAGCACGCCGCGGCCGACCATCTTGTTCTTGGAGTGCTCGATGCCGAGCACGTTGAGGCCGCGCGCATCGACCATCTTGGCCTCGTGGCCATTGTAGCCTTTGTCCTCATAGAAGATGTGGCCAAGCGCGTCCCAATGCGTAGCGCCTTGCACGCACAACATCAAAGTGTCGTCGGCATAGCGGATCTTGTTCCAGTCCTGCCGTCCCGCAATGGCGTCGGTGCCCGTGGCCAGCATTTGGTGGATCGGATTGAAGCGCCCGCCGAACAGGCCGGTTTGCGGGCCCTCGCGGTCGAGCGGGATACCGAGCGCAAACACCTTGCCGGAGCGGATCAGGCTCGCCGCCTTCACAATGTCCTCGGGCGTGACGTGGTTGAGGGTGCCGATCTGGTCTTCCTTGCCCCAGCGGCCCCAGTTGCTCAGCTTCTTGCTGGCCTCGGCGATCGCCTGTTTGCCGACTTTGATGTCCATGAAGCGTGTCCTTCCGGCTTTTTCGTTATTTCGCGGCGCTTCAACGTCGAATGCCGCCCCTTGTCGCTGCAATATTGCGCTGGCTGGCGGTGTTTCATCAAGCGGAGAAGTGCCATCGCCGCTTTGACAGAACACGCAATGCTTGCGCTTGATTCACGCTGCAACAACCGCCTAAAAGGCAATTATTCAGGGAGGATATTCATGAAACGCAATCTGTTCGCGATCGCAGCCGCCTTGGCCGCACTGACGCTGCCCGCACAGGCCAATAATATTGTGGACGAGTGGGCAGCGATAAAGGCGCCCCCGCCGCCGCCCCTCAAGCCGGTGACCGTAGACGCGAAGACAACTGCGCTGTTGATGCTCGATTTCATGAACCAGAATTGCGGCAAGCGGCCGCGCTGTGTCGCCTCTATTCCGGCGGTCAAGAAGTTGTTGACCGAGGCGCGCGCCCACAAGGTGGCGGTCATCTACTCAATCATCGCGAACACCACGCCGGCCGATGTCATCAAGGACGTGGTCCCGCAGGCAGACGAGCCGCATGTGCAGGCAGGAATCGACAAGTTTCTGAACACCGACCTCGACAAATTGCTCAAAGACAGAGGAATCAAAACGGTCATCGCGGTCGGAACCGCATCGAACGGAGCGGTGCTTTATACGGCGAGCGCCGCGGCTTCACGCGGCATGGGTGTGGTTGTGCCAGTCGACGGCATGTCGGCGGTCGACCCTTACGCGGAATATTCCACGGTCTTCACATTCATGAATGCGCCGGTGGTGTCCGCGAAAACGACGTTGACCAAGGTCGATATGATCAAGTTTTGATCACTTTCGTCGGCCGTCATTCCGGGTTCGCGACTCTTTGCCCCGCCCCGGAATGGCGGGCACCTTAAACCTTTCCTAGCGCGCGCAAGATTTTATCAGGCGTGAATGGCATATCGGTGAGCGGCCGCGCACCGAGCGGGCGCAACGCGTCATTGATAGCATTCATCACGGAACCTGGTGCGCCCGCAGTGCCGGCTTCGCCCGCGCCCTTGGCGCCGAGTTCGCTGTCGGCGGTTGGTGAAACGACGTGACCGCATTCGATGTCGGGCATTTCCGCGGCCATCGGAACGAGATAATCCGCCATGTTGCCGTTGAGGAGCTGACCGCGTTCGTCATAGAGGCAATGCTCGAACAGGGCCGCGCCAATGCCTTGCACCACGCCACCGCGGATCTGCTCATCGACGAGCTGCGGATTGATGATGGTGCCGCAATCCTCCACGCACCAGTGCTTGAGCAGCTTCACGAAACCGGTGTCGGTGTCGACTTCCAGGTGGCTCGCCTGGATGCCGTTGGTGAAGGCAAATGGCCACGCGCGTGGCACATAGTGGCGCGTCGCCATCAGCTCGGCTTGAAATCCAGGAGGCAGGGTGTCTGGACGAAAATATGCAACGCGCGCCAGTTCATCGAGCGGCAGGCGTTCGGTGCCCTTTTCCTTGTCGATGACGATGCCGTCGCGAATGTCGAGCTCCTCGGGCTTTGCCTGCAGCATCGCGCCGGCCACCGCCAGTACGTTCGCGCGCAGGGCCTTGCCGGCCTGCCACGCCGCTTCGCCGCCGATGCCGGCTGCGCGCGAAGCCCAGGTGCCGCCGCCATAAGGGGTATTGTCGGTATCGCCGGTGATGACGCGAACCATTTCGATCGGCACGCCGAATGCTGACGCCACGCATTGCGCCACGACCGCTTCGGCGCCTTGTCCTTGTTCCGTAACCCCGGTCTGCACGATGATCGCACCTTGGGCGTCCAGCTTCACGGTGGCGCCGTCCATCGACGTGATGCGGGCCCCACCGACGCCATAGAAAGCGGCTGAGGGATTTGTGACCTCGATAAAGCTCGCAAAACCGATCCCGCGGTAAATGCCTTTGTCACGCAGCTTCTTCTGTTCCGAGCGCAACCCGGCGTAATTCATCATCGCATCAAGATGGGCGATCGACTCGTGATGCGAGAGCTTTTCGAATTTCAGTCCGGCCGCCGATTGGGCGGGATAGGCATCATCCGAAATCATGTTGCGGCGCCGGAACTCAAGCGGGTCCATGCCGATCCTGGCGGCGGCCAGCTCAACCAGGCCTTCGGTAACCGCGGTCGCGATTGGATGACCAACGGCGCGGTACTGACACATGACATTTTTGTTCTGAAAAACAACGCGCGCCAGCGCACGATAGTTAGGGCAGGCATAAGGGCCACCGACAAGATTGACGATCTGGTTGGCTTCGATGCCGCTCGTACGCGGGTAGACGGAGTAGGGCCCAATTCCGGTCAAATCGTCGATCTCGAAGGCGGTGATTGTGCCGTCCTTGCTGACTCCGATTTTTGCCTTGATACGGTGATCGCGCGCGTGAATATCGGTGACGAAACTTTCAATGCGATCAGCGACGAACTTCACCGGGCGCTTGAGCAGCTTTGACAATGCGACCGTCGCCATTTCATCGGCGTAGGTGTGTACCTTGATTCCGAATGACCCGCCGACGTCCTTGGTGAGCACGCGCACCTGGTGTTCCGCGATTCCGAGGTGCTTGGCGAACAGGTTCTGCATCATGTGCGGAGCCTGGGTGCCTTGGTAAACGGTCATTCGCTGCTCGCCTTCGTTCCAGTCGGCAACGATCGAGCGCGGTTCGTTGGTGACGCCGGTGTGGCGGCCGAAACGAAATGTGGTTTCAACTACGGTGTCGGATTCTGTGAATGCCTTATCGACCGCGCCGACATCGAGCTTGCGCTCGAAGCAGAGATTGTCACCGAGCGACGCATGAATCACAGGGGTCTCGGCGTCGAGGGCAGTTTCCGGATCGGTTATTGGAGCCAATTGCTCGTAGCTGACGTCAATGAGTTCGCAGGCATCTTCCGCCTCGGCGCGCGTGCGCGCGACGACGGCGCAGACAGCTTCGCCCTGCCAGCATGCCCGCTCGATGGCAATAGGCGCCTGCGGCGCGGATTTCAGCCCCTTGAGATGCGTGAGCACGCCGACCCACGGGGTCATCACCTTCGCGATTTCTGCCCCGGTCACGATGGCGATAATACCAGTCGCGTTCTTTGCCGCCTCCGTGACAACTTTGACGATGCGTGCGTGCGCATGCGGCGAACGCACAAAAGCGACGTGGGCCATGCGCGGGAGCACGACATCGCTGACATATTGTCCGCGCCCTTGTGTCAGGCGTTGCAGGTTGGGCCGAGGGACCGAGCGACCAATATAAGAATTGGGCCGGTCGAGCGCGGAGAGGGTTGGCGGGGAGTCGTCGACGATTTTCATGGGATTGCCATGCTATCCGTTCGTCCCCGCGAAAGCGGGGACCCAGGGCCGCGGGCGATGAGCTCCTCTGTGCACGTATTGGCGAGCCGCCGGAACAGAACGCTGTACATTGGCATGACGGACGACGAGCCGACTCTGTAAAGAACTGGGTCCCCGCTATTGCGGGGACGAACGGGATGGCTCATTTTTTCCCTCCAGCTCTTTGCTTGGCCACCGCTTCAACGGCGTCCACAATCGCGTGATAGCCGGTGCAGCGGCAGTAGTTGCCGGAGAGATGTTCGCGAATTTCATCCCGGCTCGGGACGGTTCTGGCGCGTTTGAGCAGGTCCTGCGCGGCAGTTAGCATGCCCGGCGTGCAATATCCGCATTGAAGGGCGTTTCTCTGCTCGAACGCAGCCTGCAGATCGGCAACTTCGCCGGAATCGGACAGGCCTTCGATCGTCTCGACCTTGGCGCCATCACACTGCACGGCCAGCATCAGGCAGCCACGCACGATTTCGTCGTTCACCCGCACGGTGCAGGCGCCGCAGACCCCGTGCTCGCAACCGACATGGCTTCCGGTGAGTGCTAGATCGTCACGAAGGAAGTCGACCAATGTCTTGCGCGCGTCGACGCGCTCCTCCACGCGCTCGCCATTGACCGACATGCTGATATCGAGGGCGCGGCTGCTCATGGCCGACCCTCCGTTAACTGCATTGCCACGCGACGAAGCAGCACGCCGGCAAGGTGCTTCTTGGTCTTCGCGGTTGACTGCACGTCATCATGTGGGTCGAGGTCGAGGGCCTCGATGGCCCCATCTATAGAGCCTTCGGCAAGGGCTGCTTCGGCCTTTTTCGCGCGTACGGGTGTGTCGCCAATGCCAAAATAAGCAAGCCTCACGTCGGAAATACCCTTGCCGTCGGCGCGCGCGGTCGCGGCCAATCCGACCATCGCATAGTCGCCGTGGCGACGTGCCAGTTCGGCAAAGCCTGTGCGTGTATCTTTGGTTGCTGCCGGCACGCGAACGGCGGTCAGCACTTCCTGCGACGCCAGCGCCGTTTCGAACAGGCCCTTGAAGAAATCCTGCGCCTTGACGCTGCGCTTGCCCTTCGGGCCGGTCGCCTCGATTTCGCCGTCCAGCGCCAGCAGGCATGCAGGCAGTTCGGCCGCAGGGTCGGCGAATGCGACCGAGCCGCCGAGTGTCCCTCGATTTCGGATTGCCGGGTGGCCGATATGCGGCATCGCGCGCGCGAACAGCGGTGCGTGACTTGCAATGATGTCCGAGCGTTCGAGCTGCGCGTGGCGCGCGAGCGCGCCAATTTCGACGCTGCCCCTCTTGAACGCAATGGCATCAAGCCCGTCGATCCCATTGATATCGATCAGCAAGGCAGGCGACGATAGCCGCATATTGAGCGTTGCGATCAGGCTCTGCCCACCTGCCAGCAGCTTTGCATCCTTTTCGGCAAGCAATGCGATCGCTTCATCGAGCGAACGCGCCTTTTGATAGGCGAAGGGCGCCGGCTTCACAGGTCCTCCCGCTGTTGGCGCGCGATTTGCCCGAAACCCGGGTCCCGTTTTTCGGGATCGCGCGCTGTGTCTGTTCTCATTGTGACCGGTAACGCGGTCAGGTCAACCGATGGCGGTAAGCCAGGTACTACCGAGCTGCGATGTCCTTCACAATATTGATTGCTCGTCTCAGTAACGTCATCGACGCCTCCAGGGTGCGGAACGCTGCGTGCGCACTCAGAGTGACGTTCGTAAGTTTTGCCAGCGGATGATCGACTTTCAGGGGCTCTTCGTGAAAGACATCCAGGGCCGCGTGACCGATGGCGCCGTTTTTCAGCGCCTCTAAGAGCGCGGCCTCGTCTAGCAGTGCGCCGCGCGCAGTGTTGACGAGAATCGCGCCCTGTTTCATGCGCGCTATGCGCCCTTTGCTGAGATATTCTCGTGTTTCCTCGTTGAGGACGAGGTTGAGCGATACAACGTCCGATTTTGCCAAAAGCGTATCGATGTCGACCAGTTCAACTCCGGTGATCGCGCGAGGTGTCCGATTGTACGCAATCACCTGCATTCCAATTCCGTTGGCAATTCGTGCCACTTCGGCTCCAATTCCGCCGAGGCCGATAATACCGAGCGTTTTCCCGAGGAGCTGCACGCCCTCTTGCGGCGTCCAGATGCCATCACGAACTTCGCGATCCATGCGCGCAATGTTGCGTGCCGCCGCGAACATCAACGCGATCGTGTGCTCGGCGACGGCGGTGTCTCCGTAGCCCTTGATGGTATGCACTTTAATGCCACGTTCATTCAGTTCGCCGATGTCCATGTAGCTTGCGGCACCGGTGCCGAGAAATACGATGTGCTTGAGCCCAGGACATTTTGCCACGAATTCGGTCGGCATGTACGAGTGATCGTCGAGCGCGATATCATAATCGTTCAGCACCCGCGGTAACTCATCGCGGCTGAAGGGTTCCCGATTGACGTCAATCGGGGGATCATCTGGTCGTAAGACTCGCTGCCAGACCGGGGCCAATTGTTCGTTGCAGTCGATGAAAATGGCCTTCATGAGCGTTCCGAATCCGGTTCCTGTTTGCGCATCGTCCTCACAGTGGAAGACGATAGTGCCGACATTGCCATCGCGGGGCCGCGTGCTGCAATGTTGACGGCGCGCGATACCCGGAATACATGCACCGGGCGGCGCACACGGCACAATGTCTCATCGCCGTCCCTCCATGATCCGCTGACGCAGGCGCTTTGAATGTCCGGGAAAAACAATGAAACTTGCAAGCTACAAAGTGCGCGGGCGCGAAAGCTTCGGCGCAGTGGTGGCCGATGGAGTCGTCGACCTGAAAACCCGATTGGCGCCGAGATTCGCGAGCTTGCTGGATTTGCTGCGCGGCGCCGGTCTTCCTGCGGCACTTGATGCTGCGCAGGG
Organism: Pseudolabrys sp.; assembly: GCA_035691545.1. Lineage (GTDB taxonomy): Bacteria > Pseudomonadota > Alphaproteobacteria > Rhizobiales > Xanthobacteraceae > Pseudolabrys. The sequence goes on along the minus strand of DASSIT010000041.1, from coordinate 7,372 downwards.
TGTCCGCGCTGATTACCCGTCAAGCGAACTCGAATTCCAGCAACCGGTCGGTCAGCCCGAGAAGATTCTCTGTATCGGCATCAATTACGCCAATCGCAATGCCGATTTCGGCGATCTGGAGGTTCCGAAATACCCCAGCATGTTCTATCGCGTGCCTGGATCGTTTGTGGCGCACGAACAACCGATAGTGCGGCCGTACGAGTCCGAGCAGCTCGATTTCGAGGCGGAGATTGCGTTGGTGATGGGTCGGAGCGGGCGGCGCATAAGCCAGGAGAAGGCGCTCGACTATGTGGTCGGAGTTACCTTGTGCAACGAGGGCACCATTCGTGATTGGTTGCGCCACGGCAAATTCAATGTCACGCAAGGCAAGAATTGGGATTCGACGGGCAGCATCGGGCCCTGGATTGTGACCACGGACGAAGTTGATCTAACGAAGCCATTGCGCATCGTCGCGAAAGTGAACGGTACCGTGAAGCAGGATGATACGACTGCCAGCATGATCAAGTCGTTTGCGGAACTTATCGCCTATGCGAGCACTTTCATGACGCTCAAGCCCGGGGACGTGATTGCAACCGGAACGCCGATCAAGCTCGATCGTGGCGAAACTCAGGTCTGGCTCAAGCCGGGTGACGTTGTAGAGATTGCAGTGCCGGAGATTGGTGTTCTGCGCAACAGGGTAGTAGCCGAGGCATGACCAAAGAACAAAAAGCGGTTTGTGTCATCGCCTGGCCAGCCGGCCACTCGCGCTCACCGCTGATTCACAATTACTGGATCGAGCAGCATAAGCTCGATGCTGAATACCGTCGCGAAGCTGTGCCGCCCGAAAAATTCACCGAATTTATCGAGAACCTGCGCAGCAATGGATATATCGGCGCCAATATAACGGTCCCGCATAAGGAAGCCGCGCTCAAGCTGTCCGAGCCGGATGACCGCGCGCGCGCCGTCGGTGCGGCCAACACACTGTGGTACGACGACAGCAGATTGCGCTCCACCAATACCGACGTTGAAGGATTTCTTGCCAACCTTGACTCGGCGACGCCGGGCTGGGACCGCGGCCTGTCGACGGCGGTCGTTCTGGGCGCCGGAGGGGGCGCGCGCGCCGTGATCTTTGCCCTTCTCGCCCGAGAGGTTGGCCGCATTTATGTGATCAATCGGACTGTCGCGCGCGCCAACGCCCTGCGTAAGCAGTTCGGCGCACGGGTACAGGTTGCCGGGTGGGAAGAGACTACGGGCCTGCTCGGCGGTGCCGGTTTGCTGGTCAATACCACCACGCTTGGGATGGTTGGTCAGCCGCCCCTTGAATTCAATTTGCGTTGCCCAGCGTCGTTGGTTGTGGCCGATCTTGTCTATGATCCTCTGGTAACGCGCCTGCTTGCCTCGGCGCGTGCGCGCGGGCTTCGAACGGCCGATGGGCTTGGCATGCTGCTCCATCAGGCTGTTCGTGGCTTTCAACTATGGTTCGGCGTTCGGCCCGAAGTTACGCCGGAACTGCGCAGTTTGGTCGAGGCGGATCTTCTCAAAAAGAAGTGAGCGCCGCATTTAGTGGAATAAGCCTTCAACAGTGGGGTTATCTGCCTGATTGACAGCCGGCAAGGCCGGCACCCATCGGGAGGACCATCATGATGTACAAGCCGAATATGATGTTGCGAGTCGTCGGTGCCGCCGTCGTTGCGCTTTTGTGTGCATCCACCGCTTTCGCGCAGCAGCCGGGTCGTATCCGCGGGCAAATCGAATCAATGGATGGCAGCAATTTTACGCTGAAGACTCGAGACGGTGCCACGCTCAAAATGAAAATTGACGATAAGACGCGGGTCGCCGCCCTGGTCAAGACGACGATCGGTGATATCAAGCCGGATGCGTATATTGGCGTCGCAGGCATGGCCCGTCCCGACGGGAGCATCGATGCCTTTTCGATCCATGTTTTGCCGGCAGCCATCCGTGGCCAGGGCGAAGGCGGTAGGCCTTGGGACGCGCGACCGGGAAGCACGATGATCAACACGTATTTCCAATCTTCGGTAGCGGCGGCCAATGGTCGAATATTGACCGTGAAAAACAAGGATGGCGAAAAGAAAGTCATCGTCAGTGAGACGACTGCGGTTGCAATGGCGGCGCCGGCGGAGCGGAGCGAGCTTAAGCCGGGCGCACAAATCATTGTGTTCGGTTCTGAGAAACAGCCGGACGATACCATCTTGATTAAAAGCATGTATGTGGGGCGCGGACTAACTCCCGGAATGTGAGTTTGTCATGATTATAAAATGCATTTCGGCAGCGGCTGTTATTGCCGTCGCAGCCACGGCCGTTTGCGCGCAGCCGCTGCCGACTGTGCGCGTTTCGGGCACGGTCGAGAATTTCAATGGCCGCGTACTGTCGGTGAAATCTGACAAGCTGGGCGAAGTGAAGATCAATCTTACCGGCAATGTGACGGTGTTTGGTGTTTCTAAAGCGACGCTCGCGGACATCAAGCCGGGCTCCTATGTCGGCGTCGGTGCAATGCCGCAGCCGGATGGAAGCCAGCGCGCGGTCCAGGTGACGGTTATGGCAGAGTCGCAGCGCGGCCTGAGCGAAGGCCATCGCCCCTGGGGCGCGCGGCCGAATAGCACGATGACCAATGGTACCGTCGATGAGACGGTAGCAGGCGTCGATGGGCGCGTGTTGACGGTGAAGTACAAGGATGGGGAGAAGAAGATTATTGTTCCGCCCGATGCGATCATCCGTGCCTATGGAGCGGGTGACAAAAGTGAACTTAAGCCGGGCGCGCATATCGCCATCGTGCGCGCACTCAAGCAGCCGGATGGATCGCTGGAGGCCAGCCGCGTCAATGTCGGGCGCGGTGAATTGGTGCCCCAGTAACCGCCCGGCGCACTGGTGCATGTGCGGAGCCACGCGCTGAGACGTCCAAATCGCCGGCCAGTTCCGGCATTTCCCGCATCAATTTGACAAGGCGGCCGTGACGGCCGCCGAGAACACGCGCCTCGCGCTGATCTTCAACCGGCCGGCGTACTTCGTCGCAGCGCGCAAGGCCGTCGATATCCGCACCATGTTCGGCCAGCCGCGCCAGAAGGTGCGTGAGATCCTCCAGTTGCTCGGCAACAACATGGATCACGCCCGATTCCTCCTGCACACGGCCGGTAACCGCCACATAGCGGGCGTTCAAGACGACCGGTCGCAGACGTTCGAAGACTTTCGGCCACACGATTACATTCGCGACCGCGGTCTCGTCTTCGATGGTCATGAAGACCACGCCGTTGGCGGAACCAGGCCGTTGCCGGCAGGTGACCAGCCCGGAGATGCGCATGTATGCACCAGACGCCACGCAACGCAGTGCCTCGTTTTGACTGATGTCGCGGCCATTGAGGTCGGCTCGCAGGAATTGCGCCGGATGCGCACGCAGCGACAGATGCAGAAAACGATAGTCGTTGATGACTTCCTCGCCGATCGGCATTGGTGGAAGGTGCACGTCTGGCTCGCGTGAAACATGATGAGCCGGCATGACATGATCACCGGCCACAAACAGCGGCAGACCGTCATCACGGCCGCCAACCCGGCCAAGTGCCTTGGCTGCCCACAAGGCGTCACGACGTGTCAGGCCAAGCGAGCCGAAGGCGTCGGCATCGGCAAGTCGCTCAAGTACGCGCGGTGAAAGTCCTGTGCGCAGCCAGACATCGCGCACGGAGTCGTAGGGTAATTCATCAAGCCCGGCCTTGTGCCGTTCAGCGATCAGATTCCCATCTTCCTGTTTCAACCCCTTGATTTCGCGCAGGCCAAGACGGACGGCATGGATGGTGCGCACATCGCCTTGCATCTCGCGATGAAGCTTGTGCAGGCAATCAGCCGCGGACGGGCCCGGTTCAAGCGTTGAATCCCGGTGCGAAAGGTTGATGTCGGGCGGCCGTACTTCGACACCATGCTCGCGCGCGTCGCGAACGATCTGCGCCGGCGCGTAGAAACCCATCGGCTGTGCATTCAATAGCGCGGCAGCGAAGGCGTCCGGATAATGGCATTTCAGCCATGCCGAGGCGTAGACCAGCAGTGCGAAGCTCGCCGCATGGCTCTCCGGGAATCCGTATTCGCCGAATCCCTCGATCTGCTGAAAGCAGCGTTCGGCAAATTCGCGCTCATAGCCGTTGGCAAGCATGCCGTCGATCATTTTGCGTTGAAAGGTGCCGATGGTGCCGACGCGCTTGAAGGTGGCCATGGCGCGACGCAATTTGTCCGCTTCCGAGGGTGTGAAGCCGGCGGCGACAATGGCAATCTTCATCGCCTGTTCCTGGAATAGAGGTACGCCTAATGTTTTGTGCAATACCGCTTCCAGTTCTTTCGACGGATAGGTGACTTGTTCCTGCCCGCGCCGTCGGCGCAGATAGGGATGCACCATGTCACCCTGAATTGGGCCGGGGCGTACGATTGCCACCTCGATCACGAGGTCATAGAAATTTTTCGGCTTGAGACGCGGCAGCATCGTCATCTGTGCGCGGCTTTCCACCTGGAACACACCGAGCGAATCCGCACGGCACAGCATCCGGTAAACGGCAGGATCCTCGGCTGGAATGGTAGCCAGTGTCAGGCGTTCGCCATAATGCTTGTCCACCAGATCGAGTGCCTTGCGCAGGCATGAAAGCATGCCGAGACCAAGCACGTCGATTTTCAGAATACCCAGCGCGTCGAGATCATCCTTGTCCCATTCGACGAAGGTGCGGTCGTCCATCGCCGCATTGCCGATCGGCATCACTTCATCGAGTCGGCTGCGGGTAATTACAAAACCGCCGACATGTTGCGAGAGATGGCGCGGAAAACCGGTGATCTCGTGCGCGAGCGCAATGATTTGACGCATGTGCCGGCTTTGAGGATCAAGACCGGTACGGGCGACGGCATCTTTCGATACCGCGCCTCCGCCTCCGCCCCAGATCGAGGATGACAATGCGCCGATGGTGTCTTCGCTCAGGCCAAAGGCTTTGCCGACTTCGCGGATCGCCGAACGGCCACGGTATGAAATCACCGTGGCGGCAATGCCGGCGCGTTCGCGCCCGTATTTCCCGTAGATATATTGAATGACTTCCTCGCGCCGCTCGTGCTCGAAGTCGACATCGATGTCGGGCGGCTCGCGTCGCTCGGGCGAGATGAAGCGTTCGAACAGGAGATCGGCGCGGTCGGGATCGACCTCGGTCACGCCGAGACAGAAACAGACCGCGGAATTGGCGGCCGAACCACGGCCTTGGCAGAGAATGCCCTGCGAGCGGGCGAAACGCACGATATCGTGGACGGTGAGAAAATAAGGAGCGTATTGCAGCTGCGCGATCAATTTGAGCTCGTGCTCGAGATTGGCACGCACTTTTTCCGGAATGCCGTGCGGATAGCGGTGGATGGCACCTTCATAAGTAAGGTGCGTCAGGGCATCCTGGGCATTGGTGAAGCCTTCAACCTGTTCATCGGGATATTCGTAGCGCAGTTCGTCGAGCGAAAAAGAAAGCACTTCGCTCAGCGCCGCCGTTTCTTCGATTGCTTCGGGCGTATCGCGGAAAAGCCTCAGCATTTCCTGTGGCGGTTTCAGATATCGTTCGGCATTTGCAGCGAGTTTACGTCCGGCGCGATCGATCGCTATTTTCTCGCGGATGCAAGTGAGTACGTCGGCGAGGGGCCGACGGTCGGGATGATGATAAAGCACGTCATTGACGGCGATCAGCGGCACCTGCGCCTCGCGTGCAATCTCTTTTATGCGCGCAAGTCTGGTGCGGTCACGCCCGCGATAGAGCATCGAGGCGGCGAGATGGACGCGATCCGGTGCAGCTTCGCGCAGGCGTCTTAGCAACCCTGCATCACCGCCCATGGCTATCAAATCGAGTCCGAAGATGTGCGCCAGCAGGTCGTCCAGATAAAGAGTGCAATCACCTTTTTTGGCGCGAAGATTACCGAGGGTGAGCAGACGGGTGAGTCTTCCCCAGCCGGCGCGATGGCGCGGATAAGCAAGAATATCGGGTGTGCCATCGGCGAAGACGAGCCGTGCGCCAGGATGGTAGCGCAATGCCAGGTTTTGCTCGCGTTTGGCCAGATGCGCACGCACAACGCCGGCTACCGAATTGCGGTCGCATAGGCCCAGGCCGGCAAGGCCGGCATGGGCGGCTTGCACCATCAACTCTTCCGGATGTGATGCCCCGCGCAGGAAGGAGAAATTCGAGGCGACCGCAAATTCGAAATAACGCATGACTTACTTCCGGCTAGCACGCTTTTTCCTCATGCAAACGTCCCGTGCAGGAACCACGCCGGCGCTGCTGCATCTTGTGCAAGGTCGCGGTAAAGGCCGGCACGAAACAGCCAGAAGCGCAGGCCACCCTTGTCCTCAACACGGAAATAATCACGCGCAGGGCCGCCATGTTCGCTCCACCAGGCGCCTTCGATGCGTTCGGGACCTTCGGCCGCAATCACTTCGTGCAGCGCGCGCCGCCATCTGAAACGCAATGGCGGCCCGTCCGGTACTTCCGCGACCGCTTCGATCTGTTCCGGCCGCGCCAGCAGCCGTAACGGGCGCGGAGGAAGATCGACCTGCTCACGATAGCGGCGAAATGCATCCCAGCCGGTCTCGCCACTGGCGGCCTGTGCAGGGAGGGCGGCCTCGGCCAGTTCGGGGATGTGGCTGTCCTGGGCAGCCAGCCGGCGCACCCGCCGCGCGCCCAGCCGCGCGCTCAGACGGTCAATCAGCCGGCAAAGCTCGGCTGTTTCCTCGTCGCTGCCAATGCCCATCTGTTCGGGAGGAGCGGGCTCGGCAACAAGGACCGACAGTCGTGCCATATCGAAGCCAAAGCCTGGGTCGAGCGCATCGGCCAGTGCGGCAAGCCGTTCAACGAACAATGCCTGAATTTCGTGGGGATCGCGCAATGGACGCGAAGTGCCGGCGGCAATGCGGCGGACCGTACCGTCGGTGCGGAACAAGATCAATTCGATGCGACGGGCACCGTCGCCGCGCTTCTCCAATGCAAATTGCAGCCGCCGTGCCAGCCGTTCAGTGACCGCCAGCACGTCTTCCTCGCGTGCAATCGGTTCAGCAAACCGCTGTTCCGCAACATACGGTGCAACCGGCAGCCGCGGTGTCAGGGGTTCGTGCTCATCCCCCAAGGCACGGTCCAGCTGACGCAGCACTTCGGTTCCGAAACGCGCAGCCAACGGCGCGCGCGGCAGACCGACAATGTCGCCGATGCATTTTAGTCCGACGCGTGCCAAGCCCGCGACCGTAGCCGATGGGAGCCGCAACGCGAACAGTGGTAATGACGCGAGTATATTGCGTTCTTCGCCGCAAGCATAACTTGCCGGTTCTCCATAATGTGCGGCAGCCCATGCGGAACCGATCGTGCCGGCAATGGCAAGCGAATAGGCGAAGCCG
>DASSIT010000040.1:0-28452 GCA_035691545.1 Pseudolabrys sp. | reverse complement strand
GTGGGCTGACGCGATGGCCGAGGCCGCCATCAGCGGCCTTCACTTCCATGACTTGCGTGGCACGGCCGTCACGATGTTGGCCGAGGCCGGATGCACCGTCCCAGAGATTGCCGCCATCACCGGGCACTCGCTCGATCACGTCGGACGGATCCTCGACAAGTACCTCAAGCGGACCGCGCAGCTCGCAGAGGCGGCGATTTTCAAGTTGGAGGCGCACGCGGCTAAACGCAAAAAGCGTTTGCAAAAAAACTGAAATCGGTTGTCGTTTCAGTGCCCCCAAAATGGGGCCGTTTGCAAAATTGCTTAATTGAATCAGCGCAGAGAATGCGTCTGGGGGACTGGGGGTCGTGGGTTCAAATCCCGCCGCCCCGACCAGAAAAATCAGACACTTCCTGCAAAATCAGGACGGCCACGTGCCGCGGCCGCTCAGCCTTGGGTGGATGATGCCGCCATAAATGCTTCGCGCCTCGTGATTTCCCAGCGCAATAGCAACCGGCCGGCATATCCCCCGCAGACAAAAAGGACGCTGGCGACCGCTATCAGTGGGAACCAAGGGAAATTATTCGGTCCCGGCTGTATATGGCGGACAAGGCCGGAAACCTGCACCAGAAATATTCCGCTCCAAAGGAGGCCCATGTACAAATCCTGACGTGTACCGACATGAGGACCCACGAGGCGGATATCTTGTCTGCGGACTTGTTTGAGCGCCTTCAACTGGGTCCTGAGCAGGAACGCGAAGCCTCCGATGACCAGGCAGATTCCAGCGATCATCATTGTTTCCAGCAGATCCATCATTGCCTCCACAATGCCGGCTGGCGCAGACGTTGCCGAACAACCGTTGTTAAAAGGTTATGATGATCACCGCACGCAGGTCAGGCTTTAATCACCGCAAAGTAACTACTCAGCTCGTTTCCGCTTCCTGCGCCGCGCGAGCAGGCCATCGAGGAGCGGTGTTTGAGCAAGAGTTGAGACCTCGACCTCATTTACCCGGTTGGACCGTTTCCTCATTTTGTGAGGCGTACGCTTCAAGGAAATCGGCGGCCGCCTTACTCCCGCGTGCAAAGGCTTTCACCGCTTCGCTATGCAACACCTCCAGCGCTTCCTGTTTGTACTTGAGATATTGCACCGACGTGAGGATATCCGGGGTCCTTGGTCTTTGCAGGTCGATCGACATTGTATGCTTGATGCGACCGGGCCGATTGCTCATGATCAACAGTCGATCGGCGAGCAAGATGGCCTCGTCGATTTCGGAGGTGACGAACAGCACCGTCTGCTTGCGGTCCTCATAGAGGCGAAGGAAATATTCCTGCATTAAATCGCGGGTCATCGCATCGAGACCGCGAAACGGCTCGTCCAGCATCATGATCGCCGGATTGTTTATCATTGCTCGGGCAAGTTCGGCACGCCGCTGCATGCCTCCAGAAAGCTGATTTGGGTATTTGTCTTTGAACTCCAGCAGCCCCACTCGCTCCAAAAGCTGTTTGGCATCGGCTTCAATGTCTGTCATGGAACGGTTGCGCATCACCACGGGGCCATAGACCACGTTCTGATACGTCGTCATCCACGGAAACAGCGCGGATTCCTGAAATACGACTAAACGATCCGAAGCCGGGCCCCGCACCGGCGTGCCGAGGAAGGAGACCTCTCCGGCATCCACCGCTTCGTAACCGGCGAGAATATTGACCAGCGTGCTCTTGCCGCAGCCAGAGGGGCCGATCAATACGGTTAGCCGCCCCGTTTCGATCGAGAATGAACACTGATCGAGAACCAATTGACGCAGCGGGCCGATATTGAAGCTCTTGCTGACGTCCCTCACCTCAAGCAAGGCATCCAAGCGTGGAATGTCGGTTTCCTTGGGCATCGCTAGAACTGTCGCTGCCAGGGGGTCGCCAACTTGCCCAAACTGCGGATGAGTCCGCTGGAGATGTACCCGGCTAATCCGATGCTGATCATGCCAACGATTATCTGCGGATAGTTGCCGCCGACATAGGACGACCAGGTAAAGTAACCCAGCCCCGATTTGCCCGCGATCATCTCGGCTGCGACGACTACTTCCCAGGTAATTCCCATGCCGACCGCCATGCCGGTAAAGATGCTCGGAAGCGTTGCGGGCAGCACGATCTTCCAAAAAATGTCCATACGTCGCGATCCAAATGATGCCGCCGCGCGGATATGGCGCTCGTCGATATTGCGGGCGCCGCCAAGAACGTTGATGACCACCGTGAAGAACGCGCCAAGGAAGATGACGAAGGCAATGCTGAGCTCTGTCGTCGGCCAAAAAATAATCGCCGTCGGCACCCAGGCCAGCGGTGGGATTGGTCGCAGCACTTCAAGCGGCGAAAAGGCGAAATGGTAAAAAGTTCGATTCATAGCCATTGCAAGGCCAAGCGGAACACCAATAATTTGCGCCGCAAAGAATCCAACGAGGACGCGCGAATAGCTGGCCGCCCAGTCGTTCCAAAATTTACCGCTCCCTATAACCTTTCCGAGTGCAACAACTACTTCGCTTGGGGCAGGCACCGCCGCAAAGAACGGAACTTGCAAGCGACGACCCAGTTCCCAGAGCACAAGTGCGCCCAAAATCGAGACAGCGCCGCGCAGCACCGTGACGCTGACCACCGACTTGTAAATTCTTGCCGCGTTCCACATTATAATTCCAACTAACCTGAGAGACCGATCGTACAGACTACGCCAACTCACGCTCGCCTGCTTCGAACGCCTTGGCTGCTTCCTCGCGCACCGCCGAGAACACTTCGCTCTTGAGTTCAAGATAGCGCTTGGATGACCGCATATGGAAATTGCGCGGACGCTCGAAATCAATTTTGAGGGCGTACTTGATACGCCCGGGCCGGGTCGTCATTACCAATACGCGATCGGCCAGGAACAGCGCTTCCTCAAGGTCATGAGTGATGAAGAACACGGTCTTGCGAACCTTGTCGTAGACCTGCAATAGAAATTCCTGCGCCACGCTCTTGGTCAAGGCATCCATGGCGCGGAACGGTTCGTCAAGCAGAAGCACCGTGGGATCGTTGATGAGGGCGCGGGCGATCTCGACGCGCCGGCGCATCCCCGATGACAACTCGTTCGGATAGCGGTCGCCGATTTCGGGAAGGCCAAGTTCCGCCAGTAGATTTTGCGCCTGATTGCGTGCATCCCGCGCCGAAAGTTTGCCCTGGACGGTCGGTCCATAAGCCACATTGCTTATTATGGTGCTCCACGGGAACAGCGCGCCGTTCTGGAACACCACCATTCGGTCCGCGCCCGGAGGCGACGTATGCGTCGGAGTGCAGATCGGCTTGTTGTCGAGCAGGATTTCGCCCTGACTTATGTCGTGAAACCCGGCAATAGCATTGAGGAGCGTGGTCTTGCCGCAACCTGATGGCCCGACAACAACGCAGAATTCGCCCGCAGCGATGTCGACAGAACAGTTGTCAACCGCCAGGACGTTCACGCCGAGCGGGTCGTAGGTCTTGCTAACATTGCGAATGTTGATCGCACCACTAGCGCCGACGCCGGCGTCTGCCCTGGTGCCTGCGACGCCTGCGCTCATCGTCATGACGTGCCTCGTTCGGTCCAGCGCATCAACAGGCTGCCGACGAGGCGGATGATGGCACTGAACAAGTAGCCGATAACCCCCAATGTCATCATGGCGATGACGATTACCTCGAACTGGCTAAGGACGTAGGAATCCCAGATGAGGAAGCCAAGACCATATTCGCCCGACAGCATCTCGGCTGCCACCAGCGAAAACCATCCAACTCCTACACCGATCTGAAGTCCTGTGAAAATAAACGGCAAGGCACCGGGAAGGACAACGCGAAAAAAGATGTGTCGCGGTTTAGAACCAAGGCAGCGGGCAGCCCGAAAGTACACTTCATCGATCGATTCCACGCCGAGCATCGTATTCAGGATGGTGGCGTAGAACGTTGCGAGGAACGTCAAAAACACGATTGGCGCCTCGCGGCTCGCGATCCCCGCAAAGATCAAAATTGCTATCGGCACCCAGGCGAGAACGGGGATCGGACGTACAATTTCGAGAATGGGGAAAGAATAATCGCGGAATGTTTTCTTCCAGCCCATGAACAGGCCAAGCGGCACACCGAGTACGGTCGACCAGAAAAACGCCTGAAGCACCCTCCATACGCTCCAGAAGATGTGCATGTAGTAGTCGGGCGTATAAATGGAGATGCCATATTTCGGCGTACGCGAAGTAAACTCCGTCCAGACCGCCACCGGGCCCGGAAGCTTGTTAAAGCGCGGAAGATTGAAGAACTCGGTCAGTAGATACCAAGCCAGTAGCAAACTGACGATGCCGAGAAAACCGATGTAAGGCGCCGGTTGCGTTAGCGAATGGCGGAGACGAAAAAGCGCGAAAGAAACACCGCCAACCTGGCTCTTGCCAAATACAGGTTCGTTTTGCCGCTCGATTTGCCGCGCGGGGGCTTCAACCGCGAAAACCATCGCAACCTTCTTCAACTAGAACGATGATGCCCCCAATCAACGTGACCGGCATCAAGGTACAAACAGACGCGAACAGTGCTACTGAGGCGCTTTCGAGACGTCGAGCGGCTTGATCACGCCGAGCGGCGTGGCCTGCCCCTTTTCCTTCGCCACCGCGACGGCAATAGAATCATCAATCGCACCAGCCGGGGCCTTGTCGACATCGATCACGTTCGCCTTGTGGAGGAAAGTATAGATCGTCTCGAGATGCTTCAGTTCGCGCGCGTCGAACGTGAACGGTTTTTCGTCGCGTAACGGGCTACCGCCGCGAGCCGGCGGCACCGCGCCGTACAATGAAAACCATGCCATCCGCGTGGTAATGCCCTCGGTCTGGCTTTTCACCATTTCGGCAACCTTGTCCCAGTTCTTCGGGTCAAGCAGGTAGAGTTGCGCCTCAAGCTCCGCTGCAAGCCACGCCTTCGCTATTTCCGGCTGCTTCTTCATGAAGTCTTCGCGCATTGCGATAAAGCCGCCATCCGGCATGTCGTAGTTGTGGCCGGTGACGACTTCCCGCGCGATGCCTTCACCAACGAAATCGCCTATCCGCGACACCGACGGTTCCCACAGCGCCGCCGCATCGATGCGGTGCGCGCGAAAATTCGTCGCAATGACTTCAATGGATTGATTCAGGACTTCCTTCGGCTTGATCCCGCTCATTTCTACGAGCTGACGGAGAAACCGGTCTGCGCAGCTTCCGCGCGGCGTGGCCAGCACTTTGCCATCAAGCCATTTGACGGCTTCTTCAGGCGACTTGAATTGCGGCGCATCGGCACGCACCATGATCACATTGCAACGCTGGCCGGCTGACAGGCCGGTGCTTGCGACAAGTTTGACGACCGCCTGCTTGGTTTTTGTCGTCGACACCACTGCCGGCATGTCGCCGAGGTAGCCAATCTGCTGCTTGTCAGCGAGCATTGCGTTGACGATGATCGCACCCTGCAGTGCGGCCTGGAAATCCACCGTGCTGCCGGGTGGCAGATGCTTTTTCCACAGATCAAGCCCGCGGATCACAACGGCGGAGTACGAAATCGTATCGTAGGGCTGATAACCGACGGTGAGATGGACGGGATCGGCGGCTTGGACGATTTGCGGCACCAGAGAAAGCGCCAAAATCGACAGCACGTTTCGCACCTTGGTCATTCCGCCCTCCTGCTTTTTATGTTTGTTCATAATCACAGCAAGAGCCGGATAAAACAACCCATTTGGTTTGTTGGGTCGTTTGGAAAATAGACAAAATTGATACTGCGATAGCCGCAAGCTTAGCCTGTCCCTGCCGCGACAAGCCTCCGATGCGTCAGAGCATTTCGCATTGCAACTGAGCCATGGAAGCGCCGGATGGTTGCAGCCCCAGTGTTTTGCAATTGAAAGGACCCGACACGACAAAAGTCCTTTCCGGATTGTGTGCAACCTAAATCGCGGCGGTCCCATTTTTGCAATGAGCAAATATTCGCCCAAGATGCCGCCCCATCGCGAGACTAGTCGCTAGGAAACGTCGCCTGCCACCCGCTGCTAGTCGCTCTAATCGTTCTGGGGACGCGATTGGCCGACACACCGCCCACTCGGCAACAAATGAACGAGACCGACTATCTAAACCGAAGATTGCTGGAAGTGAGATCTTTGATTGTCGCACAGCCCATCAGTCTCATGTCTCGTTCAATCTCTGCCTTCATCAGACCTAGCGCCCGTTCGACACCTGCTTGGCCAGCTGCCGCCAGAGCGAAAAGATACAATCGTCCAACGCCCACGGCTTTTGCGCCGAGCGATAGTGCCTTCAGAACGTGACTACCACGCTGGATTCCTCCATCCATCATCACGTCAATCCGATCACCCACGGCATCGACGATTTCAGCGAGCTGGTCGAATGCCGATCGCGAACCATCCAATTGCCGGCCGCCATGATTTGACAGGATGATTCCAGTGCATCCAATTTCAACGGCACGTTTTGCATCCGCGACCGACATAACGCCCTTCAGGCAGAATTGGCCGTTCCAGGTCCGGACCATTTCCGCCACATCGTCCCAGTTCATTGAAGGGTCCAGCATCTCCGTAAAATAACGCCCGATGGACATGACGTCGCCGGCCATGTCGACGTGTTGATCCAACTGCGGAAGCTTGAAGCGTTCATGTGTGACGTAGTTGAGCGCCCACATGGGCTTTATGGCGAATTGGAGCATGCCACCCAGAGTCATTCTGAACGGAATGGAAAATCCGGTGCGGAGGTCGCGCTCGCGGTTTCCGCCGGTGATGCTGTCGACCGTCAGCATCATCACATCGACGCCAGCTTGCTTGGCTCTTTGCAGCATCGCGTGGTTAAGACCGCGGTCCTTATGGAAGTAGAACTGATAAACCTGCGGCGTTTCATATTTCTTGCGCAACTCCTCCAGACTAACTGTACCGAGCGACGAGACGCCAAACATTGTCCCGAACTTTGCGGCGGCGGCCGCTACCGCCCTTTCGCCTTGATGGTGAAACAGACGTTGCAGGGCAGTCGGAGAACAGTAAAAAGGCATTGCAAGCCTCTGGCCCATTACCGTCACTGAAGTATCGACGTTCGCTACCCCGCGAAGGACACTGGGTACAAGGTCGCACTGCTCGAATGCTGCCGTATTCCGGCGAAGCGTCACTTCGTCATCGGCGCCTCCGGCGATATAATTAAAGATTGGGCCTGGCACCCTTCGCCTTGCCAGTTCCTGAAAATCATGAAAATTAAAACAGTCGTTTAGCCTCAAATATTTTTTCACAGCGATCCCCCTACTCGGGACATTTAGAACAATGGCTAAAACAGGCCCGGTAATCTGTAATATAGATCATGCGCCGGCCCGTTGGTGCCGTACCAGGCCACGCGTTTTTGCCGTCGCCGATCCAAAGCAATAAGAGATAACCCCGCCCAAAGCCATCAAGCGGGTTTTCGTCGCCAAAAACTGGCGCCAATCAGAATGCTTATGCCGCCCATTTCAATGATCCAATTCCATTTAAGCCCAAAAACCGTGTTTCCGATAAGCCGATCGTTGTGGTGAAACGACGCTGCCCTTATCAGGACGAAGGCGGTTATGAGTGTAATAGCCGCAAGAGCTGTCTACCGCTCCGGGATAACCGGCAACATGATCCAAGGCTGGCGGCCTTCGGCAAAATGCAGTGTTTGCTTGCCGCCAAATATATCCGGCGGCCGATTGCGCGGCTCGTTGTGGATGAACGGCCCAACGCCCCGTAATGGATAAGGCACGTGGGGCGCAACGACCGGTGCGCCGCCATATTCGTAGTCCCTGCCGCGGATCGTGAGCGCAACCGTAAAGCCGGCCGGCACCACGATGCAGGTTGGCCATATCTCGATGTCCAGTTCGACTTGCTTGCCGGGCGTGAGCGGCTCAACCGCGTCATGCGTGTGGAAAGGCCGATATGGCAGGCTTCGTTTCCGATCGAGCTTGCGATGCGAGGCGCGCAACCAGCCCTGTGCGATGGGCGTGTGCGGGTCCTGCGCACCCTGGAAGGTCACCTCGCTGCCATCAGGCGCGAACACGCGCAGTATCAAGAACAGATCGGCATCGGCCGTCGATGACGAAACGAAAAGCTTGGCCGCGATCGGGCCTGTGATCTCCATCGGTGCATCGAGCGGCGCCATGCGGAAGGTCAGGCCGTCGCCCAAGGCGTCGTAATCGAGCGTCGTCCTCGCTTTGCCGGATTCTCGCATCAGGCTGAGGCCGTCGGGCTCAAGATAGAATTTCGTCCACTGCGTGCGCGCGAGCGGCCACTCGTGCTCGTGACGCTCGACGAATTTCTCGCCCGGATGGCGAACCAGTAACTGAACCGCTGGCTGATCGCTCCAGCCGGTCGTCGCGCCCTTGAGGAAATGCCCGAAGAACCGCTTCTGCAACCTGACGCCGTAATCCGTATAGAACTCCAGCCAGTGCGTGTCGCCATGCGCTTCGAGCCATTTATGCTTCGAGGGTGAGCGCATGAAGGCTTCAAAATTCCCGCGCGGATGAATGCCCTGCCCGCCCCAGTTCGCGGCGGACAGGAACGGCACCGTGATCTTTTCCAAATCGGGCGTGCGATCACGGTGGTAGGCATCATCCAGCGGATGCTTCAATGCGTCTGCGATGATGTCGCGGCGGTTTTTCGCGAGCGCTTCCGGCGTCAGCGTCTCAGGCCCGGCAATGGGCTCGCCGGTGACACGGCTGCGCGGCCCACGTTCTCCGACGCCATGCTGCACCGGCACGATCGCGCGCGGATACCAGTTCGAGATGAACTCCGAATAGATGCCGCCATGGTAGCAGGTCTCGCGATAGTGATCGGCCGCGCCCTCCCAGGCGCAGACGGCCGCAAGATGCGGTGGCGCCAGTGCCGCGACCTGCCAGGCATTCATTGCGAAATAAGAAATGCCGTTGAGCCCCACCTTGCCGCTGCACCAGGCCTGCGATGCCGCCCATTCGATGCAATCGTATAAATCCCTGGTCTCGCGCGGCGACCAGGGGTCGACATAGCCCGGCGAGCGGCCAGTGCCGCGCGAATCCACGCGCACGACCGCATAGCCATCCGGCACCCATTTCTCGGGATCGACCACCTCCCAGTTCTGATATTGGTTGCTCGTTCCGGCAGCTACTTCCGGCTTCTGCTTGATCATCCTTTCCCACGCAAATTTGCGGCTATCCTGGAAGGCATGGCCTTTCGCATAAGGGCCATAGTTGAGGATGACCGGATATTTTCCATTGCCGGCAGGCCGGAACACGTCGGCGCGCAGCACGACGCCGTCGTCCATCGGAATTGCCGCGTCCCAGTCGATCTGCATTCCGTCGCGAACTTCAGAACGTGAACCGCTCATCAGCGGCGGCCCGTCGCGTTGCGGGCGGGCCAAACCGCCGTGAGGTCCTCGATCGAGGCCGTCTCGCCGAAGAAGCGGTCTATGTTCTTGAGCGTCATGTCGTGATCGGCCTGGACGTAGGCGGCGGTGCCGTCACTCGCCACCACGACGTAGAAGTCCCGCACGAATGCTTCGCGCGCACTGGTCTCGACACAGACATTGGTGACAACACCGGTCAGCACCACCGACCGAATTCCGTTTGCTCGCAGAATGGTCTCCAGGTCTGTGTTGTAGAAAGCGCTGTATCGATGCTTGGTGACAATCGGATCATGCGGCAGTGGCCGCACGTCGCCGTAGAAATCGCCGCCCCATGACCCTGCCTCGCAGACCGGGATGCGGGTATAGCCGCCGGCGCGTTTACGGGCCGCCTGCTCCAGCCAGACGTCAGACAGATAGAAGTTGTGATCGGTCGTGTAGACATTGCGCACAAACACCACAAAGACTCCCGCCGCCCGGGCCGTCTTTATCAGGTCCGGCAGATGCTTCGCCATTTCCTTGGCCTGCGAGACGTCCCGGCCTTCGCGCGCAATTAGACCCTCATCAGCGATGAAGTCATTCTGCATGTCGATGATCACCAGCGCCGTGTGGCGTGGGTCCACCTTTTCTCGCAGGCCCTTGACCGGTTGGACATGCGCTATCCGCGATGCAACCTCGAAGTCGGCTTCAAATGACGACGAACTCATGATGAGGACTCCATTTTCACGCAACAGGAGAGGCTATTTCTTCTCGTCCGGCAGAAGGCAATTGAGCAGGATAGCAGTTACGGTGCCGACCACGATGCCGTCCCCCGCGAGGATATGAAGCGCCGGCGGCACCGATGCGAGCAGCGAAGGTGGCGCGAAATTGATGGCCGTGCTCAGCCCGAACGAAGCGGCGAGCAGCAGGAGATCACGATGGCTGCGCAGACTATCGGTGAGGATGCCGACGCCGACGGCCGCGATCATCCCGAACATGAAGATGAGTGTTCCACCCAGGACAAAGGGCGGAACAATTGCGATCACCGCACCTATTTTGGGCAGAAGCGCCATCAGGATCAGGATGCCGCCGGCGACCGCCACTACATAGCGGCTGCCGACGCCGGTAAGCGAAATTGCGCCGACATTCTGGTCGTATGAGATCAGCGGAACGCCTCCGAACAAGGCGGCGATGGCCGAACCGAGTCCGTCACCAGCGACCGCGCCGCGGACGCGTGCCTCGTTGCCCTCAACACCGAGCATCTTGCACAGCGCGAGGGTGATGCTCATCGTATAGATCGCCGAAATGAGGCTGTAGATAATGACGGTCGTGAGCCCTGCGGTATCCGGCCACGCCAGCGAGCCGTAAGGCAGGATGCTGGGCAAACGGAACCACGGCGCGTTGACCACAAGCTGGAAGTTCGCAAAGCCCAGCGCAATGGCAATGACGTAGAGGCACACGAGTGCAATGAAAACCGACAATGCGCGCATAAATCCGGTTGTCAGGCGATTAATGGCCAGGATCAGGATGATGCTGATGACGACAAGCGCCAACGACCACGGATTTCCCGCGTAGGGCGAGTTGGTGCCTGCGGCGATGTTGGCCGCGATGCGGATTAACGTTTCTCCCGTGATCAACAGCAAGGTGCCGACAACGACCGGAGGAAACAGCGAGCGCATCTTTCCGAGCAGCGGGCTTGCCACAAAGAGGACAACCCCACCGATCAGCAGCGCGGTGGTGGCAGCCGCAAGGCTCGATCCCTTCGCAATGGCGACGACCGGACCGATATAGACCGCATAGGCACCGAGCAACAGCGGAAGCCTGCTGCCAACCCAGCCGACGCCGAGTGCCGAAATTACCGTGCCGATGCCGCACCCAAGCATTACGCCGGTGACCATGGTTGTGCGCTGGTCTGGCGGCAAGTTGAGCAGTTGGCCTATCACCAGAGGCGCCGCGATCATCGCCGTGAACATGATCAGGACGTGCTGCAGGCCGAATAAGATTGACGGGATCGGCGCCGGCTTGTCCTCAAGGTCATAGCGCAGATCGAGGATCGTGACGCCAGCCCTAGCGCCTGCGCCTTCGGCCGCCAGCGCTGTTCCGATTTTTTCGGATGCGGTCATGTGTTGCCCTCCCCCCATTTCATTTGTGGGCAAACAATGATCCGTCCTTCACGCCGCGATGTCCAGCGTGAAGCCAAACGCCGGCGGTACACGCTGTGATTATCTATTTCAGGTGCCGGTTGAAAAACTCGAGCGTGAGGGCAAGCGCTCGATCGGCTTCCGGTTTGCTGTAGGTGCGCCCCCCGAAGCGCGCAAAGGCGTGGTCCGCATTCGGATATTTGTGGATCGCAACCAGGGGATTGGGAGACAGGCGGCGCTCGAGCAGTTCATTGACCTCGGCCTGCACCCAGCGGTCCTTCATCGCCATGTGCAGGACGAAGGGACGATGTAGGTTCTTCGCCTCGCGAATATTGTGCTCGATATAAGTGCCGTAATATGCGACCGCGCAGTCGATGTCGGTGCGACAGCACATTAGGTAACAGAGCTTGCCGCCAAGGCAATAGCCGACCGCCCCAACCTTGCCGTTGCACTCGTTGAGGCCGGCGAGATAGTGCCAGGTATCTTCCATATCGCGCACGGCGAGGTCGTAGTCGAAGTCATAATAGAGATCGAATGCCTTCTTCATATCCGCGGGATTCCTGTCGGACAGTTCAACGCCCGGGTCCTGCCGCCAGAACAGGTCCGGCACCAGGCAGACAAAACCGGCCTCGGCAAATTCATGCGCATGATGGCGCATGGTGTCGTTGACGCCCCAGATCTCCATGATCGCGATGACCGCGCCCGCCGGCGTCCTGTCGGGAATGGCAACATAGGCGCCCATTTCACCGTCGCGCAGCTTCACCTTTGTATTGAACGTCTTCATCAGCCTGCGCTCACCTTCGCCTTTGCCAACGCCGGTAATTTAAGAAGCGCGCGCGCATTGCCGGAGAATATACGTTCACGTTCGCTCGCACCGATATCGAGCGCCCCGACGGCATCGATCGTGCCGCGGATAAGCGAGCGACCGCCTTCTGCGTCGAAGGGAGCGTCGGTCGCAAACAGGGAAAATTGCGTGCCGAAGAAATCATGGCCGCAACACGTGGCTGCACGGGCGCCGTTGAGCGCAGTGTCTGCGTAAAGCATCTTGAAGTACTCGATCGGCGGGCGTTTCAGGCCGCGCTCCTCGGCGAGCGGATTGCGCGCCGGAGTGCCGTCGAAAATCTGGCGAAAGCCGAGCGTGATCTTGCCGGAGAAATAGGGGATCATCCCGCCCATGTGATGGGTGATGATCTTCAGGAGGGGCAGCTCATCAAACAGGCCGGAATAGATCAGCCGCGTCATACAGGCCGTGGTCTCGTAGGGCCAGCCGAAGCTGAACCAGATTTCGTCTTCGGAGGCCTGCTCGCTTGCATAGTCTGCAAATTGGGGGCCGCGCATGGGATGCACCCAGACGGGCAGATCATGCGCAACCATGCGTTTGAAGATGGGCCTGAACTCCGGCCCGCTCAGCGGCTTGCCAGCGACATTGGTGAATACCTGAACGCCGCGGGCGCCGAGGCTTCCGATCGCACGTTCGATCTCGGCCAGCGTCGCGTCAATATTATTCATCGGCAGTGCGGCAATAAAAGCCGGGAAGTGATCGGGATATTTCGCACAGAGGCCCGCCAGCGAGTCATTGGCAATCCGTGCCAGTTCAGGGGTCATGTTTGGCGGCCCCACGAGTTCGAGCGGCGGGTTGGCCAGTGACAGCACATGCTGCATGCCGTCGAATTCGTCGATCAGCCGCAGGCGCGCCTCAACGTCGACCAGCGCCTTGATCTTCGGAAAAGCGGAGAGCACGACGTGGCCGGGAATGAGGGCTGCAAGCCGGTCGAAATAGGCCTTCGGCATGAAGTGATTGAAAACGTCGATTTTCATCCGAAAATCCTTCCGGCTCAGCCTTGAGTTAGAGTGCCGCTTCCGCTTTGTAGAGCATAGGCGATGGGGCCGATCAAGAAACCGGGGCCTGACGGATGGGCGCGTTGAACGAAACGGGTATCAAGATCCATGCGGAGGGTTCGGGGCCGCCGCTGGTGCAGCTGCACTGCCTCGGCGTCGACTACAGGTTCTGGGACTTTGCCGCGCCCCTCGCCAGCAAATTTTCCCTGATGCGTTATGACCTGCCCGGCCATGGCGAAACACCGATCCCGCGCTTCCCGTACCAAATTTCAGATTTGTCGGCGCAGCTCCTTGACGTCCTGAACAGCAGAGGCATCAAGCGCGCGAGTATCGCGGGGATTTCGCTTGGCGGGTTGATCGCGCAGCATTTTGCCGCGCACCATCCGGACAGGGTCGACAAGCTCGTTCTCATCGACACAACCCCTCGTTACACCGACGAATTGCGTGCGATGTGGGTCGAGCGCGCCGCAACCGCCCGAACCGAAGGCGTTGCAAGCATGGTCCCGGGCTTGCTGAAAATATGGTTTTCGGATGCCTGCCTGGCCCGCAATCCGCCCGGCGTGCGCTATGTGCGCGAAACATTGCAAAGAACCTCCGGCGAAGGATACGCGCTCGCCTGCGAAGCGCTGGGTGCGGCCGATCTGCGCAATGACGCCGGTAAAATCACGGCGCCCACACTCGTGATGTGCGGTGAAAACGACATCCCGAGTTTTCTGGAGTCCGCACGTTGGCTTGTGGGCAACATCGAGAACGCAACGCTTGCGTGGCTGCCGCAGGCCCGCCATGCATCGGTAATCGAATGCCCGGAGCTCGCCGTCAAACTGATCGGCGACTTTCTCGGCTGACTGCGCGCCTATTGAGGTGGTGCAGGCCGCAAATCCGGCGCCTCGCACGAGACGCCGGATATTTTTTGTAACCGCCGGCTACGCGATGGCCGGTTTTGCCTGCGTGATCTCCTCGAGGACGCGACCTTTCGTCTCGATGCCGATTGCGATCAGCGCAAATGATGCCACCAGAAAGCTGACCGCGAACATGTAGAGCGTATATTTGCCCATCCCGTAGGCGATCATGATCCCGACCACCGTCGGCACCAGGAAGGAGCCGATGCGGCCGATGCCAAAGAACCAACCCACCGCGGTCGCACGGATATGCGTCGGATGCAGTTCGCCGACATAGACCCCGGTCGATCCGTAGACACCGGGATTGACCCAACCGACAAAGAACGCGGCAGCGAAGGTTGCCATGCCGCTCGACATCGCAAACCACAGATGAAAGAAGGCACCCACGAAGTAATAGAGGAAGAGCACCGGCCGGCGGCCATAGCGGTCAATCCAGAAGCTGCAGGCCGTATAGCCGATGACGCCGCCGATCGCCTGCACGAGCTGATAGGCAATTGCCCGCGAGAGCGGGATGCCCTGCTGGGTCAGGATCGTCGGCAGCATGAACAGAATGCCGTTCGACGACCAGAAGAAGCCGAATGAAACGATCCAGATCAGGATCGTCCGTCGCGCTCGCCCTTCAGTGAACAGCTCAAAGACGGTGACGCCGGCCTTGACCGCGACCTCGGGACGAACCTTAGGCACCGACTTCAGTTCATCTGCCGTCCGCTCGCGGCCCAGCGCCTGACGCTCGATCTCCGCGACGGTACGTTCGGCTTCTGCAATGCGCCCCTTGCTGAGCAGGTAGCGCACCGATTCCGGCATGTAACGGCGTACGAAGAACAGCAGGATCGCGGGAACGACCCCCACCGCGAACAAGCCGCGCCAGCCGAAAGTCGGAAGGATCGTGAGGCTCATCGCTGCCGCAACAATCAATCCTACCGGGAAAGCAGTGAGAAGATTTCCCGCCATGGCGCCGCGGATACGGCCCGGGCTGAACTCAGCCCCGAGCGTTGCCGTCACTGGCACTTCGCCGCCGAGACCGAAATTCGACAGGAAACGAAAGACGGCGAGCGACGTGATGTTCCACGACACCGCGACAAGCCCGGTGAAAAGCGCGAAGATTCCGATCGTCGCGGAAAATGCCGTGCGGCGGCCGATATAGTCCGAGATCGTGCCCCAGAAGAGGGCACCGACAAATGCGCCGATCAGGCCGACCGTGGCCATCAATCCGGCTTGTGCGGGGCCCAGGCCGAACTCCCGCGCAATCGGCGGCAAGGCGGCGCCGAAAATCGCGAAGTCGGCCGCGTCGAACATCACTCCAATGAATCCGAGAATAAAGAAATTCCGATGCCATTTTGAAAACGGCAGGGTCTCCAGCCTTGCGACCAATTCCGCAGATTTTGCCTCGTCGACTTGCATCGCTTCCTCCCCGAACGGACCGGCTTCCTCTTTAGGGCCGTATCCTTTTGTCATTTTGCGCCTGGCAACCGCGACCGAGACAGTTTAGCAGCCCGAACGGTCCTCACAATCGCATGAAAGGCTTTTTCCTCTGAACCATCCCCGCCGTCTTGACACCGGCTTGCAATCCCGCGACGAATTTGCCGTCGCATTGCGTGCCCTCATTCCCCGCGCCAATCTACATACCGGAAATTGAAAATGGCCATCGACGTCCATGCCCACTACATTCCGCAAAGCCTGATCGCTGCCGCGCGCACACGCGGCGCAGAAATGGGCGTGTGTGTCGTTGAGGGGGCCGCGACACCGGCGCTGGAGTTTTCCTACGGCTTCAAAGTTAGACCGTTCTTTCCGAAGCTCGTCGAGACCGCCGCGCAACGTATCGCATGGCTCGATTCGGAGCGCCTCGACCGCCAATGCGTCGCGACTTGGCCGGACATCTACGGTTATGGCCTGCCGCGCGGGCAATGCGCCGGCTGGCACACCCTGCTCAACGACACATTGGCGGGCTGGTGCAAGGACAATGCCGCGCGCATGTCGTTCGTCGCATCGGTGCCATTGCCGAGCGCGGAAGATGCTGCACTTGAACTCGCACGCGTCGCCGGGCTCGGAGCCGTCGCGGTCATGGTGTCGGCGAATATCGAGGGCCGCAACATCGGCGAACTGCCGCTCGACCCGTTTTGGGGGAGTGCCGCAAAGCTTCAATTGCCGGTCATGATTCATCCGATGGCGTCGGCGCCGTTCCCGCGCGCCGCCAAGTTCGGACTGACGCAGAGTGTGCAATACACTTTCGATACGACGCTCGGCGTCGGCTCGCTGATTTTTTCAGGCGTACTCGATCGCTTTCCGGCCCTGACGCTCGTCCTTTCGCATGGCGGCGGCGCCTATCCCTATCTGGCCGGCCGCTTCGACATCATGCATGCGCGCATGGACAAGGCCGCGCAGGGTGACGTTGCGAAGCAACCGCCTTCCGCCTACGCGCCCGCCATGGTCTATGACACGATCGTGCACGCCCCCAAGCCGCTGAAGTTCCTTGCGGGGCTGGTGGGTCTAGACCGGTTAGTGCTTGGCACCGACTATTCGTTTCCGCCGGCTGATATGAACCCGCTTGCCAGCGTCAAGGCTGCGGGTTTCAGCGCTGCCGAGATCGAGACCATTGTTGAGGAGAATCCGCGGAGGCTGTTCCCGCGGCTCGGGAACGCCTGAGGCACAAAAAGAGGGACCGCCGTTTGTGGCATTAGCCGGCGGCCCCTCCCCGGTTCGCCGAAATTGGGACACCCTCATGTGGGGATAAGTCGACGGACCGTGCATTCACCATCGGCCCGTACCGTCAGCCAGTCTGTGATGCACCGCACATTGCGCGGGAAATAGTGGATGGCTGGGCCGCACATGCACGGGATTCAACCTTTTTGTGATGGCCATCACAGTCACTGAACTTCAGCCTTCTAGCCTGTCAAGAGGGAGCCGTGCGCCCAACGGGGACGGGCGATTATGCGAACGCTGGCAATTTGCATTGCGCTGGCCGTGCTTTGTTTCTGCGCTGTGGGCGTTCGCGCCCAGCAGCTGCGGGACCCTGTTGTCGTCGGCCCCGAGCGGAGCAAGTGCTCGGATATTCTCGATCTGGAAAAACTCAACTACGACCCCGAGCGCAACGTGATCCGGCTGGATTATCTGCATCCACAGCGGGGCGCGACCTACATGGCCGTCATCGGCTGGCTGCAGGGGTTCTTTTCAGGGCGCAACCTGTTCGATCTGTCGATCGATGGCGACCTCACCAAGGGCACGAGATCGCTGGACTGGATGAACTGGATGTTCAGCTATTGCCGCGAGCATCCCGCGAGCACGCTTTTCGAGGCGGGCATCGGCCTGTCGAATTCACTGGTCCGCACCTACAGGGAATCGCGACACCGCGGCCGCCACTACCCGACGCTTAATCCCTAGCGCGCGTCCTCCTGCCTATCCGGCCTTGCCGGCAAGCGCGACGGCCTCGATCTCGATCTTGAAGCCGTAATGCAATTCCGGTACCGGCACGACTGCGCGGGCGGGGCGCGATGATCCAATCCATTTCGCGTAGATCGCGTTGAAGGCGGGCCACTGCCTGATGTCGCTGACATACACCCGCACCTGTACAAGCCTGTCGATCGCGCTGCCGGCGGCGGTCAAAGCGGCGTCGACATTGTTCAACACTTGCTCGGCTTGCTGCTCGAAGGACGCATCGGCGAGCTTCGTCCCGTCGCGCGCGATTGGAAGCTGCCCCGAAACATAGACAAAACCATTGGCGGCGACGGCATGGCTGTAATGGCCGCCGGGCGCCGCCATGCCGTCGGGATTGGTCAATGCGATGTCGCCATGCATGCGCCGTACTCCTCGTCACTGCTTGCTATAAGCAAAGCGGTGCAGCTTTCTCGTGCTGCACCGCTTGCTGTCGTTTGACGACGCCGACTCAGGCCGGCAGCGGCTTGCCCTTGGTCTCGGGCAAGAACGGCACCACCAGGAAGCCCAGGATGTAGATCAGCGAGAACGCCACCGCCATCTTGCTGATGCCCCCGAACTGCGCGATTAACATGCCGGCAAACAGCGGCCCCATGAAGGCAATAAACCGCGGCGCATTAAACGCGAACGCCATTCCCGTGGCACGCATCCGGGTCGGAAACAGCTCCGGCATCCACACCGGCATCCACGAGTAGAGCCCGAGCGTGAAGAGGCCATTGATGCCGGCGACCAATACCAGCATGTGGACGTCGGTGGTCCAGAGGTAGAAAACCGGCGTGAGCACCAGCGCCCCGGCGAAGAAGATCATCACGATAGGCTTGCGGCCGAACCAATCGGCGAGGAAGCCGAGGCCGATATACCCAATGATGGCTCCGAGATTGTAGCTCATGCCGGCGTAAGCTGCCCAGGTCTGCGGCGGCAGATGTGCCTTGCCGGCGGCCGCGGCGACGAAGGGTGCAACCCAGGTTGAGATTCCCCACCACGCAAGCGTCGTCACCAGCGACATCACAAACGCAACCAACGCATGCTTGCGCACCGTTGCATCGGCAAAGAGATCGGACAGAGTAAAGCGGGTCAGATTCCGATCTTCTTCCGCCAGTGCGGCGCCTCGCTTCTTCTTTGCGCGCGCGACCTTCCGCTTCTCATTGGTATGCTCCCATCTGCGCGATTCCTCGACACCGGTGCGCAACCAAAGCGCAAACAGCGCCGGGATCACGCCGATCAGGTACATGATGCGCCATGCACCCGGGCCATAGGCGCTCACGAACAGCCAGACGAACGAAGCGAGAAAAAATCCGATGCCAAGACCACACTGCATCAAGCCCGCACCGCGCCCCCGCGCGTGGTCGGGCCAAACTTCCGCGGTCATCGACGCGCCGGTCGCCCATTCCGAACCGATGGCCACGCCAACCACGAAGCGCAAAAGCGCAAACGAGACCCAGTCCCAGGCGAACGCCGAAAGGCCGGTCGTCAGTGAATAGGCAAGAATTGCAAGAATCATGGTGCGGCGGCGGCCGATATAATCGGCAAGGATGCCGCCGATGAAGCCGCCTACTCCCCAACCGAGCAACGTGATGCCGATCACCGTTCCGGCATAGGCCGGGATCTGCGCGAATTGCGCCGGATCGAGCAGTTGATGCAACGCCACGCCGACTGTCAGGATCAGCGCGTAGGTCTCATAGCCATCGAACATCCAGCCGAGATTCGAGGCGAGCATGGTCTTCCACTGGTTCGCGTCGAGACTGCGATACCAGGGCTGCGCACCCACGGTCATGGTCGACATGATTCCCTCCCTAGGCTTGCGTTTGAAATTCAGCCGGTTGTCCCGGCCTTGACCTTACGCGCGGCCATTTTGACCGCATTTACGATCTCTGGATAGCCCGCACAGCGGCAAAGATTGCCGGACAGATAGTCCCGTATCTGCTCGTCGCTTGGGTCGGGATGCTGGCCGATCAGCGACTTTGTCATCAGCACAAAGCCCGGCGTGCAAAACCCGCATTGAAACGCACCGGCCTCGATGAATGCCTGTTGCACGGGATCGAGCGCTTCGGGCCCGGCGAGATGCTCCACCGTGACAACGTCCGTTCCCTCGAGAAATACCGCAAGGTAGAGGCAGCCCGAAACCGGCTTGCCATCCACCAGCACGGTACAGCATCCGCACAGCCCCTGCCCGCAGCTCTCGCGCGCACCGGTGAGCGCAAATTGCGTCTGCAGCATTTCAACCACATTGTGCTGCGGTTTGACATCGGCCGTCACCGCGCGCCCATTCAGGGTAAAATTGATCGTGCGCGCCGCCATGTCAGTCGTCCCCGAGCGGCCGGTTATCCCGGGCGCGGAGCGCGCGCAACACGGATTCCGCGGTCAACGGCAATTCCGTCAGGCGCACGCCGATCGCGTCGTCGATTGCATTGGCAAGCGCAGGCGACACCCCGAATGTGGCAAGTTCGCCGACGCCTTGGCGCCGAACGGGCCATTGCTCTGATAGGCATCGACCACCTCGTTTTCGATGATCGGCGGCACGTCGTGGATGCCGGGAATCTTGTAGTCGGCGAGCGAGGCATTGGTCACCTGCCCGCCGTCGATCTGCATTTTCTCAAACATGGAGAAACCGATCTGCATCAGCGAGGCGCCCGAAAGCTGCGTCTCGACAATGCGCGGATTGATCGGCCGGCCGACATCGGCAACATTGATCAGACGCGTGATGCGGACCTGACCGGTCTCGGTATCGACTTCGATTTCCACGCCGCTGCCAGCGACCATCCAGAAAGGCGTTGCATTTGTGGTCAGGCCTTCCGAATCCGGCGGGATATAATCCGGCTTGTAGGTGCCGGTGCCGACGATGTTTCCCGCCTGCATGCCGTAGCGCTTGCGAAACAGGTCAACGAGCGGCGTATTGCTGCCTTCAGCCTCGCCCACCTCGCGGCGCAGCGCGGCAATCCTGGCGCGCGCGTCTTCCGCCGCCAGACGCACTGCGTGCCCCATATGGAAAAGCGAGCGCGAGCCGAGCGTGCCCATATCATAGGGCGTGATATCGGTGTCGCGCGGCACCACGCGCACCGTTTCGGCCGGCACGTTGAGCACCTCGCCAACCATCTGCGCCATCGCCGTGTCGGAGCCCTGCCCCATATCGACGGTGCCGCAATACAGGGTTGTGCTGCCGTCGGCGGAAATGTTGACGATTGCGACCGACGTCGTCGGCGAAATGACCGCCTTGAGCGCGACCGCAAGGCCGCGGCCGCGCCGAATCGTGCCGCTGCCACGGTCGAACGGGGCTTTCCAGTGGAGCCGATCTGCGATGCAGTCGAGCACTTTCTCGATCGCCGCGTCTTTAAGGATCGTACCCGTCGCCTGGGGACGCCCCTCGCGCAGCAGGTTCAATTTGCGGAAGTCGAGCGCGTCACGCTTGAGTGCGCGCGCGATCATATCGGTGTGGCTCTCATAGGCCCAGACCAGCTGCGGAATGCCGAAGCCGCGCAGCGCACCCGCCGGCGTCAGGTTGGT
The DNA here is from genome assembly GCA_035691545.1 of Pseudolabrys sp. Lineage (GTDB taxonomy): Bacteria > Pseudomonadota > Alphaproteobacteria > Rhizobiales > Xanthobacteraceae > Pseudolabrys. The sequence continues at coordinate 7,330 of DASSIT010000040.1, read as the reverse complement.
GTAGAGCGCGTAGGAATCGATCGAGACGTTGTCGATGTCGTAGGGACCGGCGGCGGTGAAGCCCGATTTCTGCGTCACGCGTGGCCCGATATCCGCATAGGCGCCGCCGTTCCACCAGATTTCGCATTTGCGCGCGATGATGCGGCCGTCCTTGTCGACGCCGCTCTTGATGCGGAAAGTGCTCGGGTGCTTCGTAATCGTGTAGAACTGCTCTTCCATGGAGAGCGCGACCTTCACCGGCCGGCGCGCGAGCATCGACAGGGCGACCGCAAGCGCTTCCATCTTGATGTAGAGCTTGCCGCCATAGCCGCCGCCGAGATACGGCACTTTCACCCGCACGCGATTTTCCGGCCAGCCAAGCAGCCGTGCAATTTCAGTGCGCACAAATGACGGGCCCTGCGCGGAGGAATGGATGGTTACGCCGTCGTCGCGATAGTCGGCGATCGATGCGAAGGGTTCGAGCGCGAGATGCAGCACCTTCTGGGTGCGAAAGGTATGTTCGAACACGCGCGCAGCGGACGCGAAGGCTTTGTCCACATCGCCACGCCGCAACCTGAAATCGAGAGCAATATTGGTGCCCTTGCGGCCCTTGAGGTGCTTGAGATCGGCGAAAGTCCCGGCCGGCTTGAGTTCGTCGTGTACCACTATCTTGTTTTCCGCCGCCTCGACCTCATCGAAAACCGCGGGCAATTCTTCGTAGTCGGCAGCAATCTGCTGTACCGCCTGCTCCGCGACATGCGGATCGCTCGCGAGAACGACCGCAACCGGCTCCCCCACGAAGTGTACCTTGTCGATGGCAAGGATCGGCTGATCGTGAAACGCCGGACCGTAATATGGATCCGGGATTACCTTGCGCACGTCTTCGCTGGTGTAAACGGCAAAGACCCCCGGCAACTGACGCGCCGCACTGACATCCACTGCCTTGATACGGCCATGTGCCACGGTGCTGCGAAAAATCCGCGCATGCAGCATGCCGGGCACTTGCATGATGTGTGTGTATTCAGCGCGGCCGGTGACTTTTTCGCGTGCCTCGATGCGAGGCAGCGATCGGCCAACCTGAGCGCCGGCAGCGGTCGTTGCCATCACGCTACCTCCTGCATTGCGGCGCGCACGGCGCGCGCCACATAGACACGCAGGAGCTCTCGCTTGTATGACGCCGAGCCGCGCAAATCGGCCATGACATCGGCCTCTTTGACGGCGGCATCAGCCAGGCTGGAGATCGTCTTGTCATCGGGCTTGCCGCCAATGAGCACCGATTCCGCCGATTTGAGCCGCATCGCTTTCACGGTTGCCGCACTTACAACGATGCGGGCGGACTTGACGGTCCCCCTGTCGCTATCGATCGCAGCGGCAACGCCGAGCGCCGGCCAGTCGTCGGCGGATCCGGCCGTGACCTTGTAGTAGACGGCGCGCGCTGTGCCCTGAGGCGGGATCCGCAACCCGGTGATCAACTCGTTGCGGGCAAGCGCAGTTTCGTAATAGCCGGTGAGCAGGTCTTCGACGGGCATCGCCCGCTCGCCACTTGGGCCGGAGATCTTGATGGTAGCGCCGAGCGCGATCAGAACCGGCGGTAGGTCCATATGCGGGTCGGCATGCGCAAGGGCTCCCCCCACAGTCGCGACATTGCGTACGCGCGTATTCGACAGACGCCGCATGGTGCGCACGATCACCGGCGCATGACGGGCGACTTCAGCCGAATGCTCAAGCATGGAAAGCGGCGTGAGTGCGCCGATGGTGAGGCCGCCGTCACGCGTGGCTGTAATCTGCGCGAAGCCGGCGCCGAGCTTGCGCAGGCTCACGAGACGCCGCGGCCGGAAGACGCCGGCTTTCATCATCAGCATCAGTGCCGTGCCGCCGGCAATGGGGCGCACATCCGGATCATCCGGGTCAATGAGGGCAATGGCCTCCTTGAGCGAAGCCGGCTCCGCAAGCTCGAAAGGGGTCATACGGTCGCCCTCGCCCCGCCCGGCGCAAAAGCAGCCACAATCCGCTCGCCGAATTGCCGTTCCATTTCTCTGGCCTTCGCCTTGAGTACAGGCTGCCCCATGCTACCCAGTTTCCCGGTCATGGTCGCATCAATCGCGTACCGGATCAGGGTGCCGCCCCTGTCCTCCGAAAGCCTGGTTGTCGCTGTTGCGGTAAGCCGGCCGACCACGCCCATCGGCATGCCCTCAACTTTGGCCTCGATAGTCTCAGGCGGTGAGACCAGGCTCATCTCAACTGTAACCCTGAAGGTGAACCGCATGTAGGCGATGCGTGTTTCCAGCACGGCATTGTAATGCGTGGCATCGATTTCCGTGAGATCGCGGACGCCTTCAATGCACGACGCAAAGAATGGCGCGTCACTAAGCGCCTTGAACACCGCTTCCCGCGGTGCAGCAACCGAAATTTCACCTTCAACGTTCAAGGCAAATACCTTGTGGTGGCAGATATTGAGGCGACGGATTGTCTCACCTCAAAGGCTAGCGATTTCGTGTCGGCTGTCGACATTGAATTTTACGTTCCCGCAATCGCGTCGTGCCGGAACGAATGCTTGGCTTGTGGGCATGCGCTCCTATAAAACGGCGTGCAACGCCAGAAATTGGAATTCCCCAATGACAACCCCGCAACTGCTTGTGCACGAGAAAAAGGACACCGTCGGAGTAGTCACCGTTGAAGGTCTCAAAGCCGGAACCGACATGCTCTGCGTGGTGACCGCCGACGACTCTTCGTTCCCACTCAAGGCGAAAATGGATGTGCCGATCGGTCACAAGATCGCGCTCACCGACATCAGGAAGGGTGACACCGTCTGGAAATACGGCCAGGACATAGGCAAGGCTGTAGCCGATATCGCAAAGGGCGAACACGTTCACGTCCATAATCTCAAGACCAAGCGGTGGTGACATGACGAAGAGTAACGGAAAATCGAACATGAAATTCATGGGGTGGCGGCGCGAAAACGGTCGCGTCGGCGTAAGAAACCATGTTGTGATCCTGCCGCTTGATGATCTGTCGAACGCCGCGTGCGAAGCAGTCGCCAATAACATCAAGGGCACGCTGGCAATCCCGCATGCCTATGGCCGGCTGCAATTCGGCGAAGATCTCGAAACTTTTTTCCGCACCATCATCGGCACGGGCGCAAATCCCAATGTTGCGGCCTGCATCGTGATCGGCATTGAGGATGGGTGGACGAAGCGCGTCGTCGACGGGATTGCCAAGACCGGCAAGCCTGTAACCGGCTTCGGCATAGAGCTCAACGGCGACATCAACACCATCGCCAAGGCGGCACGCGCCGCAAAAGACTATCTGCAGAAAGCATCCGAACTGCAGCGTGAGGAGTGCGACCTTTCCGAACTTTGGATCTCGACCAAATGCGGCGAGAGCGACACAACCACCGGGCTCGCCTCCTGTCCGACCGTCGGCAACATGTATGACAAGCTCATCCCCAAGGGTATCCATGGCGTGTTCGGCGAAACGTCGGAAATTACCGGTGCCGAGCATCTCGCCAAAGCGCGCGCGATTTCGCCGGAGATCGGCGAAAAATGGATGAAGACCTGGCAAGCGTACGAAGATGAGGTCATTCAGGCGCACAAGACCGACGATCTTTCGGAATCGCAGCCAACCAAGGGCAATATCGCAGGCGGGCTCACCACCATCGAGGAAAAGGCGCTCGGCAATCTCGAAAAGATCGGCCGCCAGTGCAAATATATCGACGTGCTCAAGCCTGCCGAAGCGCCGGCGCGCGGACCCGGGCTTTACTATATGGACACATCATCGGCGGCCGCTGAATGCGTGACGCTGATGGCAGCCGCAGGTTACGCCGTGCACACCTTCCCGACCGGCCAGGGCAACGTGATCGGCAATCCAATCCTCCCCGTGATCAAGATTTCCGGCAATCCGCGCACCGTACGGACCATGTCGGAACACATCGACCTCGACGTTTCCGGCATCCTGCGACGCGAGATGACGATTTCGCAGGCGGGTGACGCCTTGATCGAAATGATCATGCGCACCGCGAACGGCCGCCTGACTGCCGCCGAGGCACTGGGTCACCGCGAATTCGTGCTCACGAAACTCTATCGCAGCGCCTAGACCCAGGACGAACAAAAACTCGGTCAATCGGGCGTATCCAGCGGCGCACCGAGGCGCGCGCGCCGCCGCAGCCAGGCCGTAGCGCGATATTTCGGATCGCGCGTTATGGCATGCATGCCGTCGAGAACGGCGAGCACACGGAGGGGGCCGAGCTTATTGCCGAGCGCAAACGGGCCCTGCGGATAGTTGAGGCCAAGTTCAACCCCGGTGTCGATATCGTCCGGTGCGGCAATGCGAAGTTCTGCAATGCGGGTCCCGACATTGACGATCATCGAAAGAAGACGCTGCACGACAAAACCGGGACTGTCTCTGATCACCGTCACCGGTGCATCCCCGGCGGATACAGCGGCGACAGCGGCACCGAGGGTCTCAGGCCGAGTGAGCGGGGTTTTCATCACCGTTCGCCGACCGCTGAACCGGCCAAACATGTCGACTGCAACCGTCCGCGTCGGATCGAGATTGAGGCGCACAGCCGCATGTGACGCATCCTCTCCCAGCGGCGTGACAAAACACAAAATGTTTGCAGGGGGCTTTCCGCCAAGATGAACCTTGGCGCCAGAACGCTTGAGCCAATCGGCGAGGTCCCCACCGCCGTCTTCGTCGGCAACCCAGGCCGACGACGGCGGCGGCTGTGCAGGCACTGAAACTGTCGGCGGGCTAGCGATGGGCGCCTGCTCGTAATCGTAAAAGCCCTGTTTCGACTTGCGGCCGAGCAGCCCGCCGGCGACCCGTACCGCCATCTCCGCTGATGGCTGATACATCGGCTCACCGAAATACTGTTCGAAGATGCTCACCATCACCGCATGGGTGACATCGCCGCCGACAAGATCGAGCAGTTCGAACGGGCCCATGCGAAAACCGGCCGCCTCTTTCATCAAGAGATCGACTTCGTGGGGACTGGCGATGCCCTGCGCCACAATACGCAAGGCCTCGGGGCCGTAAGCACGGCCTGCATGGTTGACGATGAAGCCTGGCGTATCGGTTGCGACCACAGGGTGCTTGCCGATCCGCCGCGCGAAACCAATGAGCGCCTCGACCACGGCTGGCGCGGTGCGAAGCCCGCCGATGACCTCCACCAATTTCATCACCGGCGGCGGATTGAAAAAATGCAGGCCGGCAACGCGTTCGGGCCGCGCGCAGCCCGCCGCAACGGCAGTCACGGAAAGCGAGGAAGTGTTGGTAGCAAGCACGGCATCAGCGGCCAGCCGTTTTTCGAGCTCGCGAAACAGCTCGCGCTTGGCGTCGAGATTTTCCGCGATGGCCTCGATGATGATGCCAGCATTTTTGACCTCGTCGAGAGTCGCCATCGGCTTGAGGTGGCCGAGCGTGGCCCGTTTCGCCTCGGCCGTCAGGCGGCCTTTCGACACCTGGCCGTCGAGTCCCTTTTCGATTGCGCTGATAGCCTCTTCGACCGCGCCGTCGCGCGAATCAAACAGCAGCGTCGTAAGTCCGGCCTGCGCGCATAACTGGGCGATGCCGCGACCCATGGTGCCTGCGCCGAACACCGCGGCAACGAGATCCGGCCGGGACAGGTCGAATGCCACGCTTCAATGTCCCTCGAATTTGGGTTTTCTCTTTTCAATGAAGGCGCGCATGCCTTCCTTCTGGTCGCGCGTGGCAAATTGCAACTGGAATGCCTTGCGCTCCAGCATTAACGCGGTTTCGAGCGGCGCATTGAGCCCGGCATTGATGATCTCCTTGATCTGCATGATCGAAATCGCCGGCATCGCGGCGATCTCGCGCGCAATTTCAAGGGCGCGCGGGAGAGCCTGCCCTACCGGCGCGACCTCGCTGACGACGCCCATGGCAAGTCCTTCCGCAGCGCTGAACATCTTGCCGGTCATGATCAGCAACATGGCGCGATGACGGCCGACAAGGCGGGCCAGCTTTTGCGTGCCGCCGCCGCCGGGAAGAATCCCGACTTTCACCTCGGGCAAGCCGAGTTTTGCACCTTCGCCGGCGACGATGATGTCGGCGCACAAAGCGAGTTCAAGCCCGCCCCCGAGGGCAAAGCCTTCCACCGCGGCGATGAGCGGCTTCGGGCAGTCCATGATCGCGCGCCAGTATTTCTGCACATTGCGCGCCATGACCTCGACGGGGCCCGCATCCGCCATCTCGCCAATATCGGCACCGGCCGCAAAGGCGATATCCGAGCCGGTCACGATAACGCAGCGCACGGCGCTGTCGGCACCGCAACGAGCGATTGCGTCGGCAAGGCGCGTGCGCACATCAAGATTAAGTGCATTGCGCACCTGCGGGCGGTTGATTTTCAGGACGACGATATCGCCCGAAGGCCTTTCGACGAGCAGGGAATCCGGGGCGGTCATGACAATCGATCCAGTAGAATGACGGGTGCTGTTACCTACCAGACGAAAGGCCCCGCCGCTATTTGCGGGGCGAGTTGACCACGGCCAGCGCATCGATTTCGCCCGCGCCGACCTCGTTGCGGTTGCCAGGGATGCGGCGGGCGCCGCGCATTAGATCGGCGCGGACCTGGGCCGGAGTGAGCTTCGGCTGCGCCGCGAGCAGCAGTGCCGCGACGCCGGTCGCATGCGCTGCGGCCACAGATGTACCCGACGTGACCTGGTATTTGCTATCCGGCGCGGCCGCCAGAATTTCCACACCGGGGGCGGCAATCGCAACCTGTGGACCACGGTTTGCCTGCGGCATCACCTTGTCCGCGGTATCAGTCGCGGTCACACCGATCACGCCGGCGTCGGCGGCAGGATAAAGCGGCGGCGAGCGCGGACCGGCATTCCCGACGGCGGCAATCAGGACGATTCCACGCGCGTTGGCCTTGAACAGCATCTCCCGCACTAGCATGTCGGCAGGGCCGGCAAAACTCATGTTGATGATGCGGGCATTCTTGCTCGCGGCCCAGTCCAGGCTCTTGAGGATCGTGAACGTTGTGCTCTCCGCACTTTCGCCCGTACCAGAAAAAGCCCGCACGGCCAGCAATTTTACTTTCGGCGCTACGCCGATCAGCTTGCTATGCGCTGCGATTGCTCCGGCCATAGCCGTGCCGTGAGAATGCGGCGTCGCCGGAGTGCCGACCGCGTCATATTCGTCTGCGATCACACCGGCGAGATCCCGGTGGTTCGTATCGATCTTTGAGTCGATCACGGCGACGGCGACGTCGTCACCGTTGTTGACGCGATGGGCTTCGAGAAGGTGGAGCTTGCCGACGACGTATTGCGCGGCGCCTGCCTCGGTATTTTGCGGCGCGGTTTGCGTCTGCACCCCGAAATAGACCATATTT
>DASSIT010000039.1:0-12806 GCA_035691545.1 Pseudolabrys sp. | reverse complement strand
AGCCGAATTTGACGCAACGCAAGGCGGATCCGGCTCCAACCGTGTCGTCATTATGTTTGAGGATGAGATCGTGATCGCAAAAGGCTGGATCTGGAAGCCGATCATCGCTGGCCTGGCCGGCACAAGCGTGCATGCGCTGTTTCTTTATTTCAAGACACGCAGTGGCCTGCTTCCGTCCTTCCAGCCCTATCAAAGCTTTCAGATCGCACTCAGCCAATGGGTCGGCTCCGACGTCCCCGCATTTGTGCCCTGGGCGCTTTCATTCGTGAACGGCATGGGCATTCTTGGATTCCTGTTTGCCCGCATCAACCGGCTGCTGCCCGCCAAAACCGGCGCAGGCAAGGGCCTCATCTTCGGTGTCATCGGATGGGTCCTGATGGGCCTGATCTTCTTTCCCCTGATCGGTCTCGGGCCGTTCGCAACCGGAAGCGGACTTGGATTAGCGCCAGCCTTGATGTCGCTCGCCATGCTGCTGACCTACAGCGTGGTGCTGGGCACCGTGTACGTTGCGCTCGACTCGTGGGGCCGGTGACCGGACCACAGCAATACTGCAAGGTGCGCGAGCGACCGCTCTCAGTAATGCCGATAATACCGGCGGTGGCGATAGTACCGGTGATACCGGTAGGGCCGCGCGTAGTAAGGGGCACCGTAATAGTACGGGCCGCCGCCGTAGTAATACGGACCATAGCCATAGCCGTAGTACGGCCCGGGGCCATAATAATAGGGCCTTGCAGCAAGCGCGCCGATAGCGAGGCCACCGACGATCGCGCCGGGAATCCACCAGCCATTCGAGTGGGCTTCGGCCTTGCCGGGCGCGACAAACCCCGACAAACCAATAATCGCGGCTGAAGCAATCGCGATGAGTTTGCGTTTCATGTGGGCACCTTCTTTGTAAGAAGGCTGCCACGAAACGCATTTTGCGACATTGATTTGCGTCAATGACGAAATTACCGCGATTCCGGCACCTGGCAGGTGAATGTGCGCCCGCTACGCGGCGGACGTTCTCGTCTGTCGCCGCAGGGCGATGCAGATCATCGCAACGCAGGCGCCGGCCAGAAATATGATTGCGGGGATGAGCCAGTTAAAAAAGAAGCCGCGGTCGATGATGGCCTGCCGCTGCGGGTCGCCGGCAAGATAGAGCACCGTCACCTTGTCGCCCGCGCGATGGCTGGGCGGATTGCTGCCGACGCTGTCCTTGAATTCCACGGTCGCGTTCCTGTCGGTGCGAAATCGCACCACGGGATAGTAAGTATAGTGGCTGCCGCTGCCGGAGCTGTATTCGCTGTTCAGGCGCACCACCTGTCCTTGCGCGCGCAGACCTGCCGATTCGAGCCGGCTAATTTTGATGCTCTGGAAAACCCCGATCGTGAACAGAAGCACAGCGACAGCGGCGAGAATGGGTACGACCGTCTTGTAGCTTTTCGCCTGCTTGAGCCGTGCCTGCGCAACGTCAGGCGCCGAAACGATAGTCTCGATCGGCTTCACATTGCTCAGGTCGAGGGTCGTCTGGCCGATATTGTGCTGTCTTTTCCATTCCTCGATGGAAAGCCGTTGCCCTTTGGGAATGAGAACGCGGTAGCCGCGTTCGCCAAGATACAAAATCATGGCGATGGCCATGATCCATGTCATGCGCGTGACGGGATAAGCGGTGAGCGCGATATAGCCCATCAGCGCGCCCGGCGCGGCAAGCACGAGGCCGATGAGATCGAACAGATATCCGCCGGCTTCGCGGGCTTCCGTCGGATTGTGCGCGGAGATCATCAGCGGCACGACGCGGCCGGTTTCCTTGCCGCGCACCCAGCCGGAGCCGGTATCCGATTTCGCGACATGGCTTTGCCCGTCCGGCAACGTGTAGCGGTACACAGGCGTATACGTGACGCCATTGGCAATCACGCCGATGACCGTTCCCTGCGCGCGCAGTGCATGCACGCGCCAATACAATGAATTGCCGAGGATGAGCCCGCCGATGCCAAGAAAAAGCAGCGCGCCAATAAACAGGCCGACCTGGTTATAGGCCTGCGCACCCTGAAAAATGAGGTCGAACATGGAAATACTCCGGTTCGGCCTGCAACCTACATGCGAAGGCTTATCGGGCCGTAAACCGGCGGCTAGCGCATTGAATCGGCTGCAGTCTGTCGGGCAAATCCAGGCCATGTCGAAGCCTTGCGGAGCAGCGGATTTCCACGTTTCTATGACCGGCCAATTTCAATGAGCCGGAGACTTTCGTGTACTACCGCCGCGTTCCCGACACGACGCTGAGCCTCTCGGAAATCGGCTTCGGGTGCGGCGGCAATGCCGGATTGATGGTGCGCGGCAGTCTTGCCGACCAGCAACGCGTCGTTGCGCGCGCGCTTGAACTGGGCATCAACTATTTCGACACCGCGCCGGACTACGGCGACGGTGCCGCCGAGGCCAATCTCGGCCGCGTGCTGCGCGCGCTTGGCCAGCAGCCCGTCATCAACTCAAAAGTCGAAATTCGGGAAGGCGATCTCGCCGACATCGCCGGCCACGTCGTCGCGTCATGCGAAGGAAGCTTGAAACGGCTGGGGATCGATCACCTCGATTGCCTGCAGATTCATAACGGGCCGGTGGCCGCGGCGCCGGAGCTGCAGGGCGGCAGTTACCGGCAGCTTGCATTGCAGGATTTTCTGCGCGCAGGCGGCGTGCTGGAAGGCTTCCACCGGCTGAGAGCGGCCGGCAAGATCGGGCATGCCGGCTTCGTCTGCCGGGGCGGCGACGGCAACGAGGTGCGCGAGCTGCTCAAGACCGGGCAGTTTCAGCTCATCAATGTGCCGTACACGCTGATCAATCCGACGGCCGGCCTCGCCAGGCCGCCGGCGAACAGGGCGCTGCCCGATTACGGCGGCGTCATCAACGATGCGGGACGGTCTGGCGTCGGTTGCGCGGTTTTCAGTCCGCTGGCGGGCGGCGCTCTCACCGACGACCGGCTCAACGGCGCGGCGGGTCATCCTTTGGCGCGCTCGTACGATCCAAATGCGGAACCGGCGCGGCAGACCATCGAGATGGCGAAAGCGGTCCGCTTCCTTGCGCAGGACAGCCATATGAGCCTGGCGCAGGCAGCCTATCGCTTCATCCTCATGCACGAGCATGTCACCACCGTTGTGGGAGGGTTCTCCTCACAGGAACAGGTGGAAGAAATTGCCAGTGTCAGCGGCATGGGGCCGTTCATGGCGGATTCGATGGTGAAGCTGGAAGCGGTGTGGCACGGGCGAGCTGGATCCCCGCTTGCGCGGGGATGAGCGGGTGAGGAGAACGCAAACCGCGCCGCAGTTCCGTAGGGTGGGCATTCCCCTTCCGCTCATTCCCATGCATTTTTGAAAGCAGGTCGCATCACTCCGCTCATACCCATGCATTTTTTGAAAGCAAGTCGCATCACTCCGCTCATTCCCGCGCAATTTTTGCAAGCAGACCGCATCACTCCGCTCATTCCCGCGCAAGCGGGAATCCAGAGGAGGTGTTCATGCACTTTTGTTTTTGGGTCCTGGATCCCCGCTTTCGCGGGGATGAGCGGGTGAGGAGAACGCAAACCGCGCCGCAGCTTCGTAGGGTGGGCATTCCCCTTCCGCTCATTCCCATGCATTTTTTGAAAGCAAGTCGCATCACTCCGCTCATTCCCGCGCAATTTTTGGAAGCAAGCCGCATCACTCCGCTCATTCCCACGCAAGCGGGTATCCAGAGGAGGTGTTCATGCGCTTTTATTTTTGCGCCCCGAATCCCCGCTATCGCGGGGATGAGCGGGTAAAGGGCGAGATGTGGAACCGGACTAGGCGCCGACGCCCGCGGCGGGCGCATTTTTCTGGCGCGCGAGTTCTGCCGCCTCGATCCGCCGATGCAGTTCTTTCGCAAGGTCCAAAGCGGGGCCGTAGCGGTCGGCGTCGTCCAGCGCAAAACCCTTGTGGTACAGCTTGCGGAAGCCGTGCTTGAGAAGCTGCTCGGGCTTCGACCAGTCGGGCGGCGAGCCGCTGCCATAGATAATGTCCTGCGGCTCGCGGAAGACATTCATCGGATCCTTGCCCTCTTCCACGCGCCGAATCTGCTCGTCGAGCTGCTTCCTGAGCAAGGTGATCGGGATGTCGGTGCGGCCGAGTATCTCCTTGCTGCGATCGACGATCGGCCCCTGCGCGACCCACATGATGGCATCCTGCGCCAGCACATAATCGAGGATCGGCTGGCCGTTTTCGTCGATTGTCGGCGGCACGTACCACGGCACGCTGTCCTGCGGTGGCGCCGCCACACCCGGCGGCGCGGCATAGACCTGGTAGCAGATGTGATAGGTGTTGGTGTCGTCGGCCGGCACGCGGATCTGATATTCGCTGCGCGGCGCGCCGGTTTTTCCGGTCTGCGTGAAGAACGGAAAAATCACCGCGGAATGTTCCTTGGTGTGATCGTGGTCGGCGCCAAGCTCCTTTGAATAGCTCACGCCCTTGGCGAAGCCGTGTGCGGTCTCCTCAGCGTAAAGCTGCTTGATGCCGATACCGGTCTTCAGCCGCGTGTGCAGCGTGTGGTCGCTGCTTGCCGCGCGCTCGGCAAGCCGTCCCTGCTTTTCGAGCACGTACTGAAAAAGATGGCCGTGCGCCCAGGCGCTGTGGGTCGGGTCGCCAGTGTTTTCCTGGCACTGCAGCCAGTTGCAGGGAATTTCCATGATCCCGATCTGGCGCACCGCATTCGGCCACACGAACAGATCCCAGCGCGGCAAAGCCGGCACCGGTAGTGGGCCCATATAGGCGAACACCAGGCCGCCCAGCTCCTGCACCGGATAGGCCTTGAGCTTCTGCTTGATCTCGGCCTGCGGCTTGCCTTCCATCGGCCGCTCGAGGCATTTGCCGGTGTCGCCGTAGAGCCAGCCGTGATACGGGCAGCGCAAGCCTTCATCGTCGGGAATGCCGAACTGCAAGTCCACCAGCCGGTGAAGGCAGCGATCGCCGATCAGCCCCAACCCGCCCTTCTTGTTGCGATAGAGAACGAGATCCTCCCCGAGGATGCGAACCTTCAGCACCGGGGTTTCCAGGAGCTGCGCAAAAGGACGGATCGGAATCCAGTACCGTCGCATCAGTTCGCCGCACGGCGTACCGGGACCCACGCGCGTCAACCGTTCGTTCATCTCGGCGGTGATCATGGGATTGCCTCCTGTGCCGAACGGCCGTCAGGCCAATGTCCATCAAAACGGTAGCCAGCCGTCCGGCGTTCCGTCAATAATTGCCGCCGGGGCGGTAGCCGGGGCCGAGCCATGGACGCAGCTGCAATCGTCGACACGCACAAGGCGGATGGGGGATGGCTCACCATCAGCCGGGTCATCTGCGTTCTGGTGCCCGTGCTGTTCTGGTTCGCGCCGCTGCCGCTCGATGCGACCGCAAAGCACGGCCTCGCCATCGCCCTCTTCATGGTGCTGGCCTGGATCACCGAGGCGATCGATCACGCGATTGCCGGCTTGATCGGATGTTTCCTGTTCTGGGCGCTCGGTGTCGTGCGCTTCGATGTGGCGTTCAGCGGCTTTGCCAACAACACCGCGTGGTTTCTTTTCGGAGCGACGCTGATGGGCGCCATGGCGTCGAAATCCGGGATCGCGCGCCGGCTGGCCTATCACGTGATGCTGCGGGTCGGGACGACCTACCCGCGCATTCTGCTCGGCCTGATCGTGACCGATTTCCTGCTCACGCTCATCGTGCCGTCGGGCATCGCCCGCATAGTGATCATGGCGGCGATCGCGCTGGGGCTGGTGGAAACGCTCGGCCTGCGGGCGGGCAGCAACGGCGCGCGCGGGATATTCCTGATTATCACCTATACCGCGGCGCTGTTCGACAAGATGATCATCGCCGGCGCCAGCTCGATCACCGCACGCGGCCTGATCGAACGCATCGGCGAAGTCGACGTGCAGTGGAGCCAGTGGTTCGTTGCGTTCCTGCCCTGCCACATCATCACGGTGTTCGCGGCGTGGCGGCTCACGCTGTGGCTGTTTCCGCCAGAAAAAGCGGAACTCGCGGGCGGACAGGCTTATTTGCAGGACGAGCTGCGCAAGCTCGGTCCGCTGTCGGCGCCGGAAGCAAGGGCTGCGATCCTGCTCGGCACCGCCACCATTCTCTGGGTGACGGATTTCCTCCACCATATCTCGTCATCGAAAATCGGGCTGGGCATCGGCCTTGCCGCGCTGCTGCCCTATATCGGCGTGCTGCGCGTCGACGACCTGAAGAAGGTCAATTACCTGCCGGTGTTTTTTGTCGCGGCTGCGCTTGGCATGGCGAAGGTTCTGGTGGCAACCAAGAGCCTCGATCTTCTCACCAATATCGCGTTCGGATGGATCGGGCCGTTCATGACCGGCACATTCGCATCGACAATCGTGCTGTACTGGGCAGCGTTCTTTTATCACATCCTGCTGTCGAGCGACATCGCGATGCTCGGCACATCGATGCCGCTGCTGATGAACTTTGCCAAGAGCCACGGCCTCAATCCGCTGGCGCTTGGCATGATCTGGGTGTTCGGATCAGCCGGGAAAATCTTCGTCTATCAATCGGCGGTTCTGATCGTGGGCTATTCGTTCGGATATTTCACGGCGCGGGACATGCTGCGTATCGGCCTGCTGCTCACCCTCGTGGAATTCGTTGCAATTCTAGTGATCGTGCCGTTCTATTGGCCGCTCATCGGCATTCATTGAAGCGCAACGGCTGTGGGTCCCAACAATCTCCGCTCATTCCCGTGGTCGGGTCCAGCCTTCGACTGGCGCGAGCACAGGCTCCAGCAGGAATCCAGAATACCAGCACAGGCATTTTTAATTTAACCTTGGATGCCCGCTTTCGCTGGGATGAGCGGATAATGGGGTGCGCGCGGGGATGAGCGGAACAGTTTCGTAGGGTGGATTAAGCCTCCGCCGAGGCGCGCGAAGGCGGAGGCGAACCCACAGGCAGCCTTGCATCTCTTCGGTGCGTCCGGCGCAAGCGCGCCCTAGCCCACCCTACGTGCTCATTCCTGCGCAATGTTCGCGTGTGCGTCACCTCACACTCCGCTCATTCCCGCGCAAGCGGGAATCCAGCGCACGGCTCAAGCGCTATTAACCCTGGATCCCCGCGTTCGCGGCGACGAGCGGAACAGCGCGCAGCCAGGCCACCACCGTCAGGTCTTTCGCCCTGTCGAGCACCTGCCGCTCGCCGCGCACGAGCCCGTGGATTTCAAGCACCTCCTCCGGCGTTTGCGCCGGCACGCCGGGAAAAACCGGGCGGCCACCCGGCAACCGCACGCCGGGAGCCCGCGTCAGATAGAAAACGTCATAACGATCCAGGAACAGGCCGAACACATCTGTGCCGCCGATTACGCCAACGCGCGCGATGGGCGACGCGAACGCAGCCAGCGCCTGCTCGAACGACGCGCCGGCCGGATTCCACAATAATGCCTTTTCATTTGACGGGTCGGCGACGACGGCGGGCACATCGCGCGTGAGGATGACACGACGCCGCAGATGCGACCGCGGCTGCTGTTCGTGGGAATGGCGGCCGTGCACCACTACGTCGACCGCGTCGAGCCCGTGCTCGAAAAAGCGCTGATCGGCTTCGTACTTGAGCTCGTCCGGCATGATGCCCGCAGCATTCGCGAGCATGCCGTCTTCGGAGACGATAGCGTAGCCTTCGACGCGAGGGGAATCGACCATAGCTCCATTGTCATGCCATGCTTACGGTAGGTGCAAGCCGGCAACCGTGCACGGCGATCGATCGGAACCGCTTCAACCGGCAGCTTGGTGTCAACCTTGAGACGATGTATCCTGCGCGGCGACACAAAGCGTTCGCAGCGGCGGCGATGGTGACCCAAAGCAGATTGGCTGTCTCACTCAGGCATTGGCGCCGGCGGGCGGGCGCGGCGCTTGCCGCGCTGTATGTGCTCGCGCTGGCGGCACCGGTTACCACAATTGCCCTTTCGGTGGATGCACCGCTTGTGCATTGCCTGACGGAAGCGCTGGGCATCAGCACGCACCACGATCACGCGGCGACTGCGCAGGCCGGCCAACACCATTCGGGCCTCCCCGACCACGACCATGGCCAAGGTGAAAAATGTTGCGGCCTCTTCGGCGTGACGGCGATAGCGCCAGGTTACGGTGTCGCTGATGTTCCGCTCGCCGTCGCGTCGGCCATCGCGTTCCCGCGTCCCGAGAGCCTGTATGGGCGTGGCTCCGACCGTATCGACCGACCGCCGAGAACCGTCCTGTCGCTTTGAATTGCTGCGCGGCGGCGCGCCAGCGTCGCACGTGCGCGCCATCAATCGACGGATAAGAGACTCTCATGTCCCCCTCCCGCGTCCGGACGTTACCGGAAGCCGCAGCTCGGCAGGCAATGCCCGCGCGCGGCGGGTGGCGGCTTGCCCTGATCGCGGCAGCATTGGTCCTTTCGGGCTGCGCGGCAGCGCCGTCACGGCCGCTGACGGGACCCAATCCCGCCGACCGGGACGTCCGCGTCCCGGCCGCGGTCTATCATCCCACGCGCGATGAATTTGGCGGCGCGAGGCCGAGCGAGCCGGCACCGTGGCGCGCGCCCGACGACGGCGCCGGGCCACCGGCAAAGAAGAGCGGCCCATGATCGCCGGCCGGGTGTTCATTCGCTGGACGACTGCCCTCGCCTGCGCCGCGATGCTGGCCGGTTGCCAGACGTTCTCGCCCGATGGCGGCATGTCGCTGCCGGCGGAGATTGCCGGAACGCAGCTCAATAAAGAAGTTGCTGCAATCCGAACCGAAGACGAGGCTATCGCCGCGCGCGCGAAGATCGAGCCGCTGCTCAAGCGGCCGCTGACGGCGGAGACGGCCGTGCAGATCGCGTTGCTGAACAACCGCGGCCTGCAGGCGGCCTATAACGACCTCGGCATCGCGGAAGCGGTCCGCATTCAACAATCGCTGCCGCCAAACCCGACGATTTCAGTCACCCGCATCACCGGATCAGCCGAGACGGAAATCGATCGCCAGATCGTCGCCAGCATTCTCGCGCTGGCGATGCTGCCCGCGCGCAGCGAAATCGCGGCGGAGCGCTTCCGCCAGGCGCAATTCCTTGCCGCCCTGGAGACGCTGCACGTCGCCGCGGAAACGCGCCGGGCGTTCTATCGCGCCGTGGCGGCACAGGAACTCGTGGGCCTGCTGACGCAGGCCGATTCCGCGGCCGCGACCATGGCGCAGCTCGCCAAACGCCTGGGCGAGACCGGCGCCATGAACAAGCTCGACCAGGCGCGCGAATTGGCATTCCACGCCGAACTCACCGCCCAGCTCGCAGCCGCCCAACAGCAAGCGGCGAGCGAGCGCGAACGGCTGGTTCGCCTGCTCGGCCTGTGGGGCAACGATCTCCGCTTCACGCTGGCGAAGGCAATGCCTGCATTGCCGAAGCGCGCGCTGACATTACCGGCGGTCGAGCGGGATGCCGTCAACCGCCGGCTCGACCTGCAAATTGCGCGGATCGAGCTCGAAACGCTGGCGAAAGCCTACGGCCTGACCAATGCCACGCGCTTCATTAATGTGCTGGACGCGGGCTTCGCCGACAAGGTCACCGAGACCAAGGAAACCGGCGAACGAATTCGCGACCGCGGTTTCACGGTGTCGCTCGAAGTTCCCGTGTTTGATTTCGGCGAAGCGCGCGTGCGCGAAGCCGAACAGACCTATATGCAGGCCGTCAACCGTCTCGCGCAAAAGGCGATCAATGTGCGGTCGGAGGCGCGCGACGCCTATCGCAATTATCGGTCCACCTACACAATCGCGCGCCACTACCAGCGCGACGTGCTGCCGCTGCGCAAGATCATTTCCGACGAAATGATGCTGCGCTACGGCGCCATGCAGGCCGATGTGTTCGCGCTGCTGACCGAGGCGCGGCAAAAGATCGCCGCCAGCGTGGCGGCTGCTAAAGCCCTGCGCGACTTCTGGCTTGCAAGCACCGATCTGTCGGCGGCGATCGCCGGCGGCGGACGCAGCGGCGAGCAAGCTGCGAATTTTGCCATGCCCGCGCCCGACGGCGCGGCGGGTCACTGAAAACGGCGAGGAGAACCATCATGATTTCACGGCGCAATCTTATCGGCGGTTCGGCCATCCTCGCCGGTGCTACGGCGATCAGCGGCCGCGTGCAGGCCGCCGCTATTCCCGAGGCCGTCACCACAACCTCGCCGACCATGCAACCGCCCCTCGCTCCACCGAGCGGCACCGCATACCAACCGGTGGTGACGCTGAACGGCTGGACCCTCCCATGGCGCATGAACGGCGACTGGAAGGAATTCCACCTCGTTGCCGAACCGGTGCTGCGCGAGATCGCGCCCGGCATGAAGGCGCATCTGTGGGGCTACAACGGCCAATCGCCGGGGCCGACACTCGAATGTGTGGAAGGCGACAAGGTACGCATTTTCGTGACCAACAAGTTGCCCGAGCACACCACCATCCATTGGCACGGCATGCTGGTACCGAACGGCATGGACGGCGTGGGCGGACTGACGCAGCCGCAGATCAAGCCGGGTCAGACATTTGTCTACGAATTCGTCATCAAGAAAAGCGGGACGTTCATGTACCACCCGCACGCTGACGAGATGGTGCAGATGGCGATGGGAATGATGGGCTTTTTTGTCGTCCATCCGCGCGATCCCAACCAGTATCGCGTTGACCGCGACTTCGTCTTCCTGATGAGCACCTACGACATCGACCCCGGCAGCTACCTGCCCAGGGTCATGACCATGACCGAATTCAATCTGTGGACATGGAACAGCCGCGTGTTCCCTGGCATAGATCCGCTGGTCGTGCGGCTCGGTGACCGCGTGCGCGTGCGCATCGGCAATCTCACCATGACCAATCATCCGATCCACATGCACGGGCCGCATTTCGAAGTGACCTGTACCGACGGCGGATGGATCCGGGAATCCGCGCGGCGGCCGGAGGTCACGACCGATGTCCCGGTCGGGGCGATGCGCGCTTTTGAATTCGTTGCCGACGAGCCGGGTGACTGGGCCATCCATTGCCATAAGTCGCACCACACGATGAACGCGATGGGCCACAACGTGAAAACATTCATCGGCGTGCCGCAGCGAGACCTCACAAAGACGATCCGCAAGCTGTTGCCGGACTACACGCCGATGGGTTCCGCCGGCATGGCGGAAATGGGCTCGATGGAAATGCCGATGCCCGACAACACGCTGCCGATGATGACCGGCTTCGGTCAATTCGGGCCGATCGAAATGGGCGGGATGTTCTCGGTGGTGAAGGTGCGCGAAGGGCTGGCACGCGACGAATACAAGGATCCCGGCTGGTACAAGCACCCGGCCGGGACGGTCGCGCGCGAGATCAAAGGAACCGCGCCGGAAGCGCCGCAGCGCCAGGGCGCGACGCAGCCGATGGACGGGGAAATCGAGGTCACGGTCGTGAAGCCGCGTGCGAGCGGCCACGGAGGCCACTGACAAGGAGCGTAGGCATGAAGAGATCAGCTTTGATGGCTGCCAGCATCGCGTTGCTTCTGGGCGCAGGACTGTTCGCCGCAGCCGCCCATGAGGGCGAGCATTATTCGGCGGGCGCACCCGGCAATCCGAGAAAGCCGGCGCGCACCGTCACCGTGATCATGACCGACAGCGAGGGAACGATGAAATTCATCCCCGACCGCCTCGACGTGAAAAGGGGCGAGCAGGTCCGCTTCATCATCGAGAACAAGGGTGTGCTCAAGCACGAGTTCACGCTGGCGAGCGTTCAAGACAACGACAAGCACGCCGAGCTGATGAAGAAATATCCCGGAATGGAGCATGACGATCCAAATGCGAAAAGCGTCGATCCGGGCACAACCGCCGAGATTCTCTGGCGGTTCAGCAAAACCGGCACATTCGAATTCGCCTGCCTGATTCCCGGGCATCGCGAATCCGGCATGCGCGGCACGGTCACAGTGAAGTAAAAGGAAGTTTTTCGAGCCAGCCGGAGACATGCGATGAGAAAAATTCTATCGACACTGGTGCTGGGCGCGGCGCTCACGCTGAATTCGCTGACGACGGGTCAGGCCTGGGCGCAATCCGCATTGACCGACGGCCTGGTCACAAAGGTCGATGCATCGGCGGGCAAGATCACCATCAAGCACGGCCCCATGAAAAAATTCGACATGGAAGACGGGATGACGATGGTCTACCGCGCGCAGGATCCGGCGCTGCTGCGGGCGGTCAAAGCCGGCGACAAGGTGAAATTCGACGCCGAAAACGTCAACGGACAGTTCGTGGTGACGAAGATTGAAAAGGCGAAATAGAATCCGCCGGAACAATGATCTTTCCGATCGGCCAAAGCGCAATGCCGGCCAGCTTCAAATGCGCCCAGGCGAAAGGAATTCCGATCAGGGTGATGGCGAGAACAACGGCCGTCACGAGGTGCCCGAGGGCCAGCCACCAGCCGGCGAGCGCGAGCCAGATGATATTGCCGACCATGCCTAGCGGCCCGGTGCCGAGATCTTCATTGCCGGAATAGTCGGCCCGCGATACCGCCTTCTGTCCGAAGGGAAGCAAGGTGTAGACGCCGATATTGAAGGCAGCCCGCGTCCACGGCAGGCCGACGATCGTGATCGCCATCAGAATGGCGGCGATGAACCACGCGACGGCCATATAAAGGCCGCCGCACAGCATCCACAGCACGTTGAGCAACAGCGACAAGAACGACATCGATTGCCTCCCGACCGGAGCCAATCACGTCATATGGGAAGGGCAGCCGCCTGCCGCTACCGGCGCCAAGCCTACCAGCGCCAGGAACGGCGGCGCGGAAAAGCCCCTGTCGCAAACCTCACGATGATCAGCAGCAGCACGGCGCCGATGGTCGCGACGATGATCAA
>DASSIT010000038.1:0-31908 GCA_035691545.1 Pseudolabrys sp. | reverse complement strand
GTGTGGCGCGCATTTCTTTCTCCGCATATCTCCGCGACCCAGTCTTCGCTCGCGTTGCGGGCAGCCGTTCCATTTTACTTCGGCCCCGCGGCAGCCGCGTCCGAACGGTTCCCGATCCGCTCACCCCCGCGGAAGCGGGGGTCCAGGGCAAAGTGAGAGGGCCTTCGTGTGGCTCTGGATTCCCGCTTACGCGGGAATGGGCGGAGCGTGTGGCGCGCGGCATGTACGGGAGAATTTCGTAGGGTGGGCTAAGCGATGCCTGAGCGCGCAAGCGCGAAGGCGATGCGAGCCCACCGGCAGAATCGAAACTGGTTCGGTGGGCGCGGCGCGAGCGCGCCTTAGCCCACCCTACAGGCTAAGCGAGATGGCCGGAACAAGTCCGACCATGACAATTACAAGTCGGTGCGCTGCGCTCAACCCAGCTACGGCTCGGCGTTGTGCACTGCCGCCCGCAAATCGTCCTCGCGCAACTTGAATCGCTGGATCTTGCCCGTCGCCGTGCGCGGCAGCTGCTCGCGCAACTCGATCCAGCGCGGAAACTTCCACGGCCCAGCTTTGTCCTTGACGTGATGCTTGAGCGTCTCGAGCAGCCCGTCGTCGGCCCGGTAACCGTTGCGCAGCACTATGAAGGCCTTCGGCTTGATCAGCCCGTCGGCATCTTCCTTGCCGATGACGGCGGCCTCGAGCACCGCCTCGTGCGAAACGAGCGCGGCCTCGACATCGAAGGGCGACACCCACATGCCCGACACCTTGAACATGTCGTCGGTGCGGCCGCAGTAATAGAAATAACCCTGGGCATCGCGCCGGTACTTGTCGCCGGTATGAACCCATTCGCCCGCGAAGGTTTGCCGGCTTTTCTGGCGCTGGTTCCAGTAGCCTTCGCCGGCGGAAGGCCCGCGCACGATCAGCTCGCCGATCTCGTCGATGCCGAGCTCGCGGCCGTGCTCATCCACGATGCGCGCCTCGTAGCCCGGCACCGGCTTGCCGGTTGAACCATAACGCAGGTCGCCGGGGCGGTTCGACAGGAACGTGTTGAGCATCTCGGTCGAGCCGAGCCCGTCAAGCACGTCGACGCCGGTCGCCTCGCGCCAGTGCCGGCCGATATGTGCGGGCATCGCCTCGCCCGCCGACACGCAGAGGCGCAGGCGATCGGAGCCGGCGCCCTTGCCGATATCCTTGTGCGCAAGCAGCGCCGTGTAGAGCGACGGCACGCCGTAGAAGATCGTCACGCGGTTGCGGCGCAGCGTCTCGAACACGCCCTCCGGCGAGGGCCGGTGCGGCCACAGCGCAGCGGTGGCGCCGACCGACAGCGGGAAGCTCATGGCATTGCCGAGGCCGTAGGCGAAAAACAGCTTGGAGGCGGAATGCACGACGTCGTCTTCGGTAATGCCGAGGATGCCCTGGCCGAAGAGTTTTGCGGTCGCCATCAGGCTGGAGTGGACGTGGCGGACGCCCTTGGGATCGCCGGTCGAGCCCGAAGTGTAGAGCCAGAAGGCGACTTCATCCGACAGCGTGTCGGCGGTGAAGGGGGTGGTGTCGGCGCCGGCGATGAGGGATTCGAATTGGTGACTCTCCGCTGCCATCGCCGGGCTTGTCCCGGCGATCTCGGTGACATGGGCACCCTGCGCCTTTAAGCGAGATGGCCGGGGCGTCAGGCGCGAAGACGGCGCTTCTTGTCCGTTCCCGACAACTATCACCATCGGCCGGCGCGGCAGCGTCTCCAGCACCGGAGCGATGGCCGGCTGAAGCCCCGCATCGATGACCAGCGCGCGCGCGCGGCAGTCGGCGAGAACGTAGGCGTATTGCGGAACGTTGAGATAGATATTGAGCGGAACAGCGACGCTGCCGGCACGGATCGTGCCCCAGAACGCGACGGGGTAATCCACCGTGTCGTTGAGCAGCAGCGCGACGCGATGCTCGGGCTCGATGCCTAGCGCGCGCAGCGCATGCGCGAAGCGGATGCTGCGCGCCTGCAATTCGCCGTAAGTGAGCGTGCGTTCAGGATCGATGAAGGCGGCCTTGCTGCCGAGCCCGCGCGCGACATTGGCGTCGACAAAATCGGACACCGCGTTGTAGGGCTTGCGTTCGTTGAGTTCGTCCACGCCGGCCCCCGCCTTCAACTTTCGAACAGGCGCGTGAGCAGCCGCCGCGCCAGCACGCCGGCCACGCGCCGGCGGTAATGACCGGGCGTGAAGGTTGTTTTCATCGGCATGATCTGGTCGCGCACCAGCGCGTCGAGCCCCTTGATGACGCGCTCGTCGAGTGCGCCGCCGCACAGTTCCCGTGTGCCCGTGAGCAGCACCGGGCGCGGATTGGTGCCGGTGAAGGCGACGCGCAGATCGGTGAGATTGCCTTTGTCCTTCTTCAGCGCCACGGCGACGCCGGCGACCGGATATTCGATCGAGCGGCGGATGCGGATCTTGTCGTAGCCCGAGCGCAGGCCAGGCGTGTTCTTGGCGCGCACCGCGGTGATAAATTCGCCGGGCCGGAACGAGAGATAGAACTTGCCGTCGCCCTGGGTTTCCGTCGCCGGCACGTCCTGACGCGCGAAGCCGATATAGAGCTTTTCAAGCGGGACGGTGCGTTGGCCGGCGGGACCGGCGATTTCTACTTCGGCGCCAAGCGTGAGCAGGGCCGGCGCGAGATCGCCGGAGAAAGTCGCAAAGCACACGCCGCGGCTTTTCGGCGCGACGTGGCAGATGCTCCCGGTGGTTTTCAGGCAGTGGCTGTTGGCGTCGCGCCACCATTCGCTCTGATTGTAGAAGATGCAGCGCGTGTCGAGGCAGAGATTGCCGCCGACCGTGCCCATGTTGCGGTGCGTGGGGCCGGCGATATGCGCAGCGGCCTGCGCCAGTACGGGGTAATGAACGGCAACGCCGGGATGGCGGGCGAGTTCGCTCAGCCGCACCGCGGCGCCGATTGCGAGCGCGTGTGCATCCGCCTTGAGCGCGTGCAGCTCCGGCACGCGCGTCATGTCAATCAGCACTTTCGGTGCGACGATGCCGCGGCGGATGTTGACCACGAGATCGGTGCCGCCGCCAAGCGGCATGCTGCCGGGATTATCGGCGCGCGCGGCGACCGCCTCCTCGACCGTGCGCGGGCTGACCACGCGGAATTCGGGCATGGCATCCATCAGGCGGCCACGCTCGAATTTGTGATTCCGGGACCGCGCCCACTCCGCTCATTCCCGCGCATAGCTGTCCGAAGGACGGCGTGCCTTCGCACGCCCATGCGGGAATCCAGGCCACATTTTTCGAGCTCGAGACGTGCCGCCCTGGACCCCCGCTTCCGCGGGGGTGAGCGGAAAACGTGCACGCGGTGCCACCAACCCCGCACATTCCGGCGAAGAATAAAGGACCTGCGGTGCCCCCATCTCCGCTCATTCCCGCGAAAGCGGGAAACCAGGGCCACACGAATATCCTCACGCTTTGCCCTGGACCCCTGCTTGCGCGGGGGTGAGCGGAAAACGTGCACGCGGTGCCACCAACCCAGCACATTCCGGCGAAGAATAAAGGACCTGCGGTGCCCCCATCTCCGCTCATTCCCGCGAAAGCGGGAAACCAGGGCCACACGAATATCCTCCCGCTTTGCCCTGGACCCCTGCTTGCGCGGGGGTGAGCGGAAAATGTGCACGCGGTGCCACCAACCCCGCTCATTCCCGCGAAAGCGGGAAACCAGGGCCACACGTACATCCTCACGCTTTGCTCGGGACCCCTGCTTGCGCGGGGGTGAGCGGAAAACGTGCACGCGGTGCCGCCAACCCCGCACATTCCGGCGAAAGCGGGAAACCAGGGCCACACGTATATCCTCACGCTTTGCGCTGGACCCCTGCTTGCGCGGGGGTGAGCGGAAAACGTGCACACGGTGCCGCCAACCCCGCACATTCCGGCGAAGAATAAAGGACCTGCGGTGCCCCCATCCCCGCTCATTCCCGCGAAAGCGGGAAACCAGGGCCACACGTATATCCTCACACTTTGCTCGGGACCCCCGCTTTCGCGGGGGTGAGCGGAAAACGTGCACGCGGTGCCACCAACCCCGCTCATTCCGGCGAAGAATAAAAGACCTGCGGTGCCCCCATCTCCGCTCATTCCCGCGCATAGCCGTCCGAAGGACGGCGTGCTTTCGCACGCCCATGCGGGAAACCAGGGCCACACGAATATCCTCACGCTTTGCCCTGGACCCCTGCTTGCGCGGGGGTGAGCGGAAAATGTGCACGCGGTGCCGCCAGCTCCGCACATTCCTGCGTGCGATGGGTGAGTGGGTAGTGGGCTGGAGATGTGTAGCCATCATCCGCCACCATTCTGCTTCGGCGCTTTCTCCAACGCGCGCTTGCGTTTCTCCACCGCCTCGAACACGCGATCGGGCGTCACCGGCAGGTCGTTGAAGCGGATGCCGATCGCGTCGGCGATGGCATTGGTAAGCGCGGGGAGAAAGGCCGCGAGCGATCCTTCACCGGCTTCCTTGGCGCCGAAGGGGCCGTGCGGATCGATGCTCTCGATGATGCCGACCTCGATCGGCGGCGAATCCTGAATGGTCGGCACGCGGTAATCGAGCATGTTGGCGGTGAGCATGAGCCCGTTGAAATAGGCGGCTTCCTCGCTCATCGCCTGGCCCATGCCCATCCAGACCGAGCCCTGCACCTGGCCCTCGACGGTCAGGCGGTTGAGCGCCTTGCCGCAATCATGCGCGACCCACACCTTGTCCACCGTCACGACGCCGGTTTCCTCGTCGACGGAAACCTCCACCACCTGCGCCGAATAGGAATAGCCCATGGTGCCGCCGATCGCCGCGCCGCGATATTTCTTGCCGCCGTGCGATTCCGCGATCGTCGAGTAATTGCCGGTGACGGTGATGGTGCCGGTATCCTTGAGCGCCTCGGTCACGACTTCATCGAAAGTCGCGCCCTTATCCTGCGCACCGGCGCGGTAGATTTCGCCGAGACATTCGATGTCTTCCGGCCGCGCGTCGAGCTTGCGGGCGGCGGCATTCACCAGCACGGCCTTGAGATGACGCGCGGCATCGAGCGCGGCGTTGCCGACCATGAAGGTGACGCGCGATGAATATGAGCCGTTGTCCTTCGGCACCACCTCGCTGTCGCCGGTGACGACGCGCACGCGCGCGAGATCGAGCCCCAGCACTTCGGCGACGGTCTGCGCGAGAATCGTGGTCGAGCCCTGCCCGATATCGGCCGCGCCCGACAGCACCACGATCGAGCCGTCGAAATCGAGCTTGATCTTCACCGTCGCGTGCGGCTCGCCGGTCCAGTTCACCGGCTTTGACGCGCCCGAGATGTAGTGCGAGCAGGCCATGCCAATTCCTTTAAGAACTTGGCCCTTGCGTGCGCCGTTGTCCTTGAAGGGCTTCCCCTTGCGCGTCTTCCATCCGCTTTCGCGCTCGACCCAATCGAGGCATTCCGGCAGGCCGTAGGAGTTCACCATCAGGTCGTTGTCGGTGAAGGTCGGCGCCTTGAGCAGGTTGGCGCGCCGAACGGCGAAAGGATCGAGCCCGAGTTCCGCCGCCATCTGGTCGATCAGCGCCTCGAAGGCGAAGCGGATATCGACGGTGCCGTGGCCCCGGAAGGCGCCGCAGGGCGGCGTGTTGGTGAGCACGCGGCGGCCGGTGTACTTCACATTGTGCAGGTCGTAGATGGCGTAGAGCATCGACCCCGCATAAAGGATCGTCACAACGCCATAGCCGGAATGCGCTCCGCCACGCTGGTCGCAGCCGCATTCGACCGCGGTGATGCGGCCGTCCTTGCGCATGCCGATCCGCAGGCCGATGTCGGTCTCCGGCCGGCCACGATGGGTGATGAAAGTTTCCTCGCGCGTCGTGACGATGCGCACGGTGGCGTTGGCCTTGCGCGCGAGGAGCGCCGCGATCAATTCGATGTTCAGCGTTTCGGTGCGGCAGCCGAAGCCGCCGCCGACATGCGGCTTGATCACGCGGATGCGCGACATGTCCATGCCGAGGATCTGCGAAAGCATCAGGTGGACGTAGTAGGGGACCTGCGTCGAGGCGTGCACGGTCATGCGGTCGCGCACGGCATCGTATTCGGCCACCGCTGCGTGCATTTCCATCTGGTTCTGGCAGACCTCGGCGCAGTTATAAGTGCCATCGCGCACGAGGTCGGCTTCGGCAAAGCCCTGCGCGACGCTACCCAGCTCGAACAACACGTCGCGCTCGATATTGCCGGGTTTCTTCTCGTGCAGCAGCGTGGCGCCCGGCGCAGCCGCATCTTTCGCCGTGTAATAGGCCGGCAGTTCATTCGCATCGAATTTGATGCGGCGGAGCGCCTCGCGCGCGGCATCGTCATCGAGCGCGGCAACCGCTGCCACCGGCTCGCCGCGGTAACGCACCTTGTCGCGCGCCAGCGGAAATTCGGTGCGCGCTATCGGCAGTACGCCGAAGCCCTTGTCGCAGTCGGCACCGGTGACAATCGCGATCACGCCGGGCACCTTGAACGCTTCCGACACGTCGACCTTGACGATTTCCGCGTGCGAATACGGGCTGCGGTAGATGCGGCCGGCGAGCTGGCCCGGCGCCAAGATGTCGGCGGTATATTTTGCGCGGCCGGATACTTTCTCCGGCCCGTCGATCATCGGCACATAGCCGCCGATATTGTGCGCGGGGACAGGCCTGTTCATGGGGTGAGCTCCCACGCGGCGGTCATTCCGGGGTGGCGCGAAGCGGCGAACCACACAATCCGCTCATTCCCGCGCAAAGCCGTCCGGAGGACGGCGTGCTTTCGCGCGTCGATGCGGGAATCCAGGCCACAATTTCCGAGCTCGAGACGAGGAGCCCTGGATCCCCGCTTTCGCGGGGATGAGCGGAGAGTGACGAAAATGCGGTGCCAGAAACTCGGCTCATTCCCGCGCATAGCCGTCCGGAGGGCGGCGTGCTTTCGCGCGTCTATGCGGGGATCCAGGGCAAAGCTTGAGGGCCTGCAGCATTCCTGCCGGAGCCGGTGGTAGCCGCCGGTTGGACCTGCGTATGGGGACGAGTGGACGACAGAGATCACGGCGCCACTCCCTGCTTGCCGAGCGCCGCGGCGAACTTCACCGCCTCGATGATCTTCACGTAGCCCGTGCAGCGGCAGATATTGCCGCCGAGTGCTTCCAGGATTTCCGCATCGGTAGGGTCGGGATTGCGCCGCAGCAGTCCGGCCGAGGCCATAATGAAGCCGGGCGTGCAGTAGCCGCATTGCGAGCCGAGCTTTTCGTGGAAGCCGCGCTGCACGGCGGATAGCTGCCCGTCATGACCGAGCGACTCGATCGTATCGACGCGCTTGCCGGCAACCGTCGCGGCGAGGGTCAGGCAGGATAATGTCGGCTGATCGTCAATCAGCACCGTGCAGGCACCGCATTCGCCGCCATCGCACCCGGTCTTGGTGCCGGTGAGGCCTACCTTCTCGCGCAGGTAATCGAGCAACAGGATATTGTCGGCGACCGCATCGGCGCGGTCGCGCCCATTGAGCCTGCATTCAAGCAGCCGCGCCAAATGTTTCTCTTCCCCTGGAAACGCGCATTCTTGCGCGTCGTTATCTTTGTTCGTGGCCGATACTAGTCCCGGCGGCGCCCCGCCCGAAGCGCTTCCGCAAGCCATATCGCGGGATTGGCTGGAACGATTACGCTTGACCGAATTTGGCGATCACGCCGGCGGGGATCGCGGCACCCGCGATCTTTTCGGGGTCATCTTTGCTCCGCACCGCCCAGACGCGGGTTTCGTCGCCCTCGACGGCGAGTTCGCCGCCGACCGAAAGGCGGTGCGCGACGTCGAAACTGGAGCGGCGGAACTCGCTCACCTGCGAGGTCATGTCGACCATGTCGCCGAAGCGGACCGGCTTGAGGAAGTTGGCACGTGCATCGACCAGCGGAATGCCCATGATGCCGAAAGCCGTGGAGAGCTCGTGCGGCTTGACCCCGAGTGCGGCGTCGAATAGCTGCCAGGTACTGGTGTCGAAGATCTCGAAGAAGCGGCTGTTGAACACAATGCCGGCCGGGTCGCACTGGCCCCATTCAATGGTCAATTGCCGGCGGTAGGTGAAGGACGCCACGCGCTTTGCCTCTGTGCTGATACCGCAATGCGTATCGAGTGCCCGCGTTATAGCGGCCGTCCGCGCGGGCGTAAACGCGGCGCCTAGCTCCGTCGTGCTCGGCTTTATGTTGGGCATCCACGCCTTGCTCGCTTCAAGGCGTAACCAGTCCGGTACGCGGTATTTTGGCGTCCGCGACGATGAATTCAGGGTGCGGGCACTGGGCTCCAATACCGCTCATCCCCGCGAAAGCGGGGATCCAGGGCAATGCGCAAAGACCTTTCCTTGGCTACGGATTCCCGCTTTCGCGGGAATGAGCGGAGCACTGGACGCGCCTACCTACGCTTCGCCTTCTCTCTCTTTGTCTTTTTCCTACTCTTCCGCGGGTCCGGCCACTCCACCACATCCTGCGACAGGATTTCCACGCGCGAGGAGCGGCGGCGCCTGCGCAGCGCGTGCCGCGGCGCCACCGGCAGGTGCGGCGAGGTGTCGAGATCGACCAGCAGCCAGTCGAGGTCGTCCGGCGCAATCACCCAGCTCTTCGGCGCGTAGCGCGCGAGCGAGAACGGCCGCGAATAGGACAGCATGGATTTCTTGCCGCCGGGCAGGCAGTACTCGTGCGCGTAGGTCATCGCCAGCTCGCGCGCGCTGCGATAGATCGGATCGCGCCAGCGCAGGATGGCGTGGTTGGTCTTGCTGATCGCGCCCCAGAGGCCGCGCTCCTGAAACAGCGCGATGATGTGGTCCTGGTCACTCGGCAGCGCGCGGATGTCCATCAGCAGCGGGCGCCGGCCGTGATAGCCGAGCGCGGCCGCGGCCAAGATCGCGCCTTCCGCGCAGTGCGCCATGTTCGCGTTGATCGTCCGCCGCGGCGACATTGCGGTGTCGCCCTCGAGACCGAAATTCACCGGCAGCCGGTCGAGGAAATCCTGAATCTTCTGCGGCGTGTCGAGACGCGCGAACAATCGGTGCTCGGACGGGCTCAGCAGCGCGTGCAGCTTGCGGCGAAAGGTGGACATCAGGGGACGCAGGTTTCCGGCGTGAGCGACATGTTCCGTGTTTTGCATACGTTAACGGGGGATTCGAGCGCTACCGGTGTTCTCCACAACGCGAGGTGGGAAGCAAATTGTTACGCGCCGGGGGCCTTGAGGGAGCAAATTTCTTCTTATTTTCGGGCACTTATTGCGGTTTGACGGAATAATCTACTACTTAGCAGCTCCTGTTGAATGCACGGGAGCTTGAATGTCGACCGGCCTCGCCAGTATTCCAAAGACAGCGCCGTTCTCCGAAGAGGACGTCGCGCTGCTCAACCGCGTGGTTGGGCCGGCGAACGCCGTGCAACGCGCATGGCTGGCAGGGTTCCTGGCGGGCGTCGAATCTGTGTCCGGACAAGCGCAGCCGGCGGCTCCGGCGCGTCCCGCGGAACCGCTGACGATTGTCTACGCAAGCGAGTCCGGAAATTCCGAAAAACTCGCCGGCGATGTTGCCAAAGCCGCCCGCAAGAACGGGCTCAAGCCGACCATCATCGACATGGCCGACCTTGATCTCCCCGCGCTCGCTTCCGCCAAGCGGCTGCTCGTGATCGCCGCCACCTGGGGCGAGGGCGAGCCGCCGGCACGCGCGGTGCGTGCCTATCACGAATTGATGGGTGAATCCGCGCCGCGCCTCGAAGGCGTCGAATTCGGCGTGCTGGCGCTGGGCGACACGGCCTATGTGGAATTCTGCGCGATCGGCAAGGCCATCGACGAGCGGCTGGCAGCACTCGGCGGCAAGCGCATCGTCGATCGTGTCGATTGCGATCTCGACTTTGCCGAGCCGGCCGCGCGATGGGTCGGTGATGCGGTGAAAGCGCTCACGCCGCCGAACGCCGGCGGTCGGGTGATCGAGGTGGATTTCGGCGCCAAGCCCGCGGCGTCCCCCAGCACGGATATGGTGGAAGCCGAGATCATCGAGCACGTGGATCTCAACTCATCGCGCTCGGACAAGGAGACCATCCATCTCGCCTTGTCGTTCGAGGGTGGCACCCCCGCCTATGAACCGGGTGACTCTCTTGACCTGTACGCCGAAAACGATCCGGCCTATGTCGACGAATTGCTCAAGCTCGCGGGGCTTTCGGGCGACGACAAGCTGCGCGCGGAATTCATCAAGTCGCGCGATGTCACGACACTCTCGCTCAAGACGATCGAGACCTATGCCGAGAAGACCGGCCATCAATATGTCAAGACGCTGCTCGCCGACGGGCAGGCGCGCGAATGGCTCGCAGGCCGTCAACTCATCGACCTGATCTCGGAATTCCCGATTGCACTCGACGCCGAGAAACTGCGCGCGCTGACGCGGCCGCTCGCGCCGCGTGCCTATTCGATTGCGTCGTCGCGCCGCGAGGTGGCTGACGAAGCCCATCTGCTCATTTCTGCGGTGCGCTATGAAAGCCGTGGCCGCGCGCGCAAGGGCGTCGCATCGAACTATGTGGCCGAGCGGCTCAAGCGCGGCAGCCGCGTACGCGTCAAGCTCAAGCCCAACAAGCATTTTTCCCTGCCGGCTGCGGACAAAGACATCATCATGGTCGGCCCCGGCACCGGCGTTGCGCCGTTCCGCGCCTTCGTCCAGGATCGCCGCGCGACGCAGGCGGAGGGGCGCAGCTGGCTGTTCTTCGGCGACCGCAGCTTCACGCACGACTTCCTCTATCAGCTCGACTGGCAGGACGCGCTCAAGGACGGCTCGCTCACGCGCATGGACGTCGCATTCTCGCGTGATACTCCGAAGAAGGTCTATGTGCAGCACAAGCTGTGGGACCGCCGTGCCGACCTCATCGCCTGGCTCGATGGCGGCGCTTATTTCTATGTGTGCGGCGACGCCAAGACGATGGCGAAAGATGTCCGCGCCGCGCTCGTGCGCGCCTATGCGGACGTGAAAGCTCTGTCGCCCGAGGCGGCCGAGCAGGCGGTGGTGACTTTGGAGCGCGAAAAGCGCTATCTGCAGGATACATATTGATCCCGCGCCTTTTGGACGTTCTATGACCGACGAACTGTCGCGCAACGAGCGCATCAAGGAAGCGAGCGACTATCTGCGCGGCACCTTGGCCGATGGTCTGCGCGAGGAAATCACCGGTGCCATCATCGAGGACGATGCGCAGCTGGTGAAGTTCCACGGCATGTATTTGCAGGACGATCGCGACCTGCGGCCCGAGCGCACGCGCAAGAAAATGGAGAAGGCCTTCGCCTTCATGATCCGCGTGCGCATTCCCGGCGGCGTGCTGACGTCCCAGCAATGGCTTGCGCTCGATCAGGTCGCCCGCGACTACGGCAATGGCACGATGCGGCTGACGACGCGGCAGACCGTGCAGCTTCACGGCGTCATCAAGTCGAACCTCAAGGCTACCTTGAAGGCGATCGATGCCGTGCTGCTCAATTCAATTGCCGCTTGCGGCGATATCAACCGCAACGTCATGTGCAACGTGCTTCCGGAGCAGTCGGCTGGGCATGCGGCGGCGATCGCGCTGGCACGCGCCGTTTCCGATCACCTGTTGCCGCATACGCCCGCCTATCGCGAGATTTGGCTCGACGGCGAGCGCATTGCCGGCGGCGAGCAGGAGGTGATCGAGCCGATCTACGGCAAGACCTATATGCCGCGCAAATTCAAGGTCGTCGTGGCCGTGCCGCCGTCAAACGACGTCGACATATTCGCGCATGATCTGGGTTTCATCGCCATCACCGACGGGGCAGGTAATATCTCCGGCTGGAATGTGACTGTCGGCGGCGGCATGGGGATGACCCATGGCGAACTCGACACCTATCCGCGCGTCGGTGAAGTCATGGGCTTTTGCAAAACCGCCGATACGGTGAAAATCGCCGAGGCGGTCGTCACCGTGCAGCGCGACTGGGGTGACCGGAAAAACCGCAAGCATGCACGGCTCAAATACACGATCGAGGACCGTGGCCTCGACGTTGTCCGCTCCGAAATCGAGCGCCGTGCCGGCGTCAAGCTTGGGACGCCCGCGAACTTCAAATTCACATCGACGGGCGATCGTTACGGCTGGACCGAAGGCGCTGACGGCTGCGGCCACCTGACCCTGTTCGTGCAGAACGGGCGCGTCCGGGATGTCGGCGGCGCGGCGCAGCAAAGTGCGTTGCGCACGATCGCGCAGATGCATGAAGGCGGTTTCCGGATCACGCCCAACCAGAACCTCGTAGTTGCAAATGTGCCGACAAGTCAGCAGCCCGAAATCGAGCGCATCGCGCGCGAGGCGGGCCTGCTGGCTCCATGGTCGGGACTTCGGCGCAATTCCATGGCGTGCGTAGCGCTGCCGACCTGCGGTCTCGCGCTGGCTGAAAGCGAGCGGTATTTGCCAGATCTCATTTCCGCGCTCGACGAAAGACTCGCGGCGCACGGCCTTTCCGCCGATGACATCGTCATTCGCATGACCGGCTGTCCGAACGGATGCGCGCGGCCTTATCTCGCCGAGATCGGTTTGGTGGGGAAGGGTCCGGGTCGATACAATCTTTATCTCGGCGCCGCTTTTGACGGCGCGCGCATGAACAAGCTCTACGCCGAAGACCTCGATCACGCCGGCATAGTGGCGGCGCTCGATCCTGTATTCGCCGCTTACGCGGCCGAGCGCGAGCAGGGCGAGCGTTTCGGCGATTTCACCATCCGCGCCGGGTTTGTTGCAGCAAGCGGCAATGGCCGTGAATTCCACGCAGCCGTGCGCCTGCCGCCGGTGCGCGTGCCTCATCCTTGACATCCTTGAGCGTTGTCACCATGGGCGCCCTGGTGCCCAATTTTTCGACTGACGGTGGCGCTGCAATGGGCGGCATCGCTTTGGCCAGATTCATGGCCGGAGAAAAAAGATCAATTAAATCAATACGCTCGCGACTGGCACGGTCCTTGCTGCTGTGCAGCATGGATATTGCCGCACGGGTTGGCCCGGGACCCGGCGGCCAACAGCAAAGGGAGTCGCGAAATGGACTACGTGAAGCCGGCCGATGTTGCAGCCGCCATGGTCGATACAGGACGCCGCAAGCTAGGACTTCCGGCGAGCGATTTGTTGATCCGCGGCGCACTTGCCGGGGCCATCCTGGCAGCCGCGACGAGTCTCGCTTTGACCGGCATCGTGCAGACCGGTCAGCCACTGGTCGGCGCGCTCATCTTTCCGGTCGGTTTGATACTGATTGTCTTGCTGGGGCTCGATCTGGTGACCGGCAGTTTCGGTCTGCTGCCGCTGCCGTGGCTCGAACGCGACGCCAGCGGCGCCAGCATGGTGGCGAATTGGGGATTTGTATTCATCGGCAACCTGATCGGCAGCGTGGCGTATGGCGGTCTCCTTGCCATCGCGCTCACCAATTTCGGCACGGCGGCGCCGGCGGGTGTTGCCGCGAAAATCATCGCAATCGCGGAGGCCAAGACGATCGGCTACGCGGCGATCGGCCACGCCGGGCTGATCACGGTTTTCGTCAAGGCCGTGCTGTGCAACTGGATGGTATGCCTCGCCATCGTCGCGTCCATGACGACCAGCTCGACCATCGGCAAGATTGCGACGGCGTATATGCCGGTGTTCATCTTCTTTGCGCAGGGCTTCGAGCATTCGGTGGTGAACATGTTCGTCATCCCGACCGGCATGATGATGGGCGCCAAGGTCACCGTCGCCGATTGGTGGTTGTGGAACCAGATCCCGGTCACGCTCGGCAATCTGGTCGGCGGCTTCATCTTCACCGGTCTTGCGCTCTATCTCACGCACAAGCCGCGTATCACGGCGCCGGCGCCCCTTACAGCGCCGAAGCAAGTGCCCGCGGAATGAGCGGAACGGAAATTGATTTAAAACTGGCGACGGATCATCAGGCCGGCGAGTTCGAGTCCGAACAGAAGCGTTATCTGGAGGGTTTCGTTGCGGGCCTCCAGATTGCCAAGGCGGCAAAGACCGTGGCCGGCGGCGGGGCGGCACCAGGCCCGACGGGACCCCCGGTCGCGGAACATGTCGGCCCGGAAGCGGCCGCGCTCAAGGCGCAAAACCGTGTCCTCGCAGCGGGCGGGAAGCTGTCCGATCCGGAAAAGTTCAAGCGCGACGAGCACCCGTTCGATACCTATGAACGGCTGAAAACGCACGCTGCGAAGGGCGAGTTTCCGAAGCCGCCCGACAATTTCCGCTGGCGCTTTTTCGGCCTGTTCTACGTTGCGCCCAATCAGAATGCCTATATGTGCCGGTTGCGTTTGCCGAACGGCATCCTCAAGGCGGCACAACTCGCCGGCGTCGCAGATCTCGCCGAGCGCTTCGGCGGCGGTTATGCGCACGTCACGACGCGCGCCAACCTGCAGATCCGCGAAATTGCCGCAAGCAATGCCGTCGCGATGATCGAGGGTATCCAGGAACTTGGGCTCTGTTCGCGCGGTTCGGGCGCGGACAATATTCGCAACGTTACCGGCACGCCCACGGCCGGAATCGATCCGCAGGAACTCATCGACACGCGCCCGTTCACGCGCGAATGGCACTTCCACATTCTCAACGACCGCTCGCTTTACGGCCTGCCGCGCAAGTTCAATGTCGCCTTTGACGGCGCGGGCGCCATCCCGGCGCTGGAGGATACTAACGATATCGGCTTCCGGGCGGTGGCGGTGAAGGACGGATTTGGCCTCGAGCCGGGAATTTGGTTCCGGCTCTGCCTCGGCGGATTGACGGGTCACAAGGACTTCGCGCGAGACACCGGCATTCTCGTGAAACCGGCCGATGCCACCAGGGTCGCGGATGCCGTCGTGCGCGTTTTCATCGATCACGGCAATCGCAGCGACCGCACCAAGGCGCGGCTGAAATACGTGCTTGATGCGATCGGGATCGAGAAGTTTCTGGCGCTTGTCGAAGAAAAATTGAGCCGCAAGCTCGACCGCGCCTTACCCGATGCGGTCATGCCGCGGCCTGCATTTTCGCGGACCGCTCACATCGGCATCCACGCCCAGAAGCAGGATGATCTCAACTGGATCGGGGTCGTCGTCCCGGTCGGCTACCTGAACGTCGCACAAATGCGCGGACTCGCCGACATAGCGCGTGAACTCGGCGACGGCGATATCCGCCTCACGGTCTGGCAAAATCTCCTGATCTCCGGCGTCCCGTCGAAAAAATTGAAGACGGCGCTGGCGAGGATCGAGGCACTTGGCCTCGCGATCGAAGCAAGCGCGATACGATCCGGTCTGGTCGCCTGTACCGGCAATACCGGCTGCAAATTCGCGGCCGCGGATACCAAACGCCACGCCGAAGACATTGCGCGCTGGTGCGAAGCGCGGCTTTCGCTTGATGTGCCGGTCAATATCCATCTGACAGGCTGTCATCATTCATGCGCGCAGCATTTTGTCAGCGAGATCGGGCTGCTGGCCTGCAAGGTGCAAGCAGGCTCCGATGGCGATGCCGTCGAGGGCTATCACGTGCTCGTCGGCGGCGGCTTCGGGCCGCAGGCCGCCCTCGGGCGTGAGCTCTATCGCGATGTCAGGGCGGAGGATGCGCCGCAGACTGTCGAGCGCATCTTGAAAGCCTATCTGGCGCACCGCGCGTCGAGCGACGAAAGTTTCATCGCGTTCGCCCGCCGTCACGAGATCGAAGCACTTAAGGCCATGGCCGATCGCGAGGCCGCATGAGCGTTACGCAACGCCCACCCATCCCGTCCTTCCTTCCGGAATCGGCGCCGTTTACGATTGAGCAACGCACGTGGCTCAACGGACTTTTCGCGGGGCTGTTTGGCCTGGAAGAAGGCGTAACGTCGCTGTCGCGCGCCGACGTCGCGAGGTTGCTACCCGGCTTTATGGGCGATGCGCGGCCGTCGCCGGCAATTGACGACAGCGTGCCCTGGCACGACCCCGCAATGCCGCTTGGCCAGCGGATGAAGCTTGCCGAAAACCGGCCGCTGCCGCGCCGAATGATGGCGGCGATGGCCCAGCAGGATTGCGGCCAATGCGGCTACAATTGCCATGACTATTCGCAAGCCCTGTTCGACGGCAAGGAAGAGCGGCTGAACCTCTGCGTGCCTGGCGGCAAAGAAACCGCCCGCATGCTAAAGCAGCTCCACGAGGAGATCGGCGGCGCGGTTGCTGCGAAGCCGCAAGTAGCTGCGGTTGCGGAAAAGTCTCTCGCGCCCACGCCGGCAGCCGGGCGCTCGCGCGACAACCCCGTCTTCGCGACTTTTTTGGGACGTCGCCGGCTCAACAAGCCGGGATCGAAAAAGGAGACCTGGCACGTAGAATTCGACCTGGCCGGGAGCCGCGTCGACTACACGGCGGGCGACTCGCTCGGCATCTATCCGGCAAATGATCCGGCTTTGGTAGAAGCCGTCATTGCATCGATTGGTGCGCCGGCCGACTTTCCCATTGGCGGCCGGACGCTGCGTGATGTCCTCAGCGACGGAGTGTCGTTGTCGCCGGCACCCGACATGCTGTTCCAGCTTTTTTCATACTTGACCGGCGGTGACCGTCGCCAGAAGGCGAAAGCACTTGCCGCAGGTCTCGATCCGGACGGCGATGCGGCGGTGCTCGACGTGCTTGCGGTGCTTCAGAAGTTTCCAGGCGTGCGGCCCGATCCCGAAGCCTTTATTGAATCGCTCGACGTCCTGCAGCCGCGTGTCTATTCGATTTCATCATCATCAAAATGCAGCCCCGGCCGGGTTTCGCTGACAGTTGACGCTGTCCATTACGAGGTGGAAAAGCGCACCAGATTTGGCGTGGCGTCGACGTTTCTGGGAACTCGCGTGGCGCCGGGCGACAGGATCAAGGTTTACGTCCAGAGGGCTCAGCATTTCGCGCTGCCGCCCAACCCGAAAACTCCGATCATCATGGTTGGGCCCGGGACCGGTGTGGCCCCGTTTCGTGCCTTTCTGCAGGAGCGGCAGGCGACCGGCGCGACGGGGCGCAACTGGCTGTTCTTCGGCCATCAGCACAGTAACTATGACTTCTTCTATGAAGATGAGCTCATAGCAATGCGCTCAGCGGGCCTGCTCACGCGGCTTACGCTTGCCTGGTCGCGCGATGCCGACGAGAAGATATACGTCCAGCATCGCATGCGCGAGGTTGGCCGCGACATCTGGGCCTGGTTGGCCGAAGGCGCGCACTTCTACGTCTGCGGCGATGCGACCCGTATGGCCAAGGATGTGGAGCGCATGCTGGTAGACGTCATTGCCGAACATGGCGCGCGTACGCCGGCCGAAGCGGTCAATTTCCTGGCCGAATTGAAGAAGCTTGGCCGTTATCAAACGGACGTCTACTAGAGGGTTATGCCGTTGCCAAAATCCCGCGTTCCATCCGATACCCGATCGCCGCGCATGAGGCCGCTGGCGCGGCTTCCCGTGTTTTTTTCGCTTGGCGGCAAGCGGGCGATGCTGGCCGGCGGAAGTGCGGCTGCAGCCTGGAAGGCCGAGTTATTGTCGGCCGCGGGCGCTAAAGTCGATGTCTTCGCGGCGGAAGCGTGCGAGGAGATGATTCAGCTCGCGGCGGAGCCACCGCTTGGAGCGATCACGATCAATCAGCGAGAATGGACGCCGGAGGATTTCGGGGACACTGCCGTCGCCATCGGCGCCTTCGGGGACGATGACGCTGCGGCAAAATTCGCAATCGCCGCGCGCGCCGCCGGAGTGCCGGTGAATGTGATCGACAAGCCCGCGTTCTGCGATTTTTCCTTCGGTGCCATCGTCAATCGCTCGCCGCTGGTCATCGGGATATCGACGGACGGAGCTGCACCGGTATTTGCGCAGGCGATCCGCGCCAAGCTGGAAGCTCTTTTGCCCAAAGGTTTCGCGGCGTGGGCTGACGCGGCCGGGCATTGGCGCAATGCGCTCAAGCTCTCGGGGCTTTCATTCGCCGCGCGCCGCAAATTCTGGCAAGTGTTCACGGCCAATGCCGTCGCCAGCCCCGATCACGTTCCCAGCCAGGTGGATTTCGATAAATTCATTTCAGAGGTGAGGGGGCTCGGGCAGGCCGTCGAGAACGGCTCGGTGACATTGGTCGGGGCCGGTCCTGGCGATCCGGAACTGCTGACATTGCGCGCGCTGCGGGCGCTTCAATCCGCGGATGTGATTCTTTTCGACGACCTCGTGTCGCGCGACGTGCTCGATTTCGCGCGTCGCGAGGCGAGAAAAATGCTGGTTGGCAAAACCGGATTCGGGCCATCCTGCAAGCAGGAAGATATCAACGCGCTCATGGTCGGACTTGCGCGGCAAGGCAAGCGCGTGGTGCGCCTCAAGGGCGGCGATCCGTTGATTTTTGGCCGCGCGGCTGAAGAAATCGCGGCCTGCGAGGCCGCCCATATTGCGGTTGATGTCGTGCCGGGAATCACTGCCGCCCAAGGCGCCGCCGCGGCGCTTCGTATTCCACTGACCGACCGCAAACAGGCGCGACGGCTGCAATATGTTACCGGTCACGCCAGGAGCGGCGCGCTGCCGGCCGATCTGGATTGGCAAAGCCTCGCCGATCCCTCCACCACTACGGCTATCTATATGCCGACGCGCACACTGGCGGCTTTGGTCGAAAAGGCGACCGCGGAGGGTCTCGATCCGCAGACGCCGGCGCTTGCAATTGCGCGCGCCACGCGACCCGACCAGGCCACCATCACGGCGCCCATCGGCGAACTCCCGAGGCTGATTGCGCAGGCCAAATTGCCTGGGCCGGTGCTGGTGATGGTGGGCAGCGTTATAGGCGGGCCAACCGCTGCGTTGTGCACAAGCCGGCGCCACGGCTGAGAGCGCGCCGCGTTATCGCGGATTGTAGCGAATAGGCACCACGATGGGGATCTGCGCGCCAGGGACGTCGGGCGGCGGTGCGGGCATGGGCGCAGCGCGCTCAGCCAATGCAACGGCCTCCCGGTCCAGCGTGTTCGAACCGGAGCTGCGCACGATATGTGGGTGATGGACGCCACCCCCGCGGTCGATGCTGAAAGCAAGTTGTGCGACACCGGATTCGCCGCGCGATTGTGCCTCGGGCGGGTAACGTTTGTATCGCTCCAGCCGCGCGACCAATGCCGACTTCCAGCTCGGCACGGCATCGGGATTATGCAAGGGAGCGCCAGGAGCCTGTGCCATGGCGCGGCTGCTTCGCTGGTCGGTCGTGCTCGGCGAGGTGGCGGACCTCAAGTGCTTCTGCGCGCGTTTTGGCTCTTTTTGTTTTTCAGGCGCGGTTGCTTGCGTTGTTGCGGGAAGCTCTGCTTCCTTGGCAACCTCGCTGCTGGGGCCGACTTTATCGACCGGCATTTGCGATTCTGACTTCGTATGTTCTTCGGCCTGCTGCGGCCCGGGCGGCAAATGACTTGGCGTGACGTCCTGTGCCACCGCAACGGTTGCGAGCTCGATCACGATCACCGGTGCGTTCGCCACGTCTTCCGGCGGTGCATACGACGACAGGATCGCCCACGCGCCAGCCGCATGAAATGTCAGCGCGAGTGCCAGGCAGAGGCCCCAGCGAAACGCTTCTGGCCGGCGGGAATCCGCGCTTGCTTCGCGCTGGGCAATCATCGGTTCATCTGACGGATCGGGCATGCGATGTTTAATTGTACCCCCAATTATGACATTCCGCAGACCCGGCCGCGGCTCAATTCCAGGTGACGGTATCGTCATCATTGCGAACACCCGCAATCAGGATGATTGAAAAACGGACCTTTTGCGGGCATGGTCCGGAAATTCCCAGTCACCGTTCAAGGACGTTAGTTCCATGTCTGCTTCCATGTCTCAAGCTTCCCTGCCGGTCTTCGAGATCAGCCTGAATGCCCTGCTCGCCGTGCTCGACAAAGGCGCGGCTCATGCCGCGGCGAAGAAAATTGAGCCCTCCGTGCTGATCGGCTGGCGTCTTGCGCCGGACATGTTCGCGTTTGGCCGGCAAATACAGGTTGCTTGTGATCAGGCCAAGAATGGCGCAGCGCGCCTCGGAGGAGTTGAACCGCCGAAGTTCGACGACAACGAAGCAACGCTCGACCAGTTCAGAGAACGCATCAGCAAGACCTTGGCGTTTCTCAGGACTCTCGACCCGAAATCCATCGATTCCTCATCGGATCGCGAGATCACGTTTCCGCTGGGCTCCAACAACAAGGGGCAGATGAAGGGCGCCGACTATCTCAATCATTTTGTCCTGCCAAATTTTTACTTCCATCTCACCGCGGCCTATGCGGTGCTGCGCAATCTCGGCGTCGATTTGGGCAAGCGCGATTTTCTCGGCGCGATCCCGCTTAAGCGGATTTAGCGGCCATCAATGAATTGACCCCGGGCAAATTGCCCGGGGTCGCTGCAAACCAGCCCTGCAAAAATCTATTTCAGCCTTTTGGCAGCTTCCTGGACCAGGCTCAGGTCCGTGTATTTCTTGATGTCGATCTTCTTCTTTACGAAGCCGAGATCCTGCGTCATGTCGACGTTCCGCTGCAAGGCATCAAGGTTCGGCAGCAAATTCGGATCGCGGTAGGTGTCCTGCTTGGTGAACAGCCAACCGAAGCGTTCCGGCGGAACCTTAGTAATCTTGGATGCAATCTGGGCAACCTCGTCGTGATTTTTCGGGTCGAGGTACCAATGCACGATGCGGAGCATATCCTCCATGAAATCGACCATTGCGGGGCGATTTTTGTCGATAAATGATTTGCGTGCCGTCCAGACGATCATTTGCGTGACGCCGATTGCGTCGCTCTGCCGGAACAGAACCGTTCCTTCCGCGCGGAGCTTGGGGTTGAACGAGAATGGAAGCACGGCCGGGATAAGATCGGCTTTCTTGTCGAGCAGAACGGCCGGCATTGTGGGCAGCGGAGCTTCGATCATCGTGTAATCGCGCTTGTCCTCGAGGCCGTGTTTCTTGAGCATAGCGCGGGTGGCGACGTCGACCGCGCTGCCGCCAGCGTTGGTGGCAACCACTTTGCCTTTCAGGTCCTCGACCTTCTTGATTCCGCTGTCCTTGCGAACAAAATATTCCTCGCTGTAGTAGCCAGGCACCCCATCCTGGAATTCATCGGCAATGACACGAATGTCATCCAGTCCGGCATTCTCGATCGCGATCGCGAGGGATGAATAGGCGAGGTTGGAAACTTCCAGTTCGTTGTTGGCGATCGCCGTGATCATCGGCGGCGTGCCCTGGTAACGGATCGCCTCGAGCGTGTAGGATTTGCCGAGGTGCTTCGCCAGATCCTTTTTCTCGAGGATGATCGAGGCCCAGTTTGCAACCGGCGCTACCCAGGACATCCGGATTTTTACGGGTTCGGCGCTGTTCGCAGGGCCAAGTCCAAGGATGCCGAACGCGCACGCGCCGGCCAATGCGAGTTTCAAAAAGCGCATGGTTTTCCTCCCAGATGTCGCCGGGCTTGCGTGTTCCACGCCAAGCTTCTCGTTGCGAATGGTCGAGATTGTCGGGGGTCCAACTGGTTTTGGCAAGCCTGTCGCGGCGGCGGTTTGTCCGCGATGCGGTACAGGGCCATGTAGATTAAACACGGCAAGCGTTCCGCAATCAGTTTCGCGTTATGTGGTGCTGGGGACGCTCGCTTCCTGATGCCAGATCAAAAGCCTGCGGCGGATTACTGCCATTGCCTTGACGAGGACGTAGCCGACCACGGCTATTTCCACGATTCCTGCAAACACGCCGGTTGAATTGGCAAACCGTGACGCTGTCATCATGGCCCCGCCGAGACCATAGCCGCCCATGAGCATCTCGGTCACAACCGCCACGATCAGAGAGAGCGGCAATGCCACCTGCAAGCCAGTCATGATCGTCGGCAGGGCCGCCGGCAGTATGATTTGCCAAAGCAGTTCGCGCTCGCGAGCACCCATGTTGCGCGCGGACCAGATCAACTCGCGCTCGACACCCTGGATGGCGATCAGGGTCGCAGCTACCACGGGGAAAATAGCGTCAAAAACGATCATTGTGATTTTTGAGACGTCGAACACGCCAAGCCACAGCATCACGACCGGAAGAAACGCAATCTTCGGCATCGGAAAGCCAACCGATATGATCGGGTCGAAAAACCAGTGCGCAAGCCAGAGCCGCGACATTGCCATGCCCAGCGCCACGCCGCCGATTGCCGCGATCAGGAAGCCGGCCATCGCGCGATAGAGCGTATCGGCCGTGTTGATTGCAAGATCGCCGGAGACTGCGTCACTCCAGATGCGGCCCAGCACTGCGCTCAGCGCCGGCAACTGGAAAGGCGTGACGATTCCGCTGCGGGCGACTAACTCCCACGCCGCCAGCAAGGTGACAACTGAGATCAACCTCGCGCCGGCCCAGAGGGTCGAACGCATGAGGCGCAGCGCCGGCGGCGCAAGCTGAGCCTGTTCTATTCCCGCCATAGCAGCATCCGATGCACGAACATCTGGTACAGGCGGTCGGCCGCAAAGCCCAAAAATGCGACACAGAACACCACTGCATACATCGCATCGTAGGTGCCGTTAGCGCCGAGAAATCCGATCAGATAGCCAAAGCCTTTCTGTGCGACGATCAATTCCGAGGAAACCAGCAGAATGAAGGAAAGCGCGAGCGCCGTCCGGATGCCGTTCAGCAGTTCGGGCAGCGCGCTCGGGACAACGACGTCCCAAAGCATGCGCAGCCGGCTTGCGCCCATGCTTCGCGCCGACCAGACCAGCACTTGGTCGCTCGATCGCGCGCCATTGAATGCGCCGATCGTCACCGGCAGCATGCAGCCCAGGAAAATCAGCAATATTTTCGACGCATCGCCGAATCCAAGCCAGATCACGGTCACCGGGATCAGTGCGGACTTCGGCAGCGGATAGAAGATCTCGACGATCGGCGCGAGCAATATATTGACCGGTTTCCACCAGGCCATGCCGATGCCGATTATGCTGCCGACTACGATTGATATCGCGAGTCCCGCGCCTGCGCGGTAGAGCGATGACGCTCCGTTGCTGATGAGTTCGCCGTCCTTGATCATCTCGATGCCGGCCGAGACGACGTCGCTTAGCGGTGGCAGCGCCGTGCTTGAGACCAGTTCAAGCCGTGCAGCGACTTCCCATGCAACTGCCAGCAGGACCAATGGCAGGTAGCGGAACAGAAAGTGTTTCATCGCTCGCCTATGCCCGCTTGTTTTGTGCTTTGATGGCCTCGTCCTTAACGAGGTTCCAGATTTCGTCGACTTTCTCGACAAATTGCTTGTTCTTGAAAATATCAGGGTCGTTCTTGTCGAATTTGGTAGCGACGATCGTCTTGATGCGGCCCGGCCGGGCCGACATGACCGCCACGCGATCGGCGAGGTAGACGGCTTCCTGAACATCGTGGGTAACGAAAATCACCGTCTTGGGCGTGCGCTGCCAGATCCGCAACAATTCGCTCTGCATCAGGCCGCGGGTCTGCGCATCGAGCGCGCCGAAAGGTTCATCCATCAGCAGGATCTTCGGATCGAAGGCGAGGGTGCGCGCAATTGCGGTACGCTGCTTCATCCCGCCGGAAAGCTGGGAAGGGTAGCT
This sequence comes from Pseudolabrys sp., assembly GCA_035691545.1. Lineage (GTDB taxonomy): Bacteria > Pseudomonadota > Alphaproteobacteria > Rhizobiales > Xanthobacteraceae > Pseudolabrys. Next base: position 8,475 of record DASSIT010000038.1, on the reverse strand, counting down.
GTCCTCGAACCCGGCCAGGCCGACAAGCTCGATGAAATCCATGGCGCGTTTTTCACGCTCTAGCTTCGGCATGCCTTGCCGCTCAAGTCCGTACAGAATATTGCTGCGTACCGTTTTCCAAGGAAAAAGCGCGAAATGCTGAAAGACGATGCCGCGGTCCGGCCCCGGGCTCGTGACCTTCTGGCCGTCGACCAGGATCGTGCCGTTTTCGACCGGCAAAAAGCCGCCTATGAGGTAGAGCAGCGTCGACTTGCCGCAACCGGAAGGGCCAAGCAGGGCGACAAATTCGCGATTGGCAACCTCGAGCGAGACCTGATCCAGCGCCAGCACCTCGCGCCCGCGCGGCGGACGGTAGAGATGATTGACGCTGTCGATAACGATTTGTGCCGATGCCGCCATGACGGCTGCAAGCGTCCCTAACTTGCACCAACTGTCAAGCTCCGTTCCCGCTGGCTCACAGCGGGTCATGTCCTATAATGCGGGACATCGATCCAATTGCGTTCTCAAAGGGAAAAAACAGTGGCCAATATGCTTCTCGAAGCTCGTCGCGAGCTCGCGCTCGCCAACCGCATTGTCGCCAACGAGGGCATCATTGATGCCTTCGGCCACGTCAGTATGCGGCATCCGGAGAACCCCAATCATTATCTGCTCTCGCGTTCGCGCGCGCCCGAGCTGGTGACGCCGGAGGACTTGATTGAGTACGATCTGGATTCGCAGCCGCAACGCGATCCCGGCACCGGTCAATATTCCGAGCGCGTGATCCACGGAGAAATATACAAGGCCAGGCCAGATGTGAATTCAGTCTGTCATCATCATTGCCCCTCCTTCATGCCGTTGCTTGCGACCGGTACCGACTACATGCCGATCTTCCACCTTGGCTCCGTCGGCGGCATCCGGCCTCCATTTTGGGATCAGCGAGACGAGTTCGGCGATACCAACATGCTGGTCATCAAGCCGGAAGAGGGTGCTTCACTCGCGCGGGCACTTGGGAAACATTGGATGGTGCTGATGATGCGCCATGGTGTCACCGTCGCCGGCACCAGCGTGCGCGATTGTGTTTTCCGTTCGGTGTTTTCGGCCCGCAATGCCGAGTACCAGGTTCGCGCAATGAGCGTCGGCTCCGATATCGCCACGCTTTCGCCCGGTGAAACCAGTTTGGCCGGCCAGATCAGCTCTAAGACGACAGGGCTTACGCGCTCCTGGGAGTACTGGTCGATGCGTGTGGCCAACAAGGCAGGGGGTCTCGGACCCGTTGGACCGGTCCCCGTCCGCTCTGCCCCAGCGAAGCCAAAGCCCTCACCTCGTCGCGCAAAGGCTGCGCGCCCGAAGGTGAAGCCGAAAGGAGCCCGAAAGGGCCGGCGTCGATGACGATTTGGGCTTTTCCGTAGGCCGCGCCAGGTGTTGAATGCGCTCCACCAAGAGCCGCATGTCGGCGGCATAAATAACAGAGGGAGGATTCACATGAGAGCGCTCAAGACATTCGTCGGCGCACTTGGTCTTGTCGTGCTGCCGGCGCTGAGCACGGTCCCGGCGTCCGCGGAGGACACGCTCAAACTCGTCATCGGACAAATCAACAATTGGGAGAATCAGGCGCCGACGCTCGGTCAGGACGCGGGCATCTTCAAGAAGCACGGATTGATTTTGGAAAACACCGGCACGCAAGGCGCGGGTGAAACAATCCAGGCCGTGATTTCGGGCAGCGCCGACATCGGCGCGGGTGTCGGCGCCGCCGGCGTCATGCGCGCTTTCTCCAAGGGCGCACCTGTGAGAATTCTGGCGCCCGCCTTCACCGGTACCGGCGATCTGTTCTGGTACGTCAAATCCGATTCCAAAATCAAAAGCCTGAAGGACGCCACGCCGGACAACACCATTGCCTATTCGACGAACGGCTCAAGTTCGAACAACATCGTCGTGGCGTTCGTCAGCGAGCTGGGCGCCAAGGCCAAGCCCACCGCGACCGGAGGTCCGGCGGCAACTCTTACGGCGGTTATGTCAGGCCAGGTCGATATCGGTTGGGCGGCCCCACCCTTCGGCCTGCAGGAAATCAAGGAAGGAAAAATACGGATAGTCGCGCACGGCAGCGACGTGCCGTCTCTGCGCGGTCAGACCGTTCGGACGCTGATCGTCAACGCGAATTCGCTGAAGACCAAGCACGACGCGATCATGCGCTTCATGGACGCATATCGCGAGTCGGTCGACTGGATGTATTCCGATCCGAAAGCGGTTGAAATGTATTCGGCAAAGATTCATCGGCCGGTTGAACTTTTGAAAGACTCAATGGCCAAATTCCAGCCAAAAGCTGCACTTCAGACCGACAAATTTGCCGATCTCGATGGCGCGATCGCGGACGCGGTGAAACTCAAGTTCCTCGAAAAGCCGCTTACGAAAGAGCAGATTGCAGAGCTGCTGCAAATTCCGCCGCGCAAGAAATAGTCGCCCGTCACCGGGCAAAAGGCAGGCAGAAAACAAACGGGCCGCTGCAGAGCAGCGGCCCAAGTTCTTCAGGCTGATGTATTCGCGTGAACCTGCGGCCTAACTCTTCTTTTTCGACGACTTCTTCATGCCGCCCGACTTCGCGGCCTTGCCCGCGTTGCAGGCGCCGGCCTTCGCGCCGCTGGCGCCGTCCTTCATCGCGTAGCAGGAGTTCGCATAGGTGAACTTCTGGCCGCCCTTGGTCGCGCAAACCGGTGCGCTTGGCACTATCAGGCACGTCGGTTCCTGCGGAGGTGGTGCGGCAGCCTCCTTCATCTTCTTCTTGGCAGCTTCACTGGGAACGGCTGAACCGATCACGAATGCGACTGCAGCCGCTGCAACGAACGTAGCGAAAGTGATGTTTCTGAGCTTCATGTCATTCCTCCCCACCATTGGACGACGCATACTAGGAGGAGGGCTGCGGCGATTACAAGAATTTTGCGCACGGGCCGGCGCACAAGAACCTGAACGCGCGTTCATGTAACGGTGTCTCAATGCCGGTTTTTGGCGGCTGAGTTGATCGCATTGAGCATGGCGGTCCGGCCCGATTTGAGGGTTGCGCGCACCGATTCCTGCTTGCCGAGCGCGCCCATTTCACGCTGGCGTTTGACCGTTGAATCCACCATGAGCGGCTCTAGGCCGAGCTCGCGCAGTGTCGCCGCCGATTCTTCCATCTCGGCTGCGCGGCGCTCACCGTGGCTTGCCATGCGCTCGAGATTGTAGTCCGCGATTCTTGTCCAATCGAGCGTCGGATAGTTGTTCTTCAAAGATGCCGTTACCTCCTCCAGGACCCCGGCGCGGGCGGCTGCGAGGAAGCACTCCAGCGTCAGTGCCTCGATGCCCTTGATCATGACGCTGCGGATCATCTTGATTGCTGCCGCTGAACCGGTTTCGGACCCTACTACCGAAAACCGCATCTCCAATTCCTGCAACAGCGGCGCAATTTCGTGGGCATGCGGGCCCGCAATCAAAAGCGGCGTGCGGTGCCGGTCCGGGTGGATGGCGGCGACGACGGCGACATCCACATAGCGGGCGTGTTCACCGAGCAGTTTTGCCGTTTCCTGTTTGCGGCCTGGCGATACAGAATTGATATCGAGATAGTAGGGGCTGCCGGATAGATGCGGCACGACTGAACGTGCCGCCTCAACACTGGAGGCAGCGGTTACCGCCGAAATGATCACGTCGGTTTCGCGAACCGCGTCAGCGGCCGATCCCGCGGTCCGGACCCCGATCGCTTCGCTGGCAATCTTGAGGCGGGCGCCGGCAGGCTCAGGAAAAAGGATGTCCCAGGCGGCGATACGCTCGATTCCAGACTCGCGCAAGCCCGCGGCAATTGCCTGGCCGGCTTCGCCGAAGCCGATGAAAGATATTCGTGGCGTGTTACGGCGGGCCATGTGCGCTCGCGGTCAGGAGTCTGGGACGCCGGGGACGGGAGGCGTCCCCTTGGTGTGGAAGGATTTGATCGTCTGCAAGCCCCAGGCCTGTCCCTTTTTGCGCTCGGCTTCAGTCCAAGTGATCGGCTTCCAATCCGGCGCGAGCACCAGCCGCGAACTGGCGCAGGACACCTCAACACGGTTGCCGCCCGGTTCATACACGTAGAGAAAGAAGGTTTGTTGAATTGCGTGCTTGTGCGGCCCGGTCTCGATGTAGACGCCGTTTTCCAGGAAAATATCGGCGGCACGCAATACCTCCTCGCGCGAGTCAAGCGCGTAGGTGACGTGGTGCAACCGTCCCTTGGTGCCGGTGTGATCTCGCGTATAGGCGAAATCATAGCTTTTATTGGTAGCAGTCATCCACATGCCCGCTTCGGTGCCGTCATCGAGCACGATCTGTTCGGTCAACATGAAGCCCAGATAGTTCTGGAAGAATTCGCGATTGGCCTTGATGTCAACCGCAAGCCCGTTGAAGTGGTCGATGCGCCTGGCGTTGATGCCGCGCGCCGGAAATCTCTGCGCTTGATTCTTGAGCGCAGGCTTGAGTTCCGGCGGCGGCTTGTACCATTCGGTCTCGTAGTAGATCTCGAATCTGTGGCCGTCCGGATCGTTGAAGACGAAGGACTTGCCGTGTCCGAGATCGCCATCCGTCCAGCCCACGTCGAACCCCGACCCCATAAGCGCCGCGGCACGCCGCTCCAGAGCCTGCGGTGAGCGGGTGCGGAATGCCGCATGGCCGAGACCGGAGGTTTTCGAGTCCGTAAGCTTGAGCGAATAGCGCTCGTAATCGTCCCAGCCGCGCAGGTAGACGCTGCCATCCTTTTCGCCGCTCTGGGTCATCCCCATCACGTCGATGAAAAACCTGCGGCTTTCTTCGAACTTCGGAGTCAGCAGTTCGACATGGCCAAGATGTGCGATGTCGTGAATTGGTTCGGCTTGCATGGCTAAGGTCTTTTTGTCCTGACGCCGCCGGTTGAATTCTGCCGAAGCGGACGCGCGAAGGCCAGTACCAGATTATTGGCCGGCATGGGCGAAACTTCCGCCTGCGTGAGGGCGCTGCCCAACGCGAGTGCATTCAAATCGGAAATATCCCGCACGCCCCATTCGGGGTTTTCCGCCCGAAGAGCGGCGTCGAAGCGTTCATTGCTCGGCGCAGTATGGGCGCCATCGCGTTTGAAGGGGCCGTAAATGAACAACCGCCCGCCGCCGCGCAGGTATCGCCCGGCGCCCGCGAACAGATTCTGGGCAATCCGCCATGACGATATGTGCAGCACATTGATGCACAGGATGGCCACGAGCGGCCCCGCGCTGCCGGTATCGCCGGTCCACGTCCACAAAGGGTCGGCAAGGTCTATCCGCTGCGGCGGCCTGAGATTTTCAAGGCCCGCATAGGCCTGCCATGCGGCAATACTCTGGAGATGAGAGTCGTGAATATCGCTTGGCCACCAGGTCAGCCGCGTCGCGCGAGCCGCAAAAGCCGCGGCGTGCTGGCCGGTGCCGCTCCCGATTTCCAGGATGTCGCCGGTCTGCGCCGAAAGGTAATCTGCGATCGCGGACCAGATCGGCTCATGATTGCGGCGAAAGGCCGGCGCGTCCAGCCGACCATCAGATTGTGCCGCTAATCCGGTTTTTCCGAAATCGACGACGAATTCCGCCATGATTGCAAGGGCTGCCTTGTTCCAGCCAATTGCCTTAACCTTTGCCGGTACCGGCGGTCAAAGGCCGCATACCGGCCCGGACTAAACGGGCGGGCTTCGTTGTTTTTGGAACGACGATGGGGCAAAATCCCACGCGCTCAAAAGCGAGCTAACGCGACAACGACAAAAAATTCAGGGAGGAACCAAAATGCTTGGATTCAAAAAACCGCTGGTATTGCTGGCTGCCGCGCTGGCTTTGCCGGCTGCCGCGCACGCGCAAACCAAGATCACGGTCGGGATTCCCACGTCGCCGCCCAACATCGTTCATATGCCGGTGATCGTCGCCAAGGAGCTTGGGTTCTACAAAAAAGCCGGCCTTGACGTAAACATCGTGTCGCTTGGCGATGGCGTGAAGGTCTACCGCGCTCTTCTGGCCGGCAATATTGAATTTGGGCTGACACCGGGCGCGCCGACGATCATCGGCCGCTCCAATGGAGCCGCGGTGAAAGCGCTCTCCGCCAATCTGCCCAAATTCGAGGCGTCAATGGTGGTGCGCAGCGATATCAAGACGATGGCTGATCTCAAGGGCAGACGCATCGGCATCCAGGAGCCCGGCGGATTTGCCGACATCCTCAGCCGCAGTGTCTTGCGCTCTGCAAAGATCGATCCGAAAGACGTCAATTTCGTCACGATCGCAAGTGAAGACGTTCCGGCACTCGTCGCGAACCAGGTCGATACCGCCATCCTGCACGTCGAGCAGGAAATGTTTGCCAAGACCAAGGTGCCCGATCTGCACGCAATTGCGCGCATGTGGGAACTGCAACCGAAGACGCTCTATACCTTCCTTTCGGCGACCGAAAAGACGATCAAGGAGAAACCAGAGATCGTCCAGGCGATGGTTACCGCCAATATTGAAGCGACCCGCGCAATGTATTCCGACAGGGCCAAGATCATTCCGATCCTTGTCAAACAGACGGGCTATCCCGAAAAAGTACTGGCCGAAAGTTTCGACTTTCTCGTCAAGCAGTGCATCTGGGATGCCAATAGCGGCCTCAGTCCCGAGCGCGTGAACTTCACCGCTCAGCTGATGACAAAGATCGGCAACATCAAGGAAGGAAAGACGCCAAGCTACGATGACGTCGTAGACACGACATTCGCCAAGAAGGCGATCGCGCAGCTCGGCGAATGGAAAGGGCCGGTTTGCCCGACGGCGGCGTTCTGAAGCTGCCGCCGACCGAATTGGCAGGTGCCCGCCTTCGTGGCGGCACCTGCCGAGCGGGACGGACCGACGGAAGCCCAAAGAAAGGATGACGATGACCATTGCACATCAGGTTCATAGCGGCGCCGTAGCTGCTGACCCTCAGGTCCAAATAGTGGTGAAGTCACCCTGGTGGGAGAAAGCGGCTCTCTACCGATATGGGTTTGTCGCCGTCATTCTGATCGTTTGGGAAATCGTTGGGCCACATATCAGCCCGATTTTCTTCACCTATCCGAGCAAGATCGCGCTCGCATTCTATGAGACGACGGCTTCCGGTGAGCTGCCGTATTTTCTCGGCCAGAGCCTGGAGGTCATGATCTACGGTTTGATCACTGCGATTGCCGTTGGCATTCCGCTTGGCGTCGCCATGGCGCGCATTCGCTGGCTCGATTGGGCTCTCGATTTGCCGATCAACGCGCTCTATGCAACGCCTTTGGTGGCGGTCGTCCCGTTGCTGGTCTTGTGGTTCGGCATTTACCTGAAAGCCAAGATCATTGTCGTTTTCCTGTTCGCAGTATTCCCAATCTTGATCAACACGTATCAGGGAGTGCGCGAATGTGACAAAGGCATGCTGGAAGTCGCGCAGTCCTTCCGTTCCAGTGAATGGAAGATGTGGCAGGACGTGCTGCTGCCGTTCGCGGTACCCTACATCATCGCGGGCGTCCGCCTCGCGATCGGCCGCGGTCTGATCGGCATGATCATCGCGGAGTTCTATACCACAATCTCCGGCCTGGGTTTCATGATCACCAAATACGCCAACATTTTCGCAATGGATAAAACCTTCGTGCCCGTCATCGTATTGATGGTTCTGGGCGTCTCGCTTACCACGATGTTGAAATGGATTGGACGGCGTATTGCGCCCTGGAGCCACGCCAACCGTTAGGCGGTAACGAGCTTCATTGTCTTATTTGCTGGCGTCACAAAGTTGCGCGAAATTGCGCGCACCGGAATTTTCATTTCTGTGGCGGAGACGCGTCATGATCATCGGCCTTTCGTTCCACACCTTCACAATCGTCCACGTTGCCATCTCCCTGATCGCGATTGTCAGCGGCCTCGTCGTGGTTATTGGGATGCTCGGCGCACACAGGCTGCCGCTATGGACGTGGCTATTTCTGGTGACGACCATTCTGACGAGCGTTACGGGGTTTATGTTTCCAATACACGGCTTTACGCCGGGACTCGGCACCGGTGCCGTCTCAATTGCTGTTTTGGCGGTAGCGGGGTTCGCGCTGTACCTGAAACATTTGACCGGCGCCTGGCGCTCGACCTATGTGACGGCCGCCGTCCTGGCCCTTTACCTGAACGTGCTGGTCTTGATCGTGCAATCGTTCCAAAAAATATCGCTGCTGCACGCGCTTTCGCCGACCCAGTCCGAGCCGCCGTTCCTGATGGCCCAGGTTGGAACATTGGTTGCCTTTGTCGCGATAGGCATCGCCGCTGTATCCAGATTTCACCCGGGGCCGGCGGGCGCCTGACCCTCAAAAGCAAGAAGCCGCCGTTGCCGGCGGCTTCTGTCACATCAGCTGATGTGTGTTCGATTACTTAAGCGCCGTACCAATCGCGGTGAACGTCGCATTGAGGTTGGTACCCACGGTCTGCACCGCGGCGATGATCACGACCGAAATGCCAGCGGCAATCAGGCCATATTCAATGGCGGTCGCGCCAGACTCGTCCT
>DASSIT010000037.1:0-5952 GCA_035691545.1 Pseudolabrys sp. | reverse complement strand
TGCAATGGCGGTGCCCGGCCGTTCTTTGGCTGGGTGTCGGACCAGATCGGCCGCGAATATACCATGGCGATCGCGTTTAGTCTGGGAGCCGCCGCCTATTGGCTGCTTGGGACGGCCGGCTCGACGCCGTGGGCATTCGTGATCAGCGCCGCGACTGTCTTCTTCACGTGGGGCGAGATCTTCAGTCTATTCCCCTCAACCACCACCGATATATTCGGCCCGAAATACGCCACGACCAACACCGCCCTTATGTACACAGCCAAGGGAACGTCAGCCTTTGTCGTTCCGCTGGCTAACGTGCTGAAATCATATACAGGCAGCTGGCACTCAGTGTTTGTGGTCGCATCGATCATGAATATTATCGTGGTGGTGTTGGCTTTGTTTGTCGTCCGGCCGATGCGGATGAGTGCCGCGGAAAGGCAGAAGGCTGTGGCGCAAGCGGCGGAATAGGCGCAGCAGCGACGGCGAGCAGCCCAAGGTGGCGTAGGGCTACAACCGCCGCTGATCGAACAGGCGCGCATTTGGGCGCGACCTTCTGGAATACAAAATACAAGAGCCGGGTTTGGAACCTGCCTGCCGCGGACCGATCCTGCCCGGTAACGCAGAAACGTCAATCTTGCTGCCGCTTTCTTCTCACGTTTTCAATCGAAATCGAATTGACAATTGGCATTTTGTATACCAAACTACGCTTAGCCAAAACACGCGTCATGCGGCTTAGTTTAGAAGGAGCTTCTCGATGCAAGTCGGAGACATCCTGCGCAAAAAGACCGCGCGTATTGCCACCATTCGAATGAACGAAACCGTGGGCATCGCCGCCCAGCTGATGCGCGCCAGCAATGTCAGCGCGCTTGCGGTCAAGGACGTTGTCCGCACCGAAGGAAATACCTGCGTCGGCATGTTCACCGAGCGCGATGTCGTGCGCGCCATCGCCGAACACGGTGCCGCCGGCATCAACATGAAAGTGTCGCAGCTGATCTCGGTTCAGAAGCTGGTGTCCTGCACTTCGAACGACACGCTCGAAGATGTTCGCCATCTCATGAACAAGCACCATATCCGCCATTTGCCTGTGATCGATGATTACAGCCTGTGCGGCGTGGTCAGCATGCGCGATATTTCGGCCGCGTTCGATCAAACGGCGACAACGCACGCCGCGGCCTGACATACGCGCTTCTCCAGCCGAGAATTGCTCCGGCTCCGAAAGTCGTTTTCGGGGCGCCAATGATTTGTGCTCTCGGTTTTCAGGCACATACGTTAGCGCCGCGGCATAGACTTTTGCCGAACGCGACGGCATCCTGCCCCTCCAAAGCAACAATCAGGGCGCAGCGATGATCAAGACACGATTCACCGAGCTCGTCGGCGTCGAGCATCCGATCGTCCAGGGCGGCATGCAGTGGGTCGGGCGCGCCGAATTGGTCGCAGCTGTCGCCAATGCCGGCGCGCTAGGCTTCATCACCGCCCTCACCCAGCCGACGCCGGAGGATCTCGCAAAGGAAATCGCGCGCTGTCGCGATCTCACCGACAAGCCGTTCGGGGTCAATCTCACCATTCTGCCCGCGATCAAGCCGCCGCCTTACGCCGAATATCGTCAGGCCATCATCGAGAGCGGCATCAAGATCGTCGAGACCGCCGGCAACAAGCCGCAGGACCACGTTACCGAGTTCAAGAAGCACGGCATCGTGGTCGTGCACAAATGCACCAGCGTCCGTCACGCGCTGTCGGCAGAGCGCATGGGGGTCGATGCGATTTCGATCGACGGTTTTGAGTGTGCGGGCCATCCCGGCGAGGACGATATCCCCGGGCTCATCCTGATTCCGGTTGCGGCCGACAAGGTAAAAATTCCGATCATCGCTTCTGGAGGTTTTGGCGACGGCCGCGGGCTGGTCGCGGCTCTTGCCCTTGGCGCCGACGGCATCAACATGGGAACGCGCTTCATGGCTACCCAAGAGAGCCCGATCCACGAAAGGATCAAGGAAAAGATCGTCGCCAATGACGAGCGCGAAACCGAGCTGATCTTCCGCACCATGCGCAACACCTCGCGTGTCGCCAAAAACGCCGTAAGCACCAAAGTCGTCGCCATGGAAAAGGAAGGCGCCACCTTCGATCAGGTTCGCGATCTCGTTGCGGGTGCCCGCGGCAAGGTGGTCTACGGCAATGGCGATGCCGACCATGGCATCTGGTCAGCCGGACAGGTTCAGGGATTGATCCACGATATCCCAAGCTGCGCCGAGCTGGTGTCGCGCATCATGCGCGAGGCTGAAGCCATCATCCGCACCCGCCTCGGAAGCATGTTATCGCAGAATAGCCGTCAGGCCGCCGAATAGACGCAATCCGCACCGCAATCAGGAATAATGACATGAAGGCCTATGTCTATGGCGCCGGCGGCGCCGCTATCACCGAAGTTGCCAAACCCTCTCCCAAGGGCACGCAGGTGTTAATTCGCGTGCGCGCCTGCGGGCTCAACCGCGCTGATCTCGGCATGACCAAGGGTCACGTCCACGGCAGCGCCGGAGGGGTCGGCACCGTGCTCGGGATGGAATGGGCGGGCGAAGTCGCCGAGCTCGGGCCCGAAGCGAAAGGCGTCAAGGTTGGCGACAAGGTGATGGGCTCGGGCGCGGCCGCCTTCGCCGAATATACCCTTGCCGATCACGGCAGGCTGTTTCGCTGCTCTTCCAACATGAATTTCGAAGATGCCTGCACGCTGCCGGTCGCGCTCACCACCATGCACAATGCGGTCGTGACCGTCGGCGGGTTGCAGGCGGGGCAGACGGTGATGATTCAAGGCGCAAGCTCCGGCGTCGGCTTGATGGGTCTGCAGATCGCCAAACTCAAGGGCGCAAAACTTGTCGTCGGCTCGTCGACCGATCCGGCGCGGCGCGGACGGCTGAAGGAATTCGGCGCCGACCTTGCGGTGGATTCGTCCGACCCGACCTGGGTCGATTCTGTGCTGCAGGCGACATCAGGCGAAGGCGTGGACCTGATCGTCGATCAGATTTCAGGCAACGTCGCGAGCCAAAATCTGAAAGCGACCAAAGTAAAGGGCCGCATCGTCAATGTCGGCCGATTGGGCGGCACGCACGCCGATTTCAATTTTGATCTGCACGCCGCGCGCCGCATCGACTATGTCGGCGTCACCTTCCGCACCCGCACCATGGAAGAGATCCGCGAGATCTTCGACAAAGTCCGAAAGGACGTCTGGGGCGCCGTGGAATCGCGCAAGCTGCAATTGCCCGTAGATAAGGTGTTTGCCTTCGACGACATCGGCAAGGCGTTCGAGCACATGGAAGCCAACAAGCATCTCGGCAAGATTGTGGTGACGCTTTAGTGCCGGATGCTTTTGGTCGAATCGATTTGTCGGCAGACTAGGCTCACACCTCGCCCTTGCAGGAGATCTCGGATCGCCCCTGGCGATGCCATTTCAATCAAGTTCTCGATCTGCGAGAAAAAACCATGTGTCCTGGTATTATGAGAATAGCATTGGCGGCGATAATGGCGGCCTCAGTATTCACCGGCGCGAGCGCTCAGGATATGCGGGAAATACTAGCTCCGAAAGGCAAACTGCGCGTCGGGGTCTATCCCGGCAGCCCTACCTCCATGGTTCGCGATGAAAAGACCGGCGAAACCCATGGCTTGAGTTTCGATCTCGGCCAAGAGTTCGCAAAGCGCCTCGGCGTTGCTTTCGAGCAGGTCAACTACCAGCGGATTTCGGACGTGATCGAAGGCATGAAAGCGGGCGAGGTCGATTTGACGATCAGCAACTCTACGGCCGCCCGAGCCGCCGTGGTGACGTTCAGTCCGACGCTTCTGACAATCGAGCTTGGCTATCTCGTGGCAGCCGGTTCTTCCGTGACAAGCATTGCCGATGTGCAACGGCAGGGGATTCGGGTCGGCGTCACGCAAGGCAGCACGTCGCAGGGCACGATTCCGAAATTGCTGCCAAACGCGACCGTGGTGCCTGCCCAGAACTATAGACGCGCCATCGAAATGCTCGGACACGGCGAGATCGACACCTACGCAACCAACAAGCCGACCTTGTTTCAGATGTCCGACGAGATGCCGGGCTCAAGGGTCCTCGACGGTCGATGGGGCGAAGAACACCTTGGCTTTGCGATTCCGAGGGGACGCGAGGCGGGGCTGGAGTATCTGCGCCATTTTGTCGAGGACGTGCAGACGAATGGAGTTCTCGCCGAAGCGGTTCAGCGCGCGGGCTTGCGAGGCCTTGTGAAAGCGCACTAGCAGCGGAGACTCACAAGACCAGGTAAGAGTTGATCTACCCGAGCAGGCACACCAATGCGCAAGCGATTAATCTCACTCACGAAGTGGGCGACGATCATCCTGGTCATTGCGATCGTGACGATCCTCGCTGTGCGCATTTATGACGTGCAAGGCGGTCCACCTCTCGCGCTTTGGCACACCTACGTACCAGACGAGATGCATGCGAGCGACCTCGATCGCTCCGATTGGAATGGGTATCTGGCGCGCGAACAGAAAATATTCCAGGACGTACGATCCGAAGTGACACTGAAGATCGATCCGGCTGCCCGGATTGCTTCCAATCGATATTTCGATGAAAGCCCTGCCTACCCTGGGCGTTTTGCGCGAGATTTCAATCGCTCGTTCGTTCTTCAGCCCGAAGGCGCACCAATCGGCGCCGCCGTATTGCTGCACGGGCTGACCGATTCACCTTACAGTCAACGCCATATCGCGGAAGTCTATCGCCGCCATGGATTCGTCGCCATCGTGATACGATTGCCGGGCCATGGCACGGTTCCCGCGGGATTGACCGAAGCGACGTGGCAGGATTGGGTCGCGGCGACGCGGCTTGCCATGCGTGAGGCGCGCCGGTATGTCGGAAATTCGGGGCGCGTGCACCTGGTCGGATTCTCCAATGGTGGGGCGCTCGCTACCAACTATGCGCTCGACGCGATCTCTGACCCAAATCAGATGCAGGTCGAGCGTGTCGTACTCATCTCGCCGATGATCGGGATCACGCGCTTCGCGCGATTTGCGGGTCTTGCCGCTCTTCCGGCCTTTTTCCCGGCTTTCTACAAGGCCGCATGGCTTGGAATTCTGCCTGAATTCAACCCATTCAAATACAATTCCTTCCCAGTGGATGCGGCGGTCCAATCCTTTGATTTGACTCAAGTTGTGCAGCGGAAAATCGCTCGATTTGCCCGCACGGGTCAATTGAACCAATTGCCGCCAATTCTCACGTTCCAATCTGTAATGGATTTCACGGTCAGTACGCCCGCAATCGTCAACGCGCTCTATGCTCGCTTGCCGAAAAACGGCAGCGAGATCGTCCTTTTCGATGTGAACCGAACCGTCAAATTTGGCCCCTTGCTGCGACCTTCTGCGGATACCGCGCTTTCCCGTCTCCTGCCGGGCCGCGCTCGCAACTATCGCACGACAGTGATCACGAATGCCGACGTCGCGAGCGGAGAGGAAGTAGAACGCGCCGTTGAGGCGGGCGAAGTTACGTCGCAAGACCGCGCCCTCGGCTTGAACTATCCGCCCGGCCTTTACTCGCTCTCGCATGTTGCTCTGCCTTTCCCGATGGCGGACTCGCTCTACGGGCTGGCACCGGATCCTTCGGAGAATTTCGGATTGCACCTCGGCACATTATCGCCGCGCGGCGAGCGAGACGTTTTAATTGCCAGCCTCGACGCTCTCCTGCGAGCATCTTCCAATCCGTTCTTTCCGTATCTCATCGACCGTATCGAGGAGGGAATCACCAAGCCTGCGGATTCGGCGAAAGCAACCAAAGCCGATGCGACAGCTGCGCCGCCGTCTGATATCCCCGATGAAGAGATGTCGGGATCGAGCTATCGTATTCGCGTCGAGCAATTCCTGCGCGGGATGCCCCGTCAAGCGGAGCAGCAAGAGCCATAAACGTACCCACACCGATCGCGACGTTGAGGTAGTTGGGGTATTTTGAAGAAGCAATTGCTTGAA
>DASSIT010000036.1:0-4665 GCA_035691545.1 Pseudolabrys sp. | reverse complement strand
CAAAGAAGCAAGGGGGAGGGTGTCAATGTTGCAGCGGGTATCCAAATTTCTCTGGGGTGTGGGCCTCGTGGCGGCTTGCACTGCTCTTCCGACCATCAACGCCAACGCGCTCGATTATCCGACCCGGCAGCCGCACATTTATGTCGGCTATCCGCCGGGCGGTTCGACCGACATCGTCGCGCGGCTGCTCGCGGACTGGTTCAGCCGGCGGCTCGGCCAGCAGTTCATCGTCGAGAACCGTCCCGGCGCCAGCAATAACCTCGCAACCGACGCCGTCGCCAAGGCCGCGCCTGACGGCTACACGATGATCCTCGTCAATCCGGCCAATACCATCAACGCGACGCTCTACAAGCATCTCAAGTTCGTCTTCCTGCGCGATATCGATCCGGTCGCGGGAATCATCCGAATCCCGAACGTGATGGAAGTCAATCCGTCCGTGCCGGCCAAGACCGTCGCCGAGTTCATCGCCTACGTGAAGGCAAACCCGGACAAGGTGAATGTCGCTTCGTCGGGCAACGGAACCTCGATCCATCTCTCTGGTGAGCTCTTCAAGATGATGACCGGAACGAAAATGACGCACGTGCCGTACAAGGGCTCGGCGCCGATGCTCACCGATCTGCTCGGCGGCCAGGTGCAGGTCACGTTCGACAACCTGCCGTCCTCGATCGGCCACATCAGGGCAGGCAAGCTGCGCGCGCTGGCCGTGACCACGGCCAAGCGTTCGGAAGAGCTCCCCGACGTTCCGACTGTTGGGGAAACGGTGCCCGGCTATGAAGCCAGCGCGTTTTTCGGATTGGGCGTGCCGCACGGGACGCCGAAGGAAATCGTCGAGCTCCTCAACAAGGAGGTCAACGCGGCGCTGAAGGATCCGGCGATGGTCGCCAAGCTCAGGGACCTCGGCGGAACACCAATTCCCGGTTCCGTTGCCGATTTCGGAAAGGTTGTCGCGGACGAAACCGCCAAGTGGGAGAAAGTGGTGCACGCCGCCAACCTGTCGATCGACTAGCGGGCCGGCCTGCATGGGTGCGAATGACTTTACGTAAACGTCCCGAAGACCTGCGCAGTCACCGTTGGCTGGGCGTCAACGATCTGCGCGCCTTCGGCCACCGCGCGCGGTTGCGGCAGGGCGGATTCGACGCCGCCGATTTTCGCGGCAAGCCGGTCATCGGCATCATCAACACCTGGAGCGACATCAATTTCTGCCACACGCACCTGCGCGCTCGCGCGGAGGATGTGAAGCGCGGCGTGCTGCAGGCCGGCGGCTTCCCGGTCGAGCTGCCGGCGATGTCGCTGTCGGAACCGTTCGTGAAACCCTCGACGATGCTCTATCGCAATCTGCTGGCGATGGAGACGGAAGAGCTTCTGCGCAGCCATCCGATCGACGGGGCGGTGCTCATGGGTGGCTGCGACAAGACGACGCCCGCGCTGATCATGGGCGCGATCAGCATGGGTCTGCCGGCGATTTATGTGCCGGCGGGGCCGCAGCTTCGCGGCAACTGGCGCGGCCACGAGCTCGGCTCCGGCTCCGACGCTTGGAAATATTGGGACGAGAAACGCGCCGGCCGCATCAGCGAAGCCGACTGGGCCGAGCTCGAAGGCGGCATCGCGCGGTCGTTCGGCACCTGCATGGTCATGGGGACGGCGGCGACGATGATGGCAATCGCCGAAGCATTGGGATTGTCGCTGCCCGGCGCCTCATCGATCCCCGCAGCGGACGCCGCACATCCGCGCATGTGCGCCGCCGCCGGCCGGCGCATCGTCGAAATGGTGTGGGACGACCTGACGCCGGAAAAGGTGCTGACGCCGGCGGCTTTCGACAATTCCATCCGCGTGCACATGGCGATGGGCGGCTCGACCAACGCGATCATCCATGTCGTGGCCATGGCGCGCCGCGCCGGCCTCAAGCTCGACATGAAACGCTTCGACGAAATCTCGCGCGAGATCCCGGTGCTCGCCAATGTGCGCCCGTCCGGCGAACTTCTGATGGAGGATTTTTTCTACGCCGGCGGGTTGCGGGCCCTGATGGCCGAGCTCCGCAGCGCGCTCGACCTGTCCTGCCTCACGGTGACCGGCAAGAGCATCGGCGACAACATCGCGGGCGCCGAGGTCTACAAACGCAACGTCATACACTCGCTTTCGGACCCGGTGTCGAGAGAGGGCGCGACAGCGGTGCTCACCGGCAATCTTGCGCCGCGCGGTTGCGTGATGAAGCCCTCCGCCGCGGAAAAGCGGCTGCTGCGCCACCGCGGCAAGGTGATTGCCTTCGAGGACTACAGCCACATGGCGCGCGAAGTCGAACGCGACGATCTCGATGTCACGCCGGACCACATCCTTGTCCTCAAGAATGGCGGCCCGAAGGGCGGCCCCGGCATGCCCGAATGGGGCATGCTGCCGATCCCGAAGAAACTGGTGAAGCAGGGCGTGCGCGACATGCTGCGCATTTCCGACGCACGAATGAGCGGCACAAGCTACGGCGCCTGCATCCTCCACGTCGCGCCGGAAAGCTTCGTCGGCGGGCCGCTCGCTTTTGTTGAGACCGGCGACGAGATCGAGGTGGACGTGCACGCGCGCCGTATCCACCTGCATGTGGCCGAGGACGAGATCGCCCGCCGGCGCGCGGCCTGGAAGCAGCCGGAGGCGCGCTATCCGCGGGGCTACGGCGCGCTCTATTCGCAGCACATCGGGCAGGCGGACGAAGGATGCGATTTCGACTTTCTCGCGCCGCTCGGCGAAATTCCCGAGCCCGAGATTCATTGATTTGCGGGTCCACGGCTCCATAGCTCCATAGTTCCTTGCCGCGCAGTCGCGGCGTTTGGAACCTAATCCAGGACCGACGGGTTCTTGGGCCATGGCGCCGGCCTTTGGCTGCCGGCGCCGGAACCGGGAGAACACGCATGCGGGCGACAGCTAGGAAGACGGCATTGGTCGGTCTTTTTCTTGCCTCGACTGCATTTCCGTGCGCGGACGCGCAGCAGCCTGTCAGCGTCACCGTGAGCGTGAAGAACCACCGCTTCCACCCGGCGCAAATCCATGCCCCTGCCAATATGCCCATCCAGCTTCGGGTCAAGAATCTCGATTCAGGGCGCATGGAATTCGAGAGCGACAGCCTGCACATCGAGAAGGTGATTGGCGGAAACAGCGAAGGCGTCGTGGAGATCAAGCCGCAGGCGCCCGGCCGTTACGAATTCTATGACGACTTCAATCAGGAAAGCACCGGCGTGCTGGTGGTGCGGTAACGCATTCGCGAATTTCACCTTAGAATGTCTCCGGATTAGAACATCTCTGAACTAGAAGATTCTAATGTTTGCGGCGCGCATTGACTCCCGCGCCAAAATTTTCATTGTGGGCTTTCGTAACCTGATTGCCGGGCCTTGAACCCGGCATATGAGGAAATGGAAATGATCGAAGCCCGTTGCGCGCGCGCGATTATTTTTGCCGCGCCTGTTATTGTCTCAAGCGGGTTTGTCGCGTGCGCCCAGGACAATTCCGCCGTCTATCGCGACGTCGAAACGAAGTACATATTCGGCTTCACGGAAGGCTCGGGCATTGGGCTTGAGGGCGAGAAGGAATTTTCCGTCGATACGGTTGCCCGGATCGGAAAACGCGACGGGCGCTATTGGGCGAGCGAAAGCAAGCTCGAATACGAATTCACGCCGAACCAGTACGTGCAGTTCGAGCTGGGCCCGCTGGTTTCGGGGCACAGCATAAAAAACGTGACCGGCCTGGATGACCGCAACCAGATCGCGTTCGCAGGCCTGTTCGGCGAGATGCGTTACCTGTTGCTTGACCGCGGCCCTTCGTCGCCGCTCGCGATCACGCTGTCGGCCGAGCCGGAATGGCGGCGCGTCGATGAAACAGGCGGCGCGCGCGTCACAAATTTCGAGCTGGAGCTCAAGCTCAATGCTGACCTCGAACTGATCAAGAACCGTCTCTACCTCGGCGCCAATCTCCTCTACGAGCCGGAGGCAACGCACGACCCCGACCACGTCGGCGCCGGCTGGGAGAAGGAATCGACCGGCGGCATTTCCGCCGCCATGTCGTACCGCGTGGTTCCTTCGGTCTTCGTCGGCGCAGAGATTTGGTATCTGCGTCACTATGACGGGACCTGGTTCAACACCTTTACCGGCGATGCCGTCTATCTCGGCCCGACGTTCTACGTTCAACTCGGTCCCAAGATGTTCATGACTGCCGCCTGGAATTGGCAGGTCACGGGCCACGACGTCGACGATCCGGGGGCAAGACTCAATCTCGCCGAATTTTCTCGCCAGCGCGCCAAGCTAAAAGTGGCCGTCGAATTCTAGCCGGAGCCGTTCTCATGACCCGATTGATTGTATCGCTCGCCGCAGGTCTTTTTCTTACGACAGGCTTGCCGGCGGTCGCCCAGCAGGCAGCGATTGTCGCCGTCAGTGTAAAAAACCACCGCTTTCAGCCGGCCGAGGTTCAGGCGCCGGCCAAGGTGCCGATCGAGCTCCACGTGAAGAATCTCGATTCAACGCCGATGGAATTCGAAAGCGTGACCCTCCGTGTTGAAAAAGTCGTGACCGGAAACGGCGAGGGGATTATCCGTCTGCGCCCGCTCGAAGCCGGCCGCTATAATTTCTTCGACGATTTTCACCAGGAGACGACCGGCGTTCTTGTCGTGCGCTGACGCGTTCAAAGCACGAA
>DASSIT010000035.1:0-2870 GCA_035691545.1 Pseudolabrys sp. | reverse complement strand
GGTATAAATTCCTAAATCTGTGGATGGTCTTCTGCCTCCTGTCGAGGCTTGCGATAAAAGAATTAAATATATCAGTTATTTAGTGGCAACTAAAAATTTATCCCCGTCTTTGAGTCTAGGCGATAATGTAGGTATATATTCCTACAGGAGATCGCCCGTGACCATCACCGAAACAACAATCCTGCACCGGCCGCCAACCTGGCTGCCCGGTGCCGACGAAGGCACTGTGTGCCGCCTTGTCCAGGATGTCGTCGCCGCTTGTTTTGCAGTATCGCCGGAACAAATGTGCGCCCGATCACGTGGTCGCGCCTCGGCCGCCTTCGCCCGGCAGGTTGCGATGTATCTCACGCATGTGGTTTTGGGGCTGAATTACAGCGCGGCGGGCCGCATGTTTCATCGCGACCGGACCACGGTCGCGCATGCGTGCCGCGTGGTCGAAGATCGGCGCGACAATCCTCGCACCGATGCGCTCCTGCAGGCTTTGGAGGATGTTCTCGGCGCATTTACGCGTACACGGCTGCTTCGATGAGAAGGAAATTGCGTAAACGCGCTCCGCGATTGCCGGATGCGGAGCGGCCGGACATCGGTGCCTATCGCGCCCGGCATCTCGCGCTGGGCGAACGTCGGATCGACACAGACGTCGGCCATGCCCGGGTCGTGGTCGATGAAAATGAAAGTCCCCTGATTTGGCTTGCGCGCCGGCGCGGGCGCGACGGGCGAGCTCTGGTCGAACCCCATCAATTTCAGGCTGGCGAACGGCTGCGGCAAGACTTCACCCATGCCCATCTGATGCCGAATACGACCTCCAATTGGTCGAATCCGTTGGCGTCACCGCGCCAGACGGGCGCTGCCGGTGCCGGCGCGGCGACAGATACCATGGTCGCCGCACGTCAACGCGTCCATCAGGCGCTCGACGCGGTCGAACCCGAATTTTCCGGACTGTTGCTTGACGTTTGCTGCTTTCTAAAACGGCTCGAAGACGTCGAACGAGAACGCGCCTGGCCGGTCCGCTCCGGAAAAGTCGTTCTACAGCTTGCGCTCGAGCGTCTCGCTCGCCACTATGGCTTTGCGGCGCAAGCGCGCGGCCCGTCGCGCGCGCGTATTCGCACTTGGCTCGCCGACGGAGCCTCTTTCAGAGTTGATCTGGCCTGACTAACTCACCGTAGCGAGGGCGGCACCGGCCTCCGCCCGGATACGCTCCACCATCGCCCGCAAGCCATTGGACCGCTGCGGCGTGAGATTCTCTTTCAGGCCGAGTTGATCAAACAGCTTCAACGCATCGATTGACAGGATTTCACGCGCACGTTTGCCGGAGTAGACCGAAAACAGGATAGCAATCAGGCCGCGTACGATATGTGCGTCGCTATCGCCCTCGAACGTAAGGACGGGACCGGTCGGGCCGTTCGGTTTCACGTGCGTGAGCAGCCAGACCTGGCTCGCGCAGCCTTGGACCTTGTTGGCTTCCGCATGGGCGCTCTCTGCCAATGGCGGCAGAGTCCGCCCAAGCTCGATGACATAGCGATAGCGGTCGTCCCACTCGTCGAGCAGGGCGAAATTCTCAACGATCTCGTCGATCGTGGTCATGACGCTTCATATATAGACTTGGTGCCGTCGTGGCCAAAGAGGGGGGCGCGCAAATAGGCTGCAGGAAGGCCGCGCGCGGCACGCAACACGCGCCTTAAAGCCCCCAATTCAGGCGGCAGGTCCGTTTGTACGTGGATCGCGGCGCGGGGGCAGCGGAACAGGTGCGTGGAAGGCCGGCGCTAAATCGGTCGGCGTCAATGTACCTTGGGCCCCTGTGGCCATAACCGGTCTTTCCGCCTTGTTGCTCGTGGCAGATTTCTCGCGGAGCTTGGCGATGAACTCATAGAGAGTTCGGGCGCCTGCCTCGGCCTTATGACCGAGCGCGACGGCGACCTTGCCTCCGGTCACGCAGGCGTCGGGCTGGCGCTCGCAAAACCCACGTACGTCGGTAACCGCGGCACTGGCGATCGTCACGGCTTCCGAAGCGTCGACCTGCGCATCAGTTGACGTCGATTTGCTGCCACTTGGAAGTAGCACACAAACCACGCCCAGCCAGAACGCCATTCGCAAAAGAAAGAACATGACCCTACCCGTGACTACCCCGGCGGCTTATGCGTCGCCTTTGAAATAAAACCTAGCAGAGATGGCTGAAGCTGTTGTTGGGATAGCAGAGAGCCTTTTGCTCAAAATCGACCAAGGTTTTCGTCAACATTTAGAAATCCGCATTTGACAAAAATTTTAAGCGATATTGCTTCCCCTTCAATTGCAGCGGCTTCCCGCATTTCCCCATGGTTACCGGATCGGTAACGAAGTGCCCTGATCGGTTCCATCCGCAAATATCGGCAACCAAAATTTCACCATGACCCCGCAAATCGCGGCCGACGCGCGCGCGAACCTGCTTCGCCGTCGCCATCAGCGTCTCATTGGGGCGCGGCCTTAGTCATCGCTTAAGTCGCGTTAGCCTAAGGTCCGAAGCAGCACAGGGGCGCGTCGAGGACGTGACAGGGACGGTGGGTTTACTCACGCCAGTATGGAATTATGTCGACGCCTTGGTGCCCTCTGAGGCCAAACAAGATGCGTTGACCGCGGCCCGTCACCGGGCCTTCATCGGCCCGCGCTTGATGGGCAGTTTTGTCGCGCTTGCGTGCCTACCAATCTATCTCGCGATCCGCGGCGTTCCGGGCACCCTTGAATTTGGCGTCCTCGCCTGGCTCGTGACCCCGATTCTAAGTGTCTATTATCTGTCCCGCACCGGCCGCTACGAAACCGCACACATCCTTTCGTCGCTGTCGCTGACCGGTGTTGCGATGCTGGTCGCAATTTACTCCGGCGGAATCTTGTCGTTC
>DASSIT010000034.1:0-41619 GCA_035691545.1 Pseudolabrys sp. | reverse complement strand
TAGAGAGCACCCGACCGCCCAGCAACGTCCGCAGAGGGTTCAGAGGTTTGGCAGTTCGTCAGGGCCGGACCTCGGGTTCTGAGCTTGGTCCCTGCCTTTAGAGAACATGCTGCCCAGGAAGGTGGCGGAGGGAGTGGGATTCGAACCCACGTTACGGTTTCCCGTAAACACGCTTTCCAAGCGTGCGCCTTCAGCCACTCGGCCACCCCTCCAAACTTTTCAACGGCGCATCCCTTTTACATGAGAACGCGACGTGTGCGCGTCGCGCTTCCGCGGGGCTGCCGGCCTGATCGCAAGCCGAATAGCCGGATACGCTTGCGCGACCAAGGCACAAGTCACGCGCCCGCCCAGCTTCTTCGGTTGAACGCACCCAGCCGCAAAGCCGCGCGCGGCGCGCACTATAACCACGGTCAATTGGCTGACAACTCGTCTCCCCCGAGGTCGCATGTCAGTCTGCCGACGGCATAAATTTGCATAACCATGCATTATTTACGATCATTGACGCTTGCCGAAGTCAATGCGCAAAATGGATTAGAAATACAGTCGAAACATGCCAGCCCTCACCCATAAACCCGAAAGGAGCCCGACACTGCCATGACGGGTGATGGATCCGCGCTTCAGCTGGTGCTGGCCGGCGACCCCAGCCTGTTCGCGATCGTGCGCCTTTCACTGCTGGTCAGCCTCAGCGCCGTTTTATTCGCGGCCGTGATCGGGGCGCCGTCGGGCGCACTTCTGGCCCTCACGCGCTTTCGCGGCCGCGAGGCCCTCGTCGTGTTTCTCAACGCGCTGATGGGCCTGCCGCCGGTAGTGGTGGGGCTTGCGGTATTTCTCCTTCTGTCCCGCTCGGGTCCGCTGGGGGAATGGGGCCTGCTGTTTACCCCGCAAGCCATGGTGATCGCACAGACGATCCTGGTGGCGCCGATTATCGCGGCATTGACACGGCAAACGGTCGAGGACCTGTGGGTCGAATATCAGGCCGAGCTGACCGCGATGAATGTCGGACCGCTGCGGCGCGCCGGCACGCTCATCTGGGACGCGCGCTTCAGCCTGGTCACCGCGCTGCTGGCTGGGTTTGGCCGGGCAGCGGCCGAGGTCGGCGCCATCATCATTGTCGGCGGCAATATCGACGGTTTCACGCGCACGATGACCACTGCTATCGCGCTTGAGACCTCCAAGGGGGATCTTCCGCTCGCGATCGGGCTCGGCATGGTGCTGATCGTGATTGTGATCGCGATCAACGCGCTGGCCTGGGCTGCACGCCGGGCCGGCGAACGCTACGCGGGATGAGCATGCGCCCTCCCGCCCTCGATCTGCCGATCATGTTCGTCGCGGCCCGGGTTGCCGCCGGCGCGGTCACTATCCTCGATGACGTAACGCTCACGATCGCGCCGGGCCGTCCGACGGTGCTGGTCGGCCCCAATGGCGCCGGCAAGACGACGCTTCTGCACGCAGCCATGGGATTGATCCCCATCAGCGATGGCCTGATCACCTGGGGCGGGCGAGAGACCTCACATCCTCGCCAACGCGCGATCGTGTTTCAACGGCCCGTCATGCTCAGGCGCAGCGCGGCCGGCAATGTCCGTTATGCCCTGGCGTCCGCCGGCGTGTCCCGCGACAGCCGACACCAGCGCAGCGTGATGCTCCTCGCCGAAGTCGGCCTCGCCGGCCTCGATCGCCGGCCGGCGCGGCGCCTGTCCGGCGGCGAAC
Organism: Pseudolabrys sp.; assembly: GCA_035691545.1. GTDB lineage: Bacteria > Pseudomonadota > Alphaproteobacteria > Rhizobiales > Xanthobacteraceae > Pseudolabrys. Next base: position 39,912 of record DASSIT010000034.1, on the reverse strand, counting down.
AACAGCGGCTGGCGTTCGCCCGCGCCCTCGCGCGCGACCCCGCGGTCCTGTTTCTGGATGAGCCGACCGCCAGCCTCGATCCCGCGGCAACCAAGGCGATCGAAGACATCGTGCGCTCGGTGAGCGCACGCGGCGTCAAGGTCGTGATGTCGACGCATGATCTTGGCCAAGCCCGGCGCCTCGCCGGCAATATCGTACTGTTGCACCGCGGCCAACTGGTCGAAGACACGCCCGCGGCAGAGTTTTTTGCAGCGCCGCGCACGAATGAGGCCCGCAAGTTCATTGCGGGCGAATTGCTCGTCTAGAAAGAAAAACGTGAAGGAGGATCTCATGCTCAATCGCCGTCGTTTCATTGCCGCCATCGTCTCCGGCTGCGTCGTGCTTGGCGCGCCTGCGTTCGCGCAGGATAAATCCATTGTCGTCGCATCGACCACGTCGACGCAGGACTCCGGTCTTTTCGAATATCTGCTTCCCTTATTCACCAAAAAAACCGGCATTACGGTGAAAGTGGTGGCGCAAGGCACCGGCCAGGCACTCGACACCGGCCGACGCGGTGATGCCGACGTGGTCTTCGTGCACGCCAAGGCTCAAGAAGAGAAATTTCTCGCTGAAGGCCAAGGGGTAAAGCGCTTTCCCGTGATGTATAATGACTTCGTTCTGATCGGACCGAAGAGCGACCCCGCCGGGATCAAAGGCATGAAGGACGTCGCCAAGGCATTTCAAACCATCAAGGACAAGCAGGCGCCCTTCATTTCCCGCGGCGACCGTTCGGGGACGCACACTGCCGAACTCAAGCTCTGGAAAGATGCGGCGATCGACATCGAAAAGGACAAGGGGCCCTGGTACAAATCGATCGGACAGGGCATGGGCGCGGCGCTCAACACGGCGGGCGCGAGCAACGCCTATGTGCTCTCCGACCGAGGCACCTGGATCCATTTCAAGAACAAGGGCGATCTCCAGATCCTGGTCGAAGGCGACAAGCGCATGTTCAACCAGTATGGCGTCATGCTGGTGAATCCGCAGAAACATCCCAACGTCAAGAAGGACCTTGGCCAGACATTCATCGACTGGCTGATCTCCCCCGAAGGACAAAAAACGATCGCCAGCTACAAGATCAACGGCGAAGAACTGTTTTATCCGAATGCCGGCGATCCGAGCGCGTGATACGCAGGGCACTGGTGGCATTTGCGTTGTTCGCAATCACTGAGCCCGCAGCGGCCGACGATTCGGATTTTGACAAATGCGCGCGGGTGCTCAGCCACGAGAGCGCTTGGTTGACGGCGCCATCAAACGCGTCGAATAGGCCGATGCGAAGTCAAAACATCGGTGCGGCCGAGGCCACGCGGCGCTCCCGCGACTGCTCAAGGGACTCCAGCGCGGCCGCGGCCTGCGCATGCAGCGCATCGAAGTCGACCGAGGCCGCTGCTGCCTCTGTTGCCTCTGTCGCAAGTTCGGCCGGAGCCGACGGGCGCGGCATCAGCAGATACAGCGACGCGCAGGCGGTGACCGCGGCGGCTACGGCAAGAAAACGCAAACGCATGGTCAAGCCTCCTGGCTCGACCCCTCCCCCGATCGCCAACCTATACCGGCAGCCATTGAAACCACGCCAAACCCGGCACACGGCTTGGACGCAACATGTTAGGCAGATTTTAACCCGCGCCCGCGCGGGATTCCTGTGAATTAGCTTACTGCCGCAGGCCTATTTCGTCGGAACGACCAGCGAATAGCGGCCGTCGGCGGCAAGGCATTCGGCCTGCGGCAGGCCGAGCTCCTTGCGCACGATGTTGGCGCCCAACACCATCGACACGATCTTGTAATAGGCGTGGCGGCGGCTCATGCCCTCCCGGCCCATGCCGCAATCCGAGGAAAGCACCAGGCGCTCGACCGGAATATGCTTGAGCGCGCGGCGGATATGTTCTGCGATCTCCTCCGGCCGTTCAACCTGCAGCGCGTGGTGGTCGATGACACCAATGCAGATTTTCTTGTCGGTGATGACCTTGCCGAAGGCCTCGAGATCCATGCCGCCGGCGCTCGCCGATTCGAATGTAATGACGTCGGCGTCGACCTTATTGAGCATCTCGAGTGCGTTCTTGTAGCTCTGCACATCCTTGAACATGCGCTGCTGAGAAGGATTGCCCCAGCAGGTGTGGCACCAGACCTCTGTCTTCGCCCGCAGGCCCTTTACGGTGCGATTGAATACCTCAAGGCTGAACGCCGGATTGATGACGTCGTCCACGATATTGCGCACCGCCAGCAGGTGGATTTGCGGCTCCTCGAACTGGATCACCGGGCAGCCGGCGTCGGCAAGATCGTGCAGCTCGGCATTGATCGCGTCAGTGATCGCGAGAATGCGATCCTTCAGCGATTTGTAATGCTTGTCCTGCACGGCGAAGGCGACGAGCTCGGGCCCGATCGTGCCGAACTTTACCGGCTTCCTGGTCATGCGTTGCGCCACCTTGAACATTGCGGCGTATTGCAGGTCGCCGCGGGTGACCGGCCCCACGATTCCCGGCATGACTCGCGATTCGAGATAGTCATGCAGGATGTGGCCCGGCGGAAATCCCAACCCGCCCTTGCCGGCGGGCGTCGGCTGCGGATTATGGTCGAAGCCACCCATGTGGCGCGGCGGGTAATTGGTCCAGCTTTGGCCGCCGACATCGGAATCGAAATGGGCGTCGCCGTCGGTGACGATATCCAGCCCGGCGATTTCCTGTTCGTGCAAATAAACCGATACCGCATCGACATACTGCTCGCGGAATTGATTATTCACCATTGCATCGAGGAAGCTGCGCGAGCCGAGATTTTGAGTGTACCAGCTCGGCCGCGGCAACGAGCCCGTAATCGTGGTCGGCAATATGATGTCCTTGGTAGCGCGAAGCATGACCGGCATCTCCCCGAAATGGCGTTCTTGTTGATCGACAGTCTATGTCCGCGGCGTGCCGCTTGGAAACGGTCTTCGTCTTTTCATGGTGACAGATTGGCGGCAGATATGGACAAAACCAGCACCGCTGCCCACCTAAGTTGGGCAGTTTTCATGCTGTGCCAAAATGTCTGCTATAGTGCATTGATGAGCAAAGACGGCGACAGCTACATCATCCGGCCCAATCCGCTCGACCCGCGGCTGACCGAACGCGTGAGCGGCATCGACCAGACCGGCGCGCGGATCGATACGTCGGTGACCGTGGAGCGTGCTTTGACGATTTTCCTCAACGGCCAGGAAATCGTCACCGCCATGACCATCGGCGACTACCCCGAATATCTGGCGGTCGGATACTTGCTCAACCAGAACATGCTGATGCCGGACGATGTCGTGACAGGCGTCGATCATGACGAAGAGCTCGCCGTCGTCGTCGTGCGAACGAAACGCAAGACCAACTACGAGAAGAAGCTGAAGAAGAAGGTACAGACCTCCGGTTGCGCCCAGGGAACCGTATTCGGCGACCTGATGGAAGCGCTGGAGACGGTGTCATTGCCGAAAGCGGAGCTGCGCACCTCATGGCTGTATGCGCTGACGCATAAAATCAATACGACACCTTCGCTTTATCTTGAGGCGGGCGCCATCCATGGCTGCGTGCTCGCGCACCGCGACGAACCGCTGGTCTACATGGAAGATGTCGGCCGCCACAATGCAGTCGACAAGATTGCCGGCTGGATGTTCAAGGAGAAGGTTTCGGCCGCAGACAAGATCTTTTACACGACCGGACGGCTGACATCGGAAATGGTGATCAAGACGGTGCGCATGGGCATCCCGATCCTCATCTCGCGTTCGGGCTTCACGGCCTGGGGCGTCGAACTGGCACGGAAGGCAAATCTGACGTTGATCGGCCGCGCGCGCGGCAAACGCTTTGTCGCGCTTGCCGGCGAGGACCGCATCGTCTTTGACCAGGACTTGTCTGCCGTCGAAGAAGAAAGCGCCAAGCACCGTCGCAAGGCCGCGGTGCATGATGAGTAACGTTCAGGTTTCAGCTGTCGCTGTCCCGAAATGCGGGCTTCAAACGCGAGTTCCGGAGGACGCCAGCGTGCGCACCATGTTGCGAAAGCCGGCTGTGCCGGGCACTCCGGGATGACGGCGCCCGTTCCGCCGACCCTCGGTCTTGTCCTCGCCGGCGGGCTCGCCCGCCGCATGGGCGGGGGCGACAAGGCCCGAATCGAGATCGGCGGGATCACAATTCTTGACCGGGTGCTGGCAACATTGTCGGGCCAATGCACCGGCATCATCATCAATGCAAATGGCGATCCGAAACGTTTCGAGGATACCGGACTGACCGTCGTGCCCGACACGGTGCCGGATTTTGCGGGGCCGCTTGCCGGAATTCTCGCCGGGCTTGAGTGGCTTGCAAATCAGGAGAATGGAATTGAATGGATCGTGAGCGTGCCCGGGGACTGCCCGTTTCTGCCGGATGACCTTGTTGAACGCCTGCACAGGGCGCGCCGCCAGATGGGCACGGGAGTGCCGCTTGCCTGCGCGCGTTCGGGCCAATGGCGCCATCCCGTGGTTGGGTTATGGCCGGTGGCGCTGCGTCAGGATCTTCGCAGGGCGTTGACCGAGGAAGACCTGCGCAAAATCGAGGTCTGGACGGCGCGTCATGGCGTCGCGCATGCCGACTGGCCGGACCGGCCGATCGATCCGTTTTTTAACGTCAATACGCCGGAAGATGCCGCCCGCGCAGAGCGCATTGCGTTGCAACACAGCTAGATGGCCATGAGCGCTCGATGTGGGCATTCGATTCTTGAACGCGCTCGCAACGCTTCCATATTTGCTATAGTCAGGGCCTGTTGCTTCGGGAGAGGAACGATCAATGAAAATGTTCATCATGGCCTGCGTGGCCGCCATAGTTATTGCCGTGATCGGGGGCGTGGCACTCAACGGCGTGCAGGAACCGGTTTCCAAGGCCTTCAGTAGCTCAACAGGCGTGGATCTCGGCGCATAGCCGCTTAGATTTTTAATCCATCAGCGCCGCGTAGGAGAGAAACCCGACGCGGTCGCCCGCCTCGACTGTCGTCACCTCCTCGGGAAATTCCAGCAAGCCGTCAGTCTGCGTCAACGAGGTCAGGATGCCTGCGCCATCCTGTGGGTGCTTGACCGCCTCGATCTCGCCATCTGAAGCACGCTTGAGCGCGACACGGACATATTCCCGGCGATCCTTCTTCTTCCTGTATGAAAAGGCGGTGCGCACCGGCAACGGCACGAGCTTGTCGGGCCGGGCCCCCGAGAGCCGTCGGTAAAGTGGCTTGACCACGCGTACAAACGTAACGAAGACGGCAACCGGATTTCCCGGCAGTCCCAGAAACGCGGCGCCTTGCCCGTGTTGCGCCGGGATAACTCCAAGCGCGACCGGCCTTCCGGGCTTGATGCCGACGCGCCAGAAAACCAGTTTCCCGACGCTTTCAACCGCGTTGCGGACGTAATCGGCTTCCCCGGTCGAAACTCCGCCCGAGGTCACGATGAGATCGTGTCCAATCGCGGCCTGACGCAGATTGACCGACAGTTTTTCCGGATCGTCGGCGAGAATGCCAAGATCGGTGACGATCGCGCCGAGGCGTTCCAGCAGTTCCGTGAGCAAAACACGGTTCGAGTCGTAGATTGCCGTGCCGCCGCGAGGCACGCCCGGCTCCACAATCTCGTCACCCGTCGAAAAAATGGCGACCGTGAGCCGGCGCCTTACCGGAAGTTCGGTCAGGCCCAGCGCGGCGGCGAGCGCTACGTGCTGCACTTCGAGGACGGTGCCGCCCGAAAGGACCGATGCGCCCGCCGGAACATCTTCGCCCGCGAGACGCCGGTTCCCGCCAAGCTTCAAGCCCTTGGGCACGGTCACATGTTCGCCGTCGGCCGTCACATCCTCCTGCATGAAAACCGTGTCAGCGCCTTTGGGCATTGCAGCGCCGGTAAAGATACGGATCGCGCTACCGGATTTTAGCGTTAGGGCCTCGCGTGATCCGGCGGTCAGCCGGCCCGCTATGACAAGCGTCGTATCTCCATCCGGCCGCAGGTCCGCGTGCCTTACGGCATAACCATCGACCGCCGAATTGTCGAAGGGCGGCAGATTGACGGGTGCCTGGACGTCGCCCGCCAGAACGCGGCCGCGCGCGCCATGCAGTGGCACGCGCTCGACCTCGGCGACCGGCACGATCCGCTCTGCAATCAGTCGCTCCATCTCATCGAGTCGAAGCAGTGGGCCCGAAAATGCGAAACAATCGTCGCTGAGCTGCGCCATCACCCGCTCCTTGTCGAGGCGGTTGCTTCTGCCGCACCGATAGGCACGGCGCGCTTGAGGAGCAGGTCGGCAATCCCTTCAATATCGTCAAGGTCCACCAGCGGAACTTTCGCCTCCGGCAGATCGATGTCTGAAGCGACGGCAACAATGTGCGGGTCATCAGGATGAATGAGCGGCTTGCCATTCGCCGCGCGATGAATCTCGAGCTTCGGAAACGCGTCCCGCTTGAATCCCTCTACCAGCACCAGATCGACAGGCGTCATCTTTGCGACCAAGGCACGCAGGTCCCATTCCGGCTCCTCACGCAGCTCGTGCAGAATGGCCCATCGCTTTGCCGACGATATAATGACTTCAGTTGCACCGGCGGTGCGGTGGAAGAAGGAGTCCTTGCCCGGCTGGTCCAGGTCAAAACCGTGATGAGCGTGCTTGAGCGTCGATACCCCGATCCCGCGCGCAATCAACCGCGGTATCAGCCGGGTAATCAGCGTCGTCTTGCCAGACCCGCTCCAGCCAGCGAGACCGATAATACGCGTAGGGCCATTTGGAGGCGCGTTCATTGTCATTTTCCTTGCCCCTTATAGCAAACGCCCGGCTCTAAAGCCGGGCGTCAGCACTTAGTGCTTTCAGAGCGTTTATTCGGCCGGTTGGGCCCGCGCACCCTTCGGGTTGCGTCCCATCTCGTCTTCGAGCCACAAACTATGATGTTCCTTGGCCCAGTTGATGTCGACCGTCCCCTCACCCATGGCCTCGAAGGCGCCTTCCATGCCGATTGTGCCGATATAGATGTGGCCGAGCATAGCCGCGACGAACAGCATCGCGACGACGGCGTGGATCATCTGCGCGTATTGCATGGAGTCGATGCCGGTTCCATAGAACGGGAACATCAGCACATAGCCTGTGATGGCCACACCGGCGCCACCTAGCACCACGATCCAGTAGATCGCCTTCTGGCCGCCGTTGAACCGGTATGCCGGCGGATGATCGTCGCCGACAATGCCGCCGCCGCGCTTGAACCATTCCACATCAATAGAATTCGGAATATTCCCGCCGATCCACATCAGGAAGATCAGCACTACACCGATGGTGAACGGGAAGCTCAGATAATTGTGAGCGTATTTTGCCCACTCCGACCACGTCGTGAACGCCTCCGAGCCTACCGTTGCCGCAAAGAGCGGCCGGCCGAACGTAATATTAAGACCGGATATGGCCAGGATGATGAAGCAGGTTGCCGTCATCCAATGGACAAACCGCTCGAATGCATTGAAGCGAACGATCTTGCGGCCCGAACGACCGCTTTTGATCATCACCATGCCGCGCCACAGATAGAAGATCAGGAGCAGCGCCAGCATTCCGAGAATGGCAATTCCGCCGATCCAGCGCAGCGTCACGTTATGAAACTGCTGCCACTCTCGGCCGGCGGGGTGCTCAATCGTGTAGGACTTCACGTCCGGAATCGTACCGCGGCCTTGAATTGCCTTGAGCTGCTGCAGGAGTTGCTGCTCTTTCACGGCGTCGGCGGTCGGATTGACCGAGCTCGGCTGCTGGGCGGAAACCGGCGCCGATATTGCGACCATGAATGCAAGTGCCAATGCGCCGGCAATCAAGCGCATATGCGCAACAAGTTTCGACATGCTCACTCTCCCTGCATTCGAATGTAATTCTAAACCAGCGGGGCGCAAAAAACCTCGCACCATCGCCTTGAGCTAAGTCGCAATCGTTTCTTTGTAAGCGGTCTGCCATCCCCAGGCGCCTGACCCATATCCGCGCTTGGACACGCGTTCCTTGTAAATCTGGGCGATGACATCGCTGTCGCCGGCCAGCAGTGACTTCGTCGAGCACATTTCTGCACACAACGGGAGCTTGCCTTCGGCCAGGCGATTGGCTCCGTATTTTTCAAACTCTTCCTTGCTGTTGTCGGCCTCAGGGCCGCCAGCGCAGAACGTGCACTTGTCCATTTTTCCGCGCGAGCCGAAATTACCCACCTTCGGATATTGCGGCGCGCCAAACGGGCAAGCATAAAAACAGTAGCCACAGCCGATGCAGAGATCTTTCGAGTGCAAGACCACCGCGTCGGCCGTGGTGTAAAAGCAGTTCACTGGGCAGACCGCCGCGCAGGGCGCGTCGGTGCAATGCATGCAGGCCATCGAAACCGAACGCTCGCCGGGCTTGCCGTCATTGAGCGTGACGACACGCCGGCGATTGATGCCCCACGGAACCTCGTGTTCATTTTTGCAGGCCGTGACGCAGGCGTTGCATTCGATGCAGCGGTCGGCGTCGCAGAGAAATTTCATTCGCGCCATGGTCGTTGCTCCTTACGCCGCTCGAATCTGACAGAGGGTGACTTTGGGTTCCTGCATGCCGGTCGCAGGATCATAGCCATAGGTCGTAATCGTGTTCGCGCTTTCGCCAAGCACGATCGGATCGGTACCCTTCGGGTAGTTTGCCCGCAGGTCCTCGCCGCCGAACCAGCCGCCGAAGTGGAAGGGCATCCACGCAACGCCTTTGCCGACACGCTCCGTAACCAGCGCTTTCACCTTGGCCTTTGAATTGTTTTCAGCGCCGGTAACCCAGACCCAGCCGCCGTCCTTGATGCCGCGGTCGGCAGCGTCGGACGGGTTGATCTCGATGAACATGTCCTGCTGCAGTTCGGCGAGCCACTTGTTGGATCGCGTCTCCTCGCCGCCCCCCTCGTATTCGACCAGGCGCCCGGACGAAAGGATGAGCGGGAATTGCTTGGCGATTCCTTTTTCGACAGCGGCCTTTTGCACCGAGAAGCCGATATTGGGCAGCCGGAACTGCTTGGCGTCCGGCAATGTCGGATACTTCGTCACCAGATCGACGCGCGGCGTATAGATCGGCTCGCGATGCACCGGGATAGGGTCGGGCAGGCCGAATGCGTTCATGCGGGCCTTGGCGTTTCCATACGGTATGCAGCCGTGTTTCAATGCCACGCGCTGGATTCCGCCCGAAAGGTCGAGTGACCACGAGACCGCATCCGGCGTTGTCGGATTGACCTTGTTGATGACGGCCATTTCAGCCTCGGTCAGGTCCTTGTCCCAGCCGAGTTTCTTGAGCACGCCGAGCGTGAACTCGGGATATCCGTCCTTGATCTCCGAATCCTTGGAATAGGAACCGTCGGCCAGCAAGCTCACCTTGACGGTCGAGCCATCCGGCCGTTTCTCTTCGCGTTCCACTCCAAAGCGAGCGCGGAAGCAACCGCCTCCATCCATCGCGGCAAGATTTGTATTATAAAGCAATGGCGTGCCTGGATGCCTGACTTCCGGCGAGCCCCAGCACGGCCACGGCAGGCCGTAATAGTCGCCTTTGTTCGGGCCTGTGGTCGCACGCTGCGTGCGCATGTCGAAATCGGCCTGGTGCGCCATGTGCGACTTGATTCGCTCCGGCGACTGGCCGCAATAGCCGGTCGACCAGCTGCCACGATTCATTTCGCGCAAGATGTCCTCGGCCACGGGAAGATTGTTTTCAACCTTGATGTTCTTGAACATCTGGTCGGCAAAGCCGCACTTCTTGGCAATGAGGTACATGACCTCAAGATCGTCCTTCGATTCAAAGATCGGCTTGACGATCTGCTCGCCCCACTGAAGCGCGCGATTCGAGGCGACGCGCGAGCCCTTGCATTCGAACTGGGTCGCTACGGGCAGCAGATACATATTCTCCTTGCGCCCGGCCTGCACGGCAAGCGATGCCCAGGTCGTGGGATGCGGGTCGGCGACGACCAACAGCTCTAGCGCCTTCAGGCCTTTCATCGACTCGGGGATGCGCGTGATGCTGTTGCTGGCATGGCCCTGCACGAACATCGCGCGCACGTTATCTTTCTGCGCGACCTGATCTTTCGGCAAAATTGCGGCGTCGAACCAGCGCGTGAGCGGGATGCCGGGCGTTTCCATGATCTTCTTTTCATCGAAACGACCGACCAAATAGTTGTAGTCAACTTCCCAGACGCGCGACCAGTGCTTCCACGCACCTTCGACGAGGCCGTAATAGAATGGCAATGTCACGATATCGAGCCCGACGTCGGTTGCCCCCTGCACGTTATCGTGGCCGCGGAAGATGTTGGCGCCGGTGCCGGGCGCGCCGACATTGCCTGTGAGCAGAAGCAGCATGCAGCTGGCACGCACGTTGGCCGTGCCGACAGTGTGCTGGGTCTGGCCCATGCACCAGATCAGGGTTGATGGCTTTTGCGTTGCGAACATCTTGGCGACGCGCTCAAGCTGCGCGCCGGGAACTCCGGTCACCCGTTCCACTTCTTCAGGATTCCATTTCTCCATTTCCTTGCGCGCATCCTCGAAGCCATAGACGCGCTGCCGGATGAATTCCTTGTCCTCCCAGCCATTCTTGATGATGTGCCACATGAGTCCGTACAGCACAGGGATATCCGTGCCGGGCCGGATTCGGACATATTCCGTGGCGTGTGCGGCAGTACGAGTCAGGCGCGGATCGATGACAACGACATTCGCCTTATTGATCTCGGCACCCTCGATCAAATGCTGCAACGATACCGGATGTGCTTCGGCAGGATTGCCGCCCATGATGATCTGGGTCTTGGCATTGCGGATGTCGGTATAGCTATTGGTCATCGCGCCGTAGCCCCACGTATTGGCCACGCCGGTGACAGTCGTCGAATGGCAGATACGGGCCTGATGGTCCGTATTATTGGTGCCCCAGAACGCGCCGAGCTTGCGGAACAAATAAGAGCCCTCGTTCGTCATCTTGGCTGAACCGAGCCAATAGACGGAATCCGCGCCCGACTTGTCTCGAATCGCTCCTAGCTTGTCGCCGATCTCGTTGATCGCAACGTCCCAAGACACGCGCGTCCATTGGCCGTTCGTGAGCTTCATCGGATATTTGAGCCGCCGCTCGCCGGACACCAACTCGCGCACGGACGCGCCTTTGGCGCAGTGCGAACCGCGATTGATCGGTGAATCCCAGCTTGGCTCCTGGCCAACCCAGACGCCATTCGATACTTCGGCGGTGACGGTGCAGCCGACCGAACAATGCGTGCAGACACTTTTGCGGATCGTGGCGCCGGCCACATTGGGGCCGGCGGCTTTGGCCTTTTGCACAGTTGCCAGAGGCAACGCACCTATCGTCGCAAGACCTGTCGCGACCAGGCCGGACCTGCGCAAGAAGCTGCGGCGATCGAGACCGCCCGCAAGCTGGTTGCCGATCGTCGCCGCGAGATTGCTGCGGCGTGCTTGACGTTCTGTTCTCTTGATCAGCACGGCGGAATCTCCTTCAGCTCGGATAACGGTTGACTTTGTAGTAGGTCTGAACGTCGGTGGAGTTTGCCTGATACCTGGCCTTCTTTTTCTCCGCATCCGTTTCGGAGGCGGCGGCCTCGGTAGCAAGCGGCGCGGCCGCAGTCACAGCCAGACCCGCACCGGCGCCCATCGCACGCAGGAAGTCGCGACGGCCTAGCTTTGATTTGTCCTGTTGTTTCATCGCCGTTCCCTCCTTGAATTCTTCCTTGTGATCCTTCGTCTCGCCTTAGCCCGGCAATTCAAAGGCCTCAGCTTCGATATCGATAAAGACGCGACCAAGTGCGCCCACGCGACGGTAAAAATCTGCGGCCTCCGCATTTTCCAAGTCGACGAAGAAGCGCCTGATCCACGGCGCCATGTGCTTGTCGAAAATGAGTCGGTCGGAATCGGGAGGAGACGGAAGCCGACGGCTCGCAAGACCGGACATGATCTCACAGAGAATGCCCGCATGATCTTCCGGTTCCACCACACCGTCGCGGCGAGCAATGCCGATGCGCGCCAGATCGTCGCGGAGACGCGCCAGCGGACGCTCGTGAAGGAAGCCGGTGAGATAATAGGAGCCGTACGGCATCAACTCGCCGCGACCGAGCCCGATAAACAGATCGAAGAATTCCCGCTTGATTTTCTCAGCGCCAGTATTGGTGGCGGCTTCGGCAAGTGCGGCGTGCGCCAAACCGAGCGGCGAGGCGTCGGCTCGCAGCTGGGAAATCCCGGACAGGAACTCTGCGTCGGGAGCGCGCAGAAGCAGTGTAGCGAGCAACGCATATTCCTGCGCCCGCGCACTATCTACGTCATCGAGGTCCCCGGTCATCTTTTTGCCGTCGTAGAGATCCGGTCGCAGGATGGCGCGATCCACTCCGGTCGCTGACTCAACCGAGATCACGCGCTCGGCAGGAACTCGAATCCAATTCGAAACAGATGGCTGGGCAATGCCGATCTGACGCGCGAGTTCGCTGACACCACCGGCGGCGCGAATAGCTTCGGACAGGCCAGGGTCTCGCATCCGATGCTCTTTTTCGAATTATGATAATGAAAGCCTACTGGCCCACCAGAGAAGGGGTCAATAGCTAGAGGCTATTGGATGTTATCAACCTTCGGGTATTTATTGCGGCATTGCGCCGCCGTGACGCCGTATGAATTTTTGTGGTGATTGAGACTCGTCCCGCCGCTGCTGCAACGCAACATTCTCACTGCGGTGCGACATTGAGTGTTGCGACTGCGGCATTAAAGGCTTCGTCTGCCCATCTTGGCGGACCTCTGATCGCGTTTGCTCGGTTTCCCTGGAAGACGCTGGAGAAACTGGCTGCGCGCCTTGCGTCTTTGCCTCCGTGTCCTCACCCGGCCTGTCGCCAAAGAGTTCGGAGACCATCCGCTTGACGTCAAAACCCGGGTCAAGGTCGCCAAATCCTGGAACGCCGTCGGGGCCGGCCGCGTCCCAATAATTTTCGGTGAGGCCCATAAACTCGCGGATCGCTGGATCAGCAGACCACGCGCGGCGAAGCGCCGCATGGCGCAACGCATCCGGCACTCCTGGTTGGAGGAATGACGAAATATCCGTTTCGGCGCCAATCGAATCAATTGGAGGCAACTGGCTGACATTGACTTCCGTCGCCGCCGGCGTCGAATTTTGATTATCGGTCAGCGACCTTGTGTCGTCATCAGGCGGCTCACCCGATTCCGTCTTTTCGGCCCGTTCCGCGTGCGCGCCGGCCTCGCTTTTACGACGGGACCAGCGGCTCAGAAAATTGTCGGGGTCGTTCATTTGCGATCTTTATGTCCAGACGGTTCGCGCCGAGCGAACGCATCAAGGTTCGCGCGGTCGCGTTTGCGCTTGACGAATGCCCTCTCAACATGGTGCTCGGCCACAAAGGCCGCAACAGCATCCTGCAACGACTCCGGCATCGGCAAAGCCTCGACTATGTTGGCGCCCGCCTCGGTCATTCCTTCGCCTTCAGCGGGGTCAGCCGTCACCGCAGCAAGCTCATAGGGAGGATCCGCATCCACAGGGCGCAAGATCACCCATAACAGCGGCGGATCCATCTGAAGGTTATCGCGGTAGTGCGCCGATTCCGTCCTATACAGGTCTACGGAGGCGGCGCCGGCATAGAATGACGTTCGATCGCCATCCTCGCCGAGCTTCGTCCAGGGTGGCGTATCCGGCACACCGGCAAGCACGCTCACTGGTCGCCAATGAAAGTCGACCCATGGACTTGCGGCCTTGCTGCGCTCGACCACGACGCCAACTGAAATGCTCATAAGAGGGGCGGCAGCGCTCAACTGACGGCCTCCAAATGCCGCACCGGCAGGCCGGTGACGAGATTCTGGGGCTTCATACGAATCGTCTTGTCGGGCGTCATCATCAGTATCAGATACGCCGTCTCACCCCTCACCTTCTCCATCATCACCGACGAGTCGCGGAAGTTGAGCCGGAAAATCCCGACCACGCGCGCCATTGTCGCCTCGTCGATCGCCTGGCCTTGCCAGAGCATGTCACCGAACTTCGTAGCGTCGGCATCAAGGCCGACATACCAGGCAAGGTTGACGTCATGCAGCTCCGCCAGCGCTTCGATCTCGGTCTCTATGCCGAGCAAATGCGCAATCCAGCGTTCCATCACCCTTGCGAGAGCCCCAAGCCCTTCACGGCCTGCCGTCAGATCAAGCGCCATGTCGAACTGGTCGCTTCGGCCCCAGTATTCGTCCTTATTGTTCGCGCTGATGATATCGATCGCGGCTTCGGCCGGAATGCCCAGCATCGAAACAAGGGGCATGACCGGCGTGGGCTTAATTCCGCCAACCGTTTCTTCGTCGGCCGCAACCAGCGATCCGTCATGTAACGTCACCCGCTGGACGCGGAAGAAAAGCTCGGCCGCGCGAAGCATCTGTGCGTCACGGGTACCGTCGAGCGCATTGCGCAGAATCACGTGCACAAGCTGGTTGATGAAAAGTGGCGGAGTCGACCCGAAACCGTTGCGCGCCAGCCCGATGAATGCGGCTTCCAGCGTCCTGTAACGAAGCAGCCGGTCGCGGAAGCCAATCAATAGTTTCCAGTTTTCTCGCGCGTCGGGGTCATTGATAATGTCGATTTCCGATGCCGCAACTACCAGCCGCGGATTGGCCAGCAATGCGGCATGCAGCGCGCGCTCAGCGTCACAGGCCTCCGCGGGAGGCAACAATTCGGGACGCGCCAAATACAACTTGAGGAATTCATCCGTGACGCGCAGCCCGCCATTCTCATCGCGATCAAGCAGATGGTGGCCGCTGGATATCCAGAAATCTTTCATTTGCGTTCCCGATCGGCCATTGCGATCAGATTGACCTGCTCATCCATCTGCTCGTCTTCGCCTTCGACCTCCAGGAAGGAAAAAGCCCGGGCCGGTTTAGGGCCGTTGCGCGGACGCAACGTTCGAAACGACTCTCGCACCGCTCCCCCTTCAAATGTCCGATGCACAGCGACGAGGGTGTCGCGCGGCTGGGAGCATAGCGATTCTGCGAATGCGATCTCGTCCTTCGCGACCGCAACTGCATCGTCGATCGTAGGTGCGCCGAACTGTGAAATCAGGTGTTCAGCCAGCAGATTAATAACCGCAAGGCGTTCGTCCTCGGTCGCCTCCACAATCTGCACCAGCGTCGACCGCCCAAGTGTGGAAACGCCCAGAAAGCCACTTCGAAATGCCGTGCGTGTCTTGCCTTCCAACCCCGCAGGATCGTTGTTCCAGAATGCAAACACACCTGAGACCGCCCATTCGCCCGGATCGGCCGCCTTCTCGAATACAAACGTGTCCGAGGGATCGAGGCGTATCGTGCGAAGGAGCTTCATGTCCGCGGCCCTCGCGCCGCCGGGTCGAACCAGGACGGCCGACTAAGCCTCGGCAAAAGTTCTTGCCTCACGACCTCAATCTTTCCAATGCGGCGGCTCAGCAGATCGCCGTTCGCGTCAATGTCGCGACGCAATCCCTGCTCCCGCGGCAACCGCTCCAGATAGGGCTTCGCCACTGCGCCGAATCCGCTTTCCTGCCAGGCATCGACCGCCAACATAAAGTGACGCGCAAAGCTTTCCACTAAATGGGTAGACATCACATCGGTGAAGCCTTCTTGCTCCAGCGCAGTGACGAGAGGATTTAAGCCCGGTTCAGTTCCGGTCATTGAAACGGTGCGGATTGTTCCACTAAACACGAGCCACGGTGGAATTTCGTCCTCGCCAATTCCCCCCGGCCAGGCGAGCCTTCCGCCGCCGACCAGTCCGCCGTTAACGAGAAGGGTGTCGGGCCAATCGACGACGATTGATGTTTCGGGCTGCGCATGCGCAACCAGGGCGTCGGCAAGCGCGGTCATGCCGGCATAGAAAGCGCGCCGCGCGTTCACGAGCGGCTCATCGGGCTCAAGAACAACCGCAAATTCCGCCAGATCGAAGCGCCCGACATAAACTAGCGTGCCCGCGCCCTTCTCGGCTGCAATCGATGCTGCATGCGCGAAAGCGTCCCCTACCTCACGCAGACGCACTGCCGAAAATGGCGGCGGCAACGCAAGCTCCGGCGCGAGGCGCGTCTGGGCCGTCTCAAACGGCATTATGTCTCGCCCTACCTTTCATATGTGAATACATATAACTATAGCCACGCTAGGCTCCGAGGCCAAACCCGCGGCCGATGCGATAGCTGCTGCGGCGGCGCCAGAATCGCGGTTTGCCTTGGTATTGGCGGGCTAAACGAAAAGGTTAATCAGCCGATGGCCGAACGGCCGCGTCATATACTGATCTGCTCGTGCGAGGACACAATGTCGCTCGACGGCGAAACGGTGCGCCGCGGCTGTCGTGATTCAGTTGTGATTGAGGGTCGTCAATTTTGCCGCGCCGAACTCGAGCGCGTCCGCGAGGCGGCTGGTAGCGGTGAGCGGGTCATTGTGGCCTGCACCCAAGAGGCGCCACTGTTCGACGAAGTCGCGACCGAGGCCGGTCATGCTGGCGCACTCACCTTCGTCAATATTCGCGAGACCGCGGGATGGGCAAAAGATTCGACGAAAGCCGGCGCAAAAATAGCCGCGCTAATCGCAGCAAGCGCAGAACCCGCGCCCGATGTCCCATTTGTGCCTTTGACGAGCGATGGCGTCACGCTGCTTTACGGCAAGGACGAGCAGGTGATCGAAGCAGCAAAGCTGCTCAAAGACCAGCTCGATATCACCGTATTGATCAAACCCAATGTCGAAATCGTTCCTCTTCGAGTAACGGAATTTCCGGTCGTGCAGGGCAACGTCCGCTCGGCGAAAGGATATCTGGGCGCGTTTGAGGTAACGGTCGATGACTACGCCGCACCGGCGCCGTCCTCACGGGGCACATTAAAATTCGCGGTTCCCCGTAATGGCGCAATTTCACGCTGCGACATATTGATCGATCTTTCCGGCGGCCCGTCATTGTTTCCCGCTTCGGATCTGCGCGACGGCTACCTGCGCGCTGATCCGGGCGATCCTGCTGCAGTGCTGCGCGCAGTACTTAAGGCGCGCGACCTCACCGGCACATTCGATAAACCCCGCTATATCAATTTTACCGCCGACCTGTGCGCCCATTCGCGTTCCAAAATCGTCGGCTGCCGCCGGTGCCTCGACCTCTGTCCGACCGGCGCAATTACACCGGCCGGAGATCATGTTTCCATTGATGCCAAAATCTGCGCCGGCTGCGGGCAATGCGCCGCGGCTTGTCCGACCGGCGCAGCCAGCTATGCCTTGCCTCCGTCGGACGCGCTGCTTGGAAAATTGCGTACATTGCTCTCGGTATATCGTGATGCCGGCGGAACGCAGGCGGTTGTCATCTTTCACGATGCGGCCCATGGCGGCCAACTGATCGATGCGCTTGCTCGCCATGGCGATGGTTTGCCGGCGAACGTCCTGCCGGTTGAAGTTAATGAAATCACGCAAGTAGGGCTGGAGGCGATCGCCGCCGCAATTGCCTACGGCGCGACAGCAGTGCGCATGCTGTCGCGAGCCAAGCCGCACCACGACATTGCCGGACTTCACAACGTGATTGCACTGGCCGAACCAATTCTGAAGGGCCTGGGATTTAGCGGGGCGCGAATTGCAGCCATCGAGACCGACGATCCCGATGTCCTCGGTGACGCGTTGCGCGCAATCGCCTCGCTCGACGCGACGACAAAACCGGCCAGCTTCTCGCCAACCGGCCGCAAGCGCGAGGTGATGCGTCTCGCTCTGCGCGAATTGCACGCGGCCGCGCCTGCGCCGGTCGACACCGTGCCACTCCCGGCAGGAGCGCCGTTCGGCACGATTGAAGTCAATGTCGAGGGCTGCACGCTTTGTCTCTCATGCGTGTCGGCGTGCCCAACCGGCGCTCTCTCGGATGATCCCGAACGGCCCACATTGCGTTTCGCGGAAGATGCTTGCGTGCAATGCGGCCTCTGCAAAGCGACCTGCCCGGAAAAAGTGATCAGCCTGAGGCCGCAGATTGACTTCCGTGCGGCCACCGCAATGAGTCGCATCATCAAGCAGGAGGAACCGGCCGAATGCATCCGCTGCGGCAAGCCGTTCGGCGTGAAAAGCTCTGTCGAGCGGGTCGTTGCCAAGCTGGAAGGCAAGCATTGGATGTTTAAGGATTCCAAAAAACGGCTCGACGTCATCCGCATGTGCGAGGATTGCCGCGTCGTGGTGATGGCAGAAGAACAATTTGACCCGTTCGGTGCACCTGCGCGCGCCAAGGTGCGCACCACCGATGATTATCTGCGCGAGCGTGATGAGAAGAGCGAAGGATAACTATTTCTTCGTCGCCTTGGCCAAGAAATCCACCAGCGCCTTGCGGTCCTCCGGCGATCCAATCGTCTGCTCCGGCATTTTTGTCCCCGGCGTGTAATGCGCTGGTCCGATTTCGAACAATTTTGAAACCGTTTCCGGTGTCCACACGATGTCAAGCTTTTTGAGCGCCGGCGAAAAATTGTACCCCGGAAGCGTCGCGATCCGGCGTCCGAATATTCCGGCGAGCGTCGGGCCGGCCTTGTTGCCCTCCTCATGCGAAAGCGTGTGACAGGCCACACAGGCTCGGAATACGTCCGCGCCATGATCGCCCGCATAGGGGGCGAGCGGGTCCTCTGGCGCGCCTACGACCACCGCGCCAATCGGCTCGCCGCTCGATGCATCCCAACGACGTATCGTGCGGTCTGCCCCTCCGGTTAATAGCGTCCGATTGTCGGGAAAGAACGCCACCGACCAGACCGGCAATCCGGGCCCAACGAGCGTATGGGCAAGCTTGCGTGATTTGCGCTCAATCACGGCAACAGAGCCTCGAATTCCCGCGGCGGCGACGAGACTGCCGTCGGGAGAAATGGCGACGGCAATAATGGGGGTTGGCGAGGCCGCGACATCGCCAAGAATCTCGCCTTGTGAAGACAGGAAATAGACCTTGCCGTCGGCACCGGCGGTGACGATTTCCCCGTCACGGGCAACCGCAAGCGCATTGAGCGGCGTTGGCAGGCCACGAACGGTTTCGCTTCCGCCGGCAATGGGCCAAATGCGTAAAGTCGCGTCGTATCCTGCGCTCACGACATTTCTGCCATTCGCCGAGAATGCAACGCCATTGACGTTCTGGGCGTTACCTTCGAGCAGTCGCGGAGCGCCGTCACCGTTCAATGGCCAGACGCGAACACTCCGATCCCACGATGCGGATGCGAGCAACGTGCCGTCCTGAGAAACCGCCAGCGCCGCGACAGGGCCTGTATGACCATCGAGGACCTTGTCAGGCTGCTGCCGCCCTGCTGTCCAGATAGCTATGTGCGAATCGGCGCCACCGGTTACGATTCGGCCGTCCCTTAGATACGCGACGGCATTGACCGCTCCGTCGTGGAACCGAAGAACCTGCTCGGCGACATTGCGGGTCAGCGACCAGCGGATCGCCGAAGTGTCGAAGCTTCCGGAAATCGCGTGCGACCCATCAGGAGAGACCGCCAGAGCGCGGACCGGCCCACCGTGGCCGCGCAATTGGGCAAATGCCGCACTGAATGCAAGCGGCACCAACAGCAGGCCTATGCTTAAGCTTTTGATCGCGTGCAGCATCGTAGCGTCCGATACAACTGCGACACGCCGGAATTTAGCCGGCGGGATCCATTCCGAGTTCGCGGATGCGAGCGCGGACGTGCTCTTCGCGCAACGCGGTGAGAAACGCCTGCAGTGCCGGCCGTTCTCGCCGGCTCTCCACGACCAGGAAATCATAATGTTCCGGCGACACCGGCAAAAACCCTAGTCCGTAAAGTCTCGCGACCGGTTCAATGGCAAGGCCCCAGTCCGCTCGTCCCTGTGCGACCGCAGCGGCAACCGCGTTGTGTGATTTTGGCTGATTGGCGTAGCCGGCCGGACGCGCGCCGTCGAGCAGGCGATCGATCAGCACGCGCGTACCCGCACCAGCGTTGCGGTTGACCATAAGGGCGGAGCCATCGGACAGTACGATCTTCAATGCCTCGCGCGCGCTGCGATTTTCGAAACGTTCGTCGCCCCGCCGGAATATGACACCCTGCATCCGCCGCCAACCTGGAACCAGCGAAATCCCGGGACTCGCAAGGTGCTTGTTATATTCTCCACTCGTAGGGTCGATGAGATGAACCGGTGCGATATCGCATTCACCCCGTTTTATTGCAGCGACACCGCCGAGGCTGCCGACCGCCAGGGTCCGCGCCGAAAAGCCGCGGTCAGCGAGCGCTCCCACAATCACATCGAGTGCGACATCGTGGCTCCCCATAATAACCAGATCCACCGCGTGGGTGGCGCTGCCGATCAATGTGACGCTTGCTTCGCTATTGGCGCTGAGTGCTGAGGAAAGCGCTTCGATCTCGAGGAATCCGTCAGCCTGCGAAAAACTTGTGACAGCTCCCGACCCTTTCCCGGTCGGAAACGCAAGCGTCGCACTTTCGCCCTCAATCAGTGAGACAAGGACAAATTCCTTGCGGCCGAGTTCGGATGCAACGCGCATTGGAACACGTGCAGTGACGCTCTTTGCATATTCTTGCGGCAGGCCGGCATATGCGCGGATCACCGGAGCGACAAAAGTGTGAAATGTGAAGATTGCCGAGGTCGGGAAGCCTGGGAGCACGACGACCGGCTTTTTGCCGATCACCGCCAAGCACAGTGGTTTGCCGGGCTTCAATGCAACGCCATGCACAAGTATGCCGGGCGGGCCCAGCCGCGAAACGACGCTATGGGACAAATCGCCGGCGCCCTTTGATGTGCCACCGGAGAGCACAACCATGTCGCTCGCGGCGAGTGCCTCGCGTACCGCCTTCTCAAGCACGGCCGCGTCATCTGGGAAAGCGCCGTACATGTGCGGCTCACCGCCGGCTTCCGCGACCGCTGCCGCGATGATAGCCCCATTGCTGTCGTAGACTCCCGCAGGCCTGAGCGGCTCGCCCGGCTCGACCAGTTCATCGCCGGTTGAGAGGATGGCAACTTGTGGCCGGCGCACGACTTCGACGCGATCGAGGCCACAAGCCGCCAGCATACCGACTTCGCGCGCACCAATAAGGGTACCCCGCCGCAGCAAAGTCTCGCCGCGCGCTATATCGGAGCCAGCAAACGATATGAATTGTCCGGGCAATGCGGCGCGGCATAATTCGATCCTCGGCGGGCCGTGTTCGATGAGCTCCGTTTGTTCAATCATCACCACGGCATCCGCGCCGCGTGGCACCACACCGCCGGTCGCGATCGCCGTGCACGTTCCGGCCGTGACGGTGATCGCAGGCGCGTGCCCACATGCAATCACTTCGCCGTTGAGTTTAAGGATCTTGGGATTGTTGCCGCCGGCGCCCACTGTGTCGACGGCGCGTACAGCGAATCCATCGACGCTCGAACGGTCGAACGGCGGCGCATCAACCTCAGCTATCACGTCCTGCGCGAGCACGCGCCCCCGCGTATCGCCCAAAGTCACCGTCTCTGCCGAAAGGGGCACGAGTTCGAGGTGTTGTCCGAACCGCGTTCGCGCTTCCTCGGTGGAGACCACCTCGAGGAATTGCTCCTGGCGCGCAGCCGCGCGCACGCGTGCAATAAGATCGTCCTCCAATCCCGGCAGGAGCTTTTGCGACTCGTTCACGGCACGACACTCATGGTAATGGCCTTACCTGAACGGCCGCCCCGGCGGAATAACCTTCACTTTCGGCGGGAACAAAAATCCACCCGTCCGCGCGCGCTAATGAAGACAGCGGCAAATATTTGGTGGCAATCGGCTCCACTTGGCCGGCACTCCGTCGCACGGGCACGATTTCGGCCAAACCAACGGTCGATGCAACTTTGCGCGCCAGGGGCATGGTTTCCGCTATATCACCGTCGCTGCTTCTGGCTGCAGCCAGCCGGTCAACCAGGCGACGCCCCACTACAAGCCAGACGGCGAGCGCTGCATCGAGTCTGCCGGGAAGAAGCAAGACCGGCCTCGCTCCGACAAAACCGATTGCCGCAGTTTCTCCCGGCGTGAGGGCGAGACCGTGCACCAGGAGGCGCCCCTCACGCGCGAGCGTTTGCACGCTGCTGTCATTGCGTCCGCTGCCCGTTCCCCCGATCGCGATTATCGCGTCCGAGCTCTCTGCCGCCATTGCCACACCGAGACCGCGGCCACTGTCATCGAAGCGCGCCGCACCTCCCCGGCGTTCGATATCCGACGTTACGAGTCGCGCGGCAGCGGTGATGATGCCGCTGCCACGCAACGGCAAGACGCGAACGCGCGGTTCTCGCACAGTGACGCGGGCAATACCTGCGGCTGCAAAGACCGCAAGGTCGATGGCGCGCAAACGCTCGCCGGCACGCCGCAAGGGGATTGCCGGGTCGCTGTCGCCGCCCGCCGCAAGAACGCCTTCGCCGGGGTTAACCGGCATCAGCACTTCGGCCAGGCCGCCGACGATTTTCACTGCATCAATCGGTGCAACACTATCGGTCCCGGCCGGCAACACTTGCCCTATCTCAACACGTGAAGGTACGCGTGCAAGCGCAGCCGGTGCATAGCCGCCGGCGCCCATGGTTTCATTCGAACTCAAAGCCCAACCGTCCCGCAACGCCAGCGGCGAAGCTGGGCGCGCCGGCGCCGCGGCATCTTGGGCAAGCGCGCGGCCTGCAGCCGCGGACACATCGATTGTCCGCTGGGTAACCGGTTTCACCTCGGCGTCGATGGTTACAAAAACGTCGGCGAGCGGCGTCAGCCGTGAAATCGTCTGTATTGTCTCGGACGCCGCCATTTTGTCTTGCTTGACCTTGTTGTCTTCAGAGCCTTGAGCTTAGCTCAACAGCGGAACGGATACAGTGCGCCTTTCCATTGGTGAAATTGGGGGAATGACGCGTGTTTACGGCCACAAAAGACAGGGCTCTTCTCACCACAACCACCGGAGCATTGCCAAGGCCCAACTGGTACACCGAGAACCTTCGCGGAATTCCGCTGTCTCAGGGTTTTTCCCGTCACGGATATCGCGAACAACATTTTGATTGTCTCGCCTGCCACGTAGCCGCTCAGTACCGAGCGGGCATCGATATTTTCGTCGACGGCGACACGCGGCTTGACGACGATGTCGCGGGTCGCGCCTGGGTGAGCTACGCCACCGAGCGGATTGCGGGCATTGGTGCGCCACGCGTCGAGATGCCGCCTGCTGGCTTCATGGCCGATAAAGGGCCGGGCGATCTTATGTGGGAAGTCATCGAAACGCGGATGACGCCGCCTGTCGTCGACAAAATCGGTGAGACAGCATTGCAACTTGATCGGGCCTACAAGGCCATCGCACCGATGACCGACCGACCTGTCAAGATCGGATCTATCTCGGCGCAGATCCTTGCGTTGATGCTCACCGATGAGCACTACAAAAGCCGTATCGATCTGCTCACGGATCTTTCAATCGCACTCAACAAGGAATACCACGCACTCGCCGATGCTGGCGCGCCAGTCGTGCAGATCGAAGAGCCGGCGATCCATCAGGTGATTGCGGATCCACGGCAGCCAATCAAGCCGGAGAAATGGGTCGAAGCGTTCAATACCGAGGTCAAGGGTCTGCGCAGCAAATGCGAAGTCTGGTGCCATACATGCTGGGGCAGTCCGGCAGCGCAGCGGGTGGCAAGCAGGGATCAATCTTATAAGTCGGCACTTCCTTATCTCGATCAACTCGATGTCGACGTGCTCACAATCGAAAGCGCATTTAATCGCGGCATGGACTTCGCGCATGTCGGCAAGCTGATTTCGAAGGACAAGAAGATTGCAGTTGGCGTGATCAGCCACCGCACACTACAGGTGGAGCGTCCCGAGGAAGTGGCTGAGCTCGTCCGCATGGCGCTTGAACATATCGAGCCGGAGCGACTCATCTTGACGAGCGATTGCGGGTTTGGACGGCAGTCGATGAGTCGCATGCACGCGTTTTACAAAATGGTGGCGCTCACCCGCGGCACGAATATTGTACGCAAGGAGTTGGGGATCCAAGAAACATACATACCTGCAACGGACAGACAACTATCAATGGTCCCGATCGGCGAATGACTGAAACACTCATGAACCTTCGCGGGTTGAAATGCCCGTTGCCGGCGCTGCGGGTTCGCAAAAAATTGTCGGAACTCAAAAGCGGCGACCTGATAGTGGCGGAATGCACCGATCCGCTGACAACGATCGACATTCCGAACTTGCTGCGCCAGACCGGCGACACGCTGGAGGATAAATCACAGGCCGACAATGTGCTGGTGTATCGAATCCGCAAAAAATAATCTCAGGTCAATCAAGGCGAAAATCCCTGGAACGCACGAAGCGGCCGAAATCGACGCGGAGCGGAACGGCATATTGCCGGGCTTTGTCTTCCGACCACCCGTAGACTTCGCTGCGACCGAAACGTTCGAGTTCGCGCTGATTGCGATACGGGCGTATCGCATTACGCCTTCGGTCGTAGGCGTCGATCATTCCGGATAAGTCGCCTTCCGCAAAATGATCCTCATGGATCGTTACAGCAAGCGGCAAGCGTGGCGTAATTCCGCCCTCCTCTGCCGGCCAGCCGACGCACATTCCGGCTATCGGCACGACCTTTGGCGGCAACGCCAACAACTTGCTCACCTTATCCGCATGGTCGCGAATGACGCTGATGGGGCAGCAACCAAGTCCGACGGCCTCAGCGGCGTGCAGAAACGTCGTCATGACGATCGCAGCGTCAACAGTCGCATTAAAGAAGAGATCGAGGTGGTCGTTGGGAAACGGCTTGCCGCGAATTTGCGAAATTTGCGGCAAGCGGCGGCCGTTGGCGAGGAACACCAGAAACACGGGCGCTTGCCGTAGCCAGGGCATTTCGGGAAGAAGCTCCGCGATGGCATGGCGCTTCGCATTTTCCCGAATAATGAGAATGTCCCCCTGTTGCAGATCGCTTTTCGACGGCGCAGATAGGGCGCATGCGCATAGCAGTCGTAGCAGGTCGGGGGCTATTTCGCGCGAAAGATAACGCCGATGCACCCGGTGTGCGGCGATACGGGCAAGTTCATCCAGTCCCGTCAGGCGCGCGTCCACTTTCAAATGCTCGCCGAAACGTTGCGAAAGCGCGGCCTCGATGATGGGGGCTGAATCCGGCATCGAACATCTCCTTGACCGAATGCGTGCTTGCCGCGCTATCGTATCGTAGGCGATGATGGGCGAAATAGAACAAACGACAAGTAATTGGGAGAGTAACTTGGGGAGGAACTCGATGGGCCACTTCCGCCGCCGTCGATGCAACTGGATATTGCTCGCTGCAGCATCGGCATTGTTGCTAGCGCACGGAGCAAATGCCGAGCCGCGCACCGTACGGATCGCAACGCAGTATGGAATTTCCTATCTGCCCCTGACCATCATGGCAGAGAAGAACCTGCTCGAGGCGGAGGGCAAGAAACGCGGACTCGACCTCAAGGCCGACTGGATACGTTTTACCGGTGGCCCCCCAATGAACGAGGCCCTGATTTCGGGCAATCTAGATTTTGCGTCCGGGGGAGTCGGGCCCTTCACCACAATATGGGCCCGCACCAGAAGTAATCTGAAGGTGAAGGGTGTCACGGCACTTAACTCGATGCCGCTCTGGCTCAACAGCATCAATCCCAACGTGAAGACCATCAAGGACTTCACAGAAAAGGACCGGATTGCATTGCCGGCGGTGCGCGTATCGATGCAGGCGGTCATACTGCAAATGGCCGCCGAAAAGGTTTTCGGCAAAGGCCAGGAGCACAAGCTCGATGCCTGGACGGTGTCGCTCAGCCATCCAGATGGCCTTGCACAAATGATGAGCGGAAAATCCGAGATTACGGCTCACTTCACGTCGGCGCCGTTCATGTACCAGGAAATTGCCGACAGCCGCGTGCATCGGGTGCTCAACAGCTATGACGTATTCGGCGGCCCGCACACGTTCAATGTCGTATGGGCGACCGCCAAACTCTACGAAGGGGAACCCAAAGTTGTTCAGGCGTTCCTCGCGGCCTTGCGTACGGCAATGAAAGAAATCAACAACGACCCCGCCGGCGCGGCGGCATTGTGGGTAAAAGCCGACAAGTCCAAGCTCACGCCGGCCGAAGCCGAGAAAATCATCCGCGACAAGGATAATACCTGGACCATGACACCGCAGAAGGTCATGGTTGTTGCGGGTTATATGGGCCGTGTCGGAATGGTTCCGGTGACGCCGACGAACTGGAAAGATATGTTCATCGACGACATTCATGATCTTCCCGGAAGCTGACGGCGAATGCAGGGCATTCGATGACGTCCCCGCTGCTCGAGGTGAGTGGAGTAACGCTCCAGTACAAGACGCCGCGCCATTTGGTGACGGCGACCTACCGCGTGGATTTTTCCGTACACCAGGGCGATCGCTACGTGATGCTCGGACCATCGGGCTGCGGCAAATCCACGCTGCTTAAAGCGGTCGGCGGGTTCATGGCGCCGGTCGAAGGATCGATACGTATCCGCGGGCGCAATGTCGATTCCCCCGGCCCCGACCGCATGATGGTATTTCAAGAATTCGAACAATTGATGCCGTGGAAAACCGTCTATCAGAACGTGATTTTCCCGATGAAGGTAACGCGGAAATTCGCTGCGCGCGAAGCTGCCGGGCGCGCCGACGCCGTAATTGAAAAAGTCGGTCTTACAAAGTTCCGCGACATTTACCCGCATATGCTTTCCGGCGGCATGAAGATGCGCGTCGCGATTGCGCGAGCGATGGCGCTTGAACCCGACATACTTCTAATGGATGAACCCTTTGCCGCCCTTGATGCCCTCACGCGGCGCGCGATGCAGCAGGATCTGATATCGCTGTGGGACCAGTTGCGTTTCACCGTTCTTTTCGTAACACATTCGATCGAAGAAGCCATCGTCATCGGCTCGCGTATACTTGTTCTCTCGCCACATCCCGGCCGCGTGCGCGCCGAACTCGATGCCGACGGACTCGACTATAACAGCATTGGCAAAATCGAGTTCGGCACGCTTTCCAGACGAATTCATTCGTTGCTCTTTGACGAAGTGCCCCACCAACATGCGCGCGAGGGCGTCCAGGCGTGAATGCACAACCGCAGCATAAGCCCGCGCCGGTACATCGGCCTGAATTCGAAACCGAACTCGCCGACACGACCCTGATTGGTGACGTCGAGCGGCCGCTGACTGCCGTCGAGCGAATCGTAAATAGTGAGGCCGTGCAGCGGCTGACGATCCTCGTGGTATTGATCGTCATGTGGGAGGTTTACGCACGGTGGCTCAATAATTCCCTGTTGTTTCCGACCTTCACCGAGACGGTCGCGACATTTTCGAAAGACATTGCAAACGGAGTCCTGGTCGACCGCACTATCACATCGCTTCGTACACTCGCGATCGGCTATACTTTCGGATTGGCGTTTGCGGCCGTGTTCACGACCCTTGCCGTAGCGAGCGGAATTGGAACGCGGATTCTTTCTACGCTCACTGCGATGTTCAATCCTTTGCCAGCAATCGCGCTTTTGCCGCTGGCGCTGATCTGGTTCGGCCTGGGCACACCCTCGCTTGTCTTTGTCATCATCCATTCCGTCCTGTGGGCCGTTGCCCTCAACACATTGGTCGGATTTCGCAGTGTGCCGGAAACCTTGCGCATGAGCGGGCGCAATGTCGGGCTTTCGGGCGCACGCTATGTCGGCCTCATCCTTATTCCCGCGGCGTTTCCGTCAATTCTCGCCGGCCTAAAGATAGGCTGGGCTTTCGCATGGCGGACACTGGTTGCCGCCGAGCTTGTCTTTGGGGTATCCGCTCGTTCCGGCGGCATCGGCTGGTACATTTTTGAGGCGCGAAACGACCTCGATACCGCAACCGTGTTTGCCGGCCTGCTCACCGTGATTCTGATCGGCCTCGCCGTTGAATCGGTGATATTCCGCGCCATCGAGGCGCGTACGGTGAACCTGTGGGGCATGCAGCGATGACGGAAGCGCTGAATGTCGAAATCTGGCGGGGGGACGAGAAAGGGCAGTTCCAGTCCTTCGCGATCCCAACTCGTCCTCACCAGACCGTGCTCGACGTTGTCACCGAAGTCCAGCGCGAGCATGACGCCACGCTTTCCTACCGGTTCGCTTGCCGAGTCGGCATGTGCGGTTCATGCGCCATGGTTGTGAATGGCCGGCCGCGCTGGACATGCCGCACGCGTGTCAATGCTGTTATCGGTGGTGGCAATCACTTGCGGCTCGAGCCACTGCGCAATTTCACGATTGTCAAAGACCTCGCGGTAGAAATGACGCAATTCTTCGACAAGTGGAAGGAAGCGCACGGCTATTTCGAGCCTGGCCCGCACGAGAAAAGCGATTTCGCGGTGGTGTCGCCTCAATCTCGAGAACGTCAGGCCGCCGACGCCGGCATTGAATGTATCGGCTGCGGCGTCTGCTATTCAGCCTGTGATGTCGTAGGGTGGAATAAGGATTATCTGGGACCAGCGGCGCTCAATCGTGCATGGACACTCATGAACGATGTTCGTGACTTCGATCAAGCTGCCCGGCTCGACGCGGTATCAGGCGGCGACGGATGTCAGGCGTGCCACACCCACATGAGTTGCACGACATTCTGCCCGAAGGCGATTGCACCGACCTACTCCATCGCCGGATTGAAGCGCGCGGCTGTAGTTGGCGTCCTGCGAGGCGCGCGATGAACGCAAGATTCTTTGCCGCTCAACGAATAACGGCATTCGTGCTGGCGTTCGCAGTCGTCATTCATCTCACGACGATCATCTATGCCGTGCGCGGCGGCCTCACGGCCGCTGATATCCTGGCGCGCACGCACGGCAATACTGGCCTTGCATTGTTCTATGGTGTGTTCGTGATTGCCGTAGCCATCCATGCGCCGATCGGCCTTCGCAATGTGCTGCGCGAATGGAGCGCATGGCACGGCCGCACTCTCGATACCAGCCTCGCATTCCTCGCGCTGCTCCTGTTAGTTCTCGGGCTTCGCGCGGTTACCGCAGTATTCGGCTCGTGATGCGCGCGTCGCATAGGCAGCGTGGATTCATTGTGGCGATGCTTCATCGCCTGTCGGGGATAGCGCTGGCAATCTTTTTACCGATCCATTTTCTTGCCCTTGGTACCGCCCTTCAGGGTGCCAACGCGCTTGATTCGTTTCTTGCGCTCACGCGGCGTCCACTCGCCGAATTCGCAGAAATCGGCATCGTGGTAGCGCTCGCCATCCATATGACCCTCGGCTCGCGGGTCCTGGCGATCGAGTTCCTCGGTTTTCGCGAGAAGACAGTTGCATTGCTCTCCGTATGCACCGCAGCTGTTTTAGCTTTCGGCTTGTTTTTCGCGCTAAATCTGAGCTGGACGGGATGATTGCCGGACTGCCGCTCGACACCGTCTCGATCCTCTGGCTTGGCGCGCTGCTCGGCGGAATTGCAGCCGGCGGCAGCGGCTTCGCTTTCGGGCTCGCCGCCTCCTCGATCTGGTTGCACCGCATTGACCCACTGCATTCAACAGTGCTGGTCACCGGCTGCGGCGTACTGTTGCACCTGACGACGATATGGCCGCAGCGTCGGCATATCGAGCCCGGCAGGCTCTGGCCATTCGTCGTCGGTGGCCTTGCAGGCATTCCAATCGGCGTCCATCTGCTTGCACATACCGACGCCGGACTATTGAAAGTGATGCTTGGCGTATTCCTGCTCGCCTTCGGAACTTACGCGCTGCTGGCTCCGCGCCTGCACACCATCACTGCCGGTGGCCGCTTCGCCGACGCAGGCATCGGATTCATCGGCGGCATCCTTGGCGGTGTCGGCGGGTATTCCGGCGTATTGCCGACGATTTGGACGCAATTGCGCGGCTGGCCGAAGGAAATCGCGCGCGGCGTCTACCAGCCCTATGTCATCGTCATACAAGCCATCACGCTGGCCGGCATCGTCTGGGTGACTTTCGATCTCACTGGGATGATACTGCTCGCCGTGGTGCTGCCGCCGCTGCTTTTGGGAACCTGGATTGGCTGGCAGCTTTACGGCAGACTCAATGATCGGCGCTTCCGCCAGGCGCTTGCCGTTTTGCTCATTGCGTCAGGTACGACGCTGGTGATTTAGGATTTCGCCATGCAACTCGATCTCCGGGAAGTCGAAGAGCTCAGCAAGACCCTTTATATCCGTGCGCTCAAACTCCTGCCGCGCGACATCAAGCAAGGTTTCGAACGTCTCATCCAGGAAGAGACAGACGCCACCGGCAAGACGATTCTTGGCACGATGGTCGAAAATATCGCGGTCGCCGAACGCACGCGCAACTTGCTTTGCCAGGATACCGGCATACCGATCTACAACGTCACAATCGGCACCCATGTCGAGTTCGACGGCGTTGCCATGAAAAAAGCAATCAGGCGTGGTTGCGAGCGCGCAACCCAGGAGCATCCGTTGCGCTCCTCGGTCGTGCACCCTATCACGCGGAAAAACGAGCAGACATCCTGCGGTGTCGGCATCCCCATCATCAATGTCGACTTCGATGATCGCGATGAAACTGTCGAAATCGAAATGATTCCGAAAGGCTCTGGGTCAGAAAACGGCTCGTTTCTTCAAATGCTGGTGCCGGCCGACGGGATCGCCGCGGTCAAGCGCTTTGTCATCGACAAGGTAATTGAATGCGGCGGCCGCGTATGCCCGCCGACGATCGTCGGCGTCGGCATCGGCGGGACATCGGATCTCTGCATGCACCTGGCCAAGATAGCCGCAACGCGGCCACTCGGTACTACGTGTGCCGACGGCGAAGGCGCCAAGATCGAGGCGCAGCTCAGTGAGGCTGTCAATCAACTCGGCATCGGCCCTCAGGGGCTGGGTGGGCGCGCCACCTCATTTCGCGTGCATGTGGAGGTCGCCGCCACGCACATCACGATGAACCCTGTGGCCGTGAATATCCAATGTCATTCTGCCCGCCGCGCCAATGCCGTTATTACGCCCGGTGGGATTGCGTTCGAGTGAGGTTACCATGGCGCACTACAGTTTTGAGATGCCCGCGACCGAAATGCAGGTGCGCACACTCAAGGTCGGCGACACCGTTACGCTTGAAAATACATTGTTTGGCATTCGCGATGCCACGTTGATCGCCATGTTCGATCACGGCCGCCGCACGAAGTTCAATCTCAAGGGACATGCAGTGGTGCACACCGCGCCCAATGTGCGCAAGGTCGACCCGCGCCCCGGCAATACCTGCGGCTACGAGCCGCTTTGCATCGGCACGACAACCTCGATGCGAATGGAGCGCTTCACGCGACCGTTGATGGAACGCGAGGGCGTACGGCTCATTATCGGTAAGGGCGGCATGGGCCAAGCTACGCTTGATACGTTCCATGATCTGGGCGGCGCGTATTTGGCCGTCGTGGGGGGCGCGGCGGCGCTTGAGACCACGTGGATCGAGACCATCGAAGACGTCGATCTCGACGACTTGCACCCAGAAAGCCTCTGGAAATTTCGCATCAAGGGATTTGGGCCGCTATTGGTGACGATGGATTCGCACGGCGGCTCGCTGCATGCACAAGTCAATGCCGAGGCCGCGGCGCGGCGCGCGGCGGTGCTCGCAAGCATTGGCGGCGCGTGAGCGTGCAGAGCTTGACAACCGATATATTGATCCTCGGCGCCGGGGGCGCGGGGCTGTTCGCGGCGCTCCATGCAAAGAAGGCCAACCCCGACCTTGATGTAACAATTGCGGTCAAAGGCCTGCTCGGAAAATGCGGCTGCACGCGCATGGTGCAGGGTGGATACAACGTTGCGCTGTCGCCGCAAGATTCTGTCGAGCGTCACTTCATGGACACGATCGAGGGCGGCGGCTGGCTCAACGACCAGGATCTCGCCTGGCTCCTGGTCGACACCGCACCCAGACGCATTCGCGAGTTGGAGACTGAACTAGGCTGTTTCTTCGACCGCAATCCCGACGGCACCGTTCACCAGAAAGCGTTTGCCGGTCAGACGTTCGATCGCACGGTGCACAAAGGCGACCTCACCGGCATCGAAATTATCAATCGGCTGGCCGAACAGGTCTGGCGCCGGAACGTGCGCCGCCTCGAGGATCACCGGGCACTCGACTTTATTCGGAGTGCCGATGGATCCGAGATTGCCGGCACGTTGATGCTTGATATGCGTGCCGGCGAACCACTTTTGGTTCGCGCGCGCGCCGTGCTCCTGGCGACCGGCGGCGGACCTACCATGTACCGGTATCACACGCCGTCGGGCGATAAGTCCTGCGATGGTCTGGCAATGGCATTGCGCGCGGGCATGCATTTGAGAGACATCGAGATGGTACAATTCCATCCAACCGGGCTGCTTGCCGGCGAAGGTACGCGCATGACCGGTACGGTTCTGGAGGAAGGCTTGCGTGGATCCGGCGGCTACCTCACGGACGTGCAGGGCAAGCGGTTCATGTTTGAATACGATGCGCGGGGCGAGCGCGCGACACGTGATATCGTCAGCCGTTCTATCATGCACCAAATCCGGAAAGGGCACGCGAGTCCGCACGGCGGCGTCTATATTGAGATGGGACACCTCGGCCCCGACCGCGTCCGCGGTGAATTCAAAGGCATGGTTGAGCGATGTCAGGACTGCGGCTTCGACCTTGCGGCGGGCCGCGTCGAGGTGATCCCGACTGCACATTATATGATGGGAGGGGTGGTATTTTCGGCGGACTGTACGACTGAACTGCCGCGCCTCTTCGCGGCCGGCGAAGACACCGGCGGCGTGCACGGCGCCAACCGTCTCGGCGGCAACGGGGTTGCAAATTCGACCGTATTCGGCGGCATCGCGGGCGACGTCATGGGATCGCGTACGGCGCGGAGCGGCGCCCTGCCCGACCCGGACAAAACAGCGATCGAAACGGCATATTCGCGTGCTTTCGCGCCGCTCAACCGCCCGCGCGGAGATCTGTCGGCGATGCGTGAACGCCTCTATGACATCATGTGGAATGATGTCGGCATCTTGCGTAGTGCCGACAGTCTTGCGCGCGCCAGGGTCGCGCTCGACGCGCTCGCCGGCGACATTGCCGAGTGCGGAGTCGGCGATAACAACCGCCGCTACAATCTCACCTGGATGGATCGTCTCAATCTAGAAAACCTTGCACTGGTCAGCCGCGCAATCGCCGCGGCGGCCGACTTCCGCCGTGACAGCCGCGGGGCCCATTTTCGCGAGGACTTTCCGCACATTTCCGAACTCGACGCATCGGCCTATACGACCGTGCGACTCGTTGACGATAAGCCAAGCGTAGCGGCGCAACCCGTGACGTTCACCCGTGTTCGGCCGGGCCAAAGCCTGCTTCATCAAGCTGCAGAGTAGCAGCAACCTCGAGTCCATTCGCATTGCGGCACGCCGACGTGACCGAACAACGCACGATCGCCAAAGCCTGCGCATTTTCCATTCGCAATATTATTCCTATATGTAGCCCCGATTTTCTGACCTGGGATGCAAGGCATGAACAACGGCGACTTTGAGACCGTGGTGATCGGTGGTGGTGCGGCAGGCATCGCCGCGGCACGGCGACTCACCCAGTCCGAAGTGAATTGCCTTATTGTCGAGGCGCGGCCCCGACTCGGCGGCCGAGCCTGGACCGTGACCGATCCTTCCGGATTTGCGATTGACCTCGGCTGCGGCTGGCTCCACTCCGCGGATCGAAATCCTTGGGTGCCGATCGCGGAGGAGCAGGGACGCACAATCGACAAAACACCACCGCCGTGGCGGCGTCCGTCACTGCCTCAGGGATTTCCCGTTGGCCGACAGCGCGAATTTCTCAAGGCGCAAGAGGAATTTTTTTCGCGGGTAAGCGAACGCGCTCAGAGAGAGCCGGACGTCGCGGCAGCGACTCTCCTCCTGCCGGATTGCCCATGGAATAATTTGATCAATGCGATAGGCACCTACATCAGCGGCGCTGAGTTCGATCGTGTTTCCGCCCTCGATTTTGATAATTTCGATGACACCGGCGTGAATTGGCGCATCGTGGAAGGTTACGGGACAACGATAGCGGCCTGCGGCCACGCATTGCCAAACGTACTCGATTGCCCGGTGACCCGAATCGATCATAGCGCCAGCCGCCTGAAGATCGAAACGGCACGCGGCACAATTGTTGCCGATCAGGCGATCGTCACGATCCCAACAAATGTGCTCGCACAAACTGAAAACCTGTTCGCGCCGCTGCTTCCTGAGAAGACACAGGCCGCGCAAAACCTGCCGCTTGGACTCGCCGACAAATTATTTCTCGCGCTCGATCGCGCCGATGAATTTGAAACCGACAGCCGAATGTTTGGCGCTACCGATAAAATCGGCACGGCAACGTATCATTTTCGTCCGTTCGGTCGATCGCAAATTGAGGTCTATTTCGGGGGTCGCCACGCGGCCAACCTCGAAGCCGGCGGCGATAGTGCCTTTTTCGACTTTGCAGCGTCGGAGCTGACCGGGCTGCTGGGCAGCGATTTTGCGCGACGCGTGAAGCCAATTCATATTCACCGTTGGGCCGCCGATCCATTCGCACGCGGCTCATATTCTTATGCCTTGCCCGGCATGGCGGACTGCCGTGCCACATTGGCAGTGCCAGTTGACGACCGCCTTTTCTTCGCTGGCGAGGCCTGCTCGACTGGCGACTTTTCAACGGCACACGGCGCCTGGGTCACAGGAGTTGCTGCCGCCGACCAGGTGATACGAGCACGACTTCGCAACTAGGCCACGCAAGAACCACTGCCGCCGAACACCGGCACCGAGCGCCTGCTCGACATTATCAGTCATTCCAAATACAAACTGAGGTGTGGCTTTGGGCGGCAATGAATGTTGAAATTACCGATGCGGGTTCGGTTCTGGGGGGTCCGTGGAAGCATTGCTTGCCCGGGCTCTTCGACGATTCGGTACGGCGGCAACACGCCGTGTATCGAAGTGCGATGCGGCGAGCATGTCCTCATATTCGATGCCGGAACAGGATTGCGCCCGCTCGGTCTGGACCTCATCAAAGACAAAAAACTTCGCGATATTGATATTTTCATTACGCACTGCCATCTCGATCACGTTGTTGGCCTGCCGTTCTTTGCTCCCTTGTTTCACGAGAACTATCGCGTGCGCGTTTGGGCAGGGAATCTCAAGCCGTCGAATAGTATTGAGCGCGTCATGCGAATGTTGATGAGTTCGCCACTCTTTCCCGTGCAAATCGAGATTTTCAAGGCCGCAATTGAATTTCACGACTTCGATTCCGGAGATGTCTTACGTCCACACAGCGACGTTACGCTGCAAACCGGGCCGCTCGATCATCCTGATGGCGCCAATGGCTACCGCCTTGAGCATGGAGGACGAACATTCGCGCTCGTCAGTGACACCGAGGGATTTCCCGGGAAGTGCGATGCCGAGCTGACGACGCTTGCTCGACGCGCGGACCTGATGGTCTACGATGCCACATTCACCGAAGATGAAATTGAATCTCGAATTGGCTGGGGCCATTCGACCTGGTTACGCGGCATTCGGCTCGCGGACGAGGCTGAAGTAAAACATCTTTGTCTTTTCCACCATGATCCGTCGCATGACGACGATTTCATGGACGCTCTTGCGGCCGATGCAAACGATGCGCGACCCGGGACGATTACGGCACGCGAGGGTCAGATTATCGACCTGTAACGTGATCGGCCGCGCTCGCAAAGGCACGAATGCTCTGCTGATCCAGACTAAACAGCGGCTGATATTGGCGGGCATCTTCCGCGTTGAGAATCAACATAGTTCGATTGTCGAGAATTAGCCAATCTGGGCCATCGCGAACGGTGACAACGGCGTGATCCGTCTGTCGTGCCATGTCTCGTACAATTACAAAGCGAAGATCGCTTGGGTCAAATCCCATATCGCGCAGAGCAACGTATTTTACGATTGCGTAGTCTTCGCAATCACCGGCTCCACTGCCTAACGTTTGCAGCGGCGAAGCCCAGTAATCAGGATATCCGTATTGGTCCAAATCGCTGACGGGCCGGATACTCAGATTGACCGCACGATTGACCCAACCCAATCGCGCGCGACCCTCGCGCTCGCGGGCAAGGTCCACGAAGGACAAGAACCTGCGGGCAGCTTTCGAACAAGCACTTTCGTCGGCGCGGCAAGCCGCAAGGACTTTTTCATCAGCAAGTATGCGGGACTGAAGCTCTTGCCATTTTGCCGGGAGATCGGCCGGCAGCGCGGCAGACATAGGCAACCCAAATGGCTCCGCCCGCTCCAATTTGTCTGGGGCAAATTTACCGAGATCGGGCTTGACCACGCCAAGCGCGGGAACGGCGACATCGCCGGCGTTATTTTCACTTGCGAGGCCGGCGTCGGGGATGTTGGCGGCCGAGACGACCACCAGATTTGGATACATATCCGCGTAGGCGGCGCTGCAGCAAAGCGCTACCAATAGAAAAACGCGTGCCAACTGGGCGAAGGCCGACATGTTTGAACGTCCCTGCACCCGGACTGTCGGTCGGATAGTTCCGATCCCAATCCGAGGATTTGCAGGGCGTTATCCGCTTAAACATTTGCAACGGAGTTTACGGTTGCCTTTGCACGGCACCTTATTGGGCACTGGGGTAAATCGATTCTGAAGGCCGGCAATGACCGGCGGCCATGATGTAAATTCGCTGGAAATTTGAGGTCATGCGCGGATGCCGGCCTTGCGCGCACCGCTTTGCGTTACTAAACGTTAACCGAGCGGACGCCGTTGCCATATTGCGGCATTGGACCACCGGAACCCGTCAAGGCATTCGCGGCGGGGCTTAATAAGTGAAGATAATGTCTTGGAAATCAAAAAAATTTCAGCGCAAGCCGTATTGCGCAAAATCATCTGCAATTGCTTTCTCAAGATTTTTTGCCGCAGTCATATCCGCATTGCCGCCGGCCGAGTCACCCTTCTTGAGCCTGGCGAGCCCGCGGCCATAGAGAGCGCTCGCCATCTTCGGCTCTATCCGCAATGCCGAGCTGTAATCGGCAATCGCCGAATCGAATTGGCCCATCTTTAGATAGATCAGGCCGCGCGAGTCCAAAGCAGCTGCATCGTTGGGCTGAATCAAAAGCGCCTTGTTGCAATCTGCGAGCGCGGGCTGAAGCGCGTCCAAAACGGCGCGTGCCCAACAGCGTCCGTTCCACACCGATTCAAGGTCAGGCTGCAGGCGAATGGCGTCGTCATAGTCGCGCGCTGCCTGCTGGAAGTCGTGGCGCTTCTGATTAGTTTCGGCACGGTTGGCGAATGCACGCGCATAATCCGGGCTCAGCCTGATTGCCTCGTCAAAATCCTTGAGGGCGCGTTCGTAGTCGCCTTTTTTCTGGAAAGCGACACCGCGGTTGTTGAACGGTTTTGCAAAATTTGGATTTAATTTGATCGCGGAATCGTAGTCTTTGATGGCAAGATCAAATTCGCCTTTCGTGGCGTAGGCATCGCCCCGGTTGTTGTGCGCCACCGACAGAACCAGCGCCGTTTCATTTTCCGCGTCGATGATGGCTGTACAGCCCTTGATCTGCGGCTCCGGCGAACTGCGATCGGATCCGTTACACAGCTCGATGCTCTTGAGCTTGCTTTCGAACTTCGTGGGGGGTGCCGACCATGACGTGGCCACGGGCAGGCTCAGCGTCATTAAAATAGACGCGCAAATAATGCGCAGGCTAAATCCGGCGTTCGGTGAAATTTGCTGCGTTGGCACCACTAACACCAATTACAGCCCGTCCCAAAATTAAAGATCAGCATCCTCGACAGATGTCGAGCTTGGGTTTCGATCGTTCTACTGCCGGGGCTGCGCCCGGAGCGGCGCCATTTCGCTCCAAAACCTTATCCTTGCCTTCTTCAATGAGCGTCGAAAATTTCACGGTACCATCGTCAGATATTTCGACGCGCGGTGTCGTTCCACGGATGCCCATCGTAGCGACCGGGGTGTCGACTTTCATGTCGCCACTCTTTGCAATTTTTCCGGCGACAAAGGTGAAGGTTCCTTTGGTCAAGCTCAGCAATGTCGAATTCGATTTGCTGTTTGGATCATAGATGAATTCGGTCATCACCATGCGAGCGTTGCTGGAAAGGTCAAACGCGGTGCCGTCGGCGAATGTTATGCCGACCTTGGCGTTACCGCCTGTTGCGACGATGTCGCCGAGATAAATTGGATCGCCAACTTTGGTCTGGGCGGACGGGTTGCCGAGCGCCGCCTGGACAACGACGGCGTTGACATGTTCGACCGTCACTGGGCCGATCGCAGACACAACCTTGCCGATCGGTTTGGCAGCGGCATCAGACGGAGCGTTCTGGGCGCGCGCTGGATCGATAAAAAGACTTCCAGCGAAAAGAATGGCACCCGTTGCGAAGACGGTGATTGTATGCGCGCGCATCGTCTAACCCCTCTGGGGCAGGTGTCCCTAAGTAAAACTAGCAGTATTGCTGAGGTACATCAACATTATGCGGGCTGAAGACGGTTTGCGGTGCGTCCTTTTCGCCGGAATCCAGGCCCTAAACACTGCATAAAAGCCTCAGGATAAACCATTAATTTGAACCTATAAACAGTGTAGGCGTTGATTTAAATTGTAATCAAGCCGATAGTTCAAGCACATAACAGATCGAGAGCGCTGGC
Organism: Pseudolabrys sp.; assembly: GCA_035691545.1. Taxonomy (GTDB): domain Bacteria; phylum Pseudomonadota; class Alphaproteobacteria; order Rhizobiales; family Xanthobacteraceae; genus Pseudolabrys. Next base: position 1,432 of record DASSIT010000034.1, on the reverse strand, counting down.
AGCAAATCGAATCAAGAATACTGCCATGGCGCAAAGTGTCTAATAGAGGGGCAGAGCCAGTGTCCGGTCATTGGCGTTTTTCGCCGGACGGTGGGGTGACTGGCTTCTTTTCGGAGCCAGTGGCGTCTTCTTTTCTTGTCGGGCGAATTCGATCGGTTGTTGGTTCCTGTACGCTCACGGCGCCGGGTGGCCCTCCGCGTGAAATCAAACCCGGCGACGCGATTTGCCAAGGTGACATCATTGAGACTGCCGCCGGCGGCAAGGTCGGTATTCTTTTTGTTGACGGCACCGCGTTCAATTTGTCCGACAACGCCCGCGCGGTCGTAAAAGAATTTGATCACGCCGGAGCGTCGCCATTCGCACAGCTCGACGTGAGCCAGGGGACGTTTGCCTTCATCGCCGGTGAAATGGCAACGGCCGGGCGCCTTGCTGTTGAAACGCCCTTCGCAAGCATTCGCGCCCGCACGCGTGCGGGCGGGATAGGCATGCTGTCACTCGCTTCGTTGTTCTTCGCAGCAATGGAGCAACAAGTTGAGGCCGACAGTCCCGGTCTTGCGTTCCTCGATGATGGCGTCATCAACTTCAAGGACACGCAAGACTACAAAGATGCAAAATTCGGCATTATTGAGCTGACGGTCCATGCGACGCAGACAACGCCCGAGTACACCCGCCTCGTCGATGATCCGAGCGAAACGATCATCCTGCGCAGGACGGGAAGCTCGATCAGCGAAAGTCACGTCACCAACACCGTTGCGCAAATGCTGCAATACCAGGGCGACCAGCAGGATGCCCTGCACATATTCTCGCTCGGCCAAGGCCCGACAGTTACCGGCCCCGGTGGATCAGGCACGCCACCGTCCGGCCCTCCGGTATTTTTCCAGAACATCAATTTCAATCTCCCGCCTGATCACGATCCGCCGCCTTCGCCGCCGCCGGGCGGTGCGCCTGGCTCAACGACGCTTCCGGACACCTTTGTTCCGCAACAAGCACCACCGCCGCCTATAAACGCGACGCTACTAGTTGGCCCGACGCCATTGATTACGACGCCTGCACACGTCGTCAATCAAATTGAATCGTCTAACGTTTCATTCACAATTGAGGGACTTGATAATCCCGGCAGCGGCACGGTGACCTTCACCGACATCCACGGCCACACCGTGTCGGTTGGCGTCACCGGCAACGGCACCTTCAGTACCAACCTGTCCTCGCTCGACGATGGTACCATTAGTTCCACACTGTCGTTCACCGTGACAGGCGGTGGTACTGCGACGGCAGCTGGCAATTCGGTCGAGCTCGACACCGACAAGACCGAGGTGGCGACGCTTAGCGTCAATGACACCGTCGATCACGTCATCAACAATGCCGAGTCGACGGCCGTCTCCTTCACGGTGGCCGGCCTCGACGATGGCGGCAGCGGCACGGTGACCTTCAC
>DASSIT010000033.1:0-10275 GCA_035691545.1 Pseudolabrys sp. | reverse complement strand
ACCGTGATCGATTCATCGATCCGGTTGAGTGCGTCGACAGACTTCTTGTCGATAATTAAAACGCCAGATTTTTCGGCAAATAGATTGCAGCGCCCGGTAAAGGCGCGGTCGACGCGCACGCCGTCGCCTTTGACAGCAACGGCGATATCGGCGGCCGCCTGATCTTCGGATACGTCACCGGGTTCGACACGCGCTATCGTGATTTCGGCGATGCCGGCGGCCTTAAGCGCGGCAACTTCGGATTCCCCGATCAGCGTACCTTTCTTGAGCACGAAGTCGCCCTGGCGGATGGAATGCACCGCGGTCGCGCCAATCGCATCGCCGACAGGAACGGAGCCAAACTTCATGCCGCGTCCGCCTTCTGCCGCAGGACTTGCGTGATTTCCCCGATGATCGCGACCGCAATCTCGGCCGGCGATACCGCGTCGATGTCCAGCCCGATTGGCGCGTGAATGCGCGCTATATCGGCATCGGAAAGGCCGGCCTGCTTCAGACGTTCAACGCGCCTGGCGTGAGTTTTCTTGGAACCGAGCGCGCCAATGTAGAAACAATCGCGCGCGAGCGCATGCTTGAGAGCCGGATCGTCGATTTTGGGATCATGCGTAAGCGCGACGAACGCCGTGTAGTGATCGATGCCGAGAGGCGGCAACGCAACATCCGGCCATTCCGCGATTACGTTCACATCGGGAAAGCGTTCAATCGATGCAAAGGCGGTCCGCGGATCGACGATCGTTACGTCATAACCGAGCAATTGGCCGATCGGCGCAAGCGTCTGGCTGATATGGACCGCCCCGGTGATTACCAGACGTGGCGACGGGACATAGACCGTAAGGAAAAACCGTCCCTGCGGCGTCTCCTCCATGCCGCTCTTGGCCATGCGCAGTCGCTTGGCTAGCGCGTCCTTGAGCGGATCCTTCGCCACGTCAGCCGCATTGACGAGGCGTTGCTCGCCGCTCTTCACGTCGGTAACAAGCACGGCAGCCCGACGCGCCGCCCGCTCTGAATTCAACGCATGGAGGACGTCGAGTTTCACGTTAGCTCACCTTTTCGACATAGACGCGGATGGTACCACCGCAGGACAGGCCGACGTTCCAGGCGGTTTCATCCGCGACCCCGAATTCGAGCATTTTCGGTTTTCCGGTGTCGATGACGTCAATCGCTTCCGTGACGACTGCACCCTCGACGCAGCCGCCGGAAACGCTGCCGAGAAAGTTGCCTTCGCTGTCAATCACCAAATTGGAGCCAACCGGCCTCGGCGCCGAACCCCATGTTTCAACGACAGTCGCCAGTGCGACGCCGCGCCCGTTTTTACGCCACTCCTCAGCGGCTTTTAAGATGTCCTCATCGCGCGACAGCATGAACGTCCTCCATCAGGCAACTTGCCTCAGCATCTCTTTTGGGTCACGGCCTTTTGTCGATGCCCCCGACAGCGATCGCACCAGATCCTTCATCGAATCCAGATTGTGAATCGGTCGCAACTCGTCGATGTGCGGCAACATGGTTTGCACGCCCTTGGCGCGCGCCTCGAAGCCGGAAAAGCGCAGCAACGGGTTGAGCCAAATCAACTTTCGGCAGGATAGGTGCAGTCGTTCCATTTCAAAGGCGAGTGTGTTGTCGGCATCGCGCTCGAGCCCATCCGTGATCAGGAGCACGACTGCACCCTGGCCGAGCACGCGGCGCGCCCAGTGCTTGTTGAAGGCACGCAGCGACGAGGCAATTCGGGTACCACCCGACCAGTCAGCTACGTTGGCCGAACAGGCGGCAAGCGCCTCGTCCGGATCGCGCTGGCGGATTGCGCGCGTCACGTTGGTCAGCCTGGTGCCGAAGAGGAATGTCGTCACGCGCTTGCGCGCGTCGGTGACTGCATGCAGGAAATGCAAAAATAATCGGGTGTATTCGTTCATCGAGCCGGAAATATCCAGGAGCGCCACGATGGGCGGTTCTTTCACGCGCGGCCCGAGATACTTAAGATCAATCACCGCCCCTCCGGCTTTCATGCTTGCGCGCAAGGTGCGACGAATATCGATGAGATGACCACGGCGGCTCTGGGCGAAGCGGCGCGTGCGTACCTCATCAAGCGGAAGCGTAAGCCGGGCAATTGCATCCCTCGCCGCGGCAATCTCAGCCGCGGTCATCTGCGCAAAATCCCTTTTCTGCAACACTTCGCGGTCGGACACCGTCAACCGGGCGTCAAATTCAACTTCCGAATTTGGCTGTTTCCGGTCGAGACCGGAAAAAAGCGCGTCCTGAATCCGTTGTGCGCCGGGCGGCGGCGCCTTCGGTCGTCCGCCAGTCACCTCCGGAAGCAGTGACGCAATCATCTTTTCGACGTAGCCACGCTTGCGAAAGAATATCTGGAAGGCCTGGTCGAACAGCGCCGTGTGCTCATGGCGTTTGACGAAGACCGCGTGAAGCGTCCAATAGAAATCATCCCGCCCACCGACATGTGCGACGTTGAGCGCTTCCAGTGCATCAAGCACTGCGCCTGGTCCAACCGGAATTCCCGCCGCCCGCAAAGCCCGCGCGAAGTAGAGTATATTTTCAGCGAGGCGACCTTGAGGCGCAGCCATGACGTTACTCCGCCGCCCTCAAATCCGATTTTACTTCATCAAGGAGTGCCTTCACTTTGGTGCCATCGAGCCGCGCGATATCGTCTTGATACTTCAGCAGCACTCCAAGGGTATCGGATACCGTCGTGGGATCGAGCGCGACCACATCCAGCTCTGTAAGCGCGCTCGCCCAATCGAGGGTTTCAGCAACACCCGGTGACTTGAACAGATCCTCTTTGCGCAAAGTCTGCACGAAAGCGACGACCTGCTCGGATAGTTTCTTGGCAATTCCCGGCACCCTGGCGCGAAGGATTTTCAGCTCGCGTTCCGCATCCGGATAACCGACCCAGTGATAGAGGCATCGTCGCTTAAGAGCGTCGTGCACTTCGCGCGTGCGATTAGATGTGACGACGACGATCGGAGGATGTGGAGCCTTGACTGTGCCGAGCTCCGGCACGGTGACCTGGAAATCGGCCAGCACTTCCAGAAGGAATGCCTCGAACGCCTCGTCGGTGCGGTCGATTTCGTCGATCAATAGGACCGGCGGGCCGGATGGATCGGGCTCAAGCGCTTGCAAAAGCGGGCGCTTGATCAGAAACCGTTCGGAAAACACGTCGTGCTCGAGTCGTCCCCGGTCTCCCTCGCCCGCGGTTTCGGCGAGTCGGATGGAAATCATCTGAGCACCGTAATTCCACTCGTAGACCGCGGCCGAAACATCCAATCCTTCGTAGCATTGCAGCCGGATCAGGCGGCGCCCCAGCGTTTTGGCGAGGACCTTCGCAATCTCGGTCTTACCGACCCCCGCCTCACCCTCGACAAACAACGGCCGGCCCATCCGCAGCGCGAGATATAATACGGTCGCAAGCGACCGGTCCGCGACGTAGTCGGCCTTGGCCAGCAACGCGAGGGTCGCGTCGATTGAATTGGGGAGGTTTCTGTCTGCCATGCGGGGACTTTATCCTACCATGTCCGCGCCATACATGTAGGAATGAGAGGTCCAGACAGCCAGGATTTGCCCATGACCAAAACAGTGACCCTCGAGAAAGAGGCTCTGCAATTCCCCACGATCGACCCAGGGGTGCGGATCGGCCATGTCCATCTGAAGGTCGCCGATTTGCAGAGGGCGCTTGATTTCTATTGTGGGGTGCTGGGTTTCACCATGACGACCAGCCGCCCCGGCGCCGCCTTCATTTCAGCGGGCGGCTATCACCACCACATTGGGCTCAATACCTGGGAGAGCCTGGGGGGTTCACCGCCGGCGCCCGGCACCACGGGGCTTTACCATACCGCCATTCTTTACCCGTCCCGACGGCTGCTCGCCGACGCGCTTCGCCGGCTGATCGTCGCCAAAATTCCACTTGAAGGAGCAAGCGACCATGGGGTGAGCGAGGCATTGTATCTGCGCGACCCCGACGACAACGGCGTGGAGCTTTATTGGGATCGCCCGAAGGAAAAATGGCCGAAAAAACCGGACGGGTCCCTGCAGATGTTCACGCATCCGCTCGACCTGCACGATCTGCTGGCTGAACTCGATCGCGCCGGGAAATAAGCCGCGGCGCGCTCAAAGACATCTTTGGCCTAGACGCTCAGGCGCACCAGCGCCATAGCCGCGGCGGTCAGTACCACGATCAAAATCGGATAATTTTCAAACACTGGAGAACCTGCCCAAGCGCGCCGCCCCACTTGCAACGCCGCACTTGTCGTTTCAGTTCCCGATGGCGCAAAAGCGCACCGATGCGCTTTTGCCCAACCCCGGTGGCGGCAGCCCTTTCCCGTCGAACGACTAAGCCGTGGCCTTTGCCAAAGCGCGCCGCGCGAGCACACCAACCAGATGTGCGCGATATTCGGCACTCGCGTGAATGTCGGTGTTCATTCCATTTGCCGGAATGGTCATTCCCTCAATCGATTTTGCCGCGAAACGTTTCTTGAGCGCTTCCTCGAATGATTTCACCCTGAACACCCCATTGGCGCCCGCGCCCGTTACCGCGACGCGAATATCCGGCCCGCGCTTCGACACAAAGACACCGACCAATGCGAAGCCTGAGGCCGGGTGCTTGAATTTTTCGTAAGCGGCCTTTTTTGCAATCGGGAAACTCACCTTGGTGATGATCTCACCGTCCTCAAGCGCGGTGGAGAACATCCCGGTGAAGAAATCGTCCGCTGCAATGCGTCGCTTGTTCGTGATGATGGTCGCACCGAGGCCGAGACAAGCCGCGGGATAATCCGCGTTCGGATCGTTATTTGCGATCGACCCGCCGATCGTGCCCCGATTGCGCACCTGCGGATCGCCAACCGACGCAGGCACCGCGGCAAGCCCGGGAAGAAGTTGCTGAAGGACTGGCGAATTGGCCGCATCGGCGTGCCGGGTCATGGCGCCGATCACGATCGAACGTCCCTTCTGCTCTACGCCGCTTAACCCTTCGACCAGCGACAGGTCGATCAGCGCCGAAGGTTTTGCCAGCCGCTGTTTCATGACCGGCAAAATCGAATGGCCCCCTGCCAGCAACTTGGCTTCGGGGTTGCGCGCCAGCAGCCCCGCAGCCTGGCGAACCGTTGTCGGACGATGGAAGGTGAAATTGTACATCGATGTCTCCCGTGACTATGCCGCCTGCCGCGGCTGTGCGCGCTTGAGCGCCGACCACACCGCCTGAGCGGTTGCAGGCATGCCTATTTCTTCCGTACCGATAGCGTCGGTAATCGCATTGATCACTGCCGCCGGCGCGGCAATGGCGCCCGCTTCGCCGCAGCCTTTGATTCCGAGTGGATTTGAAGGTGATTTGGTTTCGGTCAGGCCGACTGTGAACGACGGCAAATCGTGCGCGTGGGGCATGCAGTAATCCATGAGCGAGCCGGTCAGGAGTTGCCCATCCTTGTCGTAGACGGCGCCTTCGAGAAGTGCCTGCCCTATGCCCTGCGCGATGCCGCCGTGGACTTGCCCTTCCACGATCATGGGATTGACCACGGTGCCGAAATCATCGACGGCCGTCCAGTTGACGATTTCGGTCTTGCCAGTGTCGCGGTCGACCTCGACCTCGCAGATGTGGCATCCGGCCGGAAAGGTGAAATTCGTCGGGTCGTAGAAGCTTGTTTCCTTCAGCCCGGGTTCGAGCTCCTGGCCCGCGAACTTATGCGCGACGTAGGCATTGAGGGTCACGTCACCCCAAGCCGCAGATTTGTCAGTGCCCGCAACCGTGAATTTTCCGTCTTTAAATTCGATATCGCCCTCCGCCGCTTCCAGCATATGAGCAGCGACTTTCTTGGCCTTTACTTCGATCTTGTCGAGCGCCTTGGCCACCGCCGACATGCCGACCGCGCCCGAGCGTGAGCCGTATGTTCCCATTCCGAACTGCACCTTGTCAGTGTCGCCGTGCACAATCGAAATGTTCTCAAACGGAATACCAAGGCGCTCGGAAACGAGCTGCGCAAAAGTAGTCTCATGACCTTGACCGTGAGCATGCGAGCCGGTCAGAACTTCGACGCTTCCGGTAGGATTGACCCGTACCTCGGCGCTCTCCCACAGGCCAACGCCGCAGCCAAGCGAGCCCACTGCCTGCGAAGGCGCTATCCCACAGGCCTCGATATAGGTCGAAAAGCCGAGCCCGCGGAGCTTGCCATGCCGGGCGGCTTCGCGTCTGCGCTTGCCGAATCCCTTCACATCCGCGAGGTCCAGCGCTTTTTTGAGCGACGCGCCATAGTCCCCTGCATCATAAGCCATGATTACCGGCGTCTGATGCGGGAACGTTTTGATGAAGTTTCGTTTTCGCAATTCAGCCGGGTCAATATCCATCTGCCGCGCTGCGACTTCAACGAGGCGCTCAACGACAAAAGTGGCTTCCGGCCGGCCGGCGCCTCGATAGGCATCGACGGGCACGGTATTCGTGTAGACGGCATCAACTTCGCAATAAATATGCGGGATGTCATACTGGCCGGACAGGAGCGTCGCATAGAGATAAGTCGGCACCGACGAAGAGAATGTCGACATGTAGGCGCCAAGATTGGCAATCGTCTTCACGCGCATCGCCAGAATTTTGCCGCTGGCATCAAGCGCGAGCTCGGCGCGTGTGACGTGGTCGCGGCCATGCGCATCGGTGACGAAGGACTCGGAACGATCCGCCGTCCATTTCACCGGCCGCCCAATTTTTCGTGCTGCCCACAGGCAGACAACTTCCTCGGGGTAGATGAAGATCTTCGAACCGAACCCGCCGCCGACATCGGGCGCAATAACACGTAACTTATGCTCGGGTGCCATACCGACGAAGGCCGCGATCACCAGGCGAGACACGTGTGGATTTTGAGTGGTGTTCCAGAGCGTTAGTTGCTCGGTACCCGCATCATATTCGGCAAGCGCGGCGCGAGGCTCGATCGCGTTTGGAACGAGGCGATTGTTGACTATGTCGAGCTTGGTGACGTGTTTCGATGCCCCGAAAGCAGCATCGACTGCTTTCGCATCACCAAGCGACCATTCATAGATGGTATTCCCGGGAGCCACTTCGTGAATTTGCGGGCCTGACTTTGCTTTTGCAGGATCCGTGATTGCCGGCAGTGGTTCGTAGTCTACTTTTACGTTTTCCGCGGCGTCGGACGCCTGTGCCAGAGTCTCGGCGATGACAACGGCAACTGCATCGCCCTCGTGATTAACCTTTCCCGTTGCAAGGGCCGGATGCGGCGCCATTTTCATTGGGGTGCCGTCTTTCGAATGTATCATCCAGCCGCAAATGAGATTGCCGATCTTGTCATTCGCCAATTCGGTTCCGGTAAGCACCGCAACGACGCCCGGCATGGATTTCGCGGCAGCTACGTCGACGCGCTTGATTTTTGCGTGCGCATGCGGCGAGCGGACGAAAGCGGCCCGAGTTTCGCCGGGCCGGACCACATCGTCCGTGTATTGGCCCTTTCCTGTAATGAAACGGAGGTCTTCCTTCCGGCGCACCGCCGCGCCGATACCGGTCGCGCTCATGGCGGTCTCCTCCCCGTTACGTTGATATTATTCCGCGGCCTGACGTGCACCGCCCTTGGCCATGGCTTTCGCGCCGGCGGCTATCGCCTTCACGATGTTGTGGTAGCCGGTGCAGCGGCAAATATTTCCGTCAAGCTGTTCGCGGATGGTGTGTTCGTCGAGGTCATTGCCGCGGCGCCGGACAATATCGAGAGCCGCCATGATCATTCCAGGCGTGCAGAAACCGCATTGCAGACCGTGGTGCTCGCGGAACGCCTCCTGCATGGGGTGCAGCGGGCCGTTCGCTTCCGCCAAGCCCTCGATGGTCGTGATCTTCGCGCCCTCGCACTGCAAAGCAAGCGTGGTGCACGATTTGGCGGCGATGCCGTCTATGTGCACGACACAGGCGCCACACTGCGAGGTGTCGCAGCCGACATGCGTCCCAGTGAGCCGTAGGTTCTCGCGCAGGAACTGCACGAGCAAAGTGCGCGCTTCGACGTCGCCGGTGACGGCTTTGCCGTTCACCGTCATAGACACGGCAGGCATGACCTTCCTCCCAATATGGGGCCAAAGGCCCCCTTTTCGCCCCTTTCGACCCGGGCGGCAGCGGCTCGACTGCAGATTCGAGCCGATTTCGGCCAGATCGGGCTTCGGAACATGAATAAGTCTGAACCCCGATCACCGGCGCGGTCAAGGGATTCCAGCGTCGACAACCGCTTCAAACTGCGATGATTGGACCGATTATGCGGCGGACACGGTTGAAGCAAACTTCTGGAAAAAATCGTCGGCGATCTTCTTCGCCGCGCCATTGACCAGTCGCTGGCCGAGTTGAGCAAGCTTACCGCCGATCTGCGCTTCCACACTGTAGGTCAGCAGCGTGCCACCGTCCTTTTCGGCAAGCGCGACTGTTGCTCCGCCTTTGGCGAACCCGGCAACACCGCCATCGCCCTCACCCGAGATTTTATAGCCATTTGGCGGATCGAGGTCGGTGAGATGAACCTTGCCTTTGAAGCGAGCCTTGACCGGGCCGATCTTGGTCGTCGCAACCGCCTGAAATTCGGTGTCCGAAGTCTTGTTGAGCTCTTCACAGCCGGGAATACAGGCCTTGAGCACGTCGGCGTCATTGAGCTTCGCCCAAACTACATCCCGGCTGGCTGGAAGCTGAACTTCGCCCGTCATCGTCATCGCCATCTATGCATCTCCCTCGGCAGCCGATCGCCAGTCAATCTAATCGACTTAAGCCCTCGCCGCGGCCATGAAAAGAGCTTTGCATAGCGCGCGTGCCGCATTATGGGTGTCCGCAACGCGAATACCAACACTCTGTAAGCAAGTATGTGTCTTGGGGAGGACTTTCATGCCGATGATCAACGCCGATGACGGCTGCCCGATCCATGTGCAACTCGACGGCCGCGAAGACGCGCCCCCGCTGATCTTGTCAAATTCACTCGGCACCAACCTGCACATGTGGGACGACCAGACCCCCGAATGGGCAAAGCATTTTCGCGTGGTGCGATACGACCGCCGCGGTCATGGAAAATCGGGCGTACCCAAAGGCCCTTATTCCATGGAGCGGTTCGGCCGTGACGTGCTCGCGGTCGCCGACGCCCTCAAGATAAAGAAATTCAACTGGTGCGGCTTGTCGATGGGCGGGATGGTCGGACAATGGCTCGGAGCAAATGCACCCGACCGCGTCGAAAAGCTGGTGCTTTCCAATACCAACTACAATTACGCCGACAAGACACCGTGGGCGGACCGGATCAAGTTCGTGCAGGAAAAGGGCCTCGCGGCCCTGGTCGATCCGAATATGGAGCGCTGGTTCACCAAGGGATTCCGCGACCGCGCGCCGCATAGCGTCGCGCGCATGAAGGAAATTTTTCTCGCGACCAGCCCGATCGGTTACGTCGCCAGCTGCGAAGCAATCCGCGACATGGACTTTACCGCCTCAAACCCGCGCATTACTGCGCCCACGCTCGTGATTGTCGGCAAGCAAGACCCAGCGACCCCGCCGGCAGCCGGCGAAGCCATCGCCAAGCAGATTAAGGGCGCCAAAGTCGCCGCACTTGACGCCGCGCACATTGCCAATATGGAGCAACCGAAGCTTTATGCCGAGACAGTGCTCAACTTCCTGCATTCATAGAGGCAGGCAACATGGATGAAAAGGAACGTTATGAACGGGGGATGGCTAAGCGCCGCAAGGTGCTCGGCGATGCCTGGGTCGATCGCGCCAATACGAAAAGAACGGCATTCAACGAAGAATTCCAGGATTTCATCACGCGCACAGCCTGGGGCGAAATCTGGACCCGGCCGCACTATGACGAACGCACCCGGCGCGTGCTCGTGATCGGCACCATGCTCGCTCTCGACAAATGGGAAGAGTTCCGAATGCACGTGCGTGCGGCCATTAGCGAAGGCGGCTTCTCGCCGGATGACATCAAGGAAATTATTTTACAGCAAGCGATCTACTGCGGAGTACCGGCCGCCAATCACGCTTTCAAGGAAGCTGCCGACGTAATATCCGAAATGAAGGCCAAATAGCCATCACGCGGTGGTGACGCTCTCGTCATTTCGGGTTGAAGGGGCCGCAATATAGGCCGTGGCCCAAACGAGGGGGAGGTTCAGCCATGGCGAAAATCAAGGTACGCAAAGGGATGCCGAGCGTTCAGCTCGACAAGCAGGAATTCAGAAAACGTTTTCTGGCAAAATTCTACGATCCCGGGTTTGAGCCGCTCGCCCGCCAGCTCGACGCGATAGCCGACGCCGCCTGGATCACCTACGACGAATATCATAAGT
>DASSIT010000032.1:0-131078 GCA_035691545.1 Pseudolabrys sp. | reverse complement strand
TCCAGGCCAATCAGGTTGATAATGCAACAGGGGGCAGTTTGGTTGCCGAGCTGCTTTGCCGCATTGATCTCGCGCAAAATCCGGCTGGAAGGGAACAGCCGGTTTCTACTGCTTGGAAAGTGGATGAATTCGCGAACAAACGAGATGCGCGAGATTTAGGCGAATTTGCCGTGACAGTGCTTGAACTTCTTGCCGGATCCACAGGGGCAAAGCTCGTTGCGGCCGACCTTGCCCCAACTCGATGGGTCGCCCGAGTTGCGCTGCGTCTGCACGCCATTGCCGTTCCCGGCCAGCACCGGCGCCAGGGCTGGCGCCATTTCATCCTCGCCCGTCGCCGGGTCCACCTTGTGCGCCTCCATATATGGCAGAGTGGAGGATTCCTCGGCCGGCGGCTGCTGCACGATCTCGACGCGCATCAATTGCGCGGTCACCGCTTCGCGCAAATGCGAGACCATCGCCTCGAACAGCGAGAATGCTTCAGCCTTGTATTCGTTGAGCGGATCGCGTTGGCCATAGCCGCGCAAGCCGATCACTTGACGCAGGTGTTCGAGCATCACCAGATGCTCGCGCCAGAGATGATCGAGCGTCTGCAGCAGTATCGATTTTTCGACATAACGCATGACGTCGGGGCCCCATTTGGCCACCTTGGCCGCCATCCATTCGTCGGCGCGGCGGGTGATGCGTTCGCGCACATCCTCGACGGTAATTCCCTCTTCCTTCGCCCAATCCTGAACCGGCAATTCAAGCGTCAGGACCTCGTTTAGCGTCTTGTCGAAGCCAATAATATCCCACTGTTCCGGATAGGCGTTTTCGGGAATGTGCTTGGCCACCAGATCTTCGATCATCGCGTGGCGCATGTCGTTGATCGTTTCATCAACCGTTTCATCGCGCATGAGCTCAAGCCGCTGCTCGAAAATCACCTTGCGCTGGTCGTTCATCACATTGTCGAACTTCAGCAAGTTCTTGCGGATGTCGAAGTTGCGTGCCTCGACCTTCTGCTGCGCTTTCTCGAGCGCCTTGTTGATCCACGGGTGGACGATTGCCTCGTTTTCCTTCAACCCGAGCTTCTGCAGCATTCCGTCAAGCTTGTCGGACCCGAAGATGCGCATCAGGTCGTCCTCGAGCGACAGGAAGAACTTGGAATGACCGGGATCGCCCTGGCGGCCGGAGCGACCACGCAGCTGGTTGTCGATACGCCGGCTTTCATGCCGTTCGGTGCCGAGCACATAGAGGCCCCCGGCGGCGAGAGCCTTTTCCTTCAGCCGCGCGACCTGCTTGCGGATTTCGTCGGCGCGCGGACTTTTTTCCCGCTCGCGCGCATCGGTAATGTCGGTGATTTCCTGGCGGATACGCATGTCGGCATTGCCGCCGAGCTGAATGTCGGTGCCGCGGCCGGCCATGTTGGTTGCAATCGTTATTGCACCGGGCACGCCCGCCTGGGAAACGATGTAGGCCTCCTGCTCATGATAGCGCGCATTCAGAATGGCGAATACCTTGGTCTTGGTTGCACCGTCGTCGCCGGAATAGAGCGCGGCGAAAGCGTTGGGATCGGAGAAGTCATGCGCTTCCCAGCCGGCCTCACGCAGCATGTCGGCGAGCTGCTCTGATTTTTCGATCGACGTCGTGCCGACCAGCACCGGCTGCCCGCGCAGCTTGCAGTCCTCAATCAGCGCAATAATCGACCGGTATTTTTCTTTGGCCGTGCGGTAGACCTCGTCGTCGTCGTCGAGCCGCACCAGCGGCATGTTGGTTGGCACTTCGAGCACTTCAAGATTGTAGATGTCCATGAACTCATCGGCTTCGGTCAGCGCCGTGCCGGTCATGCCGGCAAGCTTCTCGTACATGCGGAAGTAGTTCTGGAATGTGATCGAGGCGAGCGTCTGATTCTCGGGTTGGATCGGCTGGTGTTCTTTGGCTTCAAGCGCCTGATGCAGACCTTCCGAATAACGGCGCCCAGGCATCATGCGGCCCGTGAATTCGTCGATGATGACGACCTCGCCATTACGCACGATATAGTCCTTGTCGCGCTGAAAAAGCTTGTGTGCCCGAAGGGCTTGATTGACGTGGTGAACAACCGAGACGTTCTCCACATCGTAAAGAGATTCACCCTTGAGCTGGTCGGCCGCGCGGAGCCTCTGTTCGAGCTTCTCCATGCCGGCTTCAGTCAGCGTCACCGTGCGCTGTTTTTCGTCGACTTCGTAATCGGTCTTGTCGAGCTGCGGAATATAGCTGTCGATCGTGTTGTAGAATTCCGAGCGGTCGTCGAGCGGACCGGAAATGATCAGCGGCGTGCGCGCCTCGTCAACCAGGATCGAATCGACTTCGTCGACGATGGCATAGACGTGTCCGCGCTGGACCATGTCTTCCATGCGATACTTCATATTGTCGCGCAGATAGTCAAAGCCGAGTTCGTTGTTGGTGCCGTAGGTGATGTCGCAGTCGTAAGATTTCTTGCGCTGCTCGTCGTCAATTCCATGCACGATGACGCCGACGGAAAGCCCAAGGAAATTGTAGATCTGACCCATCCATTCCGCGTCGCGTTTGGCCAAGTAGTCGTTGACGGTCACGACGTGGACGCCACGGCCGGAAATCGCGTTAAGATAGACAGGAAGCGTCGCGACCAGCGTCTTGCCTTCGCCGGTCTTCATCTCGGCTATCTTGCCCTCGTGGAGAATCATCCCGCCGATCAGCTGAACGTCGAAATGACGCTGGCCCAGGGTGCGCTTGGCCGCCTCCCGCACGGTGGCAAAGGCCGGCACCAGAATATCGTCGAGAGAAGTGCCTTCGGCGACCTGCTTCTTGAAATCCTCGGTGCGCGCCTTCAACGCATCGTCTGAAAGCGCCTCAAGTTCCTTTTCAAGTTCATTGATCTCGTTTACCCGCGGCAGATAGCTGCGAATCCGCCTTTCATTGGCGGAACCAAACAGCTTGCGGGCAACGGCGCCGATCATCCTGGAAGCTCCATACGTAGGCCGGGCGCTTATATCATGCCGCTGCGACCGGAGTTGCTCCCGGCGCTCCGGAATGCGGCACTTTTCGGGCAAATTCGACGCGAAACACGCCGACGATTAGCGACCTGCCAAAGCTTAGCGAGAGATATGAGGGGGTCGGATTGTTGTCAATTGGCGCGTTATTCAGGTTAACCACTACCTGTCACGTGGACGTTAGGCGCGGTCCGCCATTCGGCCATTGCAAAGACAAGGTCATTGGGCGAATAGTCCGCCCACCGCCCACCACGAATGGCGGCCCCGACACCTCTAACGACAACGTCATTCTTAAGGACAGCGCTATGACGCCTTTCGTTCCCGCCGGAAATCCGCTCCGTTCACGTCAACCCGGCTTCTGTGCCGCGCTCATGGTGCTCCTTGTCATTTCATCGGGCCCGGTTCTGGCACAAGACAACGACCCGCTCGTGGCCAAGGTGAATGGCGTTGAAGTCCACCAGAGCGACCTGGCTGTGGCTGAGGAAGAAGCTGGGCAGATCCCACCGATGTCGCCGGAAGCCAAGCAGGATTATCTGGTCCAGTTCGTGGCCGACATGATCCTCGTTTCGAAGGCGGCGGAAGACAAAAAATTCGGCGAAGGTGCAGAATTCAAGCGCAGGCTCGAGTTTTCGCGAAAAAAGCTGCTTATGGAAGGACTGCTGCAATCAGTCGGCAAGCAAGCGATCACCGACGAAGCGATGCACAAAGTTTATGACGATGCCGTCAAGCAGATCGGCGAAGAGAAAGAGGTGCATGCGCGCCACATCCTGTTCCGCGTGCCCGCCGGCGACGAGAAGGCGAGTAAGGAGGCCGAGGAAAAACTTAAAGCCGTAATCGTTCGCCTGAAGAAGGGCGAAGACTTCGCCAAGGTGGCCGCAGAGGTCACCGAGGATCCTTCCGGCAAGGCCAATGGCGGCGATCTCGGTTACTTCACCAAGGATCAGATGGTGCCTGAATTCTCTGAGGCCGCCTTCAAGCTGGAACAAGGACAGATTTCGGAGCCCGTAAAGACTCAATTCGGCTGGCACGTCATCAAAGTCGAAGACAAGCGCGTCAAGCCGGCGCCGAAATTCGAGGAAGTGAAAGCCCAAATTGAGAACTTTGTCGTTCGCAAGGCCCAGGCCGAGCTGGTCACCAAGCTGCGCGCCGATGCCAAAATCGAGCGCATGGACAAACCCGCAACGACCGACGACAAGCCCGCCGCGCCACCGGCACCTGAGAAAAAGAAGTAGAGCGGGTCGTACCCGCGCAATCGGCACGCCCGTGCTTGCCACCGCAGGTCGAGTTTACCCGATTTTCGGCACTTAATTTTGTTGCGCAACTCGGGCAGGCCCGAGTTGCGTGTGGCATCCACGTCTTCTAAGTATCGCCATCCGTAAAAATGACGTGGATGGCCGGGAGAAGCCCGGCCATGATGAGGCAATGTCACAAGCAGTCTCTCCCCTCGCCCCGACTCATGTTCCTGACATGCCGGAGATTTCCGGTGTGCGGCTCGCGACCGGTGAAGCCGGCATCCGCTATGCCGGACGCACCGACGTGATGCTTGCGGTGCTTGAACCTGGCACGACGGCAGCCGGCGTGTTCACGCGTTCGAAATGCCCGTCGGCGCCGGTGGAGTGGTGCCGGGCCCATCTCAAAAAGAGCAGGCCGCGCGCGCTGGTGGTGAACTCGGGCAACGCCAATGCCTTTACCGGCAAGAGCGGGCGCGATGCCTGCAGGTTCACCGCGCAAATCGCGGGGCGGGCGATCGGATGCAAGCCCGCCGACGTGTTTCTCGCCTCAACCGGCGTGATCGGCGAGCCGCTTAAAGCAGAGGCCTTCGAAGGCGTCATGGAAGGCTTGGTTGCGCACGCGCAACCGGGCGGTTTCCTCGCGGCCGCGCGCGCCATTATGACCACCGATACCTTTCCCAAGGTCGCGACCGCAGCAGCAAAAATCGGCAAAGCCAGCGTGACGATCAACGGGATCGCCAAGGGCGCCGGCATGATCGCGCCCGATATGGCCACGATGCTCTCTTTTATATTTACCGATGCGGCGATTTCCGCCCCGGCGCTGCAGGGGCTTTTGAGGGAGGGCGTCGCCGACACTTTCAACGCGGTGACCATCGACGGCGATACATCCACTTCCGACACGTTGATGATGTTTGCGACGGGAAAGGCTCGCGGCGCACCGCCGATCGCGCGCGCCGCCGATCCGCGTCTCAAGGAATTCAGGAACGCTCTGCATCAGGTGCTCGCCAACCTGGCCGAACAGGTTGCGCGCGACGGCGAAGGCGCGCGCAAGCTGGTCGAGATCGTGGTCGAGGGCGCGGCATCCAACGCCTCGGCGCGGCGCGTCGCCATGTCGATCGCCAACTCGCCTCTGGTAAAGACGGCCATTGCCGGCGAAGACGCCAATTGGGGCCGCGTCGTGATGGCGGTCGGAAAAGCAGGCGAGCCGGCGGACCGCGACAGGCTGGCAATCTGGTTTGGCGGCATTCGCGTTGCGCACAAGGGCGCGCGCGATCCCGGCTATGATGAGGCGGCCGTCAGCGCAGCGATGAAAAGGCCCGAGATCAGCCTCAAGGTCGCGCTTGGGCTGGGCAAGGGTCGCGACCGCGTGCTCACCTGCGACCTGACCAAGGAGTATGTCGCCATCAACGGCGACTATCGCTCGTAGCGCCGGAGCATGCAGGCTGTGGCCACCAAGATCGTCCTCGTCGCCGCCTGCGCTCTTGTCGATGCCGACGGTCGGGTGCTGATCGCACAAAGGCCGCAGGGCAAGCCGATGGCCGGGCTTTGGGAGTTTCCCGGCGGCAAAGTCGAACGCGGCGAGCGGCCGGAAGAAACATTGATACGCGAACTAAAGGAAGAACTGGGAATAACCGTGAGCGAGGGCTGCCTCGCCCCGCTCGTTTTTGCGAGCCACGGCTACCCCGATTTTCATCTTCTCATGCCGCTGTATGTCTGTCGGCGCTGGGACGGGGCGATAACGCCACGGGAAGCCCAACAACTGGCCTGGGTCAAGCCGAACCACCTGCGCGATTACGAAATGCCGCCGGCCGACGTGCCGCTCATCTCACATTTAATGACACTGCTCTAGCGCGAGGGCCCGGGTTTTTCGCCCGCCGATATTTCGGCGGTACCGAGCGCATCGGCGAGCCGCTGCGCGGCCGAGCCAGGCTTGAGCGGCTTCTGCTGGCTTTCGTGCGGAGCCCAGGCCGACAGCCAAATGATTTCAAATGTTGCGCGCACGCGTCCGTCCGCATCGGCATATCGCCCGGCATAGATTTCCGCCATCCGCGCGAGCGTGCCGCGCCTGAGCGGCTTGCGCCGGCGTTCGCGCAGAGCATTGGTCGCGCCCATGGCGCGGAGATCATGCATCAAGGCGAAGGCCGAGTCGTAGCGCACGACCAGCCGGTCGACGTCGACAACAGGCAGCGCAAAGCCGGCGCGCTGCAAAAGCCCGCCGATCTCGCGCACGTCGGCAAACGGCGCGACATGCGGCGACACACCGCCCTCGATCTCGCTTTCGGCTGCCGCGAAAGACGAGCGCAGTTCCGTCAGGCTTTCGCCGCCAACCAAGGCGGCCAGAAACAAGCCATCCGGCTTCAATGCGCGGCGAACCTGAATGAGAGTGCCTGGAAGATCGTTGACGAACTGCAGCGTGAGCATGGACACGACCAGATCGAGCGCGGCGTCGGCAAACGGCAAGGCTTCTTCATCGGCGGCGACCCGCAATAACGATTGATCTGCTTCTTGTGGATTGGCGCCGGCTGCAACGATCATGCCGATATTCCTGTTCGCGGCGAGCATGCGGCGCACAGCGTCGGTTGGCGTACCAAGATCCGCAGCAACGTCGAAGCGGCGCAGAACGGCGGACAAGCGTTCGCCTAATTCAACTGCAGCACGATCGAGCAGGAATGTTGCGGGCGCGAGCTTGCGCACGCGCGCCTGCCGCATGTGTATCAATTGTCGGTCAAAGATGTTTGTTTCTGACGACACTTCTTTGTCCTATCGCGTCACAGGCGACCGTGCCAAGTCCGAATATGGTTATGCTAGCTTTGCAACATGAACGAGCATGTTGTGACAACGGGCGAGCCGCGCGAGACGCCCATTGTTGAAACGGAAATGCGAAACGCGCGCCTCCGCAGCGAGCTGCGTGCAGCCATGCTTGGAGCGTGGCGGCTTGTCCTCGACTTTGCCCTGCCACCGCTGTGCCCATCGTGCCGCGAGCCGCTCGGCGTGAATGCCGGCCTCTGTCCGTCGTGTTGGGCAAGACTATCGCTTATTGAGCCGCCTTACTGCGCACGTCTCGGAATTCCGTTTGCCTACGATGCTGGACCCGGCCTGCTGTCGATGGAAGCGATTGCCAACCCGCCGGCCTATGACCGGGCCCGCGCGGCCGTGCGCTATGACGACGTCGCCCGTGCGCTGGTGCACAAGCTCAAATACAGCGACCGGCTCGATCTCGCGCCATTGATGGGCCGATGGATGGCGCGCGCCGGACGCGAACTCTTGAGCGATGCTGACGCACTCGTCCCCGTTCCGCTGCATTGGCGCAGGCAATGGGCGCGCCGCTTCAACCAGTCCAGGGTGCTCGCCGGGGCAATATCCGGACAGTGCGGAATTCCCGTTGCACATGGCGGGCTCAAACGGGTGCGGGCGACGCCGCAGCAAGTTGGACGCTCCAGGACCGACCGGGCCGATAATGTGCAAGGCGCCTTCGAAGTGCCGGCCGAGAACAGGGCTGAAGTCGCCGGGCGTCGCCTGGTTTTGATCGACGACGTCCTCACGTCGGGTGCAACGGTCGACGCTTGCGCCCGCGCCCTGCTCCGGGCACGCGCCGCCCATGTGGATGTGCTGGTATTCGCACGGGTTGTGGCGCCGGCGCGCGCCCCCATATAAAAGGGCTTCTCACGTGCAGACCACGCTATGCCGCCCGTTGAAATATATACGACCCGCTATTGCCCCTATTGCTCTGCGGCCAAGGCCTTGCTGAAGCGGAAAGGCGTGGTTTATAGCGAAATCGATGTCAGCCGTGACTGGGAACGGCGCGACGAGATGGTTCGACGGGCGAAAGGCCGCATGACCGTGCCTCAGATATTCATCGGGACAGTCCACGTCGGCGGCAGCGACGAACTGCATGCTCTTGAGCGCGACGGCAAGCTCGACCCGTTGCTTGCAGGCGGCAAAGCGGCGCCATGAACGCGAGCACATTCAAGGCGGCGATGATCCAGATGCGCGCGGGTCTCGATCCCGGCGCGAATATCGATGCCGCCGTTCGTTTTATCGGCGAAGCGACATCGGCAGGCGCCAACTACGTTCTTACGCCCGAGATGACCAACATCCTGGCGGCAAAGCGCGAGCAGCTATTTGCCGCAATAGTCGAAGAGCATTCGGATCCCGCGCTTGCGACCTTGCGTGAGCTTGCGCGCAAGCTCGCGATCCATGTTCATATCGGCTCGCTCGCGATCAAGATTTCACCCGATCGGGCGGCGAACCGCTCATTCCTCATCGATCCCAAGGGCGACATCCTCGCGCGCTACGACAAGATTCATATGTTTGACGTCGACCTTCAAGGCGGAGAGAGCTATCGCGAGTCGCGGAACTACCGGCCCGGCGAACTGGCGATGCTGGCCGACATCCCATGGGGACGCATCGGCATGACCGTATGCTACGACTTGCGTTTCCCCGCGCTCTACCGTGCCCTCGCTGAAGCCGGCGCTACCATGCTGGCGATCCCATCCGCATTCACCAAACAAACCGGCGAAGCACATTGGCATGTCCTCATCCGCAGCCGCGCGATCGAAAACGGCTGCTTTGTTTTTGCGGCTGCGCAGGGCGGTACGCATGAGAATGGCAGGGATACGTTCGGCCATTCACTGATCGTTGACCCTTGGGGGCGCATCATTGCCGAAGGTGGAATCGAGCCCGGTATCGTGATGGCTGAGATCGATCCCGCGGAAGTCGCCAATGCGCGTGCGCGCATCCCATCGCTGCAGCATGGCCGCCGCTTTGAAATCGTCGAGCCGATGGCGGAGCCAGCCCACCTGCATGTGATACGGGGGGCCGAATGATCCGATACGCACTCGTTTGCAAGCAGGGCCACGGATTCGAAAGCTGGTTTCAGGATTCGGCCGCTTTCGAAAAGTAGGCCAAGCGCGGCCTTGTGACCTGTCCGCAATGCGGCTCGGCCAAGGTGGAAAAGGCGATCATGGCGCCGCGGCTGTCCGGTGGCACGAAGAAGCGCGGTGCGCTCATCGAAGCGCCTGCCGCGCTGGCCGCGACACCCGAAACTCCCGCCGCCCCGGCAGCGGCGCCCGTCGCTATGGTCTCGCCGCAGGAACGGGAATTCCGCGCCAAGCTC
The DNA here is from genome assembly GCA_035691545.1 of Pseudolabrys sp. Classification (GTDB taxonomy): domain Bacteria; phylum Pseudomonadota; class Alphaproteobacteria; order Rhizobiales; family Xanthobacteraceae; genus Pseudolabrys. The sequence goes on along the minus strand of DASSIT010000032.1, from coordinate 121,746 downwards.
AAGGAGCTTCGCGACCATCTCACCAAGAATGCCGACAATGTCGGCACGAAATTTCCGGAAGAAGCACGCAAGATGCACTACGGCGAAACCGAGCACCGCTCGATTTATGGCGTGGCATCGCCGGAAGAAGCAAAAGACCTGTCCGAGGAAGGCATCGAATTTCACGCGCTGCCGGTGCTTCCGGACGAGAGGAACTAGTCCGCTTTCTGGCGAGCGTGTCGCGGGCGCAGCGCAGCACGAAGCGATGCGCTGCTGGCCCGGGATCCATATTTATGGGCCGATCAATAAGCCCACACCAATAGCGCGACGCCGATCACTACCAGCACAATGCCGATCCCTTCCCGCGTCGTGGTCGGCTGCTTGAACACGAAACGCGTCACGCCTTGCGCAAACAGCACCTCGACCAAAGCCAGCGTGCGCACATTGGCGGCGGTGGTGATGGCAAAGGCGAGGAACCAGAATTCCGAGGCGAATGCGCCCATGAAACCGGCGAATAACGATGGCCGCCACGCGCGCGCTATCGCGCGCAGGACTTCAGGATCGCGGAGAACAAGAAATGCCGACAGGAGCGCGGCCTGGATCACCAGGCCGACTGTGACGGTGAATGTCGCCGCCAGCACGAAATCGGCAAGACCGAGCGACAGGATCGCGCCGCGATAGCTGATGGCCGACAACGCAAACATCGTGCCGCCCGCAAGCCCGATCCACGTTGACCGCGTTGTACCGGCGCTGCCCGCGCGCCCCTTGAGCGAAATCACGATAACCCCCGCGGTCGCAATCAGGATCGCCGCAGCGGACAGGGGCGTGACCTTGTCGCCGAGTACGATCAGGCCGAACAGCGCGACCTGCACGGGCTCGGTCTTTATGTAGGCATATGCCACTACAAAGGACCGCTCCCCCATGGCCGAGAGCATCAGGGCCGTCGCGGCGATCTGGCCGAGCGCGCCGCCGATTACCCATGGCCAGAATATCGGCGGCGTTGCCGGCAAGTGGCCGCCGGTCAATGCCATCAGGCCGAACAGAAAAATGAGCGCGAACGGAAACCCAAACAGGAACCGCACATGAGTGGCGCCGACCGTGCCGAGTGTCGCGGTCAGTTCCCGTTGCATGGCGTTGCGCGCGGTTTGCGCTGCCGCGGCGATCAGGGTGAAAACGGCCCAGAGCATCAGGGTGACGAACTAGGTTTATGCCGCGTCGGCCTGAATCTCCGCGGCCTCCGGAAACTCCGTCACCGCGCCTTTTTCGTTGTCGATCAGCATAAAAAGATCAAAGTAGCGTATCGTCGGCGCTCCACCGGTACGCTTGATCACCGATTGTCGCCACGCCTCGTCGTGTGCCCGTTGCGCCGCCGCAACCGACGGCCAGATATAGATGCCGGCGCCGGTCTTGCCATTGAGCTCCAGCACAAAATGCTTGCGCAGCAATTCCTTGTTCGCCCGCCATTTGGGAATGACATTGCGGGCTTCTTCTGCCACCTGCCGCCGGCTCCAGCCTTTCGGCGAGTTGAATTCGACCAGTTCAAGGATCATGCGCCTTCTCCACTCCGCCTCGGGCGTTGCGCCACCAGCATGTAGTTGACATCCATATCCGACGACAATTGCCATCGGTCGGCAAAGGGATTGTAGATGACGCCGCGCTCGCCGGTCACCTGCAGGCCGGTGTGCTCGATCGCGCTTTCCAACTCCTCGGGCTTGACGAACTTGTCCCACTGATGCGTGCCGCGCGGCAGCCAGCGCAGGACATATTCGGCACCGACGATGGCGAGCGCGAAACTCTTCAGCGTGCGGTTGAGGGTGGCGACGATCATCAGACCGCCGGGCTTGACCATCGCGGCGCATGTCGAAACGAATGACTCAACGTTCGAGACATGCTCGATGACCTCCATTGCCAGCACCACGTCGAAGCGCTCTTTTGCGGCGGCAAGGTCCTCGGCGGTCGTGGCACGATAGTCCACCGGGACGCCGGCATCCTCGGCATGCGCGCGTGCGGCGGCAATGTTGTCGCCCGAGGGATCGGCGCCCACCATCTCTGCGCCGAGCCGCGCGAGCGGCTCCGACAAAATGCCACCGCCGCAACCGATATCGAGCATACGAAGCTCCTTGAGGCAGTCGAGCTTCTTGGGGTCGCGGCCAAACTGCGCGGTTGCCCGGTCGCGGATATAGCCGAGCCGTACCGGATTGAACTTGTGCAATGCCGCCATTGGGCCGCGCGGGTCCCACCAGTCGGTGGCAAGGCGTGAAAACCGCTCGACTTCGGCGTGATCGACCGACGATGCGTGACGCCTGGTTGCCATATTTGACTCCGGCCGCCCGATTTCAGCGGGCGGTCACCTTATTTCTGAATTCGAGCGGCTCGTCGATATTGTGCAGTGGCTCGATCCCCGCGCCAGTACCGCGAATCGTGATGTCGCCGTAATTAAACATTCGGCCAAGAATCGATTGATCGACATCCACGCTTTCGACCTTGTCCATATTCATCTCGACCGTATGCCGACGGATGAAGCCCCGCTTGTAAACGATTCGACGATCAGTCACGTCCACCTCGGTCGTCCAGCGCTTGAACCAGGCGGCACAAGCCAGCGCCAACCCTACCCCCGCGCAGACAAGCGCAACCATGAACGCGATGGGGCCGGCGGCACCGCCGGCGGTGAACGCTATGACGGCCAGCAGCCATAGGCCGATTGCCGGCAGATATACGATCCAGTGCAAGGTGGTCGAATAGGTCACTGTCTCGCCAGGCTGCAGGATTTGATCGATATATCGCATGGTCGGATCTTGGGTCTTTCGCGACTTAAGTGCGGCTCAAGCCAATGTTGCGGTCGCCGCACCCCGCCGGTATGTATACCCGCCTTTCGGTGCCGGCGCGCGGGGCATTCACGGCTTGTGCCGGCCGCTCGTTCGCGCCGTTCGGCGCGTCGGGAACGTCAAGCTCAAATACAAGCTCTGAGACCAAGTTCGAAGACCATGGCTCGATTGGTGATGAAATTCGGCGGAACGTCGGTCGCCGATCTCGACCGCATCCGCAACGTGGCGCGCCACGTCAAGCGCGAGGTCGACGCTGGCTATGATGTAGCCGTCGTAGTCTCGGCCATGTCCGGCGTGACCAATCAGCTCGTCGCCTGGTGCCGCGAGGCCGCCATGCTGCACGACGCGCGCGAATATGATGCCGTGTTGGCAACCGGCGAGCAGGTCACCGCCGGCCTGCTCGCGATTGTGCTGGAGGGGATGGGCGTCAATGCGCGCTCCTGGCAGGGCTGGCAATTGCCGATCCTGACCGACAACGCACACGCTTCCGCTCGTATCGTCAGCGTAAACGGCGCCGAACTGATCAAGCGTTTCCAGGAGCACAAGCAGACCGCGGTGATCGCCGGCTTCCAGGGCATGCACAAGGAAACCGGCCGCATCACCACGCTCGGCCGAGGAGGGTCCGACACCTCCGCCGTTGCAATCGCTGCCGCCATCGGCGCCGAGCGCTGTGACATTTATACGGATGTTGACGGCGTCTACACCACGGATCCGCGCGTGGTTCCAAAGGCGCACCGCATGGACAAGATCGCCTACGAGGAAATGCTCGAGCTTGCCTCGCTCGGCGCGAAGGTGATGCAGGTTCGCTCGGTCGAGCTTGGCATGGTGCACAATGTGCGCATTTTCGTGCGCTCGAGTTTCGACAAGCCGGAAGATATCGATCCCTCAAAGCCGCCCTCCGGCACACTTATTTGCGACGAAGGAGACATCGTGGAACAGCAGATCGTCACCGGCATCGCCTTCTCCAAGGACGAGGCGCAGATTTCCATTCGCCGGGTGCAGGACAAGCCGGGTGTCGCCGCCGCGATCTTCGGCCCGCTTGCGGCCAACAATATCAACGTGGACATGATCGTGCAGAATGTCTCTGCGGACGGCGCGACGACCGACCTCACTTTCACCGTCCCCTCGGCAGACTATGAACGCGCGCGCGTTACGCTCGACAAGGCCAAAAATGCGATCGGCTTCGAACGACTGGACGGGGCGACCGACGTTGCCAAGGTTTCGGTCATCGGCATCGGCATGCGCAGCCATGCCGGCGTTGCCGCCAAGGCCTTCCAGGCGCTGTCGGGGCAGAAAATCAACATCCTCGCCATCACGACCTCCGAGATAAAGTTTTCGGTCCTGATCAAGGCCGCCCAGACCGATCTCGCGGTGCGCACCCTGCACACCCTCTACGGGCTGGATAAGGCATAGGGCCCCCGCTGCCCCCGGGGCGGCACCAACCCGTCCCGACCTTCGGGGCACGCCAGGCTGCCGGGGCGACAGCGTCCTTTGGCTTGCCCCTTGCATGGACCATTGGCTATAGCCTGACGCGTAAGCGAACGCGGAAACCGGATCCGGCGGTCGCTATTCGTACATGTTTAGGTCGTAGAGGAAGCTGCGGCCCGGGCCGCGGTTGAAGGACCCCGATATGCGTGGCGCCCTTGGCGGTCCGCGCGTGCTGTTGCGCCGGCTTCGTGAAGTGATGGCGGAGCAGGTCAGCGCGCAGGACCGTCTCGACAAGGTGGTGGTGCTGATCGCCGCCAACATGGTGGCGGAGGTATGCTCTGTCTACGTCTTGCGCGTGGACGGAACCCTCGAGCTATACGCCACCGAAGGCCTTAAGCGCGAAGCTGTCCACCAGACCGTGCTGAAGGCTGACGAAGGCCTGGTCGGCCTGGTCGCAAGCGAAGCCAATCCGATCAACCTGTCGGACGCGCAGGCACATCCGGCCTTTTCCTACCGGGCCGAAACGGGGGAAGAAATCTACCATTCGTTCCTGGGCGTGCCGATCCTGCGCGCCGGCAATACCCTCGGCGTGCTGGTCGTCCAGAACCGCGCCCGGCGCACCTATACCGAGGAAGAAGAAGAGGCCCTGCAAACGACGGCGATGGTGCTGGCCGAGATGATCGCCTCGGGCGAGCTGTCCTCGCTCGCCAGGCCGGGCGCCGAGCCGGCCGCGCGGCATACGATGCATTTGACCGGCAGCCCCCTGGCAGACGGAATCGCGCTCGGCCATGTGGTGCTGCACGAGCCGCGCGTCGTCATCACTGCCGTTATCGCCGACGATGTCCCCCACGAACTTAAACGTCTCGACGCCGCGATCGCGACCTTGCGCGCAGATCTCGATCGGTTGGTTGAACATCGCGACGTCGCCGACGGCGGTGAACATCGCGACGTCCTCGAAGCATACCGCATGTTTTCCTATGACCAGGGCTGGCTGCACAAAATTCGCGAAGCCGTCATGACCGGTCTCACGGCAGAAGCGAGCGTCGAGCGCGTGCAATCCGACACGCGCGCACGCATGTTGCGCGCATCCGACCACTATCTGCGCGACCGGCTGCACGATCTCGATGACCTCGCCAACCGGCTCATGCGCGTCCTGATGGGACAGGACCACGCGCCGACCAAGGAGCAGCTGCCGGAAAATGCCATCGTGGTCGCGCGCTCGATGGGTCCCGCCGCCCTGCTCGACTACGATCGCAAGCGCCTGCGCGGCCTCGTGCTGGAGGAGGGCGGGCCGACTTCGCACGTCTCGATCGTCGCACGTGCGCTTGGCATTCCTACGGTCGGCGAAATCGACAATGCCACCGGTCTCGTCGAGACGGGCGACGCCATCATCGTCGACGGATCAACCGGGCATGTCCACATGCGCCCGCCGCAGGACGTGCAGGCCTCCTATGGCGAACGGGTCAAGCTGCGCGCCCGCCGCCAGGCCCAATATCGCGCGCTGCGCGAGCGGCCTTGCATCACCAAAGACGGCCAAAACATCGCGCTGATGATCAATGCCGGCCTGGCGATCGATCTTCCCCATATCGAGGACACCGGTGCGGCGGGCATCGGGCTGTTCCGGACCGAATTGCAGTTCATGGTGGCGGATTCGCTGCCGCGCACCGGCGAACAGCTTGCCCTCTATCGCTCGGTGCTCGATGCCGCCGGGAAAAAACCGGTGACCTTCCGTACGCTCGATATCGGCGGCGACAAGGTGTTGCCATACCTGCGCAACGTCGAGGAGGAAAATCCGGCCCTGGGCTGGCGGGCGATCAGGCTCGGCCTCGACCGGCCGGGGCTGCTGCGCAGCCAGGTGCGAGCGCTGCTCCGCGCCGCCGCCGGGCGCGGCCTGAAGCTGATGTTCCCGATGATCGCCGTCGTGGAGGAGTTCGACAAGGCAAAGGCGCTGGTTGAGGTCGAACTCACGCATCTGCGGCGGCACGGGCACGAGCTTCCCGAACGCGTCGAAATCGGGACCATGGTCGAGGTCCCCTCCCTGCTGTTCCAGATCGACGAACTGCTGGAGCGTGTCGATTTCCTGTCGGTCGGCTCGAACGATCTGATGCAGTTCCTCTACGCCGCCGACCGGGGCAATCCGCGCGTATCGGATCGATTCGATCCGTTGTCGGCGCCGGTCCTGCGCGTGCTCAAGGACATCGCCCACAAGGCGAAAAAGCATGGCAAGCCCGTCACGTTGTGCGGCGAGATCGCCTCGCAGCCGATCGGTGCGCTGGCACTTGCCATTGTCGGCTATCGTACCCTGTCATTGTCGCCATCGGCGGTTGGACCGGTGAAGGCGCTGCTGCTCGATCTCGATTGCCGCAAGGGCGAGGCAGTGCTCCTGCCCTGCCTCGACAAGCCGGTCGGCAGCGTCTCGATCCGCCATGCACTCGAAGGTTTTGCGGCGGCCGAGGGACTGCAGCTTTGATCACCCTCCCACAACAGAAAATGGACGCCCTGCTCGACCGCCATGCGCTGGTCGAAAGCGAGCTCGCGAGCGGCCTGAGCGCCGACGCCTACGTCAAGCTGTCGCGCGAATTCTCCGAGCTCGGGCCCGTGGTCGAATCGATCAAGGCCTATCGCAATGCCGAAAAAGAAATCGCCGACCTTGCGGCCTTGATCGACGACGCAGCCACCGATCCGGAGATGCGCAGACTTGCGGACGCCGAGCGCCACGCACTGCAGGAGAGGAAGGAAAAACTCGCCGAACAGATCCGGCTTGCGCTGCTGCCGAAGGATGCGATGGATGACCACAACGCGATCCTGGAAATCCGCGCGGGGACCGGAGGCGACGAAGCCTCCCTGTTTGCCGGCGATCTCTTCCGGATGTACGAGCGCTATGCCGCACGGCAGGGCTGGAAAACGGAAATCCTGTCGATCAGCGAAGGCACCAAGGGCGGATTCAAGGAAGTTGTCGCCGAGGTGAGCGGCCGCGGCGTGTTCGCCAAGCTCAAATTTGAGTCCGGCGTGCATCGGGTACAACGCGTGCCCGATACTGAAGCGTCCGGGCGTATCCACACTTCCGCTGCCACGGTCGCGGTGCTTCCCGAGGTCGAAGACGTGGATATCGATATCAATGAATCGGACCTGAAGATCGACACCATGCGCGCGCAGGGCGCCGGCGGACAACATGTCAACAAAACCGAATCGGCGATCCGCATCACGCATATCCCGAGCGGGATCGTCGTGTTCGTGCAGGAAGAGCGCTCGCAGCACAAGAACAAGGCCAAGGCGATGACGATGCTGCGCGCCAAACTATACGACGCTGAAAAAACCCGGCGGGACTCAGCCCGGGCGGCGGAGCGGCGCGGCCAAGTCGGCTCGGGCGACCGTTCCGAGCGCATCCGGACCTATAATTTCCCGCAAGGCCGCGTCACCGATCACCGCATCAATCTGACGCTTCACAAACTCCCGCAAGTCATGGAAGGCGAGGCGCTGGATGAAGTCATCAATGCACTGGTGACCGAGCATCAGGCCGAGCTGCTCGCGGCCGAGGGCGCGGCGTGAGAGTGATTCCTGGCCTGAAGGCCGGCGCTTCGGTTGCCGAAGCTGTGCGCCTACTCATCCAAGCGTTTCGCTCCGCCGGAGTCGAAGAGGCGGAAGCCGACGCCCGCATTCTCGCCGGGCACGCCCTCAATCTTGATCGCGCGCGGTTGATCGCACAATCCGACCGAATTCTCGAAACGCGCGAGATCAACGTGATATCGGGACTGGCCGCACGCCGCCTGCGGCGTGAACCTGTGTCGCGCATTCTTGGCCGGAAGGAATTCTGGAGCCTGCCGATCATGGTCACGCCCGATGTCCTTGTGCCGCGGCCGGAGACAGAGACAATTGTTGAAGGTGCCCTCGACTTCGTCGTTCGCGGTGGTCTGCGCCTGGAGAATTTGCGCGTCCTTGATATCGGAACCGGATCAGGCGCGCTGTTGCTGGCACTGCTGAACGAGTTGCCCAATGCGTCGGGGATCGGAACGGACATCAGCAGCGCAGCCGTGCAGGTGGCACGCGCCAATGCGGCGCGCTGCAAGCTCGAAACCCGATGCAGCTTTATCGTGTGCGATATTGCCTCCGGCGTGCAGGGCCCATTCGATCTGATCGTTTCAAATCCGCCCTACATTGCGCACGACGAGATCAATTCGCTCGCTCCGGAGGTGCGCGATTACGACCCCGCGGTTGCACTCGATGGCGGAAGGGATGGACTTGACGCCTACCGTTCCATCGCCGGGGAAAACAAGCGGATATTGGCTCAAGGCGGCCGGCTATTCGTCGAATTGGGCATGGGCCAGGAAGCCTCGATTCGCGCGCTGTTTACCAAGGCGGGACTTGCCGTCGGTTCCGCACGCAAGGATTTGGCGGGAATCCCGCGGGTGCTGGGCGCGGGTTTTGCGCCATGATGTGCCATGAGCGTGTCGCATTCCCACCCGATGAAAAGCGCAGGGCTCAACAATCGCCGAAAAAAGCACTTGGATTATCGCCCGGAAACGACTAGCTTCCGGTTACGGAATCAACCCGTGATGGTTGCAACGCCATGAACCCCGGAGCGAAGCGCTCTGTGAGGTGTGGCGCAAGGCGGATGACGAAAAGCCGGCTTTGGATAGACGGCCAAACGAAATCGCCAGATACGGGTCTGGATGCTTCACCGGTTGGGCGCATCATTTTTCGAAACCTAGGACGGTGCGCGTAACGAGAAGTTGGCAACGCCGCGGCTGAGACCGTGGCAATGGGGTTGCTGCGACTATCGCGATAACGGACGCAACGATTGGACCATTGGCGCGGACACGATAAAGGTCCAGCCGCGCAGTGAGACGTGTTTGAGTGCTGAACTGGGTTCTTGAACTTGGTTGTTGAACTTGGATGTTGAAGTTGGACATGGAAGTCGGAAGTTGAGTTGAACGTTCGGCGGTGAATGCCGAAAAAATGTGAAAGGTCGACGAACAGGCACATCATGAGAAACGGTCAAAAGCGCATGCGGGGACGCGGAAACCACCGCAAGAGTCAAAACCCGCTGACGCGCGTTTATGAGTCGAACGGTCCAGACGTGAAGATCCGTGGTACCGCATCGCATATTGCGGAAAAATATATCCAGCTTGCTCGCGATGCGCAGGGTTCCGGCGATCCGGTTGCGGCCGAGAATTATTATCAGCACGCCGAACACTATTTCCGCCTGATCGCCGCCGCACAGGAACAGTTTCGTCAGCAGAACCCCTACTACAATCAGCAGCCGCAGCAGGGTGGCCAAGGCGGGCAGCCGCAGGGCGCGGCCGATGAAGGCTTTGACGGCGACGATGATGACGGCCAGCCGTACATGGGGCAAAACGAGCCAAGTTACGCGCCGCGAGAACCGCAGCCGCAACCGTACCTCCCGCGGGATGCGCAGACCTTCCCACCACGTGACCAGCAATTCCAGAATCGCCCGCAGCAGCAGCCCCAGGCGCAGCCGTCACAAGGCGGCCCGAACGAAGGCGGTCACGAGATTGGCGGCTTGCCGGCTTTCATCACCGGCAGCGGCGGCCAGCCGCAGCAAAATCCGGCTCAAAACGGGCACGACCAAGGCGATCGCGGACAAGATCGCTTCGGAATGCATCGCCGCCGCCGTCGGCATCGTGGTGGTGGCGGTTATCGTCCCGACCGGCCAGATTACGGCGGCGGTCAGGGTCAGCAGCAAAACGTCGCGCCGCAACCGGCGCAGGACGACAGCGGCAGCGACGAGCCACGGCAACCGGACTAGCCGAATAATTTTTTCGCTGGGTCAGGCGCCGGGTGACGGCGCGAGCACCGGCTCGAGCGCAGGCACCAGCCGCCGCTTTTCGCGCCGTGCCGGAATCGCGCGATAGACCTGCTTCGTCGCTTCGACCAGGTGCACTCCGGCGAACGGCGCCGATAACGTCGCGCCCGTGCGCTCCCAGGCAACGGCAGTGCGCAGAAACCAGCCGCGCGCCACCGGCGGCACATACAGGGCCTCGCGCCAGCCCGTGGGCGTGAACCATGTTTCACGCAGGAGCTGATTGATCTGACTGCGCGAATAGGGCCGGCCGTGACCGAACGGCGTGGTATCCAGACGCGCCCACACGCCGCGACGATTGGGGACGACGGCAAGCAGGCGCCCGCCTGACGCCAGCACGCGCCACACTTCGCGCAGCAGCGCGGCGGGATCGTTGGTCATCTCCAACGCATGAACAAGCATGACGCGGTCCACAGCGGAATCGACAAGTGGCAATTCATTTTCATCGACGAGAGCGGAGAGCGCCGGACGCGACGTCGGCCATTTCACGACTCCCTGCCCAGCCGGCATGAACGCGAGACACCGCTCGGCCTCCTCGCGAAACAATCCCAGATAGGGTGTCGCGTAGCCGACGCCGAGGACACGTTGGCCGACGGTATCGCCCCATAGACTGCGGACACCGCGGCCGATGAAACGGCGGGCGACGACGCCCAGCCGTTGGCCGTAAAAATTCCGCAAATCAACGACGTCGATCGACATGCATGGAAACTAGCACGAAACGCCATAGCAATCCGCTAACGAACCGGAACATGCCGGCGTGCATCTTCATTCACCCGCGTGATACGGTTAACCCATTGCGGAACGCCAATGGAAACTAAGAGGATTTACCCGATGCTCGCCGAAACCCGTCTCTTTCGCTGCCGATCCGACAATTACGGGGTCTTGCTGCATGATCCAGAAAGCGGGGCAACCGCCTCGATCGATGCGCCGGAAGTCGCGCCGATCGAAGCGGCGCTGAATGCGACGGGCTGGAAGCTGACCGATATCCTGGTGACCCACCATCATGCGGACCACACCGACGGCATCCTTGCGCTGAAGGACAAATATAAATGTCGCGTGGTTGCGCCCGCAGCCGAAGCCTCGAAGATCCCTGGCGTCGACGAAACCGTGCGCGAAGGCGCCAAGGTCAAGGTCGGCACGCTTTCGGCGAACGTCATCGAGACGCCGGGACATACGCTTGGGCACATTGCCTATTGGTTCCATGCCGACAAGCTTGCCTTCGTCGGCGACACGTTATTCTCGATCGGTTGCGGCCGCGTGATCGAAGGCACGCCGCAGCAGATGTGGCATTCGCTCGTCAAGCTGCGTGACCTGCCCAACGATACCGACGTCTATTGCGGACACGAATACACGGCCGCAAACATCAAATTCGCGCGCACTATCGAGCCGAACAACAAGGCGCTTGCCGCGCGCGAGACGGAGGCAAATCAGGAGCTTGCCGCCGGCAGGCCGACAATTCCGGTCACCATTGGCGAGGAGAAGCTCGCCAATCCGTTCCTGCGCGCCGACTTGACCGAGGTTGCAGCCGGAATCGGCATGGCCGGAAAACCGGCGGCGGAGGTGTTCGCCGAAATCCGCGCAAGGAAGAATAACTTTTAATGTAGTGCGATGCCGATGCCCACCGCCGCCGACATGATCCGCGCGCTTGAGCTCAAGCCGCATCCGGAAGGCGGACATTACCGCGAGACATTCCGCGATGCGCGGCACGTCGACGGCAGGCCGGCGTCGACGGCGATCCTGTTTCTTCTGGCACGCGGCGAGCGTTCGTACTGGCACCGCATCGATGCGGTGGAAATCTGGCACTATTATTCGGGTGCGCCGCTCAAACTCGAGGTGGTCGACGGCGCGAAGGAGGAAATATTCCGGCTCGGCGCCGATATCCCCGCCGGCGAAGTGCCGCAGGTCACCGTGCCCGCCCGTGCCTGGCAGACTGCCGAAAGTCTCGGCGCCTGGACGCTCGTCGGCTGCACGGTTGCGCCCGGATTTTCCTTTGATGGATTCGAGCTTGCGCCTGCGGGATGGAAACCGCGATAAATGGAAGGCGTGAATGCCGGGAGAATGGGAAGGGGAATGCCGTGACAATGAAGCTCGCCGAAGCGCGCGAGGCCCTCGCGCGCGCCAACCGCATGATAGCCAATGAGGGCGTGCTCGATGCTTTCGGCCACGTCAGCATGCGGCATCCGGGGGATCCCACGCGGTACCTGCTGTCGCGCTCGCGCGCGCCCGAGCTGGTGCAGCCGGACGATATCCTGGAATTCACGCTCGATTCACAGCCGGTGACCCCGACCGATGTGCGCCTTTATGGCGAGCGCGTCATCCATGGCGGCATTTATCAGGCGCGGCCGGAAGTGAACGCCGTATGCCACCATCATGCGCCGTCGATTCTGCCGTTCTGCATTTCCGGCAACGATCTCAAGCCGGTCTATCACCTCGGCGCGACGCTCGGCGAGAAAGTGCCGTTCTGGGATGCACGCGATGAATTTGGCGACACCAATCTCATCGTCGCCAAGCCCGAGGAAGGCGCTTCGCTCGCGCGCGCGCTGGGGCCTTACTGGATTGTACTGATGCGCCGTCACGGCGCGACCGTTGCCGGGGTGAGCCTGGAAGAGCTCACATTTCGTACGATCTACACCGCGCGCAACGCCGCGCTGCAGATTCATGCGCATACGCTCGGCCATGTCTCGCCGCTCAATGCCAGCGAAACGCGGCTCGCCGGCGAATACAATCTGCGGCCCGGCCCCGTCATGCGCGCCTGGGAATATTGGAATGTGCGGCTCGACAAGGCCGAGGGTACTTGGCGCGGCCAGAAATCCCAGTCGCAGGCGCCGAAAAAACCTGCGCGCAAAAGCAAGCCGAAGAGCAAGGCGAAAAGCAAGACAAAGCGTCGCCGCTGAATGAAATGCGGAAGGCCTTACTTGCGGCCGGCGCGGTGCATGCAGGTAAGATAGCCCTCAAGGGCTTGGCTGCGTCGGAACTTGAGGCCCTCTCGCCTGTAGTATTTGCGAAACGCGACGCGTCCCCCATCAAGCGTCCGCGTCGCTTCCGGCCCTTCCTTGGGTCGCAATTTCAAACCTTCGCGCTTGACGCCACTCGGCGGTGGAACGATCCGCCCGCCGTTACGTACGGCACATGTGCACGCAATTTTGTCGTAGATGTCCTTGCAGCGTGGGTCGACGTCTTGCGCGGAGACAAGCTGGACCATCATCGGCACGGACAGGCAGACGATTGCAGTACCGGCGAAAAAGGCCTTCATCGGAATTCGTCCAGCGTTCGCGTTGGCGGAATTCTAACATGATGGCGCGGCCCACGTCTTTGCAGTCTGTAGCCGCGCAACGTCATCGTCGGGCTTGCCCCGGTGGTCCCGTCTGAGTTGCCGCTGGATTCCTTGAGGGCCGCCTGATGTGTAGGGTGGGCTAAGCGGCGCCGGCGCGCGTCAGCGCGGCGGCGGCGCGAGCCCACCATCATTGGCGATGCCGTCGCTGCACATGGCTGCACATGGCTGCACATGCGCGGTGGGCTCGGCGCCTCCGGCGCCTCAGCCCACCCTACGAATGACTACTCAGCGTCATCACCGGGCTTGTCCCGGTGGTCCCGCTTCGGCGGGCACAGAACCCCACTAAGCGGGATGGCCGGGATGAACCCGGCCATGACGGCGGGAGAGCCGCCGAGACCCCCCTCCCGCTCATTCCCGCGCAAGCGGGAATCCAGACGCAAGTTGCAAGATCGTCGTTGGTCGCCCTGGACCCCCGCTTACGCGGGGGTGAGCGGAGTTTTTCTGCCCCGCAATGCAGTTGTTATGCCAGTACTCGTTGCGGACATGACCGCGGGAGAGGCGGTACGCGCTCTCCACATCCGCTCATTCCCGCGTAAGCGGGAATCCAAGGCGAATTAAATCCGGTCCTGCAGTCGGGCATTGGACCCCCGCTTTCGCGGCGGCGAGCGGGGTTTCAGGACACGGCAACGCATTCGATAAGCCCGGCCATGACGTATGAAACGCGCGGACTCTCGTTCGTCATGCCCGGCCATGACGGCGGCAAGGCTCTGCAACCTGCCTCACCCCTCCCGCTCATTCCCGCGACAGCGGGAATCCAGGGCAACACATGCGGCGGTGCAATTTGTTCCGGACCCCCGCTTTCGCGGGGGTGAGCGGAATTTTTCTGCCCCGCAATGCAGTTGTTATGCCAGCACTCGTTGCGGACATGACCGCAGGAGAGGCGGTGCACGCTCTCCACATTCGCTCATTCCCGCGACAGCGGGAATCCAAGGCAACACATGCGGCGGTGCAATTTGTTCTGGACCCCCGCTTTCGCGGGGGTGAGCGGGGGTTTCTCTGCCCGGCGATGCAATGGGCCCTGGACCCCCGCCGGAGCCTGTGCTCGGGCCAGCCGAGGGATGGACGCGAGCACGGCGGCGACCGGAGTTTTTCCAGCGCCGCTTAGCCCGCACAACGCGACATCGCCTAAATGAAATACTGCCCGCCATTGGCAGTGAGCGTCGCCCCGGTGATCAGGCCGGCGTCGTCCGAGGCCAGGAACACGACGCAGCGCGCGATTTCCTCGGGCTCGCCGAGCCGGCCAATCGGGATCAGCGGCAGAATGGATTTCTCCAACACGTCCTTCGGCACTGCCTGCACCATCTCGGTATTGATATAGCCGGGGCAGATCGCGTTCACCGTGATGCCCGAGCGAGCAGATTCCTGCGCCAGCGCCTTCGTGAAGCCAAGCTCGCCGGCCTTGGCCGCGGAATAATTCGTCTGGCCCATCTGGCCCTTCTGGCCGTTGATCGAGGAAATATTGATGATGCGGCCGAACTTGCGCTCGCGCATGCCCTCGATGGTATTGCGGCACATGTTGAACAGCGAGCCGAGATTGGTGTTGACGACCGCCGTCCACTGCTCCGGCTTCATGCGATGCAGCATGGCATCGCGCGTGATCCCGGCATTGTTGACCAGCACCTCGATCGGCCCGGCCTCGGCGACGACCGCCTTGATGCCCTCGGCGCAGGCCTCGAAGGACGAGACGTCCCACTTGAACACCGGAATGCCGGTCTCCGCCTTGAACTTCTGCGCGGCCTCGTCATTGCCGCCGTAATTGGCCGCAACGTTGTAACCTCCGGCCTTCAGGGCCCTGGCGATCGCCGCACCAATCCCGCGGGTGCCGCCGGTAACCAACGCAACGCGCGCCATGATGTAGCTCCCTCCCAGGAATTTTCTATTTTCGTCACAGACGGGACGAGCCGTCGATGACGTAGATCAAATTAGAAACCGCCGGCGAGCTCGACGCCGAAACTCCGGAGTGCACACTACCGCTCGACGCACATGGCAATGCCCATGCCGCCGCCGATACAAAGTGTGGCAAGGCCTTTCCTCGCATTGCGCTTTTGCATTTCGTACAGCAACGTTGTCAGCACGCGCGCGCCGGACGCACCGATCGGATGGCCGATGGCGATCGCGCCACCATTGACGTTGACCTTCGCCGTATCCCAGCCGAGGTCCTTGTTGACCGCACAGGCCTGCGCGGCAAAGGCTTCGTTGGCTTCAACGAGGTCGAGGTCCTCTTTTTTCCAGCCCGCTTTCTTGAGCGCCGCGCGCGAAGCGGGGATCGGCCCCGTACCCATGATCGCGGGATCGACGCCGGCCTGCGCCCAGGAAACGATACGCGCGAGCGGCGTCTTGCCGAGCTTGGCGGCCTCGGAGGCTTTCATCAACACCAGCGCAGCGGCGCCGTCGTTGATGCCTGAGGCGCTGCCGGCAGTCACGGTGCCTTCCTTGTCAAAGGCGGGACGAAGCTTCGACAGCGATTCAAGCGTGACGCCCGCCTTCGGATATTCGTCGGTGTCCACCACAATATCGCCCTTGCGAGACTTGATGGTAACCGGCGTGATTTCGTCCTTGAACTTGCCGGCCTTCATCGCCGCTTCGGCCTTGTTCTGCGACTTGACCGCGAATTCGTCCTGCTGCTGGCGCGTGATCTGCCATTGTCTTGCGACGTTCTCGGCCGTGTTACCCATGTGATAGCCATTGAAGGCATCCCACAAGCCGTCCTTGATCATGGTGTCGACCATTTCGAACGAACCCATTTTCACGCCTGTGCGCAGATGCTGGCAGTGCGGCGCCATGCTCATGGATTCCTGCCCGCCGGCGACCACGATCTCGCTGTCGCCGTTGAGGATTGCCTGATAGCCGAGCGCAACCGCGCGCAGCCCGGAACCGCATAGCTGGTTCACGCCCCATGCAGGCGTCTCGACCGGAATCGCCGCTGCAATGGAGGCCTGTCGCGCCGGGTTCTGACCCTGTCCGGCGGTGAGTATCTGCCCCATGATCACTTCGCTGACGCGGCCGCCTTCAACGCCCGCCCGTTCGAGGGCGGCCTTGATTGCGGCCTTGCCAAGCTCGTGGGCCGGAAGGTTCGCAAACGCCCCGTTGAAAGCGCCGACGGGGGTGCGGGCGGCGCTTACAATCACGATGTCGTCTTTCATCAGAAGCTCCTGTTACGGCCATAGAGGGGGCGGGCGGACCATTTTGGCACTGCCGCATCCTCGGCAGGCGATCCGGGTCTGTCAACAACACCTGCCTCCTGGATACCCGCGAGAATTGGCGCTTTTTCGACGTTTCCGCAAGGCCGGGCGACAAGTATGGCGGCCTTCCGCGGTGCCACAAAACGGTGGCCCCACGAAGCAGAAATTGGCTATGCTCAATGTCTGGGCAGGGGAAATGTGTGGTCCAAATGTCTGAGGAAAAAAAAGAGCCGATTACAATAAAAAAATACGCCAACCGGCGGCTCTACAATACCGGAACCAGCACGTATGTGACGCTCGAAGACCTCGCCTTGATGGTCAAAGCCGGCGAGGATTTCGTTGTCTATGATGCAAAGACCGGCGAAGACATCACGCGCTCGGTGCTGGCGCAAATCATCTTCGAGCAGGAAAACAAGGAAGGGCAAAGCCTGCTGCCCATTACCTTCCTTCGGCAATTGATCCGTTTCTACGGCGACAGCATGCAGATGCTGGTGCCGCGCTTCCTTGAGGCTTCGATCGAATCGTTGTCGAAAGAACAAGGCAAGTTTCGCGAGCAGATCACGCAGGCCTTCGGCGTCGGTGCCTTCGGTCCTCTCGAAGACCAAGTTCGGCGCAATATGGAAATGTTCGAGAAGACTTTCGCAATGTTCGCGCCTTTCGCGCGCGGACAATCGAAGCCGCCGGAAAAATCGCACGGCTCAGGCAACGAAATGGACGACCTCAAGCGCCAGCTCGACGAAATGCAGAAACGGCTGGATAGACTTGGCGGCAAGGAGTAGCCGCTCTGCCCGGATAACAGAAAAGCGCTTGTGAGAATCGTCCGCTACGCTGACGCGGCGCGTTCATTTTCAATGCGCCAGGGTCGTTCTGATGTTGCAAGCCCGATCAACGCGCCCTGCAGGTAGTCGCAGCCCCACTCCGTAAGCAGGGCGGCGGTCTGCTCGTCCTGCACCCATTCGGCAACGCACTCGAGACTGAGCCGGTGAGACAGGTCGACCAGCGTGCGCACGAATGCTCTGTCGTCATCCGACTTTACGATGTTCGGGACAAATGAGCCGTCGATTTTTATGATATCGACTCCCAGCTTGCGCAGGTTGCGGAACGAAGTATATCCCGCGCCGAAATCGTCAATCGCAATCCGGCAGCCAAGATCCTTGACCCTCGAGACAAAGCCGCGCGCGTCATCCAGGTCGTGGATCGCCGCGGTTTCGGTGATTTCAATGATCAGGCGTGCCGCGGCGTCGGTATTGGCACGCAACAAGGCGCCCAGACCTTGCCACCAATGCGGGTCGATCGCGGAATTCGGCGAGACGTTGACGCTGGCTCGCAGCGACGGCGTCGCCGCCAGGTCGGCCACGACAAGCTCGAGCGCGCGAAAATCGAGCATGCGCACCATCCCAACCCGTTCCGCGACAGGAATGATGTCGCTTGCCAGGGCAACGCTGCCGTCGCTCCGGTAAACGCGCATCAAGCATTCATAAAATGCAGTCTCGCGGCTCCCTGCCCGAACGACCGGCTCATAGGCAAGCGCAATTCTCCGCTCGTTGAGCGCAGCCACGATTTCATCGCCCGCGCGCGCGCTGCGCCGGCGCATCGCATCCCGCTCGACGTTTGGAACATAGGCGGTAAACGAGCCGTGGCGCTTCACCCGGGAGGCGTGGAGCGCATCCTGCGCCCGGGAAAGAACTTCAGTCACGGTGCGGCCGTGACGCGGCGCAGTCACGCCGCCGATCGTGAGAGTGACCGCCATCGGACCTGCGGCCGTATAGAAAGGCTCGTCGCGCGCGCTGGCGAGCAGGCGCTCGGCCGCAGTCGACAGCTCGTCGACCGTGCAGCTGGTCAGGACCACGCCGAATTTGTTGCCGGAATAGCGGCCGAGGTAATCCTTGCCGCGCAGACGGGCGCGGATACGCTTGGCAACCTGGCTGATGACCGCATCGGCGACATCGAAGCCGTACGATTCGTTAAGATGGCTGAGGTGATCGATGGCGACGAGCAGGAATCCGCAGGAGGTGCGAAATCGCACCGCCTCGTCGAGGGCCAGCCCAAGAGCCTCGGTGAGGCTGACGCGGTTGAGCTCGCCGGTCAGCGGATCATATTTCGCCCGCTGTTCGAGCTGGCGTTCGCGCTCATGCCGTTCGTTGATGCACCGAAGGAGGCCGTGCGCTCGCAACGGCTTGCCATCCGGGCCGGCAAACCAGCGGCCGATGTCTTCAAGCCAGATCTTCTCGTCGCCGCGCTTGAATGCGTATCGAAGCAGGTAGGCAACGCCGCTGCCCCTGTCCGGCTGAGTCGCTTCCTTTACGATTTCGCCGCGTGTTAATCCGCCCGCCGCATCGACGTGACGGGCAAAACTGCGGCCCGTGGCAATCTCCGTTGCTTCGACACCGAGCAATCGCTGGGCGTTCTCGCCCCAGATCAACGCGTCGGTATCCAGCCGCCATTCATAGACGACATCGCCGATCGAGCGGAGGATTTCCGCCGCGTCGGGCATGCCAGACGTTTGATCGAAACGGTTCACAAACGCCCCTTTTTGGAACGCCAGGCCGCCCACAGACGTTACTTTGGTGCGACGGATGCGCCCCGGGAAACTAGGGCAATTCGTTAAACAATCTGGAAAGGTGGGAATATTGGCCGTGCCGGCGCGGTTAACAGCGCGCGGCACGGTGCTTGCGTTGTTGATATCGGAATTCGACTGAATGTCCTGAATTGGAACGGTATCCAGATGCGGCTCGGCGAGATTGGCGCATCGTCCCGACAGCTCCCGGCCCCGGCAGCAAACCGGCCCGGCGTGGAAGATGCGCAGGGCTCCGAAGGCCGCGCACTGGTCGTGCTCACGCCGCCTTCCGACCGGCTGGAACGTCAGGCAACCGCCGGCTTTGCACCCTTCCTCGCCCAACTCGTTGCGACGAAAGACCATCATCCGCAGACACGCGAGCGCCGACGTGCCGAACCGAATGAGGCGTTGGCGGCTTATCGAGCTGCCGCGCTAAGAATCTAGTAGCCGAGTGCGCAACCATCCTTGCGCGGTTCCGACCCGGCAATCAGAACGCCCCGATCCCAGTCGATCCGGATCGTTTGCGCGCCGCCCCACGGTGACGTCGCCATGACCACGTCGTGGCCGCGGGCCTTGAGTCCATCGATGGTCGCGGCCGGTGTCCCATGCTCGACATCCGTCTTGTCGCCTTCGAAGAAGAAGCGCGGCGCGTCGATCGCCTGCTGCACGTCCATCCCATAGTCGAGCATATTGAGGATGATCTGCACGTGACCCATCGGCTGGTAATGCGCGCCCATGACGCCGAAGCTCATGTCGCAGCGGCCGTTGCGCGTGGCCATCGCCGGAATGATCGTGTGCATGGGCCGCTTGTTCGGCCCGAACGTGTTCGGATGATCCGCTTCCAGCGTAAAACAGGACCCGCGGTTGGTCAGCAGGATTCCGCTTTTTTCGGTGCAGATGCCGACGCCAAAATGCGAGTAAAGCGAATTGATGAACGAGACCGCCATACGGTCACGATCGACAACCGTGAGGTACACCGTGTCATTTCCCGGCGCCGGCGCACTTGGCAGTTTCGCGCGCTTTTTCATGTCGATGAGCGCGGCGAGTTTCCGGGAAAAGCCTTTGTCGAGCAGCTCGGCCGTCGGCGTGCGCATATGCTTTTCGTCGGCGATATGAGTATCCCGAATTGCAAACGCCAGTCGCGCCGCTTCAAGCACGAGATGATAGCGATCCGGGCCGAGCGGATCGAGCGAAGCGACGTCGAAATTTTCCAGGATGTTGAGCATGACGAGGGCCGTCAGTCCCTGCCCGTTCGGGGGAATTTCCAGCACGTCCAGTCCGCGATAATTGCTCGAAATCGGTTCTACCGCCTCGCCCCGATGCCGCGCGAAATCTTCCGCCGTGAGGAATGAACCGCGCGCGGCCAAGGTCTTCGCCATGTCCTCTGCAATTTCACCTTCATAGAAAGCGCGAGCGCCGGTTGCGGCGATCGATTTGAGCGTTTTGGCGAGCGCCGGGAATCGGATGACATCGCCTTCCCTGGGCGCGGCACCATTGAATAGATAATGCTTCGAGGCGCCCGGATCTGACTTGAGCCTTGCCAAATGCCTGTGCCAGTCCCAGGCCACGCGTGACGCGACCGGAAATCCGCCCTCGGCATATTTAATCGCGGGTGCAAGCGCGCGGTCTATTCCGAAGCGGCCATGCGCATTCAGGATCGCCTCCCACGCATCGACGGCGCCGGGTACCGTGACCGCGTGAATTGAATCGCCGATCTCGGTCATGCCGCTGGCGCGCAGCGCCTCATCCGAAGCGTTGGCGGCAGCGCGGCCGGAACCGTTGTAGCCCCGGACCGGCTTGCCCGGGTGCGACACCAGGCAGAAACAGTCGCCGCCGATTCCGGTCATATGCGGCTCGATCACGCACAACGCCGCGACCGCAGCCACCGCCGCGTCGGCGGCGGTGCCGCCCGCCCGCAGCACGTCGACAGCGGCAAGCGTCGCCAGCGGATGCGAGGTCGCTGCCATGCCTTCACAAGCGATGACAGGCGAACGCCCGGGCAGTTGAAAATCACGGCTCATGACAGGACCGGAAATTCTCGAGGGTCAGGAAGAAACACGCTCGACGCCCTCAACAGTGAGGTCGCGCTGGGCGGAGCGCAAAGTCACAGCGAAGCCGCCAAGCACATCGATGAAGCTGATGGCCAACAGCAGAAAGAAAGTCGCCTGGGCGGCCTGCTTGACCAAAAGAAACTCAACCAGCATGCCGAGGAACAGGACAAGCGACAGCGCGTGATCCACGACCGTGCGGATTCCGATGCGCGTCGACTTCATGATTTCGCCAAACAAGAGAAGGATGGCCAGCGTGATCAGCACGTCACCGGCGGACATGCTCCAGTCGGCACCCGACACCATGTGGACCGTGGTGACAGCACCGCTCCACGTAACGCCCGGCATCAGGAAGGCGACGATATTATAGATAGCGAATGGGACCAGCAGCAGCGGGAAGCCGAGCATGAACATGGCGCAGCTTACCTCGGGCCGATCGACGTCGCGTTATACCTCGGTCTTTGCCTTGAGCACCTGACGGCCTTTGTACATGCCGGTCTTCAGGTCGATATGATGCGGACGGCGCAACTCGCCCGAATCCTTGTCCTCGACATAGGCCGGCCGTTTGAGCGCGTCGGCCGAGCGGCGCATGCCGCGGCGCGACGGCGAGGTTTTTCTTTTCGGCACAGCCATGGGTCGAAACTCCTGAAAAAAGCGCGATATATCGGCTTGAAGCCGGGCTTATAGAGGAAGGCGCACGCCAAGGCTAGTGCCCCCGGACCGGAAGTTGGCACGCACTAGTGCCCCGAGTATTTACGAACCTCGGAATCGGTGGACTAGTGCCTTTGCCGCAGGCATGACGCTGCGGCCGGGGCCTTGGCGGCGCGGGCGACGTACAGACCCGCGAGACGACGCAGCCCGGGGCCGGGTTGGCGCGCATTTCGCTCGACCGGGTTGGGCAACACCGAGGCCAAAAGAGCAGCCTGGTACGACGAAACATCGCGTGCCGACTTTCCGAACGCGTGGCGCGCGCCGGCCTCGACACCAAATTCACCATGAGGGCCCCACTGCGCGATATTGAGATAGATCTCGATGATCCTTCGCTTCGACAATACGAGGTCGATCCAGAGCGCCAGCGGAAATTCCATCGCCTTGCGGACGATGCTTCGCCCCTGCCAGAGAAAGAGATTCTTCGCGACCTGCTGAGTGATGGTCGAGCCCCCGCGCATCTCCTCGAAGTCGTCGGCCTCCGTCATCGCCTCGCGGATTTCGGCGAGGTCCACGCCATGATGGCTGCAGAAGCGGCCGTCCTCCGCAATGATCACGGCCAGCGGCAGCGCCGGTGACATGCGGCTGATTGGCAGATAGTGGCGCTCGACCCGTGCGCCGCTCAGGCGCCGCCAGAGCATGACGGTCGACACCGGATCGACGACTGCATAAAGGGGTGTGATCAGGTAGGGAAACAGCAGCGCGGCCACGACGACAATGACAATGACGCGCAACCCGCGCGTCGCCCGCGGATTGAACCCGAAATTCTTTTTCCTGCCCGATCCCTGCACCGGCAGAGATTAGCCTATCGGGGGCCTTGGGGCGTGCAGACACCTGCTTTTCGGCAAATGAGGCCACTTTGCCGGATGACGTTTCGCGGGTTATCAATGCAGTGATGAGCAAGAAACCCGATCCCTTTGCGAGCCGCCTCGCGGAAATCGCCGGAGAAACCGAAGCGCTGCTCGCGCGGCTCCTCGACGCGAGCCCACTTGCGGGCGAGACCGCGCGACCGCCGCGGCTTGTCGCAGCTATGCGGCACGCCGCGCTGGACGGCGGAAAGCGGCTACGTCCCTTTTTGGTGGTTGAGACGGCAGCGCTGTTTGGCGTTGCCCACGCAGGTGCCCTTATGGCGGGCGCCGCCGTCGAATTGGTGCACTGCTACTCGCTTGTTCATGACGACCTGCCGGCAATGGACAATGACGACCTGCGGCGGGGCAGGCCCACGGTGCACAAGGCATTCGATGAGGCGACCGCTATTCTCGCGGGAGACGCGCTGCTGACCCTGGCCTTCGATGTCATGGCACGAACCCAGGTACACGCAGATGCTCGGGTACGCGCCGCTCTCGTTCTTGAACTTGCGCGCGCCGCCGGGCTTGGCGGAATGGCCGGCGGCCAGATGCTCGATCTAGCGGCCGAAGGACGATTCGAAAAGAAGCGCATCCTCGGCAAAAACGAGATTGCGACGTTGCAGGCAATGAAGACCGGTGCCCTGATCCTGTTTGCCTGCCGCGCGGGAGCCATCCTTGGCCAGGCGGACGCGGGCACGCAAGCCAGTGTCGCCCGGTATGGCACCGCAATCGGACAGGCATTCCAGATTGCCGATGATTTGCTTGACGTCGAGGGTGACGCCAAGACACTCGGCAAGGCCGCCGGGAAAGATGCCGCCGCCGGCAAGGCGACACTGGTTGCCGGACTTGGCGTCGATGGCGCGCGAGCCCGCCTCAATGAACTTATCGCCGAAGCCAACGAAGCCCTCGCATCGTTCGGCACAAATGCCGACATTTTGCGCGCGGCCGCCCGCTTCATCGCCGAGCGTACGACGTAACAAGGAGCAACTGGTGGCCCGCAAAATAGCCACGCGACCTTTGATGCCGGTCCGACTTGCGCGGCTGCATGCGCGATTGTTGATCTCCATCGCCGTCGGCTTGTTCGTGACGCTCGGCCTTTCTTTGACCGATTGGAGCATGGCCACCAAGCTCCTGATCGGCTGGGATGTCGGCGTCGTGCTGTACCTCTTGCTGGTCTACCAACTGATGGTCACCTGCGGCATCGACGACATTCGCCGACGCGCTGCCGAAGATGATGAAGGGGCGGTCGCGCTGCTCATTCTCACCGGCATTTCGGGGCTGGCTATCATGGGCGCGATCATCGCGGAACTTGGCATTGCCAAAATCGCGGGACAGCCTCGCAGCGGATATGGGGTTGCGATCGCGATGACCACGATTTTCGTGTCGTGGGCATTTGTGCACACGATCTTTGCGCTTCACTATGCGCACGAGTACTACGGGGCGCGCGGCGACAGGACGATCGGCGGCCTGACGTTCCCTGGCCGGCAACCGCCGGACTACTGGGATTTTCTCTACTTTTCACTCGTCATTGCGATGACCTCGCAGGTGTCCGATGTCGTAGTCACAAGCAAAGTCATCCGCCGCATCGTGACAATCCACGGTGCGCTCGCGTTCTTTTTCAATGTCGCGGTGTTTGCCCTGACCGTGAACATCGTTTCAAACCTGATCTGACGCGCGTGCGCCAATAAGATTGCAGCTCCGATGACCGCGATCGTCGAAACCGCGTTGTTCATGCTGGCAGTGCTTGCGGCGGTTGCGGTCGCGGCCAAGCGGCTGAATATTTCGCCATCGATCCTGCTCGTGGTTGCCGGCATCGGCATGGCGCTGATCCCCGGCCTGCCGAAAGTCGAACTCGCGCCTGAAGTCGTCCTGTTGGTTATCCTGCCGCCGCTGATCTATTCCGCCGGCGTCGCGATGAGCTGGCGTGAATTCAAGTTCAACCTGCGCCCGATTGGCCTGCTCGCCTTCGGCTGCGTTGTATTCACCACCTGCGCGATAGCAGCTGCGGCGCACTATCTGCTGAATTTCGACGGGGCGGTCGGATTTCTGCTTGGGGCGATCATTTCACCAACCGACGTCGTGGCGCCGCTCGCAATCGCTCGGCAGCTGGGTTTACCGCGCCGGCTGGAGGTGGTGCTGGAGGGCGAAGGGCTCGCCAACGACGCAACCGCGCTGGTGCTCTACCGCTTTGCAGTCGTCGCCGTGAGCACCGGTACGTTTTCGCTCGAGCATGCCTCCATCACTTTCGTCTTCATCGTTATTGGCGAGACCATCTATGGGCTCGCGATAGGCTGGCTCAGCCTGCGTTTGCGGCAATGGGCTCGCGAGCCGCGCGTCGAAATCACGATGTCACTGATGACGCCCTATCTCGCCTTCTGGATACCTGCTCATCTCGGCGGTTCCGGCGTGCTCGCCACGGTCACCTGCGGGCTATATGTGAGCTGGAACGGACCGCGGCTGATTCCGTTCGCGACGCGGCTGCAAGGAATTTTCTTTTGGGACCTGATCATCTACTTGATCGAAGGCCTGGTTTTCCTGGTCACCGGCATGCAGACACGCACGCTGATCGAGCAAACACACGCGTTCTCGATTCGCGAGCTCGTGATCGCAACGGCCTGGACGACGCTGATTGCGATCGCGGCACGCTTCATTTGGGTCTTTCCGGCCACCTACATTCCTCGCTGGTTCAGCAAACGATTGCGCAAACGCGATCCGTCACCGCCCTGGCAGTCGCCTTTTTTCCTGGCCTTTACAGGCATGCGCGGCGTCGACTCTCTCGCCGTTGCACTCGCGATCCCCTTCATGGTCCTCGATGGCCAGCCGTTTCCCCACCGAGATCTGATCCTGTTCGTCACTTTCGGCGTCATCATCATTACCTTGATCGGCCAAGGATTGATGTTGCCCTACGTGGTGCGCTGGCTCGGGCTCAGCCGCCTGGGTAAGAAAGAGCACAAGGACGAAATCAGGGCCGAGCTCCGTGCCCGCCAAGCCGCGTTGAAGCAGGTCGAAAAACGGCTGGAGAAAATCATAAAGGAGCACGACCTCCCGGGCGAGGCGATTGCGCATCTGCGCACGCGTAACCAGAGCCGCATGCAGATACTGCCCACGAACTTGACGGAGGGGCTCGATCACATGCGCCAAACCGCCAGAATCAAGGCCGAGCTGATCGCTGCCGAACGCGAATTCATCTATCAACTGCTGCGTGACGGCAAGATTACCGACGAAGCGCGCCGCCGCATCGAATATGAGCTGGACCTGGAGGAAGCGGGCGTGGCCAATCGCGGCCGCGACGGCGGCGGCTGGATGTAGTCGCGGGAGGCCCGGTCAGCGTGACCGGTTCACCAGCACGAGGCCTGCCGCAACCATCACCACTGCGGCGGCGAAAGCCGGAGTCAGCGGTTCGCCGAGGAGAACATGGCCGGCAGCGACGCCAAATAGCGGCGTCAGAAATGTAAACGCCGACAAGCGACTCGCCGAGAACCGCGCGATCAGCGCGAACCAGACGACGTAAGTGACACTCACAACCCACACCGTCTGATAGACGAGCGAGCCGAGCGCCATGGCCGATGGCAGGGAAATCATGCGTTCACCGGCGACGATTGCCGCCGCCGCCATGATCGGCCCCGAAATGACAAGCTGGTAAAGCATGACTTTCTCGGCCGATGCGCGCGTCAGCGGTGTCGCCTTGATGATCAGCGTCGTCGCCGCCCAGAATAACGCCGCAATGATCATCATGACGTCGCCGATGAGTTGTCGCGGGTCAAGTGCCGGCATAGGCACGCCGAAAGCGATCAGCATGCCGACAAACGACAGGCCGAGACCGAGCCATTGTGCGAGTTTGAAACGGTCCGCGGGCAGCAAGACACGCGCACCGAGCACGACGAAGAACGGTGCAAGGTAAATAAACAGGATAGCGCGTGTTGCGGTGGTGTAGAGGAGGCCCTGATAGATCAGAATGAATTCGATGGCGAAAAGAACGCCGGCCGCGATTCCGTACCACAGCGTCCCATCGCGAGCGAAAAGCGCAATCCCGCGCAGCCGGCACCAGGCTGCAATCAATAGCGCGGCAGCCAGCGAGCGGGCCGCCGCTTGAGTCAGCGGCGGGATTTCATGGATCGCGAATTTTGCGGCGACCTGATTGACGCCCCACGACAAACAGAGAACGACGACAACACCGGCCGCGATGGCATCGAGGGGACGCGTGGTGGAGGTGTAGGTGGGAGCAGACATCAGCGGACTTTCCGGCGGCGAAAGCGATTGTTCTATCGTTTGCCGGCGAGTGAAGCCATGCGACACCGGAGATGGCAACCATGCGTCACAAACTCAGTGGCGCGCCCTGGCTCCGGCGGCCCATCACGATCGACAGCGATTATTTTAGGCCGCCTTGCAATGTGCGCAGATGCCGGAGATCTCGATGACGGGAGTTCTGGGTACGAAACCCGCGGCGCGGGAAGCGCTCCTGATGGTATCCGCCACGGCGGCGGATGCTGCTTCCCCCACGGCCCCGCATTTTTCGCAGATCAGGAACACGACAGGGTCACTGCTGTCGTGATTGTGCACGCATGCGATAAAAGAATTGCGGCTCTCGATCCGGTGCACGAGGCCCTGCTCGCGCAGAAAGTCCAGCGCGCGATAGATCGTAATCGGCGCCGGTCGCTCGCCACGCTGGGCCAGCCGGTCGATCAGCTCGTAGGCTCCGAGCGGATGATGGCTCGCCAGCAATGCCTCAAGCACGCGGCGCCGTATGGGCGTGAGCCGCTCCTTGCGCGCACCGCAAATCGCCTCAGCGTGGGCAATCGCATCGCTTGCGCAGCGCCCGTGGTCATGGCCGGGGCTGGGAAAGGCCGCGCGCGCAGATGATTTTCGTGTCACTAGGGTTCCGCCTCTCCGACGCAAGTTTAACCTTCCGCCCCTGCAAAACCTATGTCACGAACATATATATTGCACTGCAGCAAAAATAGGGGCACGTTTCGGGCACTTTTTTCACGCCCGCGCTGCCGCATTGCCGGCGGCACCACGCACATGAGGACGGCATGCTCAAAGGCAAAACCGCTTTGGTCACAGGCTCGACGTCGGGCATCGGCCTCGCCACGGCCCGCGCACTCGCGCAGGACGGCGCCAATTTGATGCTCAACGGCTTCGGCGACAAAGGGGCCATCGAAAAACTCCGCGCGGGGATCGAAGCGGAATTCGGAGTAAAGGCTCGCTATTCCGCGGCCGACATGACCAAGCCCGCCGAGATCGCCGCGATGATTGCCGAAACCGAGAAAAACTTCGGTTCGCTCGATGTACTCGTCAACAATGCCGGTATCCAGCACGTCGACAACATCGAGAATTTTCCGGTCGAGAAGTGGGACGCAATCATCGCCATCAACCTGTCGTCGTCGTTTCACACGATCCGCGCGGCGGTCGCCGGCATGAAGAAGCGCAAATGGGGCCGTGTCATCAACATCGCCTCGGCGCACGGATTGGTGGCGAGCGCGCAGAAGGTTGCCTACGTCGCCGCCAAGCACGGGCTCGTCGGCCTCACAAAAGTTGTCGCGATGGAAGCCGCGAATGATGGCGTGACCTGCAATGCCATTTGTCCGGGCTGGGTGCTCACGCCGCTGGTGCAACAGCAGATTGACGCGCGCGCCAAGACTTCCGGCAAGAGCGTACGCGACGAGGAAATTGCGTTGCTGTCGGAAAAGCAGCCGATGCACCAGTTCACCAAGCCCGAAAGCATCGGCGCGCTCGCCGTCTTTCTGTGCACCGACGCTGCTGCGACGATCACCGGCTCGACCTATTCGATCGACGGCGGCTGGGTGGCGCAGTAACGCGCAAAGGATCGATGGACTCATGATCGAATTTCTTGCCCGCGCCTTCGGTGATGACAAGACCGAAAAGCCGAAACAACCGAAACGCATCAATCTCGCATTGCAGGGCGGCGGCGCGCTCGGTGCGTTTACCTGGGGCGTTCTCGATCACCTCCTTGACGACGGCCGCCTGGCGATCGAGGGCATTTCCGGTGCATCCGCCGGCGCGGTCAACGCGATCATGTTGGCGGATGGTCTCGCGCGCGGCGGACCGGCGGAGGCCCGCAAGCGCCTGGCCGACTTTTGGCGCGCGGCAAGCCTGGGCGGCAACCTGCCGGAGCTGCAGCGGCGCGCGGTTGATCGGCTCTTTTCGTTCTGGCCGATCGAGGACACTCCGGTGGGGCTCTGGATGCAGGCGTTGACGCGTTACCTTTCGCCCTACGACTTCAATCCTCTCAACATCAACCCGCTCACGGAACTGATCACGCGTTTTGTCGATTTTGACGCGGTCCGGGCGTGCAAGGATCTGCAGTTGTTCGTATCGGCCACCAATGTGAGGAGCGGCGAGCTGCACGTGTTCCGGCGCGGAGAGATGACCGCGGACATGGTCGCAGCCTCCGCCTGCCTGCCGCACCTGTTTCGCGCAGTCGAGATCGCTGGGCAGCCTTATTGGGACGGCGGCTATGTAGGCAATCCTGCCCTCTATCCGCTCATCGGCGCCACGCAAACCGAAAATCTGCTCCTCGTCCAGATCAACCCGCCGCAACGCAAGCAATTGCCGAAGACACAAGACGAAATCCTGGCGAGGATAAACGAGATCACCTTCAATTCCTCGCTCATGTCGGAGCTGCGCGGACTCTCGTTCGTCGGCAAGCTGATCGACGAAGGAAAGTTGCCGCGCGGCACCGGCGCTGGGCAATACCGTCGCATCAACATCCACCGGATCGCGCTCACGGGCTCGGCGCAGACGCTTGACGCCACCAACCGGTTCAACACCGACCTTGATTTCTTCGAAATGTTGCGCACCAATGGCCGCCGCGCCGCACGGCGGTTTCTGGACTCGCACTACGACGACATTGGCGTACGTTCGAGCGTCGATTTTGAAGCCGCACCTGGAGTGTCAAGCGAATGACAGGGCGGCGCGCATGACGGAACTGGCTGCCGAAATCGGCCAGACAATCCTCGACATTGTTGTCGCCGACATCACGACGTTAAATGCCGATGCAATCGTCAATGCCGCGAATCGAACGCTGCTCGGTGGCGGCGGCGTCGATGGCGCCATTCACCGCGCGGCCGGACCGAAACTGCTGGACGAATGCCGCGCCCTCGGCGGCTGTGAAACCGGCTCGGCCAAAATCACGCGCGGCCATAATCTCAAGGCCGGTTATGTCATTCACGCGGTCGGTCCTGTGTGGGGCGGTGGCGACAAAAACGAGGACGCGCTCCTGGCGGGCTGCTATCGCACCGCGCTCGACCTTGCCGCCGCGCATAGGTTGGCTTCCGTCGCCTTTCCTTCGATTTCCACCGGTGTTTATCGTTTTCCGCCTGATACTGCCGCGCGGATCGCGGTTGGAACCGTCGCATCCGAAGTCGCCGCGCGTCCGCGCGGTATCATGCGCGTGACCTTTTGCTGCTTTGGCACCGAGAGCGCGGAGCATCACAAGAGCGCATTCGCGGAACTTGGACTGGCGTAAATCTTGGCGGTCACAATGGAACTCGGCAACGTCAAGCGGCTGGAACGATATGTCAAATAACGTATTATCCGACCCACACTTCCACCCCAACGTTCTGCGTTTTGAATAGATCCGATGCTATCTGGCCTGAGAAAGCGCTTGCACGCGTCGCGCACGTTCGAGGAAACAATCGAAACCATCCTTGACGACACGATCAGTCTGCATGGCGCGGAATACGGCAACGTCCAATTGCCGATCGGGGATGAGCTGGTCATCGTGGCGCAGCGTGGTCTTGCGGCACCGTTCCTGAAGGCATTTCGGCGAGTGACCAAAGATGACGGCTGTGCGTGCGGTCGCGCGCTCCGGCTCCGCAGAACGGTGGTCGTCAGCGATGTAGAAGATGACGCCGGATTCACGAAGTTCCTGAAAGACGCGCGGGCAGCCGGTTTCCGGGCGGTTCAAAGTACCCCGCTGTTCACCAGTGATGGGTTATTGCTTGGCATCGTATCGACTCACTTCGCCAATGTGCATGAACCGACGCCGATAGAATTGAAGACGTTGCAATCGTACAGCGCAATCGCGGCAGAGCATGCCTATCGCCTGCTTGGCAACGCGATGCTCGCCGACAAAGCGAAGCAAATGCACACGGCATTGTACGCGTCGATTCTCCTGGAGGCTCAGGCGTGAGCGCCTGTGGTATTTACGCCCTAGGCTTTCGGGTCGCCATCGAGGCGCACAATCCAGTTTTCGAGGCCGGCCTTCGCGGTGGGGTAAAGCTTCAAGACCTCCGGATCGTGGCCCGGCACGATATGCTGGCGTGAGCTCGCAAGCTTTTTCAGCGTCCGGTAGCCCTCGAGCGTATCGCCGACGCTATAAGTGATCGGGAACACGCGACCCTCGTCGATGTGCGAGTAGAGGTGGCAGGAGTCCGATGCGACGACCAAGTAGCCGCGCCGCGTCTTGACCCGAACGCATTGCAATCCCTTGGAATGGCCCCCGACCTTGTGCACGGTGATGCCCGGCGCAAGTTCCTCGACGCCGTCGTGAAACTCGACCCTGTATGCGAAGACCTTGCGCACCATTGCGAGCACATCGCTTTCGCTGAACGGGATGCGCAGCGTCTGATGGCACATGCAACGGCCGGTGGCATATGCCATCTCGATGTCCTGGATGTGGTAGCGCGCATTCGGGAACAGATCGTAGTTGCCCGCGTGATCCCAATGCATATGCGTGGCGATCACGTGGTCAACTTTGTCGGGAGCGATCCCGAGTGCCTGCAGGCCTTCACCTACAGGATGAATGATTTTGCGCGCGCGTTCCTTTGCCGCCGCTTCGTCGAAGCCGGTGTCGCAGACGAACGTGCCATGCGGGCCTTTGATGACCCAGACGTAGTAGGAAATCGAGGTCATCTCGTCATGCGGATCGCCGAAGATGTAATTCTCCGAGCGCTTGCGGGTATGAGTCGCGTAACAGACGGCATAGACCTCATGGGTGTCGTCGCTCATGATTTTTTACCCACAGTGACCCCGGCACGTTTTTCGATCATTTTGACGATGGAGGTGAAATCGCTGTCGCCGCCGAATTCGCTATTGGTTGCCTCCCACCGTTCGAGGACCGTGCGCATGACGTCGTCCGGGACATCGAGGTTCCTGGCTTCCTCGACGCATAGGCGGACATCCTTGAGCATCAGCGCTGTCGCGAATCCATAGTCGAACGTGCGCGGGAGTACCGCTTGCGGGAATTTCCCATCCGAGGCGGTGGTCCGGCCGGAGCCCGCATTGATGACATCGATCATGACCGCAGGATCCAGCCCCGCTTTGACGCCCATTGCCACCGCTTCGGAAGTTGCCACCATCGCGGTCGCTGAGAGAAAGTTGTTGGCGAGCTTCATCGTCTGCGCCATGCCGGGCTTCTCGCCGATGACGAAGACCTTTCCGAAGACGGCAAGCGCGTCTTTTACCTCATCGATCTCGGGCCTGGGCCCCGAGACCATCACGGCCAGCGTGCCCTTGCCGGCGCCGCCCACGCCGCCACTCACCGGGGAATCGATCTGCACAATGCCCTTCTTCGCCAAGGCGCTCGCAATCTTTGCAGCGACGCGCGAGCCGGTGGTGGACAGATCGACGAAGCGTTTGACGCGCTTGCCCTCAATGATTCCGCCCTCGCCGATCGCGACTTTTTCGGAAATCTGCAGTGACGGCAGGCTCGCCATAACGGTCTCGACGCGATCGGCAACGTCGGCCGGTGAGGACGCCAGCTGCGCGCCGCGCGCGACCAGCGGCGCCGTCGCGTCATTGCGCGTGTCGTACACAACAAGCTTGTGGCCGGCCTCGATGAGCCGGCGCGCCATCGGCTGTCCCATATTGCCGAGTCCGATGAAGCCAATGTCCATGTGCCGGGTTCCTGTGCACGAAATGGCGGGACATCAACTTTGCCCGACACCCGGCGCTTCGTCACCCGCGCGTCAAACGCGGGGCAGATCTGAAAAATTAGCATATTGAGCTTATTATAAGCTCGCTTATTATCTTGCCATTCCGACGATGGGCCAAACCATGACAGCACAACCGGTCAAAAGGGAATTCGCCTTTACTATCATGGATGTAGCCCGCCTGCTCAAAACCTATGCCGACCAACGGGCGCGGCAGTTCGGGATCTCGCGCGCGCAATGGGCGGTCCTGATCCGCATTGACCGCAATGAGGGTCTCAAACAATCGGAACTTGCCGACATGCTGGATCTGCAGCCGATCACCCTCACGCGTCTGCTGGATCGGCTGGCCGACAACGGGCTGATCGAACGTCGTGCCGATCCGAACGATCGACGCGCAAACCGGTTGTACCTAAAGCCGGCGGCAAAGCCGTTGCTCGACCGCCTCACCGTCCTGGGCGGCGACATGATGGAGACCGTCCTCGACGGGCTCACATCTGCCTCGATCGAGCGGATGCTCAAGGAACTCGCGGCGGTGAAAGACAATCTTCGCACCGCCATCGCCAACAACGCAAATCAACAGCAAGCCGCCAACGGATGAGTCATGAGTGATAAAGCACTGAAAATCGTACCGGCCCCGGAAGCCAAAACTTCGCCCGAAGCGAAGACCGACGGTACGCAAAAGGCGGGACTGCTTGCGCGCCTCGGACGAGGCCGCTTGCGGATGTTTCTGCTGGCGGGTGTCCCGGCGCTGGCGGCGATAATCGGTCTCGGCTTTTACCTCTCCGGCGGCCGCTACATCTCGACCGACAATGCCTATGTCGGCGCCCAGAAAGTTCTGATTACACCGGACATTTCCGGGAAGATTACCCGCGTCGCCATCCGCGAAGGGCAGCACGTCAATTCCGGCGATGAACTGTTTACGCTGGATCGCGAGCCTTACGAACTCGCCCTGCAGCAAGCGAAAGCCAAGCTGGACAACGCGCGCAGCGATTACGACAAGCTCAAGACCAATCTAAAGTCGCTGGAGACGCTGGCGGACCTTGCGCAGAAAAATGTCGATCTCAAGCAACGCGACGTCGAGCGCAAAAGCAAGCTCGTGAGCTCGCAGGCGGGATCACAGGCCGACCTCGATACCGCAGCGGCTGCGGTCGTTACCGCAAAATTGCAGGCGGAATATGCCACCCAGCAGCGTGAAACGACGTTGAACCAATTGCTCAACAATCCCGATCTGCCGCTCGCGCAGTTCCCCGAATATGCACAAGCCAAAGCCGCGCTCGATAACGCACAACGCGACTTCGATCACACGATCATCCGCGCGCCGATGGCGGGTACCGCAACGCAGGTGGATAACATCCAGCTCGGCCGGTTTGTCGCGGCCGGCACCCCTGTTCTCAGCGTCGTCGACGATCAGGCGCCATGGGTCGACGCCAACCCGAAGGAAACCGACATCACATACTTGCGTGTCGGGCAGAAAGTCACGCTCGATGTCGACAGTTTCCCCGACCACACCTTTACCGGCACCGTGATCGCCGTGAGTCCCGGAACCGGCGCGCAGTTCTCCATACTGCCGCCGCAGAACGCGACCGGAAACTGGGTAAAGATCGTGCAGCGCGTTCCAGTAAGGATTGCTTTCGACAAGGACGAGGACACCCGTCTGTTGCGCTCGGGAATGAGCGTCAACGTTGAGATCGACACGGGGCATAGTCGCCTGCCATTCATGTCGGCTTCGGCGAAAGAAGCAAAATGACCGCGCGCTTTGCTTCAATGGATCCGAAGCTGCGGCGCATTCTGATCACGGTCTGCACCATGACCGCCACGGTCATGCAGGCGCTTGATACGACGATCGCCAATGTCGCGCTGCCCTACATGCAGGGTTCGCTGTCGGCCTCGCTCGACCAGATCAACTGGGTGCTCACTTCATATATCGTGGCCGCAGCTATCATGACGGCGCCCATCGGCTGGCTGTCGGACCGTTTCGGCCGCAAGAAGCTCTTCGTCATCTGCGTCGGCGGATTTACCATTGCTTCCTTCCTTTGCGCGCTGGCGCAGAACATCGAGCAGATCGTGCTGTTCCGGCTCATGCAGGGCATGGCCGGTGCCGCGCTCGTGCCGCTGTCGCAATCCGTGCTGCTGGATGTTTATTCCGCGGAAGAACGCGGGCAAGCAATGGCAATCTGGGGCGTCGGCGTGATGCTGGGTCCGATCATGGGGCCGACTCTGGGCGCGTGGCTCACGGACAACTACTCGTGGCACTGGGTATTCCTCATCAACCTGCCGATTGGCGTCATAACGGTCCTTGGCATGCTGATGTTCATGGACGAGACGAAGAAGCACGAACACCTGCGATTCGACTGGTTCGGGTTTATCGCCCTCGCCGTCGGCATCGGTGCGCTGCAATTGCTGCTCGACCGCGGCGAACAGGTCGGCTGGTTTGATTCAAGCGAGATATGGACGGAAGCAATCGTCTCGATCGCGGGCTTTTATTATTTCTTCGCCCATTCGCTGACGACGCCCGAGCCTTTTGTCCGCTTTGAGATGTTCAAGGATCGCAATTTCGTCAGCGGTTGTATTTTCATGGTGGTGATCGGCGTCGTGCTTTTTGGCACCATGGCGCTGGTCACGCCGTTCATGCAGAATTTGCTTGGCTACCCGATCCAGACCGCCGGCCTCCTGCTCGGCTCGCGCGGGGTAGGCACGCTACTTACAATGATGGCCGCGCCGCGGCTGATGCGGATGGTGCAGCCGCGCTACCTGATCCTTTGCGGCCTGTTGCTCGCCGGCGGCACTCTTTATTACATGACGGGCTTCTCGCTGGATGTGACACAGCGAATGATCGTCGTGACCAGCGTTATCCAAGGCATCGGGCTCGGGCTTTTGTTCGTGCCTATCTCGACGGTTGCGTTTGCCACGTTGCCCAATCACCTGCGCACGGGAGCAACCGCGATCACGACCCTCACACGCAATATCGGCTCGTCGATCGGGATTTCGATGGTCATTGCCAACCTGACGAGCAAGTCAACCGAGATGCATGCGCGCTTGACCGAGCAGGTGACGCCGTTCAACGACGCGCTGCAGATGCCGGACGTGGCGCAAAACCTGAATGTGCATACGGATGTAGGCCGTGCGCTGCTTGATCTGATCGTCACGCGACAGGCGGAAATGCTTGCCTATATCAATGACTTCAAGCTTTTGATGATCCTGACCCTCGCGGTGATCCCGCTCGTGATGATCATCGGCCGGACCCGCCAGGCGCCAGGCGCCAAAGTCGAGGCGGCTGCGATCGACTAGTTCATTTCCGTGCTTGTGGCCCGCGCTCTTCGCGCCGGCCCTCAAGGCAGAAATTCCCTCCGTATTATTTCGGTATGCTCGCCCAGCGCCGGAATTGGGCCATAGGCCCGCTGCTGCGCCGCGCGCAATGGCGCCGGCGCAGGCATGCTGACCGGCCCGGTTGGCGCTTCGACCGTGATCCTCCGCAGGTGCGGATGCTTTGACAGGAGCGCCGTATCGTTCACGCGCGCAAAGGCAATGTCGGCGGATTCCAGTATTTCCATGAGCGGGATGGCGTCGTGACGCGCGAAAACCGCCGCCACCCTGGCATCGGTATCGTCACGATGTGCGACGCGTTGGGGAGCGGTTGAAAATTTCAGATCCGATCCGAGCGAAGCATCGCCCAGCACCTTGTCGGCGAGCACCCGCCATTCGCGATCATTCTGGATGGCTATCAGGATGTCAGCGCCGTCCCGCGTCTTGAACACGCCGTAGGGCGCTATGGTGGGATGCGCAAGCCCGACGCGCTTGAATGGATTGCCATGTTCCTCATTCAACAGCGGCACCGTCATCCATTCTGCCATGGCATCGAACATCGAGATCGAGATTTCGGCACCGGCATTCGTTCTGGCGCGCGCGATCAGCGCTTCCAGGATGGCCTCATAGGCATTCAGGCCTGCGGCGATATCGACGATGGAAACGCCGACGCGTGCGGGACTTTCGGGCCCGCCCGTCACCGAGGAGACGCCGGACTCCGCCTGGATTAGGAGATCATAGGCCTTGCGCCGGGCATAGGGACCGCTCTCGCCGTAGCCCGAGACCGAGCAGCAAATCAGGTGCGGGTAGTCTTTGCGCAGGCGGCTGATGGCAAATCCAAGTTTGGCCAGCGCGCCTGGCTTGAGGTTCTGCACAAATACGTCGGCCTTCGCGAGCATGGCCTCGAGAAGCGCCTTGTCCTCGGCCTTGCCGAGATCGAGCACGACCGACTCCTTGCCCCGGTTGAGCCACACGAAATTGGCGCTTTCACCATGCACCACGTGATCGTATCCGCGCGCAAAGTCGCCCTCAGGCCGCTCGACCTTAATGACCCGCGCGCCGGCATCAGCGAGCCTGCACGTGCACTGCGGCGCGGCCACCGCCTGCTCGACCGACACGACAAGAAGATCCGAGAGAGGGAGCACCATTACAGCGTCGCTCGCGGGGAGACGTCAACGTGGCGCGCGGCGGGAGCCATTTCAATAAGACCTCGGCAATCCCAACACATGCTCGGCCAGATACGAGAGAATCATGTTGGTGGAGATAGGCGCAACCTGATAGAGGCGCGTCTCGCGGAATTTCCGCTCGATATCGAATTCCTCCGCGAAGCCGAAGCCGCCATGCGTTTGCACGCACATGTCGGCGGCGCCCCATGACGCATCGGCCGCAAGCAGTTTGGCCATGTTGGCCTCCGCCCCGATGTCTTCGCCCGCTTCATATTTGCGCGCCGCTTCATGCACCATCAGCTCGGCGGCCCGCATCTGCGCGTAGGCGCGCGCAATCGGAAACTGGACGCCCTGGTTCTGCCCGATCGGCCGGCCGAATAGTTCGCGCTCCTTCGCATAATGCGTTGCCTTGGCGATGAACCACTTGGCGTCGCCGATGCATTCCGCCCCGATCAGGATGCGTTCGGCATTCATGCCGGACAGGATGTAGCGGAATCCCTGGCCTTCCTCGCCGATCAGATTTTCGGCCGGAACGCGCAAGTCATCAAAGAAAATCTGCGTGGTTGCATGATTCATCATGGTCCGGATCGGATTGATGGCAATGCTGGCACCCTGGGCCAGCCGCATATCCACCAGAAACACCGACAGCCCGTCGGTGCGTTTCTTGGCTTGGTCTTTCGGTGTCGTGCGCGCGAGCAGCAGCATCAGGTCGGAATGCTCGGCGCGTGACGTCCATATCTTCTGCCCGTTGATGACATAGTGGTCGTTGCCTTCGCGCCGGGCGGTCGTGCGCAGCGACAATGTGTCGGTCCCCGACGTCGGCTCGGTGACGCCGAACGCCTGCAAACGCAACTCGCCGCTCGCGATCAACGGAAGATACCGTTCCTTCTGCGCATCGTTTCCATGGCGAAGTATCGTGCCCATGATGTACATCTGGGCGTGACAGGCGGCGCCGTTGCCGCCCGACGCATGCACTTCCTCCATGATGGCGGCGGCGGCACGAAGACCGAGGCCGCTGCCGCCGTATTTCTCCGGTATGAGCGACGCGAGATAACCGGCTTTGGTAAGGGCGGCGACAAACTCGGTCGGATACGCTCTTTCCCGGTCGAGGGAGCGCCAGTATTCACCTGGAAACTTGCCGCATAATGCGCCGACATTCGCGCGGATGTCGGCAAATTCGTCATTCTCGGCGTTACGCTTTTTCATGCGCCCACTCTATGCAGCCGGCGGCACCTGACAAGTGCGTCTAGATAGGGTCCCAATCGAACACGTCTTCCGAGCGTTCCAATGGCGTGAGCGAGGACGCAAAGGCGGTGTTAAACTCGCCCGCTATCAGCTGCGGCGTCCAACCGCCGGCGCGGTGAATGGTCTTGACCGGCCGGGGCTGGTTGAACAGGTAGATCTCGTTGTTGCGAACCGAGAGAATCTGGCCGGTGATGCCGGCGGCCGCATCGGCGCACAGAAAGACGGCAAGCGGCGCGATTTTTTCGGGTGTCATGCGCTGAAACGCTTCGATCCGACGCTTGTCATCCTCTGATTGCGCTGGAATAGATTCGATCATGCGCGTGAACGCAAATGGAGCGATACAGTTCGAGCGCACGTTGAAGCGCGCCATATCGAGGGCGATGCCGCGCGAGAGCCCCATGATGCCGAGCTTGGCCGCCATATAGTTGGCCTGTCCGAAATTCCCGACGAGCCCCGAGGTCGAAGTCATGTGCACAAATGCACCGGAATTCTGCTGGCGAAAATGCGGTGCGACGGCGCGGCTCATGTTGAACGACCCGTTGAGATGCACGGCAATCACGTCCGACCAGTCGGACCAGCTCATCTTGTGAAAGATCACATCGCGCAAAATGCCGGCATTGTTGACGAGGATGTCCACGCGACCATAGGCATCGAAGCCTGCCTTGACGATCGCCTCGGCGTTTTTCGGCTCGGTGATCGACAGTGTCGATGCGATCGCTTTGCCGCCGGCCCTCCTGATGGCATCGACCGTCTCCTGCGCCGGGCCGGTATCGTTGCCCTCGCCCTGAAGGCTGGCACCGATGTCGCAGACCACCACGCACGCGCCCTCCGACGCCAGCAGCATCGCAATGCCGCGGCCGATTCCACGCCCGGCCCCGGTAACGATGGCCGTTTTGCCCGCGACCATACCGCCCATCAGCGCCCCCACACTTCGCCGGCAAGCTCAACAATCATGCGCAGCTTTTCCCACTGCTCATTCTCGGCAAGGATATTTCCTTCCTCGGTGGATGCGAAGCCGCACTGCGGCGAAAGACAAAGCTGATCCAGCGGCACGAACTTCGACGCCTGGTCGATCCGCCGCTTGATTTCATCCCTGGATTCGAGCCGGCCCGATTTCGACGTAACCAGGCCAAGCACGACCGTCTTGCCTTTCGGGACGAAACGCAGCGGCTCGAATCCGCCGGCTCGATCGCTGTCGTATTCCATGAAATACGCATGCACGTTAATGGTATTGAACAGAATCTCGGCCACCGGTTCATAGCCGCCTGAGGCAACGAAGGTCGACTGGAAGTTGCCGCGGCAAAGATGCATGGCAATGGTCATGTCCGGCGGGATATCCGAGATGGCCGCATTGATCATGCCGGCATAGATCGACGGCAGTTTTTCCGGATCGTCACCGCGATTGGCTACCTGCGCGCGCAGCTTGGGATCGCAGAGATAGGTGAAGTTCACCTCGTCGAGCTGCAGGTAGCGGCAGCCGGCGTCGGCAAAGGCGCGCACCGCCTTGAGGTAGGTCTGGCCGAGATCGCTGTAGAACTCATTCATATCGGGATAAATCGATTCCGGCACGGCATCGCGCCCGTAGCGGAAATGGAGTGACGATGGTGATGGAATCGTCATCTTCGGAACCACACGCGTGTGCTCGCTTACGAACCGGAAATGATGGAGCATCGGATGGCCGGAGAATGCGTCAAGCTTGCCGACCACGCGCAGCATCATCGGCTTCGGATTGGCCCCCTGAAATTTGATTTTGCGCTCGCCGAGATAGGCCTCGACGCCCGGCAATGCTCCGAGAAAGTCGTAGTTCCAGAAGGCCCGGCGGAATTCGCCATCGGTGACAGCCTTCAACCCGATGTCTTCCTGCCTCCTGATGACCTCCGCGATCTCGCGATCCTCGACCGTTTTCAGCGCGTGGGCGGAGATTTCACCTTTGGCGCGCCTCATGCGCGCCTCTTTCAGCGGCCCGGTGCGCAGCAGGCTGCCGACGTGATCGGCACGAAAAGGAGCGGTGGTTCTCTGCATGAAGACTTACTCGTCCCGGATGCGGTACGCCGCCAAGCCGGGACCGCCGCACATCGCTACGGTCCCGGGTCTGCAGCGCAACTCTCCGTGCCGCGCCACGCCGGGGACACGCGGCATCATCTACCCCAAACCTCTTCCGCCAACTCCACGATCATGCGCAGTTTCGCCCACTGCTCGTCCTCGGCCAGCACGTTTCCTTCTTCGGTGGAAGCAAAACCGCACTGCGGCGACAGGCAAAGCTGATCGAGCGCAACATATTTTGCCGCCTCGTCGATGCGCCGCCTGATGTCATCCTTGCGCTCCAGGCGCCCGCTCTTCGAGGTCACAAGGCCGAGGACAAGCTGCTTCTTGCCCTTTGGAAAATGCCGCAGCGGCTCAAACCCGCCGGCCCGGTCACTGTCGTATTCAAGGAAATAGCCGTCGAGGTTGGTCTTGCCGAGCAGGTGCTCGGCGACGAATTCGTAGCCACCCTGCGCGATCCAGGTTGAGCGAAAATTGCCGCGGCATGAATGCATGGTGA
Organism: Pseudolabrys sp.; assembly: GCA_035691545.1. GTDB lineage: Bacteria > Pseudomonadota > Alphaproteobacteria > Rhizobiales > Xanthobacteraceae > Pseudolabrys. The sequence goes on along the minus strand of DASSIT010000032.1, from coordinate 80,864 downwards.
CCGCCATGTCGGCGGGCTTGCCCTCGAGTGCGGCATTGGTTATGCGCGCATAAATCGCAGGCAGCTTGTCGGGATCGTCTCCGCGCGTCTTTGACTGCGCGCGCTCGTTGGGGTCGCACATCATCGCCCAGGCAGTGTCGTCCAGCTGCAGGTAGCGGCAACCCGCGTCGTAAAATGTGCGAATCGCCTTGCGCCAGGCTGCGGCAACGTCGGCGAAGAACTCATCGAGATCCGGATAGACCTCTTTGCTGACCAGTGCCCGGCCCTGCCGGAAATGGAACGTGCTGGGTGCCGGAATGCACATTTTAGGCGTGACGCGACAATGCGCCTTCAGGAATTTGAAATGGTCGATCTGAGGATGGCCTGCAAATTCCACCTTGCCGGTAATCTTGATCCCTTCGTGCTTGGTCTCGACACCGTGAAACTGGATGCCCGTCGATGTCGTGATTGATTCGACACCTGCAAGAGCACGGAAGAAATCGAAATGCCACCACGAGCGGCGAAATTCGCCATCGGTGGCGAGCTTCAACCCGACATCTTCCTGCTTCTTGACGATTTTTTCGATCTCGCGGTCTTCCACCGCTTTGAGCGCCGCGATGTCGATCTCGCCTTTGGCGCGCTTGGCCCGTGCCTCCTTCAGCGACGCGGTACGCAGGAGGCTTCCAACATGGTCGGCGCGAAAGGGCGGCGCGGCGCGCTGGGACATGACGGATACTCCTTACTTCGGACTTGTCCCCGGGAAAGCGGGGACCCAATTCATGTTCGCTGGATTTTCGCTCGCGGAAACAAGCGGGGGTGTTACTTCCCCCACACTTCTTCCGCCAATTCGACAATCATGCGCAGTTTCGCCCACTGTTCGTCTTCGGCGAGGACGTTACCTTCCTCGGTTGAGGCAAATCCGCACTGCGGCGAGAGACAGAGTTGCTCAAGTGCAACATACTTTGTCGCTTCTTCGATACGTTTCTTGATATCGGCGCGCGGCTCCAGCCGTCCTGATTTGGATGTCACGAGACCCAGCACGACGATCTTGTTGCTCTTCGGCAGGAAGCGCAGCGGTTCGAACCCGCCAGCACGATCCGTATCGTATTCGAGGAAATAGCCGTCATAATTGCATTTGCCGAGGAGGTTCTGCGCCACCGGTTCGTAGCCGCCGGACGAAATAAATGTCGACCGGAAATTGCCGCGGCACACATGCGTTGTGATTGTCATGTCTGCGGGCTTTGCCTCCAGCGACTTGTTGATGCAGCGCGTGTACGTCTCCTGCAGGTGATCGACGTCGAGGCCGCGATCCCTTGCTTTCTTCAGCTCTTCCTGGGAGCAGAGATAGGCCCAGGCCGTGTCGTCGAACTGCAAATAGCGGCAGCCGGCGTCGTAGAAAGCCTTGATGGCCTTCTGATAGGCCATGGCGAGATCGTCGAAAATGGCGTCACGGTCCGAGTAGATGCCCTTTGCGACAGCACCGGGCTCAAGTCGGAAATGCATCACGCTTGGCGCCGGAATTGTCATCTTCGGCATAACCTTGGTGTGCGCTTTGAGGAACTTGAAGTGTTCCACCATTGGATGATTGGAAAAGCCGATCTTGCCGGTGACCTTTATGCTGCGGGGCTTGGTCTGCACGCCTTGAAATTGAATGCCGTGATCAAGCTCGTAGATGTCGACTCCGTCGAGCATGCCGAAGAAGTCGAAATGCCACCAGGAGCGGCGGAATTCGCCATCGGTCGCGAGCTTGAGGCCGATTTCTTCCTGCTTTCTGATGATCTTCTCGATTTCCCGGTCCTCGACCTCCTTGAGCTGGGCAGCGGTGAACTCGCCCTTCTCTCGTTTGGCTCGGGCTTCCTTAACCGGGCCTGTCCGCAGAATGCTCCCGACATGGTCGGCGCGAAACGGGGGTTTAGTTCTTTGCGTCATCACTTCCTCCGCGACTGGCCCGCTCTCGCAGCGGGTCTTAGTTGCTTCGAGCCATAGCACGGCCGGCGCCGTGCCGTCCTGCGGCGGCTTCGCACGCGTAGCGTGCGGTTTCAAGCGTTCCGCCGAACGTAAAATAGTGCGGGGCGACGTCGCCCAAGTTACCTGCCGTTGAAAGCGACTCGAGGATGCGATCTGGCCCGACGTGGCCGACCAGCCCGCTGGCCACGCCCGACATCAGTCCGCGCAGTGACGCCGCAACGCCGCAGCGCTTCGCATACCGCAACAGCGCAGGAACATTCGTAGGGCCGGCCATGCCGATCTTCACCGGATGACCGATGCCACAGGCCCGCAATTGCCTGACCCAGGTCAATATGCGATCGGGGAGAAACGAGAACTGGCTGACGATATGGACGCGCAGTCCCTGCGCGGTGGCGGCGGCAATTTTCTCATCAAGCGCGGCTTCCAGACGCCCGGCCGGAATACGCGGATGCCCTTCCGGATATGCGCCTATACCGATCTCCTCAATGCCGGCCTCCTGCAATCGTCCTTTTTGAATAACCGCGAGAGCGTCGGGAAATGCCCCCGGTGTATCGACGTCGCCGCCGATGAGCAGGAGCCGCCGTATGTCGGCTTCGCCGCGCATTCGCGCGAGCAAGTCCTGCAGCGCCGCAGCGCTTTCGAGACGCCGTGCCGCAAGGTGAGGAACAGGCTCGAGCCCCGCTTTGCGTGAAGCCGCGGCCGCGTCGGCGAGTTCTGGCGCATCTTGCTTCGATACCGCCGTCAGATAGAGCGGCGTACCGGTCGGAAGGACGCCCGCAAGCGCGGCAATCTCGGCGGCCCCCGGCCGTGTCGCTTCAAGCGAAAAGCGCTGCGCAAAAACGCCGGCATCGGTCGCAGGGGAAACAGCGGCCATTTTGTTTGCGGTGCCTATTCGCGCCGGCGCGATATCACGAAGGACTCGTCATAAAACCATAAGCCGCCATGCTTCTGGAGAACCTCGCGCGTTGCTTCGATATAGCGCCGGTCACTATTGACGTCGGACAGGCGGTCGTCCTCCACCTGCGCCACGTAAATCGCCGCATTCCAGGCGGCAAGCAGTGTGGATGTACCGATCGAAGATGAAATCTCCGAAGGCAAGGTGTGCATATCGTAACGGAATAGCGATCGCTGATCGGCATAGGCGTTGAAGTTCAGATCACGTCCGGCGGCGCCGAGATCATGTTTCACTTCCTTGAGCAGATCATGCCGGTTGTGAACGAATGGATTGTCGTTCGGCCAGACCTTCTGAATGATCTCCATGCCCGGGTCATGACCATAGGAATGAATCGCGATCATTCGGCCACCGGGGCCGAGCGCACGCGCAAGCGGCGCAAGCACCCGCCTGGCCTTGAATTCCAGTGAAGCGCGTGCGCGGTAAGGCTGCGACGCAATGACAAGATCGTAGTCGGCGACCGTGCCGCCCGGCTTGGGTACGATCTGGTCGAGGAGGAAACGGTGATCGCCGCGGTAGATCACCAGAATGACGGGGCGCTCGTAGACCGGATTGCCGCTTTTCGGGCTGACGCGGGCCTTCCAGCTCTCCGCGAGAAACGGCTCGAGGTCGGTGATCTGTTTTTCAAAGCTGTGCGCTGTGTTGCCTTCCATCGCCAGCTCTTTCCAGACCAGGCTGGTGGCAGCACTGACGGACTTAACCGCCAGCCACGGCGCCTCGGCATAAGCGAGATTGGTAAGCACGAGCACAGTCGATGGGTGCTCGATGAATCGATCGGCCATCTTGTGGAGCGTGAGGCGGATATCCTCAAGGCTGATCTCCTTCCCGACGATATAAAATGGCGTGGTCGGAAAGCGATCGTGCATCGAGCGCATGACGCGTGCCAGCACCGTGCCGTCACCGACGCCGGCATCGAACACGCGGACCGCGGGCGGACGCGGATGGATATTGGCAAGTTCAAGCCCGACGCGCGAGGCGACTTCCCATTTCTCCGAGCATGTGTTGACGAACAGCAGATATTTCTGCCGATTGTCGAAGAAGCGGAAATTGCGTTGCGGATCTTCGCCCGAAAGTCCGGAGGCAACCGGCGGCGCCGGCGGCTTCACGACGGGAAGTACACCCGGAGGAGTCGGTTCGAAGAGAACACGGCGACGTGCCGGCGCGCCGTCATTGTTGCGCGCCATGAACGCACGAATGCGCTCCAGCGTGTCGGTCGTGATCCGGCCGCCGTTGCGCAGCCGGCTGGCAAGCTTGCCGTCATTGACGGCGCGGCGACCGAAGGTCGATTCGGCGAGGCCGCGCGCGCGACAGAATTCACTGATCTCCTGAATGATTTGTTCGTTCATGGCGCGTTTCCTGACCGGCTCTCAATGGCCGTTGTGGTGCAGAGCGAACCAACTCCGGCCACAGCCGTCAACCATAAATATGTTGCTTGGGAAGATGGGCAAGGTGGGTGGGCAACTCGCCCACCTAATAATCACGGCATTTCAAGTACAAAAGTCGAGGCGCCACCACGACGGAGGTCTGGTAATATCCAGAATATGGGCAGGTGCCCTCAGATGCCGCGGGTTGAGGTGGGCAGAAATGGGCATTAGGCAGCGCGCACGGCAACCCGAAATGGCCCGAAACGCCTTGAATAATGACAGGGTGAATCAGACGTCGAAAAAAACCGTCTCGTTTTCGCCCTGGACACGGATGTCGAAGCGGTAGATGGGCAGGTCGCCGCGCATTTCCCGTTGGGCAATGAGAGTCCCGCGCCGATCTGCCGGAACCAGTGCAAGGATGGGATCACTCGCGTTGGCGGCCTCATCGGAGAAGTAGAGCCGGGTATAGAGTTGGCGCAGCATGCCGCGCGAGTAGATGCAAAAAACGATGTGGGGCGCCTGCGGCTTGTCGTTGGGGCCGGGCACACTGCCGGGCTTGATCGTGTCGAAGCTGTATGTGCCGCTTTTGTCGGTTGCCGAGCGGCCGAACCCCATGAACTTGGTATTCGGACGAGTACGGCTGTCTCGCGGATGGGCGTATCGTCCTTGCGCGTCGGCCTGCCAGATTTCCAGCATGGCGTCGTTGATCGGCATGCCGTCACCATCGAACACGCCGCCCTTGATACGGACCTTCGTGCCGGAGGCATCCGGCGTCACCAGGTTTGCGCCTACAGTCTCCTTCCAGTCGTAGACGTCCTTGCCCTGCTCGGGCCGCCATTCGCAGCGACTGTGCGGCGCCAGACCGTAGGCGAAGAATGGGCCAACGGTTTGTGAGGGAGTAATGTCAGACATGGAAAATCCGTTTTTTGCACTTGAGGGATTCGGCCAAGACGACCGCGTTCCGCTCATTCCCGCGCAAGCGGGAATCCTGGGCCGCAATCTCGGGGGCTGAGACTATCCGCTCTGGGCCCCCGCTTTCGCGGGGACGAGCGGGGTATTGGGCGATTCGAACTGGGCGAAGCATGCGCTAATGCTTATCCGTGTCCTGGGGTGTGGCTTCGCGGCCGCGCAATACGATGTCGAAGCGGAAACAAAGTGCCCAATCGGGGATGGTATTTTCCAGATCGAAGCTCGAGACCATGCGCAGCCGCGCTTTCTCTTCGGTTACTGAATTGAAGATCGGATCGAACGGAAACAGCGGGTCGCCGGGAAAATACATCTGGGTGACCAGCCGCGACAGAAACGAATGGCCGAATACAGAGAAGTGGATATGGTTCGGCCGCCATGCATTGTGGTGGTTGCCCCAGGGATAGGCGCCCGGCTTCACCGTGATGAAACGGTAATAACCCTTCTTGTCGGTGACGGTACGGCCCGCGCCGGTGAAATTTGGATCGAGCGGCGCCGGATGCTGGTCGACATTGTGAATGTAGCGGCCGCAGGCATTCGCCTGCCAGATTTCCACCAGCGTATCGGGAATCGGACGTTTGTCTTCATCAAGTACATGACCGTGCACGATGATGCGCTCGCCCAATGGTTCGCCTTTGTGCTGCTTGGTGAGATCCGCATCGCCCTCTTGCACTGCGTTGTGGCCATAGACCGGGCCGCTCAGCTCGGACAACGTCTGCGGCACGATGATCAGAGGCTTCGACGGCGAACGCTTGACGGTGCTGCGATACCCGGGAGTGAGATGCTTGGGAAAAGCGCTCAAGCTCTCTTTCGGAAAAATAAGCGTCATTCTCGTTGCCTTTTTTGTTGCCGCTCAAGTCACCCGCTCGAGGGCCAGCGATACACCTTGGCCGACCCCAACGCACATGGTCGCGAGCGCGAGCTTGCCATCATTATCTTCCAGCCCGTGCGCGGCCGTCAGAGCAAGACGCGCACCCGACATGCCGAGTGGATGCCCGAGCGCAATTGCGCCCCCATGAGGGTTGACGTGCGCGGCGTCGTCGGCAAGCCCCAACTGTCGCAGGCATGCTAGCGATTGTGACGCAAAGGCTTCGTTGATCTCGATCAAGTCATAGTTGCTTATTTTATGCTGAAGGCGCGCCATCAGTTTTTGTGTTGCGGGAACGGGCCCAATGCCCATGATACGCGGTGGCACTGCCGCAGAGGCCATGCCGAGAATGCGCGCGCGTGGCTTGAGCCCATGCGCCTTCACGGCCATTTCTGACGCGATGATCATGGCGGCAGCGCCGTCATTGACGCCGGAGGCATTTCCGGCCGTCACGGTGCCGGGATTGCGGAACGGCGTCTTTAACTTCGCAAGTTGCTCCAGCGTCGTTTCCGGCCGCGGATGCTCATCCTTGTCGACCTTGATCGGACCGGCTTTTCCGCCCGGCGCGTCTACCGCAACGATTTCCTTGGCAAAATAGCCGGCGGCGATCGCCTTGCCCGCGCGTTGCTGCGACCGAAGTGCAAATGCGTCCTGGTCGGCACGGGCGACTTGAAATTCCTCGGCCACGTTTTCGCCGGTTTCCGGCATGGAATCGACGCCATATTGCTGCTTCATCAGCGGATTGATGAAGCGCCACCCGATCGTCGTGTCGAATATTTCGGCCGCGCGGGAGAAGGCTTCCTGCGCTTTTCCCTGCACGAAGGGCGCGCGTGTCATCGATTCAACACCACCCGCGATGGCAAAATCCATTTCGCCCGCGCGGATCGCACGCGCGGCTGTTCCGACGGCTTCCAGGCCGGAAGCACAAAGACGGTTTAAAGTCAGGCCAGGCACGCTGGCCGGCAATCCCGCGAGCAGAAGCGCCATGCGCGCGACATTGCGATTGTCCTCACCCGCCTGGTTGGCGCAGCCGAAATAGACTTCCTCAAGTTTTTCCCAGTCGGCTTTTGGATTGCGTGCCATCAAGGCTTTGATCGGCGCAGCGGCAAGGTCGTCAGTCCGGACCTTGGCGAGCGCGCCGCCGTAGCGTCCGATCGGCGTACGTACCGCATCGCAAATGAAGACGTCGCGCGCCATCACGCAGCCTCCTGCGCGCGCTTGGTGCGCGCCTGCAATTCGCGCAGCACATCAAGTTCGCGTTGCGTCGGCGGCGGCGTTTCGGCAATTTTTGCAGCGTATGAGACCCTCCAGCCGGTATTGTCCTGGATTTGGTCGCGCGTGACCCCCGGGTGAATCGAGACAATGGTCATTTCCTTTGTGACCGGGTCCGGCTCGAACAGGGCCAGATCTGTGATCAGCTTGGTGGGGCCCTTGGTCCTCACGCCGAGTTTGGCGCGGCTGTCGCCGCCAGACACATGACCGATTGACGTCACGAAATCGAGCTTGTCGACAAAGCTGCGCTTGCCTTGCGCCATGATGATAAAAATTTCCCCACAGGATGTCGCAATTTCCGGCGCGCCTCCGCCGCCTGGCAATCGCACCTTCGGCTTTTCGTAAGGCCCCACGACAGTGGTGTTGAGATTGGCAAACCTGTCGATCTGCGCGCCGCCAAGAAAGCCGACCTTGATACGGCCGCCCTGCAGCCAGTAACGGAACATCTCGGGCACGGAAACGGTAGTGATCGCCGTCTCGCATAATTCGCCATCACCGATCGAGAGCGGCAGGATATTCGGCTTGGTGGCGAGCGTGCCGGATTCGTAAATGAGCGTGATGTTGGGAGCGTGGGTCAAGCGCGCAAGATTGGCCGCAGCCGAAGGCATGCCGATTCCGACAAAGCAGACGTCGTCGTCCTTGAGCGCGCGCGCTGCGGCGATGGTCATCATTTCGTTGGGCTTGTACTCAATCATGCCGTTCACTCGGCCGCTGCCCGGAATTTACGTACATGCTGCGCGAAGACCTCTGGTCCCTTGCTCATCACATTTTCTTTCATCCAGGCGAGGAACGAATCGCGCTCGCGCGAGATCGAGTCCCATTCCTTATAGAAACTATTCGTGCGCGGATAATAACCCTGCGCGTATGACGGAAAGGCGCCGCCCGGGACTTCGACGACATGCCCCACGGTCCAGTGAGGCAGCACCACCGCGTTGAGGCTGCGGTCGGGAAGTTCGTCGACAATTTCCTCGACAGTAACGACAGAGCGTTTCGAGGCGAGTACTGCTTCCTTCTGCACCCCGAGCACGCCTTCGATCATGACGTTGCCGGCCTTGTCGGCGCGCTGCGCGTGGATCACCGCAACGTCGGGACGGTGAGCGGGCACGGCCGCAAGTTCCTCGCCCGTGAACGGGCACGTCACGCGCTTGATTCTGGAATTTACTTTCGGCAGATCGCCGCCGATATAGCCGCGAAAAATAGCGCATGGCAGCCCGGCCGCCCCGGCTTCATAGGCATTCGCCATTGCCGCATGGGAATGTTCTTCCAGCTCGAGTTTGTGCGGCCAGCCATTTTCGACGGCGTCACGCAAGCGATGGAGCGAGCCGACGCCCGGGTTTCCGCCCCAGGAAAAAACCAGTCTTGCCACGCAGCCCATTCCGATGAGCTGGTCATAAATCAGATCCGGCGTCATCCGGATCAACGTGAGTCCCTTGCGGCCCTGGCGAATGATCTCATGGCCGGCCGCGTGTGGAATGAGGTGGGTGAACCCTTCCAAAGCCACCGTGTCGCCGTCCCGGACGGCAGATTTTATGGCTTCGGCGAGCGAGGAAATACGCGCCATGCGAACTTGAATCCCGGTTACAGTCCCGTATTTACGGCCGGCCATCAGCAGGGTCAAATGGCGCAATGCCCACAAGTTGGGCCTCCAACGGTTCATCGCCGATGCTGAGCAAACAGCCGATCTTCACGATTCACGCCAAGCTCGAGGCCGCGAGCAATCTCGGCCGCACGCCTTACGGCGAGCGACGCATCATCGGCATCGCCGGTGGCATCGTGCGTGGGCCGAAGCTCACCGGTCATATCCTCCCCGGCGGGGCGGACTGGCAGATCATTCGCGCCGACGGCGCCGCCGATATCAAAGCGCGCTACACCATCGAAACCGAGGCGGGAGCGCGCATCATGGTGACCAGCGAAGGACTGCGCCACGGGCCGCGCGAGGTCATGGAAAAAGTCGCGCGGGGCGACAATGTCGATCCCGCGCTTTATTATTTCCGGACCGTCATGCGGTTCGAGACAGCCGATCCGGCGGTTGATTGGCTCAACCGGATCCTGGCGCTGGCGCATGGCCAGCGGGAGCAATACGCGGTACGGCTGGATGTCTACGAGGTTGAATAATGGCTGAGCGGCTTGCAATCGGGCTTCCGTCCTCGCTGATTGCGGAGCGCGCGGGAACGGTCGCCATCCTGCGCCTGAACCGGCCGCACAAGCGCAACGCGCTCGACGATGAGAGCATCATCGGCATTGAGCAGTTTTTCACGTCGATACCGGAAGGCGTTGGCGCGGTAGTGCTCTCGGGCGAGGGCGAGCACTTTTCCGCTGGGCTGGATCTTTCGGAACTGCAGGAACGCGACGTCGTGCAGGGCATTGCCCATTCCGGCCTCTGGCACAGAGCGTTCGAGAAAATCCAGTTCGGCAGCGTCCCGGTTGTTGCCGTCCTGCAGGGCGCCGTCGTCGGGGGCGGCCTCGAACTCGCCGCCGCGGCCCATGTGCGCGTTGCCGAGCGCTCGGCCTTTTATGCGCTGCCAGAAGGCAGCCGTGGCATCTATGTCGGAGGGGGCGGATCGGTGCGCCTGCCGCGATTGTTCGGCGTCGCGCGCATGATGGACATGATGCTTACCGGCCGCACATACTCGGCTGAAGAGGGGCAGGCGATGGGATTGGCCACGTATCTCGTCGAGCCCGGCAGTGGATTTGCAAAGGGGCTCGAGGTCGCGCGGCGCATCGCCGGCAATGCGCCCATGACGAATTTCGCGGTCATGCACGCGCTGCCCCGGATTGCCGAAATGGATCCGGCCGCCGGCCACACCGTCGAGGCGCTGATGTCGGCGATGGCCCAGGCAGATCCGGACGCAAAAGCACGGCTGAAGGATTTTCTCGAGAAGCGCGCGCCGAAAGTAACGCGCAGCTAATCACGACAGCAACCAGCAATGCCGGGCACAGCCTCAGACATCAAGACACGCGCATCAGCACCGTTACGTCCGGTGCGGCTTGGCAAGCCTGACGCCGTAATCGAGCAGCGGGCCGGCGGCGTCATCCATATCCGCGCCGCGCAGCCACTCGGAAGTTACCACAGCAAGCTCAGTGAAGCTCTCGAGCATTGGGCCAGCGTCGCGCCGGAACGGGTATTCCTTGCGCAGCGCGATGCGCAGGAGCGATGGCGCAAGCTTTCCTACGCACAAGCGCTCGCCCAGGTCCGGCGGATCGGCGCCGCGCTGCTGCGCCGCGGACTTTCCCCCGAGAGGCCGGTCGTCGTTCTGTCCGGCAACGACATCGAACACGCGCTGCTTGGGCTCGCGGCGATGTACGTAGGCATACCTTACGCGCCGGTCTCGGCGGCCTACTCGCTGATGTCGAGCGACTTCGGAAAGCTGCGCGCAATCATCGATCTGCTGACGCCGGGGCTGGTGTTCGCGAATGATGGAGGGCCATTCGCCCGCGCCCTTTACGCGGCAGTGCCCGATGAGATCGAGCCGGTCGTCGCACGCAATCCGCTCGGCGACCGAAAAACCGCGCTTTTCTCGAACCTTCTCGGCGCAGACGACACTGCGGGCGTCGCGGCCGCACATGGAAATGTCACGCCGGATACCATTGCAAAATTTCTCTTTACCTCCGGTTCGACCGGAAATCCTAAAGCCGTCATCAATACGCATCGCATGCTTTGTTCGAACCAGGCGATGCTCGCATCCGGTTTTGCCTTCGTCAGGGACGAGCCGCCGGTCGTGGTCGACTGGTTGCCCTGGAGCCACACATTCGGCAGCAACCACAACTTCAACATGGTGCTCACCTGCGGCGGCTCGCTCTATATCGACGACGGAAATCCGACACCGCCGGGCGTACCGAAGACGGCGCGCAATTTGCGCGATGTCGCGCCCACCATCTATTTCAACGTCCCCAAAGGTTACGAGGCCTTGATCGCGCACTTCCGCGCCGACGAAGTGCTGCGCCGCAACTTCTTTAGCCGATTGAAAGTGCTGTTCTATGCCGGCGCTGGCCTGAACCAGACGACATGGGACGAACTAACGCAGCTTGCGGTCGAGACAACTGGCGAGCGCATCATCTTCCTGTCGTCGCTTGGCTCGACCGAAACCGCCCCGCTGGCGCTTGCGTGCACCTGGGATTTCGGCGGTTCCGGCAATATTGGCCTGCCCGCTCCCGGCGTCGAACTCAAGCTGGTGCCGAATGAAGGGAAACTGGAAGCCCGGCTGCGCGGGCCGCACATCACCCCCGGCTACTGGCGGCAGCCGCAACTGACGCGCGAGGCCTTCGACGAGGAGGGCTATTACAAGATCGGCGATGCCCTTAAATTCGCGGACCCGGGCGACCCGGCGAAGGGCCTGTTGTTTGACGGTCGCATTGCCGAGGATTTCAAGCTTTCAACCGGGACATGGGCGAGCGTCGGGCCGCTTCGCGCACGGTTCGTCGATCATTTTGCGCCCTATGTGCGCGACGTGGTATTCGCCGGCGCCGATCGAAATGAGATTACGGCCCTTGTATTTCCGGACATTGAGGCTTGCCGCAAACTCGGCGGGTTTGGCCCTGACGCATCACCGGCGGACATCGTTGGCGCTTTGGGCGTAAAGCAGAAATTTGCCGAGTTGCTGAAGAAGCTTGCCGCCGTCGGCCAGGGATCCTCGATGCGCGTCGAAGGCGCTATCCTCATGGCAGAGCCGCCATCCATGGACAAAGGCGAGATGACCGACAAGGGTTCGATCAATCAGCGCGCGGTACTCAGGAATCGCGCCGCCCTGGTGGACGAACTCTATGCCGCGCCTCTATCGTCGAGGGTCATCGCCATCGGAGGAACGCGCTGATGGAGACCAAAGGACAGGCAGCCATCGTCACCGGCGGCGCTTCCGGCCTGGGCGCGGCCACGGCGCGCGCCCTGGCGGCGGCCGGCGCGAAAGTCACGATCATTGACGTCAATCAGAAAGCTGCCGCCGAAGTTGCGATCGATATCAACGGCATTGCGGTCACCTGCGACGTCGCCGACAGCGCGGCCGCGGACGCTGCGGTCAAGAAGGCGGCCGCCGACCATGGTCCGGCGCGCATCCTCGTCAACTGCGCCGGCATTGGGCCAGCCAAACGCATCGTCGGCCGCGACGGTCCGATGCCGCTTGCCGACTATGAGCGCGTCATACGCATCAACCTGATCGGCACTTTCAACATGATGCGGCTCGTCGCGGCGGCCATGCAGGCGGTGAAACCCGGGCCCGGAGGCGAGCGCGGCGTTATAGTCTCCACGGCTTCGGTTGCCGCCTTCGAGGGGCAGATCGGGCAAGCCGCATACGCATCGTCCAAGGGCGGTGTCGCCGCGTTGACCATGCCCGCCGCGCGTGAATTCGCCCAGTTCGGCATTCGTGTCCTTGCGATCGCCCCGGGAATTTTCGGGACGCCGATGCTGCGGGCGCTGCCCCAGGAGGCGCAGGATTCTCTCGGCGCGTCGGTACCGTTTCCCAAGCGCCTGGGTGAGCCGCGCGAATTTGCGGCTCTCGTGCTCCACTGCATCCACAACGGCTATCTCAACGGAGAGGTCATCCGCCTCGATGGCGCGCTGCGCATGGCACCGCGCTGACACATGTTCGCGTTGGGCCGACCACTTTTGCTTTCATTCCCGCGTAAGCGGGAATCCAGGGCAGTAGTCACCACGCCTGTTATTTTTTACCCTGGGTCCGCGCTTTCGCGGGGACGAGCGGATGAGAGTGTGCCACCGCGATGACCTTCAGCAATACCCGCACGGTACGGATCGAATGGGGCGACTGCGACCCCGCCGGCATCATTTTTTATCCGCGCTACTTCGAAATCTTCGATGCCTCGACCGCAATGCTGTTCGAGCGCGCGCTCGGCATGACGAAATTCCAGATGTTCAAGCAACTCGAATTCGGCGGGTTCCCGCTCGTTCGCACCCGCGCACGCTTTCTGCGGCCGACACGGTTCGGCGATGACGTGACGGTCAAAAGCAGCGTGACATTCGGGCGTTCGAGCTTCGATGTGGAGCATCAGCTCAGCCTGAACGGAAACGCGTGCGTCGAGTGTTCGGAAAAACGAGTCTGGGTGCTCCGCGACGCGGACGGGCAGCTTAAGTCACATCCCGTGCCGCAAGCGGTGCTGAGCAGATTCGGGAAGTAGTCGATCGGTCCGGACTTTCAATCGCTCATTCCCGCCCCACGCAATTCGGAACCATGCCGCCCGACATTCCGCTCATTCCCGCGCCAGCGGGAATCCAGACACTGGATTCGGATTCACAATGCTGGATCCCCGCTTTCGCGGGGATGAGCGGGTGGAGATGGTGCGCGGCCTTGCCAAACACTCCGATGCTGGATCCCCGCGTGCGCGGGGATGAGCGGAGAGAGAACACGCCGCCCTGCCGCACACTCCGCTCATTCCCGCGCCACGCAATTCGGAAACATGCCGCCCGACATTCCGCTCATTCCCGCGTCAGCGGGAATCCAGACACTTGGATTGGGATTCATAATGCTGGTTCCCCGCTTTCGCGCGGATGAGCGGGTGGAGATGGTGCGCGGCCTTGCCAAACACTCCGATGCTAGATCCCCGCTTTCGCGGGGATGAGCGGAGAGTGGTGGCCGTAGGATGGGTTGCGCTGCGCTCAACCCAGGCTACAAACTGGATTCCCGCCTGTGCGGGAATGAGCGGAATATGCCGCGGCACCCAACCTTACGCCTACTCAATCTCCGCCGCGATCTTCTTCAGGATCTGAATGAAGCGCTTGCGGTCCCGCTCTCCGATGACCCGGTCGAGATTGCGTTCGTGCCGGCGCGCGCAACGCGTCAACATCATGAGGACTTTCTTTCCGGCCGGGGTGACGTTGAGACAGTAAGTGCGCCGGTCGTTTTCCATTTTCTTGCGGTCGACCAGCCCGCGACGCACAAGTTCCTCGACGACAGGGGTCAGGCTCGACTTATCGCGGCCATTGGCGAATGAAAGCTCGGTCTGGCTGATTCCGGGGTTGCGCGCGATCAGCACCAGGGTGGCGAAGCGACCCGGACTTTCGCCGATTTCCTGCGATCGCCGCGAGAACGCCTGGAATGCCGCCTCCTGCGCCATGCGCAGGTTGAAGCCAACCCAGTGCCCAAGCGGGCCGAAATTGATCGATGGCCCAAAGGCTTCACCGTTCCTGCCGCGGCGGCGGCCGCCTGTCCCGTTCGTTCCGTGCACGCATCTGCCCTTTCAGCAGCGCTGGGCGCTCCAAGCATTTAGTTTGATGTCAAACTATGCGCTTTACAACGTCGTTGGCATTCGGCTGAATATTGCAAAAAGTTGGCAGCTAAACCAACACCCAACCCCCAAGGAGGAGCCCATGAAACTCCGTTTCGCCGGATGTGTCTATGCGGCCGCTTTGCTGATCGGCGGAGCAAGCGGCGCATTCGCGCAAGAGAAAACCTTCGAGCTTAAGCTGTCGCATTGGGTACCGGCGTCACACCCGCTCCAGAAGGCGCTGGAAGACTGGGGCGCCGCGGTCGAAAAGGATTCCGGCGGCACCCTGCACTACAAGGTCTATCCCGCCCAGCAGCTCGGCAAGGCTTTCGACCATTACGACATGGCGCGCGACGGCATCGCCGACCTCACATACATCAATCCCGGATATCAGCCCGGGCGTTTCCCCATCATTGCCGCCGGCGAATTGCCGTTCCTGATGTCGGATGCCAAGGGCGGCTCCGAAGCGCTCGATGCCTGGTACCGCAAATACGCGGCAAAAGAGATGAAGGACGTCAAATTCTGCCTTGCCTTCATTCACGACCCGAGCTCCTTCCACTCAAGCACCAAGAAGATCGTGGTCCCCGAAGACATCAACGGCATGAAAATTCGCCCCGCGCACGCGACGATGGCCGCCTGGGTCAAGCAGCTTGGCGGCACCAACGTGCAGGCCGCGGCCCCCGAAGTGCGTGACATTCTCGAAAAGCACGTTGCCGATGCGGTGAGCTTTCCGTGGGGCTCGCTCGTTCTTTTCGGCATCGACAAGGTGACGAAGTACCACATGGACGCGCCGCTCTACGTGACCACGTTCGCTTTCGTGTTCAACAAGGCGCGATACGATGAAATGTCGCCGCGCCAGAAAAAGGCAATCGACAATCACTGCACCACCGAACAGGCGGGGATGGTCGGTGGCCCTTGGGGCAAGTTCGAACGTGACGGCCTCGCCAAGGTGAAGGCGGAAGCCGGCCACGAAGTCTATCAGCTCACCCCCGATCAGATGGCGAAATGGCGCAAGGCGGCAGAGCCTCTTGAAAAAGCTTGGGCCGATAACGTCAGGAAGACTGGGACCGATCCCGACGTCGCGCTGAAGGAGCTCAAGGATCAACTCGCCAAGTACAAAGCGCTCGCGATGTAATCCGGCGGCAATACGGCAAGGAATAGCGGCGGCGAATATTTCTCGCCGCCGTTCATTCGCGGCAAGCTTGATCATCGCGGGGCATGCATGAAACGCGTCTACATGGATCGTTTCATCGACTCGATCGAATGGGTGGCGGCATTTTTTGTCGGAATCGTCGCCGCCAACATTTTCCTGCAGGTACTTCTGCGCAACCTGTTCGCCTATTCCATTCCGGACTCCTACGATGTCGGGCGCATGCTGCTCGGGATCCTGATCTTCTGGGGGATCGCGGCGACCTCGTATCGAGGCACACACATCACCGTCGATCTGGTCTGGGCAAATGTAGGGCCCCGCCATCAGCGCATGATCGACATTTTCGCCACGCTCGTTCTGCTGTTCGTCGTGACCGTGCAGACATACACCTTGTTCGACAAGGTGCGCGGCACCTATTACGACAACGTCCTCACCTTCGATCTGCGTCTTCCAACCTGGCCGTACTTCGCGCTGGCCTGGGTCGGCGATGTTTCCGCGGTGGTGCTAATCGCCATCCGCACCTTCCGGCTGATCGTGCAGCCGGAGGCCATCAAAGAAACCGCGATCAAGCCGGTCGAGTGAGCGTCCACGAAATGAGCACTGAAGCGGTCACGATCCTCGGTTTCGTCTCGCTGTTTGCGCTCATGCTGTTGCGCGTGCCGGTCGGCATGGCGATGGGGCTGGTGGGAGTCTCCGGCTTTGCCTATCTCGTCAATGGGACCGCAGCGCTCAAGCTGGTCGGCACGACCTCAATGCGCACGGTCACCGACTATACGTTCGGCGTCATACCGATGTTCCTGCTGATGGGCACGTTCGTGTCCAATTCCGGCATGAGCCGGCAGCTTTTTACCAGCGCCAATGGTTTCGTCGGCCATCTGCGTGGCGGACTGGGATTCGCCACCGTCGTGGCCTGCGGCGGTTTTGCCGCAATTTGTGGGTCGTCCGTCGCGACAGCGGCAACTTTCTCCGCCGTCGCATATCCTGAAATGCGCCGGCACGGCTATCCGCAGAGTTTTGCGACCGGTGTCATCGCCGCGGGCGGCACGCTCGGTGCGATGCTGCCGCCGTCTACCGTGCTGGCGGTCTACGGCATCATCACCGAGCAGGACATCGGCAAGCTGTTTATCGCCGGCGTTATTCCTGGAATCCTGGCGATGGCGATGTATCTCACCACCATCGCCATTATCGGCTATGTGCGCCCGGGTTTCCTCCCGGCCGGCGCCCGGGTGGATTGGCAGCAGCGCATCGCCGGCCTCAAGGAAATCTGGGCCCCGCTGCTGCTGTTCGTGTTTGTAATCGGGGGGCTTTACGGATTGCCGTTTTTGCCACGATTTACGCCGACCGAAGCCGGCGGCGTCGGTGCCACCGGCGCTTTTCTGATTGGTGTTTCCACCGGAAGGCTCGACAAGGAAAAAATCCTCGCGTCGTTGTTGCAGGCGACACGCACCGCCGCGGCGGTGTTCACCGTGCTGATCGGCGCGCTGCTTTTCGGCTATTTCCTCACGATTACGCAGACACCGCAGAAGGTCACGGCATTCCTCACCGGACTGGGGCTCGGAAGCTATGGCGTGCTGGCGCTCATCATGCTGATGTATCTCGTGCTCGGCTGCCTGATGGATGCCATGGCCATGATCATCCTCACCGTGCCGATCATCTTTCCTGTCATCATTCACCTCGGCTTCGACCCGATCTGGTTCGGGATCATCATTGTCATGACGGTGGAACTCGGCCTGATCCACCCACCGGTTGGCATGAATGTTTTCGTCATCAAAAGCGTGGTCAAGGACGTCAGTTTCGCCACGATTTTCAAAGGGGTCATTCCGTTCATACTGACTGACCTGGTACGGCTGATGATCCTGATCGCGCTTCCCATTTTGGCCCTTTGGCTGCCCTCGCGCATGTAGGCAGAAAATGCTAAATCGTTGGGGCTCAAACCATCTAGCCGAGGCCTGAGGATGGAACGCTCGTTCAAGAAGGAAGTACAGTCACTCAAGCTTGGTGACGGAGAGATCTTCCACGGCGAAGGCATCCTCGCCGTCACGAAGGCGTTGCTGCAATCCGGCGTTTCCTATGTGGGCGGCTATCAGGGCGCGCCGGTGTCCCACCTGCTCGACGTTCTCGTCGATGCCGAAGACATCATGTCGGAGCTGGGCGTGCACCTGGAGACCTGCTCCAACGAAGCGTCAGCAGCCGCCATGCTGGGTGCCTCGATCAACTATCCGCTGCGCGGCGCCGTAACGTGGAAATCCATTGTCGGAACGAATGTGGCGGCTGACGCGCTTTCCAATCTTGCGTCGCCCGGAGTCGTCGGCGGCGCCATGATCATCCTCGGCGAGGACTATGGTGAAGGCGCCAGCGTTATCCAGGAGCGTTCCTATGCCTATGCGCTGAAATCCTCGATGTGGCTGCTCGATCCCCGGCCCGACCTGCCGTCGATCGTGCGCATCGTCGAAAAGGGTTTTGAATTGTCCGAGGCGAGCCACGCGCCGGTAATGCTGGAACTGCGCATCCGCGCCTGCCACGCCACCGGATCGTTTGCCGCCAGAGCCAACCGCAAGGGCGTGGCGTCCGGTCTCGACAAGCTCGCCGGCCCGCCGCGGTTCAATTATGGGCGGCTGGCGCATCCGCCGGTGATCTTCTCGCAGGAGCGCCTGAAGGTCGAAGAGCGTCTGCCGGCTGCATGCAATTTCATCCGCGAGCACAAGCTCAACGAAACGATCGCCGGAGACGTGGGCGACGTCGGAATTATCGTGATGGGCGGGCTCACCAACAGCGTGCTGCGCGCGCTCGAACGCATGGGGCTGGCCGATATCTTCGGCGTGTCGCGCATTCCGCTGCTGATCCTCAATGTCGTCTATCCGCTGGTGCCGGAAGAGGTTCGCGCGTTCTGCGCGGACAAGCGCGCGGTCTTGGTCGTGGAGGAAGGCTATCCCGACTACATCGAGCAGGCCGTCAATGTCGAGTTGCGCCGGGCGGATATCAACACGCGCGTGTTCGGCAAAGGTCCGCTGCCGAAGGCCGGCGAATACGCTTCCGACGTCCTGTTGGAAGGGCTTGCCGAATTTCTCGAGCAGACACGGCCCCAGGGAATCGACGGCGGCGCCATCGGCAAGACCGCGCGCGGTCTCCTCGCGCACAAAGCGGCCGCCGCGGCGGCACTCGGGCCTCTGCCTCCGCGCCCGCCGGCATTCTGCACCGGCTGCCCGGAACGCCCGGTGTTTTCGGCAATCAAGCTGATGCAGCGCGAACTGGGCCCGACACACATCAGCGCCGACATCGGCTGTCATTCGTTCGCGACTTTTGCGCCATTCTCGCTCGGGAATTCCATTCTCGGCTACGGCATGTCGCTTGCGAGCGCCGCGGCGGTGACGCCGAACATGGAAAGGCGCCCGATCGCGATCATGGGCGACGGCGGCTTCTGGCATAACGGGCTGATCACGGGCGTTGCCTCGAACCTGTTCAACAAGGGCGACGGCGTGCTGATCGTGATGCAGAACGGCTATGCCTCCGCCACGGGCCAGCAATACATTCCATCGAGCGCGGCAAGCAAGGAAGGCCCTGCGCCCGGCATGAGCATCGAGCAGACCTTGCGGGCCATGGGAGTAAAATGGCTGCGCACCGTGCGCACCTATAGCGTCAGCGTGATGGTGGAGACGCTGAAGGAAGCGATGAAGACCGCCGAGCGCGGCCTCAAGATCATCATCGCGGACGGGGAATGCCAGCTCGCGCGTCAGCGCCGCGTGCGCGCCGAAGACGCCGAAAAGCTCAAGCGCGGCGAACGCGTCACGCGCGTGCGGTTCGGCGTGGACGATGAAATCTGCACCGGCGACCACTCCTGCATCCGCCTGTCGGGCTGCCCGTCACTGACGGTGAAGCCTACATCCGACCCGTTGCGGACCGATCCGGTGGCCACGGTCGTGGAATCGTGCGTCGGTTGCGGGCTCTGCGGCGAAGTCGCGCACGCGGCGGTGCTGTGCCCTTCGTTCTATCGCGCCGAGATCGTCCGCAATGCGACTTGGCGCGACCGTTTCATGCATCGTTTCCGCCAGAAGGTGATCGGCTGGCTCGGCGGCTATTCGGGCGAGGCCGCCGCATGACACCGGCGCGCCCGATCACGATGCTGATTGCCGCACTTGGCGGCGAAGGCGGCGGCGTGCTGACGGAATGGATTGTGTCGGCCGCTTCACAGGCCGGTTTTCCGGTGCAGAGCACGTCGATCCCGGGTGTAGCGCAGCGGACCGGCGCCACCACCTACTACATCGAAATCTTGCCGGTGAAAACGGTCGACCTCGACGGCAGGCGCCCGGTACTCGCGCTCACGCCCGGGATCGGCGATATCGACATCGCGGTTGCGAGCGAATTGCTCGAAGCCGGCCGCACGGTGGCGAGCGGGTTTGTAACGGCGGACCGAACGCACGTCATCAGTTCGCTCAGCCGCTTCTATGCCATGGATGAGAAGATCGCCATGGGCGATGGCCGCTTCGACCAGGAAAAGCTCGTCAAGGTCGTCAAAGAGCGTGCGAAAGATGCCCTGCTCATCGACATGGACGCGCTCGCGAAACAAAGCGGTTCGATGATCAGTGCGGTGATGCTCGGCGCCATCGTCGGCTCCGGCCGCTTGCCGCTGAGCCCGGAACGGTTCGAAGCGGTGATCCGTGACGACAGTAAATCCGTTGACAGCAATCTGCGCGGATTCCGCGCCGGCTACGACGCCGCGCGCGCCGGGCTCCAGGCCGCAAAGCCGGCGGAGAAAAAGAAGAACGCCGCATCAACGCCGGCACTGGTCGAGCATGAAGTCGCGCGGACGTTTCCCGCCGTCGCCCAGGCCATCGGCCTCGAAGGTATCCGGCGTCTCATTAATTACCAGAACGTGGCCTATGGCAGGCTCTACCTCGACCGGCTTCGTCCCATCATCGAAGCCGACCAAATCTGCGGCGCGCAAGGCAAGCTGGTCAAGGAAGTCGCACGACATCTCGCCGTGCGCATGTCATTTGAAGATATCGTGCGCGTCGCGGAGGCCAAGATCGAGCCGGCGCGCATGCGCCGCATCGCGCGCGAGGAACTGCACGCCGGCGGCGAGCCTTTCTCGGTGCACGATTTTCTCAAGCCGGGCATCGAGGAGTTGAGCCAGCTGCTGCCGCCGTTCCTGGCGCGTCCTCTTCTTCGCATGGCCGAAAAGAGGGGCTGGCTCGGCCGGGTCTATTTCGCCATGGAAATCAACTCCACTTCCATCAGCGGTTATCTGCGCTTCTGGTTGCTCGCCAAGTTGCGGCCGCTGCGCCCATTCGGTCACCGTTTCAAGCAGGAGCAGCGTCAGATCGAGAGCTGGCTCGGCCTCATTCGCGATGCGGCGAAACATTCGGGTGAGCTGGCCGTTGAAATTGCGGAATGCGCCCGACTGATCAAGGGATACGGCGACACGCATGCGCGCGGGCTTGCCAACTACCACGCCATTGAATCGCGCGTGATCCGCCCCGCGCTGGCCGGTCAGATCCCGACGGCGCGCGCGGCCGACGCAATCGCCAGCGCGCGCACCGTGGCACTGGTCGACCCCGAAGGCGAAGGACTTGCGAAATGCCTGGCCGAAATCGACGGCCAGCCAGCGTTCCGCATCGCGGCGGAGTAGCCCAGCCTCTGAACGCGAGATCCGGCCACGCCGTTGAGAGGCCGCACACCACCTCCTTCGCTCATTCCCGCGCAAGCGGGAATCCAGAAATCGAAGCGATGCGATTGCCGCCCTGGATCCCCGCTTCCGCGGGGAAGAGCGGAATGTGGGGCGGCATGGTTCCGAATTGCGTGGGAATGAGCGGAGTGTGTGGCAAAAAGCGTGCGCCACCTCCGGCCGCTCATTCCCGCGCGAGCGGGAATCCAGAAATCGAAGCGATGCGATTGCCGCCCTGGGTCCCCGCTTCCGCGGGGAAGAGCGGAATGTGGGGCGGCATGGTTCCGAATTGCGTGGGAATGAGCGGAGTGTGTGGCAAAACCGTGCGCCATCTCCGGCCGCTCATTCCCGCGCAAGCGGGAATCCAGACACCGAAACGATGAGAATTGCGGCCCTGGGTCCCCACTTCCGCGGGGAAGAGCGGAATGTGGGACAGCATGGTTCCGAATTGCGTGGGAATGAGCGGAGTGTGTGGCAAAAAGCGTGCGCCACCTCCGGCCGCTCATTCCCGCGCGAGCGGGAATCCAGAAATCGAAGCGATGCGATTGCCGCCCTGCATCGCCGCTTTCGTGGGAATCCAGAAACCGAAACGATGAAAATTGCGGCCCCTGGATCCCCGCTTCCGCGGGGATGGGCGGGAGGGAGCGCACGGCCCCTCCACAGTCGCGCCCACCCATGACAGGGTTGCGCCGCCGTCCGTTGTCACCGTTGCCCTCGTCGAGTAAAAGACCCGGCATAACGACAAAACCTGCAAGTTGCGTGGGGCGAACGACATGGCCGGGACACCGACGGGACAACGGCCGACGATTGCCGCCGAAGCCTTCCTGCGCGCGCTTGCCGATCACGGCGTCGATCATTTCTTCTGCAATCCGGGCACCGATTTTGCGCCCATCGTCGAGGCCTTCAGCCGCGCCAAGAAGACCAATGCCAAGGTGCCGAAGCCCATCCTGGTACCTCACGAGAACCTGGCGCTCGGCATGGCACACGGCGCCTATCTGATGACCGGCCGGCCGCAAGCGGTCATGGTTCATACCACCGTCGGCACCGGGAACACGCTTAACAACCTGATCAACCTTTCGCGCGACCGCGTACCCCTCATCCTCGCAGCCGGCCGAACCCCGATCACGGAGAAGGGCTCGTTCGGCTCGCGCTCGCGGCCGATCCAGTGGGGCCAGGAAATGTTCGATCAGGCCGGCATGGTGCGCGAATTGGTGAAGTGGGATTACGAACTGCGCATGCCGGGCCAGGTCGGCGATGTCGTGACGCGCGGCGTGGAAGTCGCGATGGCCCATCCGCGCGGGCCAGTCTACCTGATGCTGCCGCGCGAACCGCTTTCGGCAACATTGACGGAACCAGTCGGGCCACTCAAGCCGCGGCCGCAAGCAGCGCTCCCTCACCCGGATCCAAGATCGATCGCAATACTCGCGGAATGGATCGCGGCGGCCGAACGCCCATTGATCATCAGCGGCGCCCTGCCGAACGACTCCGTCTCCGCGCTCGGGCATCTTGCCGAGCGCTGCGCCATCCCGGTCATCAGCCACAGCCCGCGCACGGTTTGCCTGCCATCAAGCCATGCGATGCATTTCGGATTCGAACCCGGCGCGCTGCTCACCGATGCCGATCTGGTGCTAGTGCTCGAATCGGACGTGCCCTGGATTCCCCATGTGCAGCATCCGCCCGGCGGCTGCCGCGTCGCGCATATCGGCGAGGATCCATTCTACGTCCGCTATCCCATGCGCAGTTTCCCGAGCGATCTTGCCGTGCAGGCGGGGCCTGGCCAAGCGCTCGAAGCGCTCTCGCGCGCGGTCGAGCCGCGCCTGCAAATGGCGGAGGCGCGCATCGCGGCGCGCCGCGCGCGGCTCACCGACCGCATGCGGACACGGCGCGCGCAGCTGACAAAGGACTCCGCGGCCGGCGCGGCGATTTCACCGGAATTTCTCTCGCGCGCGATCGGCGAAACCGTCGGCAAGGACGCGATTATCTTCAACGAATATCCGTTGCGGCCCGATCACTGCCCGCGCGAGAAGCCGGGCACATTCTTTGCGCTGGGGTCCGCCGGCGGGCTCGGCTGGGGTTTCGGCGCCGCGCTCGGCGCCAAGCTTGCCGCGCCGGATAATTTCGTGGTCGCGACGCTTGGCGACGGCGCCTACATGTTTGCCAATCCAATGGTCGGCCACTGGATGTCGAGCGTCCACAATCTTCCAATCCTGACGATTGTGTTCAATAACAGCCGTTACGGCGCCGTGCGGCGCGCGACGCTCTCCATGTTCAAGGACGGCGTCGCCGGCGAGAATGACGGCCGCACGCTCGCCGATCTCGACCCCTCGCCGGCATTCGAGGACATGGCGCGCGCGCAGGGCGCGCACGCGGAACGCGTGGAGAAGCCCGCCGACCTGCCCGACGCGCTGGCTCGCGCCCGCGCCGCCGTCGTCAACGACAAGCGTCAGGCGCTGATCAACGTCATCACACCTTATTGAACCGGTTGACCGTCCAAGAACAATCGAAGCCACGGAGGAAAGTTCATGCGCATCGACGCCTATACCCACTTCATTCCGGCAAAATTCTTCAACAAGATCGTTGAAAGTGGGCATGCCGATATCGGCAAGCGCGTGCGCGAAATCCCGTGCATCCACGACCTCGATGTGCGCCGCAAGATCGTCGAGGGATTCAAAGACTACGCGCAGATCCTGTCCTACCCGATGCCGCCGCTCGAAGTGATGACAAAAGGCGACGCCAAGGCGACCGAGGAATACACGCGGCTCATCAATGATGGTTTTGCCGAAATCTGCCAGAAATATCCCGATCAATTCCCCGGCTGGGTGGCACAGGCCGCACTGATCGCGCCGGACGGCGGCGTGCGTGAGGCCGAACGCGCGCTGAAGAACGGCGCGCTGGGCGTGCAGATCTACACCAATATCGCCGGCAAGCCGCTTGACGATCCGGCATTCGACCCGTTCTTTGCCTCCATGAACAAGAGCGGAAAACCGGTGTGGATGCACCCGGCGCGCGCGGCGAACTTTCCGGACTATCTCTCGGAGAAAAAGTCAAAATACGAAATCTGGTGGACGCTCGGCTGGTCCTACGAGACGGCGGCGGCCATGTCGCGGCTGGTCTTCTCCGGCATCATGGACAAATACTCGAACCTGAAAATCATCACGCATCATTTCGGCGGCATCGTGCCGATGCTGGAAGGCCGTATCGGGCCCGGCTGGGACCAGCTCGGCGCACGCACGTCGGATGAGGACCTCAGCGTCATCCTCAAGCAGCTGAAAAAACGCCCGCTCGATTATTTCAAGCATGTGTTCTACGCCGACACCGCGGTGTTCGGCGGCGTGCCGGCGACGCATGCGGGCTTTGCCTTCTACGATCTCGACAAGATCGTGTTCGCCTCCGACTGTCCGTTCGACCCCGAGAAGGGCACGATGTATACACGCGAGACGCTGCGCATCATAGAAGGCATCGACATGCCGAAGGCCGACAAGGAAAAGGTCTGGCACGGCAACCTGGAGCGCATCACCGGCGTGACGTTCAAGAGCTGATCGGCGGGAGACGAGGCGCCGGCCTTCGCCGCGCGAGCGGGAACTCTGACACGGCTATCGGATTTACAATACTGGATCCCCGCCAACCCCGGCCACAAAAGACGCGATGCGAGAGTCACCAGCAGTCTCGGGATCCCCGCTTTCGCGGGGATGAGCGGAGAGAGAGAACGCGCGGCCTTGCCCCACACTCCATTCATTCCCGCGCACATTGGAACCACCCTGCCCCACACTCGCTCATTCCCGCGCACATTGGACCCACCCTGCCGCACACTCCGCTCATTCCCGCGCACTTTGGAACTACCCTGCCCCACACTCCGCTCATTCCCACGCACTTTGGAACCACCCTGCCCCACACTCCGCTCATTCCCGCGCACGCGGGAATCCAGCAACAAAGGTCGAAACGTGATGTCCGTAGGATGGGTTGAGCGAAACAAAACCCATCACCTTCAAGGTGTTCCCGGGTTTCGATGCGCTCAACCCGGGCTACAAAAGACGCGACGCGAGAGTCACCAGCAGTCTCGGGATCCCCGCTTTCGCGGGGATGAGCGGAGAGAGAGAACGCGCGGCCTTGCCCCACACTCCATTCATTCCCGCGCACATTGGAACCACCCTGCCGCACACTCCGCTCATTTCCGCGCACTTTGGAACCACCCTGCCCCACACTCCGCTCATTCCCGCGCACGCGGGAATCCAGCAACAAAGGTCGAAACGTGATGTCCGTAGGATGGGTTGTGCGAAGCGAAACCCATCGTCTCCTAAACGCCTCGCCTCAGAAATTCCAGGTGAAGGCACCTTTGAACGCGTGGCTCTGCGCGTGCGCGGCGAGTTCGCCCTGGTAGAACGCGCCGAGCTTCGCCCATGGGCTAAAGCGCCAGTCAAAACCCGCTTCAACCAGCGCAGAATTGCGCGCGATCGGGATACCCGCAGCCGTGAACCCGGCCCCGGTGCTCTGGAACGCCAGCGCCGAAACCGTCGCCACATCACCGAACGCATATTGCCATTGCAGCGATGCACGCGGGACCAGCACCGTGCCATTGGCCAGCGGCACGGCGGTCGCTGCGCGCAGGCCCAGCGAGGAATAGCCGATGTTCTCGCTCGCGCGAGAACCCGACAGCGCGGCAACTCCGCCGCTTTCGAGGAACGAACCATCGCGCAAGTGCACATAGGCCAGGCCCGCAAATGGCTCGAACGCGACATGGCCGAGCGCCATGCCATGGCCAATCTCTCCGAACACCTGTCCAACATCGCCGTGGAAGTGCGCCTTGGTCTGGTCGGAGAAGCCGGGGAAGGCAATCGTACGGCTGGTATCGATGCTGTCGTAGGAATATGAAGCGCCGCCGCGCACATTGAGCGCACCGAACCGGCCACCCGCATAGCCACCGAACTGCACGCTGTCGATGCCGGCGCTGCTCGAACGCTCGGCGACATTGAGATCGGAACGCGTATAGCCCGCGACGAGGCCGGCGCGCAGCGTGTCGCCGTAGCGCGCATCGACGCCGGAGAGAAATCCGCCGAACCGGCTCTTCAGCGATGCGGCATTGCCGTCGCTGTCCGCATGGCCCCAGCCGCCGAGGCCCTGCGCCCAGAAGGCGAGACCGCGCGAGCGATCGTCCGCGCGCGGGGACGCCTTGCCCGGCATCGCTGCGTAGGCATCGCGCGCGGCCGAGGCATCGTCCCCACCATACGCCAGTTCCGGCCCGGCAAAGCCGAGCACGCCGAGCTCGCTCGGAACGTCCGCATAAGATGCCTGGCGCAGCCGGCCGAGAATCGCGCTGCGGGTGGAAGAGGCTTCCTGCCCTTGCGTGTTGTGCACGCTGCCGAACAGTTCGCCGGAGAGCGCATCGAAGGCGGCCCGCGCACCATTTGCGGTCTGGTTGAGCAGCGCGGTGACGAGTGAACTGCTCACCGGGCTCGCGTCGAGCGCACCGGCAACCGCCAGCTGATTGCGCGTCTGCGCGGCGGAGACAAAACCGAAGCCTCCGCCCGCAGTGCCGTTTGTCATAAGCGTCAGGAACACATCCTTCGCATCGTAAGTCAGTGTCGGCGTGAGAAAGGCGAGGTTGCTGGTGACGCCGGCGAACGTGTTGCTGCCGCCCAGGCCACCACCCTCGGCGGTCAGGATCGTGTACTTCGTAGAGGGCGCATAAGCCCCGTTCTGCGCCAGCACGTTCACGGTGCCCCCGGTCAACCCGATCGTATTGTTGACGCCCGCCATTTGAAGAACGTCATGCTGCCCGGCGGCATTGACGTTGACCCGATAGATCGAGTTCGGCTGAAAATTGACGTTGCCGTTCACGGTCAATGTGCTGAACGGGACGGCCGCGCCCGGCGCCACAGTGCCACCGGCCACGATCAGAGGCCCGGCGACGGTGCCGTGTCCCGCCAGGACACCGCCCGCGTTCACCGCTACGGTGCCTGAGAGACCGGCATCGACCACGAACGTTCCCGTGTTCACGTTAGTCAGGTCGATCGCGGCATTTGTATTCCAGATCCACGCGGTGTCGGCATCGACGTCGAGGGTATTGAATCCCGTGAAACTGTTGCTGACGCTGCCGTGGCCTTCGAAGAATAGTTTGTTGATCGCGCCCGACGCGCCCCGAGCAGCGCCGTTCAACACCGCGCCAGTTTGCAGGGCCAGCGAATTGGTGCCGGTGCCAGTAAATTGTACCGACGCTGTCGTGCCCGTGATCGTGCCCGCGCTGGTCACCGAGCCGGCGCCCTGGATGGCCGTGTCACCACTGATCGACGCACCGGCAGCATTCGTCACAACGAGCGTGCGAGCAGAGATACCAAACGTGTTGCCGGCGATGGTGCCGCCGGAAAGATTGTTTACCGTAGCCGTGCCAGCGGCGTCGAAGATGGCGGTTCCGCCAGTTCCATTTGCTTGAATGGTGCCAGAATTTGTGACGGTCGCGTCTGAAATCGCAAGGATTGTTTTAACGCTTGCTCCATTCGCTCGAATTGTGCCCGAACTATTGACCGTTACGCTGTTCGCGTCGATGGCGTTACCAACTATTGATTCAATCAGCCCGGTGTTGGCGGTGACGTTAATAGCGGTGCCGCTGATGGCAAAGTCACTAGCACTAATAATGCCGGTGGTGGTGCCATTGCCAACGTTGGCGACCGTGGCGGTGCCGGCCGCCTGGATCGCGATGCCGCCCGCGGCAGCCGCCGTGATCGTGCCGGTGTTGCCGGTGACGTTCTGGTTGACCTTGACGTCGCCATTGTTCGAGACGACGGCGAATGTACCCGTACTGGTGACCGAGCCGGTGTTATCCAGCGTCAACAGACCATTGGTGACTATTGCGATGCTGCTCGCCTGAATGGTGCCGGAGCTGGCGACGGTGGCGGTGCCGGCGGTGTTGCTGGCGTCGATAGCAATGCCGCCGGTGTTGCCGGCACCCATGCCGGCCGAGATCGTGCCAGGATTGCTGGTGACGGTGATGCTGCCGGAAATGCCGCCGCCGGTATCGCCCTTGATCGCGACGCCGTTCTGGCCATTGGCCGAAATTGTGCCAGGGTTTGTCCCGTCGGTATTGCTCAGGATCATGTTGGCACCTTGGACCGCAACGCCGCCTGTGCCATTGGCCTCTATTGTGCCGGCGTTGCTGATGGTCGGTGTGTCGCCAGTTTGGACGGCGAAGCCGCCTGTTTGGTTCGAACGGATAACACCCGTACTGGAATTGGTCAGCGTGAGGGAACTGCCAGCGGGAGCTATAGCAACTCCGCCAATGCCAGTTGCTTCTATGACGCCCGCATTGGTTACGGTGAGGTTGTTACCCGATCCGATGCCGTCGCTCCCGGCAGAAATGGTACCGGTTGCCGAGTTGTTTACCGTACGTGTGGCCCCGCCAACAAAGATGCCAATACCGGTGGCGCTCAGGATCGAGCCAGAATTGTTCACGGTCCCGCTAAGGAAGAGACCGTCTGATCCTCCCGAAATGGTACCCGCATTGTTGATGGTTCCGTCGCCGATCGCGATCCCGATGGAAGTTCCCGTGACGGTGGCAGTTCCTGTAGTGCCGGCGGTGGGATCAACATTGATCGTGACGCCTGTTTCGGCGCCGGTGCCGTAACCGTTGTTGCCGCTCTGGTTGGCCGTAGCGTCCGTGCACGTCGCCGTCGCGTTATTGACGAGCGGATCCGGCGAACATGCCGCCTCCGCGCGCTCGACCGCCACAAGCGGTGCAGCCGACAGCACAAGCGCCGCCGCAATGCGACGCACGACACCCTTCGATCCGAAGCGGTTCATTCCCAACTCCCAAAACGGCGCACGTAGCTCACGTGGCTCACGTGGCCGTCGCTCCAGCGCGATGGTTTCACTGGCGGCGATGTGGCAAGCGCCGGCATGCGCCGATGCTGGTTTGGCGCGGTTAAATGATTAGGGAGCCGTGCGCAGGAAAACTTGGGCGGTTGCGTCGTCCGATTGGGCCAGAACGAAAAATTGAATTTCCACACACAGGCGATGCAAAAATGCGACAGCGCGGGTTTCGTCCAAATTTCTACAGACGAACGTCCGGCCAATCGATTTCGGACATCATCCGTTTGGATGAGAGTCTCTACCGCACCACATCTGTTCCCGCTCGTCCCCGGGACCCATGGCTACATTCGCCAGCGCAGCATTTTTGCTCCGGATCCCCGCTTTCGCGAGGATGAGCGGAGAGAGAACGCGCTGCCTTGCCACACTCTCCGGTAATTCCGCCCGCGCAATTCGGAACCATGCCGCCCGACATTCCCGCGCAAGCGGGAATCCGGAGCCATGCTCGCCGGCGGCAGGATGGCATCCAGGCAGACCGCCATGATGGAGGAGAAGCCGTGCGCTCTCCTCCCGCTCATCCCGCGAACGCGGGTATCCAGGGCCGCGATCTCATTGTCCCGGTTTCTGGATTCCCGCTAGAGCCTGTGCTCGGGCCGGCCGCAGGCTGGACCGGAGTACGGGAATGAGCGGCGTGTGGGGCGCGTCGTCGAGGCACGCCCTGGGTTTCGCTGCGCTCAACCCAGGCTACGAGGGCGTTCGCTGGGAATACCGGCCCGCACATCACCCGAATCGCCGGTAAAGTGTTGAAAAGCCCCGAATAGCGCGTCAAATCGATCCCCCCGCCGGTCGCAGCCGGGGGGCCGTCTGCTAACCTCCGCGCCCATGGCGCTAACGCAACCTCTCCCCAATCCGGACGATGAGCCGGCCGCCGCCGCGCCGCCAAATGGCGACGCAAACCGCGTCACCCCGGCGATGGCGCAATACGTCGAGATCAAGGCCGCCAATCCGGATTGCCTGCTGTTCTACCGGATGGGCGATTTCTACGAGATGTTCTTCGAGGATGCCGAGATCGCCTCGCGCGCGCTCGGCATTGTGCTGACCAAGCGCGGAAAATATCTGGGCCGGGACGTGCCGCTATGCGGCGTTCCGGTCGTGCGCGCCGACGAATACCTGCACAAGCTGATCGCACTCGGCCATCGCGTCGCCGTGTGCGAGCAGCTCGAAGATCCCGCCGAAGCGCGCAAGCGCGGCGCAAAAAGCGTGGTGCGGCGCGACGTGGTGCGGCTCGTCACCGCCGGCACGCTTACTGAAGACACGCTGCTCGATGCAAGGCGCAACAATTACCTGCTGGCGGTCGCGCGCGCGCGATTGTCGTCGGCCGAAGAAGACGCGCGCTTTGCGCTCGCCTGGATCGACATTTCGACCGGCGAATTCCGCGTCGCCGAATGCGAGCGCGCGTCGCTCTCCGCCGAGATTGCGCGGATCGAGCCGGGCGAGATCATCGTTTCCGATGCGCTCTACAGCGAGGCCGATCTCGCCGTCTACTGGCGCTCGCTTCCGACCGTCATGCCGCTCACGCGCGATGTCTTCGACGGCGCCACCGCCGAGCGACGGCTGGCATCATTCTTTGCGGTGGCGACCAGCGAGGCCTTCGGCGCGCTGACGCGGCTCGAGCTCACCGCCGCGGCCGCCTGCGTCACCTATGTCGAGCGCACGCAGATCGGGCACCGCCCGCCGCTGTCGCCGCCGTTGCGCGAACGCGCCGGCGCCAGCATGGCGATCGACCAGGCGACGCGCGGCAATCTCGAACTGATGCGCACGCTATCCGGCGAGCGGCGCGGCTCGCTGCTCGATACTATCGACCGCACAGTGACGTCCGCCGGCTCGCGGCTGCTCGCGCAACGGCTGTCGGCCCCGCTCACCGACCCGGCGCAGATCGCCAAGCGGCTCGACGCGCTGCAAAGTTTCGCCGGCGATAGTGCGGCACGGGCGGAAGCCCGCTCGCGCCTGGCAGCGGCGCCCGATCTCGCGCGCGCCTTGTCGCGGCTGGCGGTGGACCGTGGCGGGCCGCGCGATCTCGCGGCCATCCGCGATGGCGTGCTCGCCGCCGCCGATCTCGCCCGCGCGCTTGCCGCGCTCAAGGAAACGCCGGCGGAAATCGCCGAGGCGATTCAATCCTGCCGCAAGCCCGACGGCATGCTGGCTGCGGAATTGTCGGCCGCGCTCGCGGCCGAGCTGCCCGCCTTTAAGCGCGACGGCGGATTCGTGCGCGAAGGCTATGACGCTACGCTCGACGAGGCGCGCGCGCTGCGCGATGAATCGCGCCGCGTCATCGCGGCCCTGCAGGCGCGCTACGCCGAAGACACCGGCATCCGCATCCTCAAGATCAAGCACAACAACGTGCTCGGCTATTTCGTCGAGGTGACGGCCCAGCACGGCGAGAAGCTGATGGCGGCGCCGCTCAACGGCATCTTCATTCACCGCCAGACGCTCGCCGGGCAGGTCCGTTTCACGACTACCGAGCTGGGCGATCTCGAAGCGAAAATCGCCAGCGCCGGCGAACGCGCGCTCGGGCTGGAACTGGATATTTTCGAACGGCTCACGGAAAGCGTGTTGGCCGAGAGCGCACATATAAAGGAGTGTGCGGATGCGCTAGCCCGCCTCGATGCCGCCAGCGCGCTGGCGCATCTTGCCGCCGAACGCGACTACGCGCGTCCGCTGGTCGACGACAGCCATGGCTTTATCATTGAAGGCGGGCGGCATCCGGTCGTCGAACAGGCCCTGTCGCGCGACGGCACGCCGTTCGTCGCTAATGATTGCGATCTCTCGCCGCCGAAGGAGACCGACTCCGGCCGCATCTGGCTGATCACCGGGCCCAATATGGCCGGCAAGTCCACGTTTCTGCGGCAGAACGCGCTGATCGCCATTCTCGCGCAGATGGGCAGTTTCGTTCCGGCAAAGCACGCGCATATCGGCGTGGTCGACCGGCTGTTCTCGCGCGTCGGCGCCGCCGACGATCTTGCGCGCGGGCGCTCGACCTTCATGGTCGAGATGGTGGAAACCGCCGCCATTCTCAATCAGGCCGGAGAGCGCGCACTTGTCATCCTCGACGAAATCGGCCGCGGCACCGCGACGTTCGACGGGTTGTCGATCGCCTGGGCCACCGTCGAGCACCTACACGGCGTCAACAAATGCCGCGCGCTGTTTGCCACACATTTTCATGAGCTGACGGCCCTCGCCGGCCGGCTCGACCGGCTGCATAACGCCACGGTGCGCGTGAAGGAATGGCAGGGCGAAGTCGTGTTCCTGCATGAAGTGACCGCCGGCGCCGCCGACCGTTCCTACGGAATCCAGGTGGCGAAGCTTGCCGGCCTGCCTGCCAGCGTGATCGAGCGCGCCAAGGTCGTGCTGGCCAAGCTCGAGCAGGAGGACCGCGCCGCGCCGAAAGGCTTTGAAGACCTGCCGCTGTTCGCTGTTCCTGCAAAGCCTGCGCAAGATGCACGGCAACCGGCCGAAGATCCCCTCGCCGCTTCGCTCGCTGCGATCAACCCCGACGACTTGTCGCCGCGCGAGGCGATGGAAGCGCTGTACCGACTGAAGGAACAGGCGGCAAAGGAACCTAAAGGTTAGCCGGGACGGCGCCCTATATTTCGCTCATTCCCGCGCAAGCGGGAATCCAGGAACCGCGACGATGAGATTGCGCCCCTGGATCCCCGCTTGGGCGTGAATGAGCGGAAAAAAAGATGCGCCGTCATTCAACTTCATGGCCGGGCCTCCGGTCACCGTTCATCGCGTCCTCCTAGCCTGAATTGAGCGCAGCGAAACCCAGGGCCGCCTCGCATGCGATGGGTTTCGCCTCGCTCAACCCATCCTACGGCTGAGGGAACGAGTGGAGAAAGAACTTGAGAGTTAGATGGCGGCCGCCCCATACGCCGCTCATTCCCGCGCAAGCGGGAATCCAGAAAATGAGACGATGAGATTGCGGCCCTGGATTCCCGCATTCGCGGGGATGAGCGGGGGAGAGTGTAACACCTCCCAATGTCATGCCCGGCACTCGGGTCCGCCCTTCGGTCGGCCCGAGCACATGCCTTGTGCCGCGCACCCTGCTACTTGGGGCACGGCATTGCCTTCCTAAGCGAGATGGCCAGAATAAATCCGGCCATGACGACGGAGAGTCTCAGCCTTGCCGTTTCCACCTGACATCTTCTCGTAGCCTGGGTTGAGCGCAGCGAAACCCGGGGCCGCCTCGCATGCGACGGGTTTCGCCTCGCTCAACCCATCCTCCGGCTGAGGGAACGGGCGGCGAAGGAACCTAAAGGTTAGCCGGGACGGTGCCCTACATTTCGCTCATTCCCGCGCAAGCGGGAATCCAGGAACCGCAACGATGAGATTGCGCCCCTGGATCCCCGCATTCGCGGGGATGAGCGGGGGCAGGCGCAAGACCGCAGGCTAAATGTTTTGCTACTCTGGATCCTCACGTTCGCGCGGATGCGGTCGGATTACCATGATGAACGTCGCCGACAGGAAACAGGCAACCGCAGCGGCGGCGGCGCAAGGCTGGCTCGCGCGCTTCGAAGCGGCGCTGGAAAAGCAGGACGCGACGGCGGCCGCAGACCTGTTCCTTGCGGAAGGCCTGTGGCGCGACGTGCTGGCCTTCACCTGGAACATCCAGACGATGGCCGGCCGCCCCGCGATCGAAAAAACCCTGCGCGAGACCATGGCGCGCACAATGCCAGCGCATTTTCACATTCCGCCGCGACGCACGCCACCGCGCTGGGTCACGCGCGCCGGCACCGACGCAATTGAAACGCTGTTTGAGTTCGAGACCGCCTTCGGCCCCTGCAATGGCGTGCTGCGGGTCGTGCCGGATTCGCGGGGCGAGCTGCGCGCCTGGACGCTGAACACGAACCTGCACGAACTGCGAGGCCACGAAGAGGAATTCAGGCGCGAGCCCGACTCGACGCGCGACTTCGGCGCCGAGAACTGGAGCGACCGCCGCGCCAGGGCGCGCGCCTATGCCGATCACGATCCCGCAGTCATCATCGTCGGCGGCGGGCAGGCCGGACTTGGGATCGCCGCGCGGCTGCATCAGCTCGGCGTCGACACGCTGATCGTCGACCGGCATGCGCGCATCGGCGACAACTGGCGGACGCGCTATCATTCGCTGACTTTGCACAACGAAGTGCACGTCAACCACCTGCCCTACTTGCCGTTCCCGCCGACATTTCCGGTCTACATCCCGAAGGACAAGCTGGCGAACTGGTTCGAGTCTTACGTCGAAACGATGGAGTTGAATTTCTGGACTTGCACGACGCTCGTGAGCGGACGCTACGACGACACGCGAAAGCAATGGTCCGTGACCTTGCGGCGTGCGGACGGCACCGAGCGCGTCATGCATCCGCGTCATCTCGTTTTCGCGACCGGCGTGGCCAGCATTCCCTACACGCCGGACCTGCCCGGGCTCGACACATTCGCCGGCGTCAAAGTGCATTCCGGCGATTTCAAGAATGCCGAGCAATGGAAAGGCCGCAAGGCACTGGTGCTCGGCACAGGCACCAGCGGCCACGACGTCGCGCAGGAACTGCACGCTCACGGCGCCGATGTCACAATGATCCAGCGCAGCAAGACCTATGTGGTCAGCCTGAAAGAGGCGCAGAGCGTCTACGCGATCTATTCGGAAGGCTTTCCGGTCGAGGATTGCGACCTGCTGGCCACGTCTTTTCCCTACCCGGTTCTGCAGCGCTCATACCAGATTTCGACCGCGCAAGGGCGCGAGGTGGACAAGGCGCTGCTTGACGCGCTCGAAAAGCGCGGCTTTCGCCTGCATTTCGGCGAGGACGATACCGGCTTCCAGATGATGTTCATGCGCCGTGGCGGCGGCTATTACTTCAATGTCGGCTGTTCGGAGCTGATCATCTCCGGTGCGATCAAGCTCATCCAGTATTCCGATATAGACACATTCGTTGCGGACGGTGCCCGCATGCGCGACGGCCGCGTGGTGCAGGCCGACCTGCTGGTGCTGGCAACCGGTTATTTCAACCAGCAGGAGACCGCGCGCCGTTATCTCGGCAACAAAATTGCCGATGCGATCGGCCCTGTGTGGGGTTTCGATGAAGGCGGCGAACTGCGCAACATGTGGCGGCGCACGGCACAGCCAGGCCTGTGGTTCACCGCCGGAAGCCTGGCGCAGTGCCGAATATTCTCGCGTTACCTTGCGCTGCAGATCAAGGCGCAGGAGGAAGGGCTGCTGCGGTAGGCACGCGCGTGAAGAGCGCCCCACGCTTCGCTCATTCCCGCGCAAGCGGGAATCCAGTATCTGAGACGATGAGATTGCGGTCCTGGATCCCCGCGTTCGCGGGGATGAGCGGGGGTGAGTGCATGCCCGCTCAAGGTCATCGCGGCCTGCCGGTCTTCCCATCGCGCCATTCGTAGCCTGGGTTGAGCGCAGCGAAACCCAGGGCCGCCTCGCATGCGATGGGTTTTGCCTCGCTCAACCCATCCTCCGGCTGAAGAAACGAGTGGACAAAGAACTGAGGGTTAGATGGCGGCCGCCCCATACACCGCTCATTCCCGCGCAAGCGGGAATCCAGTATCTGAGACGATGAGATTGCGACCCTGGATCCCCGCGTTCGCGGGGATGAGCGGAAAAAATGATGCGCGGGCACTGAACGTCATGCCCGGGCCGGCCCCCATTCATCAATCGCGCCCTCGTAGCCTGGGTTGAGCGCAGCGAAGCCCAGGAGCCGCTGCCGAGGCGATGGGTTTTGCCTCGCTCAACCCATCCTCCGGCTGAAGGAACGAGTGGAGAAAGAACCCGAGGGTTAGATGGCGGCCGCCCCATACACCGCTCATTCCCGCGCAAGCGGGAATCCAGAATCTGAGACGATGAGATTGCGGCCCTGGATCCCCGCGTTCGCGGGGATGAGCGGAAAAAATGATGCGCGGGCACTGAACGTCATGCCCGGGCCGGTCCCCATTCATCAATCGCGTCCTCGTAGCCTGGGTTGAACGCAGCGAAACCCAGGGCCGCCTCGCATGCGATGGGTTTTGCCTCGCTCAACCCATCCTCCGGCTAATTTTTGCGCCGGGTGCGCAGCGTCCAGAGGAACGCGTTCCAGCCCAGCCCGATGCAAAGGCCGATGGCGTACGACCACCAGACGCCGACCGCTTCCGCCAAAAGATGCACGGCCAGCAGACTCAGCCCCAATCCGATCAGCGGCGACTGCACATGCGCGGCCACGCTGGCCGACGCCGGCCCGCCGATACGCGGATGCAGGATCACGAAGAATGACCCCATTGCCACGGGAAAAAAGGCAAAGAGGCCGGAGAAGTAGGATCCGATCGAATCACTTGCGGTGGTCACGACAATCACACACACCGTGACGACCGCGGCGCGCCACGCAAGATCCGCACCGCCGAATTTCACGCGGCGGATCACGCCCTCGGAACGGAATTGCCGGCCGGCGAAAATCGTTATCGGAAATACCAGGGCATCGAGGAGCACGGCAGTCGTCGCACTCCAATCCACAAGACGCGACAGCGCGACACATCCGAGCCACACGACATAAGCAAACCCCAGGCTGACCAGCAACGACCGGCGCTGAGCCAGCATCGCGTAACTCAGCGCGAAAATTGCGACGATGGCGTTGGCAACAACGCCGCCGACCGCGGCCTTCGCGATGAAGTTCGGCGGGTGCTCCAGCGCCAGTATGATCATGGCAGCGCCGCCCGCTGTCGGCAGCGAAGCAATCAGCGATCCGATGAACGGCCCGCTGCGCTCGACCACGATCGAGGCGGCGACCACAATCGATGCGGTCATCACGATCTTCAGCAGCAGGCCGAACATAAACAGGGACATGCGCTAGACCGGAAATCCGTGGCGGCGCGCTGCGAGCACGGTGAGGCTCCAGCCGACCGCGATGGCGAGCGCGAGCGCAAGGCCGGCCGCAACGCCCAGCGGCTCGGCGGTGAAGTGCAAGGCCGTGCAAGCGATGCCAAAGCCGAGCAAGCCGAGGGGAGCGTTGGCAAGCACCGCCGCGGTCGGTTTTCCGCCGGCGCGGCGATGGAAAATGAGGATGATGCTGGTGAGCACGACCGGGAATACCGCGAGGAATCCGCCGCCGTAGGAACCGATGCGGAAACTGAACGTGACGGCAATGCCGACCAGAATCGCGACCATCAGGGCGCGCAGGGCGTAGTCGTACCAGCGCGGATTTAGCGGCGGCATCACCGTGTGCCGGAACGGACGCACGATCCAGAGACCGCCCGCGATCGCGGCGGAATTCAACAGCAGCGCCGTGACAAGGGACCATTGGCTCTGCGTCGCGATCAAAGTCAGCACGATCCACACCGCGTAGGTGCCGCCGAGGCTCACGGCCAGCGATCGCTTCTGCGCCAGCACGCAGTAGACGACGGCGAAGACGACATTGATCGCATTGACGCCGAGGCTGCCGACCGCGCTTTGCGCGATAAAATGCGCGTCATGGTCGAGCGCAAGGATGACGTAAACCGGCCCGGCCCCGATCGGCAGCGTCGAAACCAGCCCGCCCACGAGAGGGCCGGCGCGCTCGGCCGTGATTGTTGCCGCCAGCACGAAACCGGCGGTGACGGCCATTTTTAAGATGAGGGTGAGGACGAAATAGAGTTCGGCGGGCATCGCGTTCCTGCTGTCATCGCCGGGCTTGCCCCGGCGATCCCGACTAGGCTGACACGACTTTGCCTTCCTAAGCGAGATGGCCGGGACAAATCCCGGCCATGACAATTTTCTAGACCCGCGCGAGCGTCACATCAACCGGCGGGCCACTCCTGATCGTCTGGTAGACGACACAATACCGTTCAGTGAGCTTGAGCAACTGATCGAGCTTGTCCTGGCCGACATCGGTGTCGAGATCGAAGCGCAGCCGGATCTGCGCAAAGCCGACGGGCGCATCCTTAGCGACGCCGAGCGTACCGCGAAAATCGAGATCGCCTTCGGCCGATACCACCGCCGATCGCAACGGAATTTCGAGCGCGGTCGCGACCGCTTTCATCGTCACGCCCGCGCAGGCGACGAGCGCCTCCAGCAACATATCGCCTGAGCAAAGCTCAAGTCCCGAGCCGCCGGTTGCCGGATGCAGGCCCGCGACCGCAAGCGCGCGTCCCGTTTGCACCTTGCAGGCGATATTGACGTCATCGAGCGTGCCCTTGGCCTTGAGCGTGATGCTCGCGGCCTTCGGATCGCTCTTGTAGCGTTCCTTGATCGGTGCCTGCATGGCGCGAAGCGCAGGTGCATCCATAATTCTTCTCCGTTAGAGCCGCAAGAGTTCACGATGCCGGATTGAGCACCACGCGGCCGATGATCTTTCCCGCGCGCAGTTCATCCATCACGGCATTCACGTCCGTCAGCGGACGGGTCGCGACGGGAACGGACGGAATCCCGGTGCGGCGCACGAGCTCGATCATCTCCTTCGTCTCCGGCAGGCTGCCGACATAGGAACCCTGGATCGTCAGCGCCCGCATCGGGATAGGCGGCAATGACACGGTCAGATCGCCGCCATAAAGCCCGACGATCACGTATTTGCCGCCCTTGATCAGGCTGTCATAGCCCACGCGCGCGCTCTGCGATGAGCCCACAAGATCAATCACGCCCCAGGCGCCGCCCTTCGTCATGTCGATGATCTGTTGCGAAGCGTCGGGCGCGCCGCCATCGACAACAGCCACGGCGCCAGCTTTTTTTGCGGCATCGCGCTTGGCGGCGTCGATATCGACGACAATCGCACTGTGCCCGCCCATTGCCTTATGCAAGGCAAGACACATCAGGCCGAGACCGCCCGCGCCGATGACCACGGTCGGTTCGCTCTTCAGCGTGGGGATCTTCTTCAACGCGCCGAAGGTGGTTACGCCCGAGCATGCGAGCGGAGCCGCCCGTTCCGGGGGCAGATCGCCGATATCGAAGAGGTAGCGCGGATGCGGCACCATCAGATAGTCGGCGTAGCCGCCGTTCGAGAACACGCCGAGACTGCGCATCGCGCGGCAGAGATTTTCCTCGCCGCGCAGGCATGGGCCGCAGGTGCCGCATCCGATCCACGGATGGGCTAGGCGGCGATCGCCAACCTTGACGCCTTTGGCATCGGGCCCGAACGCCACGACCTCGCCGACATTCTCGTGGCCGAGCGTCACCGGCAGTTTCATGCCCCGGTCCGCCAGACTCATCCGCTTGCCGCCGCCCAGATCGAACCAGCCGTCGGCCAGATGCAGATCGCTGTGGCAGACGCCGGCTGCGAGAACCTTCAGCAGCACTTCGCTGCCGGCCGGCTTCGGCGTCGGTTGCTCATTGAGTTGCAGTGGCTGGCCGCAGACGCAAACCTGGAACATGCGCATTTCGAAGTCCTCCCTGCCTCTTCTTTATATGTCGCCATCGTGCGTGTTCCGGTGAGCCCGATCAGGGACGTAGCGCGTTCCCAGGCGGGACGGCCGGACCCTGACAAAAGATCATATTCTTCGAACAGAATTCTAGGCACTTTTGGCCCCGGCTGAATATCTTTAGGCGAGACCGTGACTTACCCGCCCGCCTCCGCTATCCGATTGAGCCCATGGCCTCACTCGCGCTTGACCGCGGCACACGCCCGCCCGCCGAAAACGCCGCCCGCGGCGCGGGGGGCCTGATCGACGCCCGCGGACTTGCCGCCGAGCTCGAAAGGCTGATCAAGGCCCACACCGGCGGTGAGCGCGAATTGCGCACCCTGGTGGCGCAACGCCTGAAGACGGCCCTTGCTGACGGCCGCGCCAAGGCCGAGCAGCTGCTGCTCAAGGATAAACACGGCCGGCGCTGCGCCGAACGGCTATGCCGGATGGAAGACGAAATCATCCGCATCCTCTTCGAATTTGCGCGCAAGCATCTTTACCCTTCGCAAAATCCGACCGAAGCCGAGCGAATGGCCATTGTCGCCACCGGCGGCTATGGCCGCGGGCTGCAGGCGCCCGGCTCAGACATCGACCTGCTGTTTTTGCTGCCCTACAAGCAGACCGCATGGGGCGAGTCGATCGCCGAAGCGATTCTCTATTGCCTTTGGGACACCGGCCTCAAGGTAGGCCATGCCACCCGGTCCGTCGATGAATGCATCCGCCAGGCCAAGGCGGATATGACGATCCGCACCGCCATTCTCGAGTCTCGGTTCCTGCTCGGGGATCGCAAATTGTTCGACGAGCTTGTGACGCGCTTCGATAATGATGTCGTCCGCAACACCGGGGCCGAATTCGTTGCCGCCAAGCTCGCCGAACGCGAGGACCGCGTCCGCCGCAGCGGTCAATCGCGCTATCTGGTCGAGCCGAATGTGAAGGACGGCAAAGGCGGCCTGCGCGACCTCCACACCTTGTTCTGGATAGCCAAATACGTCTATCGCGTGCGCGAGCCCGATGAATTGATCAAGCGCGGCGTCTTTGACAAGCAGGAATATCAGCTGTTCCGCCGCTGCGAGGATTTCCTCTGGTCGGTGCGATGTCACATGCACTTTTTGATGGGTCGCGCCGAAGAGCGGCTTTCGTTCGATATCCAGCGCGAAATTGCAGTCCGGCTCGGCTACACCGAGCACCCGGGGCTGCAGGACGTCGAGCGTTTCATGAAGCACTACTTCCTGATCGCCAAGGACGTCGGGGATCTGACCGCCATTCTGTGTGCGGAGCTGGAAGACAGCCACGCCAAAAGCGTACCCGTGCTCAGCCGCGTGATGGCCAGGCTGCGGCCGGTCAAGCGGCGCAAGCTCGCCGAGAGCGACGATTTCATTGTCGACAAAAACCGTATCCGGCTTGCGCAACCCAATGTTTTCAAGCGCGACCGGGTGAACCTGATCCGGATTTTCCATTTGGCGCAGAAGCACAATCTCGCGTTCCACCCCGATGCCATGCGGGCGATCACCCGCTCACTCAGCCTGATCGACGCCAAACTGCGTGAAAGCGCGGAAGCAAACGAGCTGTTCCTCGAAATCCTCACGTCGAGAAACGACCCGGAAACCGTGCTGCGGCGAATGAACGAAGCGGGCGTGCTCGGTCGTTTCGTGCCGGCCTTTGGCAAGATCGTCGCGATGATGCAATTTAATATGTACCACCACTACACGGTGGACGAGCACCTGTTGCGCTGCATCGGCGTTCTCGCCGAAATCGAACGTGGCAACAGCAGCGAATCGCTGCTGGCGAACGAGCTCATTCACAAAATCCTGCCGGAACACCGCCGTTTGCTCTACGTAACGATGTTCCTGCACGATATCGCCAAGGGCCGTCCCGAGGATCATTCGATCGCGGGCTCGCGCGTGGCGAGACGTTTTTGTCCGCGCATGGGATTTTCGGCCGCCGATACCGACACGGTTGCGTGGCTGATCGAAAATCATCTGGTGATGTCGAGCATTGCGCAGTCGCGCGACCTCTCCGACCGCAAGACCATCGAGAATTTCGCTGCGACGGTGCAATCGGCCGAGCGGCTGAAACTGCTGACGATCCTCACCACTGCCGACATTCGCGCAGTCGGCCCCGGTGTGTGGAACGGCTGGAAGGCGCAACTGATCAGGACGCTCTACTATGAGACAGAACCGGTGCTCACCGGCGGCTTCTCGGAGGTCAATCGCGCCCAACGCGTCATCATCGCGCAGAATGAATTCCGCGAAGCAATGAAGGACTGGCCGCAGGATCGCCTCGAGACATATATCGGCAAGCTTTATCCCGCCTACTGGCTCAAGGTCGATATTCCGCACAAGGTCGAGCATGCCAAATTTGTGCGCGCCACCGAGGATGCCGAAAAGCGGCTCGCGACGTCGATCGGGTTTGACGCCGACCGGGCGGTGACCGAACTCACTTTGCTTGCGCCCGACCATCCCTGGCTGCTGTCGATCATTGCGGGAGCCTGCGCGATGGCTGGCGCCAACATCGTCGACGCGCAGATCTACACGACCACCGACGGGCGAGCGCTCGACACGATTTCGCTGTCGCGTGAATTCGACCGCAACGAAGATGAAGAGCGGCGCGCCAACCGCATTGCCGATTCGATCGAAAAGGCCCTGCGTGGGGAACTTCGCCTCCCCGATATTGTTGCCAAGCGTGCGCCGCCCAAGGGACGCATCCGCGCTTTCGCGGTGGAGCCGAACGTCACCATCAACAACCAGTGGTCTCACCGCTATACGATGGTCGAAGTCACAGGACTTGATCGGACCGGATTACTCTACGAACTCAC
Source organism: Pseudolabrys sp. (assembly GCA_035691545.1). GTDB lineage: Bacteria > Pseudomonadota > Alphaproteobacteria > Rhizobiales > Xanthobacteraceae > Pseudolabrys. Next base: position 38,476 of record DASSIT010000032.1, on the reverse strand, counting down.
GGCGACGCTTTCGAAGCTCAACCTCAATATTGCGTCGGCCCACGTTGCCACTTTCGGCGAGCGTGTGGTGGACGTCTTCTATGTGACCGACCTGATGGGTGCCCAGATCACCTCGCCGACGCGGCAGGCCGCGATCAAGCGGGCACTGATCGCACTGTTCGCGGACGGTGAAGACGGCAAGGCAGCGAAGAGCACGGCCTCCGCCTAATCCGGCTCCTCCGTCTCAAGCGCGCGACGCAAGCGCCGGATAATGACGCCGCGCGCACGGTCGTCGGCCGCCGCCTCGATCCCCGCGTTGATGTCGAAAATGAGCCTGGACATGTCATTGTGCCAGTCGAGCCCGATCACCGCTTCGGGCGCGAGTCTGCGGCGGCGCGAGCCGTCGACCGGGGTCGGCGCCAGGGTTGCGAGATCGTAGACGTCGTCGAGAATTGGGACGAAAAGTTTTGCCGAGGGGACAGTACGCTCGGCAATTCGCTCGAAAAGCCCGGCCAATGCCGGCTCCTCGCCGTGCACCAAAAAGACACCGCGCTGTATAGGCCGTCGCGCCGCGACCCAGCGCGCCAGCTCCGGCCCATCCGCGTGGCCGGAATATTCATCGAATTGGCGAATTCGCGCCGCCACCTTGACCTCTTCACCCTGAATACGGACCATTTTGACGCCATCGACGAGAAATCGTCCCAACGTGCCACGCGCCTGAAAGCCCGCCAGCAGCACCGTGGCGTTTGCGTGCCACAGCCAGCGCTTCAGATGGTGCCGGATGCGGCCGGCATCGCACATGCCGCTCGCTGAGACGATGATGTGAAATCCGGTGACCTTGGCTATTGATTTACTTTCCTCCACCGTTTCCGTGCTCCGCAGATGCGGCGATGCCAAAAACCGGCTGACGTCGGCGCCGGGCGCGAGGCTTCCGGCGTGTTGCCGAAACACTTCCGTCGCGCGGATTGCAAGTGGCGAGTCAAGAAAGATCGGTGCGGTGGGGACCTCACCGCTCTCCATGAGATCCACTAAATCGAAAATCAGTTCCTGGGTGCGCTCGACGGCGAAGGCAGGAATGAGCAGCGCGCCCCCGGCAGCATGCGCGTCACGGACCTCCGTTGCGAGATGCTGGCGCCGCGTTTCCCGGGTGACGGGCGGCCGGTCAGCGTCGCCATAGGTTGATTCCGTAATGACGTAATCCAGACCCGTCGGTGCCTCTGGATCGGCCTGGAACAGTTTTGCATCGGGGCCAATGTCACCCGAGACCAGCACGCGCAAGGCCTGGCCGGATTGACCCTCGCCGGAAAACGCAAGCTCGATTGAAGCGGAGCCGAGCAGGTGGCCGGCATTCCAATAGCGTGCGCGCACGCCCGGAATGACATCAACCCAGGTTTCATAGTCGATTGCACGGAACGCATCTAGCGCAGCAACGGCATCGGCCTGCGTGTAAATCGGGGTTACTTCCGGCCGGCCACGCGCCGAGTTGCGCCGGTTGAGAGTCGCGACTTCCGATTCCTGGATGCTGCCTGCGTCGGGCAGCATATAGGAGCACAAATCGATTGTGCCGCGCGTGGCCAGGATGGGTCCCCGAAAGCCTTCGCGCGTGAGTTTCGGCAACAATCCGCTGTGATCGATGTGCGCGTGCGTGAGCAGCACGGTGGATATATCGGCTGGCCTGAAAGGAAAGGCGCCGTAGTTGAGCGCCTTCAAGGTCTTTGACCCCTGAAACAGACCGCAGTCCACCAGCATGCGGCCGGCTTTTGTTTCGAACAGGTAACACGAGCCGGTCACGGTGCGTGCGGCGCCGCAAAAGCGCAGGCTAACGCTCATGGATCCGTCTCCTTGGGCCCGTCTCCATGCGCAAGGCATCGGCCAGAACCCTGTCGAGCCTAAATGAATTGCTTGGATGGGGAACGCTGGTCGTCGAGCGAACCGAGCGAATGCCCGCATCCACGAAGGAACGCATCATTTCGGCCGGAAACAGTGCGTGAATGATGACGGCATCAACCGTGGCGGCACCCGCCGCAAGCAGCGTTTTTGCGCAGGCGATCAAAGTGCCGCCCGAAGACACAATATCGTCGACGATCAATGTGGGCCGGCCGGCAAACAGGCCTGGTTCGGGAAATGCTATATCGACGGACCGGTCGCCGCGGCGACTCTTGCGGGCGGCAGCGTGACTGAGCCCTAACCGGCCGGCAAGATCGCTGATCCAGGGCCGGGATTCCTCGTCAGGCCCGACGATGACCGTCTCGCCACTGATGCCCTCATCGCCCAACGCGTCGGCAATTGCCGCCATCGCCGACAAATCTTCTGCTTCGATACCCGGAAATACGTCTTCAATGTTTTTCGTGCGGTGCAGATGGGCATCCACCGTCACGACGCGATCGAAACTCTTCGCGATCAGGGCGCCGACAACCTTCTGGCTGATCGCCTCGCCCTTTCGGAAGGCAATGTCCTGACGCATGTAGCAAAGGTAGGGCGCTACGAGCAAAAGCCGGGCTACGCCCTCGCGGCGAAAAGCATCGGCGGCAAACAGCAACGCCAGCAATTTGTCGTTGGGTTGATCGAGCGGCGCGTAGACGATTGCGGTTTCTGTCACCGCGCCAATCGTGACACGCAACTCGCCGTCCGGAAACCGGTGCACCTCGATGGCATGCATGGGCAGCCCGAGATGCGATGCGAGCCGACCGGCGTCATCGAAAGCCGGCTGCAGTGCGTGAATGGCTGCTCCGTTCACTACTTCTTCCCACGTTCGTTCAACCGCGAGTCGATGGCATAGCCGCTATCGGACCTCGCTGCCGCCACAGCGAGATCAAATCCGGAGGGATCATAGGCATGGATGCGGTACAGGGGCTCGCCGGCCTGGACCGCATCGCCGATTTTCTTGAACACCTTGATCCCGGCGCCCTTGTCGATCGGTGCTCCAGCGGTGCGCCCGAGTCGATTGAGGCGCAGACAGTCGATCGCATCGATCAAGCCATCGCGGGGAGCGGCAATATCGGCGGTGAGATTGCCGAGATCGGTACGGCACCCGGACGGCCCCTGCGCATCGATAATTTTTTGCATTTGCTTGAGCGCTGCGCCGCTGTCGAGCAACTCACGCGCCCTGACGTAGCCGCTGCCACCGCGTAGTTCGGGGTCGAATTCGAGAAGATGTGCAGCGAGCCGCAGTGATTTCTCCCGCAAGTCAGCAGGAGCATCAGGCGCGTTCGAAAGTACCGCCATAACATCCTGGGCCTCGAGCACGGGACCAATCCCATTGCCGATCGGCTGGCGCCCATCCGTGGTGACGACCTCTACGGCGATGCCGAAACGATCCCCCACGAATTCGAACAGTTTGCGCAGCCGAATTGCCTCCATTGCGGTGGTGAGTTTCGCCGCGGGGCCGACCGGAAGATCGATCAGCAAATGCGTAGAGCCGGCGGCAAGCTTCTTCGACATTATCGATGCCACCATCTGCTCGCGCGTATCGATGCTGAGCGGACGTTCAACTGAAATCAGAATGTCGTCAGCCGGCGCCAAATTGACGTGGCCGCCCCACACCAGACATCCGCGACACGCGTTCACCACTTCCTTCATCTCGTCCACGCCGAGATCGACCCGCGCCAGCACCTCCATGGTGTCGGCGGTGCCGGCCGGGGATGTGATGGCGCGCGAAGATGTCTTTGGGATAGTCAGCCCATAGGCGGCAACGATCGGCACCACAACCATTGATGTGCGATTGCCGGGAATGCCGCCGATACAGTGCTTGTCGACGATGATCGGCCTGTCCCACTTCAGCTGCGTGCCGGCTTGCGCCATGGCGCGCGATAGCGCGAGCAGTTCATCGCTCGTCATGAAGCTCGCCGAACTGATCAGGAAGGCCGCAACCTCCATGTCCGAATAGCGATAGTGGCTTATGTCATCGATGATCGCGCCAATCTCGGCGGCATTGAGCGCGTGGCCCTGGATCTTGGCGCGGACGGAATCCAGGCTATCGGGCGGCGCGGCCGGCGAGACCGTGACCAGCGATCCGGCGGCCTCGCCGAAACGGCGAAATGCCGGCTCGGCAAGCCCGACCTCGTCGGCGGCGACGAGGCCGTCATCGGTGATCAGCAAGGTGGCGAGCAGGACCTTCGAATTGCACGCTAGTTCGACGCGGCTGAAACCGCGGAATACTTCGGGACGCAGCGCCTTGGACCGGCGCGACATCACCACCACGTTCTCCCGGCCGGTATCAAGAGTTACCCGCCGGATTTTGAGTTGCGGGCGCGATTGGAGGTCAGGCATTGCTTTATCCGCAAATAACGTCGTGAAATTGAATAGCAAATCGTCGGACGCCGCCGATTGATCAAAATCATGCCCGGCGGCGGGGCTGGGCTTTCGGCATCTTGCGCAAATCATCGCTTAACGACCCCTTAAATCGGCCCGCTTAGCGTGTCCCTGGGGACCGGCGGTTTTTATCGGCCGGCGCCGGAACGGGTCGCGTGATGGCGTCGAAACGGAAGCAAAAAGGCGCGCGCCGGGAACCGGTATTCGACAAGAGTCCCGACCTGCGCGTTTCCCCTGATGACCGCCCTGCGCCGGCCGCGGATCGTCCGGCGGCGGACAGCAAGCCACCCGCCAGGCGCCGCGCACAAGCCGCGCGCAAGAAACGCTCCGGCCGCAGCCGACGGTCTCTCGTCGCCCGCATCGCCTATTGGGGCCTCGTGGTCGGCCTATGGTTTGCGATCGGCATTGCCGGCTTCGTCGGATGGGTTGGCGCGCACCTGCCGCCAATCCAGTCGCTGGAAATTCCCAAGCGGGCGCCCTCGATCCAGATCGTCGACTATCAAGGCCGCGCGCTGGCACGACGCGGCGACCTTGCCGGGGCGCCTCTGCCGTTAAAAGAGATGCCGAGCTATGTGCCAAAGGCATTCATGGCGATCGAAGACCGGCGTTTCTACCAACACTCCGGTGTCGATCCCTATGGCATCGCACGCGCACTGCTGGCAAATGTCATGCATCGCGGCGTCGCGCAGGGCGGCTCCACGATCACGCAACAACTCGCAAAAAATCTTTTCCTCACCCAGGAACGCACGATCACCCGGAAGCTTCAGGAAGCGCTGCTGGCGCTTTGGCTGGAACGAAAATTCACCAAGACCCGGATTCTCGAGCTCTACCTCAACCGGGTCTATTTCGGGGCAGGCGCCTACGGCATCGAGGAGGCCTCGCAACACTATTTCGGAAAGTCCGCGCGCTCCATCACCGTCGCCGAAGCAGCGCTGCTTGCGGGACTGGTGAAATCACCGTCGCGGCTCGCCCCCACGCGAAATTTCGACGGCGCGGAAAAGCGCGCCAAGGTGGTGCTCGCCGCCATGGCCGAACTCAAATACATTTCCGCAACATCCGAACGCGTGGCGATTGCTCGGCCGCCCCATATCGTCGCGCAAGCCAACACCGGCTCGGTCAACTACGTGGCCGATTGGGTGATGGACGCGCTCAACGATACGCTGGGCCATGTTGACGAGGATATCGTGGTTCAGACCACGGTCGATGCGGCCCTGCAGGCGAATGCCGAAAAATCGCTCGACGAGGAACTCGCGCAGAAAGGCGACAAGACCGGCGTCGCGCAGGGCGCGCTGGTGGCGATGACACCCGATGGGGCCGTGCGTGCGCTGGTCGGCGGGCGTAACTATGCCGACAGCCAGTTCAACCGGGCGGTTGCCGCCAAGCGGCAGCCGGGGTCGGCTTTCAAGCCATTCATCTATCTCACCGCTCTTGAGCACGGATTGACCCCCGATAGCGTGCGCGAGGACCGCCCCATTAACGTCAAAGGATGGCAACCCGAGAACTACGGCCATGAATATTTTGGGCCGGTCACGCTGACCAAGGCGCTCGCGCTGTCTCTCAACACGGTCTCGGTACGTTTGACTCTTGAGTTCACGCCGATGGCGGTCATTCGAACCGCCTACAGGCTCGGCATTGCATCCAAGCTCGAACCCAATGCTTCGATCGCGCTCGGCACCTCGGAAGTCTCCATGCTCGAACTTGTGGGCGCCTACGCGCCATTCGCGAACGGCGGCTTTGCGGTCATTCCGCACGTAATCCAGAAGATCACCGCGGCCAACGGCAAGTTGCTGTATGCCAGAAATATCCAGCAGCTCGGCCGCATCATCGACGCGCGCTATGTGGCAATGATGAACCAGATGATGTCGGAAACCCTGACCATCGGCACCGCGCACAAGGCGGCGTTGCCCGGCTGGCCAGCCGCAGGAAAGACAGGCACTTCACAGGATTTCCGGGACGCCTGGTTTATCGGCTACACCGGGCACCTCGTCACCGGTGTCTGGCTCGGAAATGATGACGGCACTCCGACGAAGCATGTCACCGGGGGTAGCCTGCCCGTGGAAATCTGGAGCCGCTTCATGCGCGGCGCGCACCAGGGCGTCCCGGTTGCAAATCTGCCGGGCACGACGACCGGCGGATTGATCTCCGGACTTTTTGGCGGCGGCTCCAGGCCAACGCCGCCTGCGCCGATCCAGCCCGTCGCTGCCGCAAGTGCCGCTACCACCGGCACGGGCGGTCTTGACGGCTGGCTGCTCAATAATCTTTTCGGCCGGCGCTGAATTAGTGTTTCGCAACTCGGCTGCGGACGCCGCGAGTCGTCAGCGATAACGCCAGCGTCGCGCATCCCATCGCGGCAACCCCGACCGCGAGCGGCCAGGCGCTTTGCCCGAGAAACCAGCCGACGACTGCGCCGCAAAGCGCAGCGGCGGTCTGTTGCACGAAGCCGAAAAGCGAAGATGCGGCACCGGCGCGCTCGGGAAACGGCGTCATCGCGCCGGCGATGCCCTGCGGCAAGACCATGCCGAGACCCGCCAGATAGACAGCGACCGGCAACACGATCGATGCGGCGGATGTCAGGCCGAATGCAACCGCAACCACCATGCCGAGGCCACCGGCTGCGCAAGCAAAGCCGCCGAGCGCAAGGACGCCGTCGAGCCCAAGCCTTGTCACCAGCCGCGCCGCGAGCGCGGATCCGGTCATGTACCCGACCGATCCGAGCGCGAATGCGACGCCGAATTTGAACGGCGTAAGGCCATATAGATTTTGCAAGACGAATGCCGCGCCGGAAATCCAGGCAAATAGCCCCGCGTAGCTCGCCGAGGTGATGGCGAGGTAAGCGAGATAACCTGAATGTCGCGCCACCACGCGATAGGATCGCAATATCGAGGATAACGACAAAGGTTCAGCGGCACGAGAATTCAACGTTTCGGGCAGCAATAACGCGACGATTCCCGCGCCCGCCACTCCGGCAATGACCAAAACGAGAAATACCGCGTGCCATCCGAACACTGTCTGCACCAGGCCGCCGGCGACGGGTGCCAGAACAGGCGCGAGCGCCATGACCGAAGCGATCACGGACAATTCACGTCCGGCGCGCGCTCCGGAATAAATGTCGCGCACAATGGCACGGGTGAGCACGATGCCGCCCGAGCCGCCAAGCGCCTGAAACGCGCGGGCGATAATGAGCATTTCGATTGAACTGGAAAGCGCGCAGGCAACGCTTGCCACGCAATAGAGTGCGATCGCCGCCAGCAGGACCGGTTTGCGGCCATGACGATCGGAGATCGGGCCATAGAGAATCTGCCCAGCCGCAAATCCAAGCAGGTACGACGAGATCGTAAACTGCACCTGCGCGGTCGAGGCATCGAGCTGTTGCGCGATGTCGGGCAACGACGGCAGGTACAGATCCGTCGTGAGCGGCCCGATCGCACTCAACGCAGCGAGCAATGCCGTGAGCGCGAAAGTACCCGGACGCAGCATTAATGGGCTTCCCTCGCCATGCCCGCATGGTGCCGGGCATCCAGTCTTGGCGGCTTAGCAATGTCAAAGACATGGATGGCCGGGATGAAACCGGCCATGACGCGTCAGTACATCATGCGTGTAAGAAGCGCTAGCGCGAATCGATTCCATATCGGTGCAGATCGGCGCCGTGGACATCCAACCAGGCCTTCGCTCGGTCCATGTCGGGACAGATGCGGTCCACCAGGCGCCAGAAACGGCGCGAATGGTTCATCTCGATGAGGTGGGCGACTTCGTGGGCCGCGAGATAGCCAAGAACGAAAGGCGGAGCAAGAATGAGACGCCACGAATAAGACAGTACGCCGGTCGACGAGCAGGAACCCCACCGACTCGACTGATCGCGCACTGAAACGCGCTTGATATCGACTCCTAACGCCGACGCCGACGCACGGCTCGCCGTTTCGAGATCGCGTTTTGCCTCGCGCTTGAGAAAGTCGCGCACGCGCCGCGGCAGGTGCGGTGCCGCACCGGCAACACACAACAGATGTGCGCCGGCATGACTTTCCAGCCAGACGGTACCGCGTTCGGACCGCCGATGATCGATCCGATGTTCAATACCACGCAGTGGCAGCACTGTGCCATGAACGAATGGCACGGCATCGGGCAGCCTGCGCAGACGCGCCGCGATCCACCCGCCGTGCTTTTGTGCGAATTCCCTGGCCTGCTTCACGCTGCCGCGCGGCGGCATTGTGAGCACGACCTCCCGGTCCACCGCATGGATGCGCAATGTATATCGCCGTGCCTGCCGGTGACGCCGGAGCCGGATCAGATACACCTCACCGTCGAAGTCGACGGTAATCGCCGACGGCTCGCTGGTGCGCCGAAAGAGCATTGCTCGCAGGGGCATGGACATCATCGACCCAGAATCACCGTGGGCCGCGAGTGTGCCACAATCAGGAGTGCGGACGCGAGATCAGCGCTTTGATGCTGCCTTTAGCGGCACGACCTTTGCCACGCGAGTGCCGTTGTGCGACAGAACGAAATCCGCAATGCGCGGCGCGATTTCTGCGCGAAAGCGCGAGCCATTGAAAACACCATAGTGGCCGACGCTCGGCTGCAAATAGTGTACCTTCTGGTCATCCGGGATATTGACGCACAGAGCATGCGCGGCCTCGGTCTGGCCGACGCTGGAAATATCGTCGTTCTCACCTTCGACCGTCATCAACGCGACGCGTTTGATTGCGGCGGCATCGATCAGGCGGCCGCGGTGAGTCATCTGGCCCTTTGGCAGGGCGTGGCGGATGAACACGGTATCGACCGTCTGCAGATAGAACTCTGCGGCAAGATCCATAACGGCAAGATATTCGTCATAAAACTCGCGGTGTTTTTGCGCGGAGTCGCCGTCGCCTTTGACCAGGTGGAGGAACAGATTGTGATGGGCCTCGATGTGCCGGTCGAGATTCATGCTCATGAAGCCATGAAGCTGCAGGAAACCGGGATAGACGTCACGCATCACACCGGGATGAGGAAATGGAACCTTGGTGATGACATGATTGCGGAACCAGTTGAGTCCGCGACGTTCCGCGAGCTTGTTCACGCCGTTCGGATTGATCCGCGTGTCGATCGGTCCGCCCATCAGCACCATCGAATGCGGTACGTCGGGATCGTTATCGGCTTCCATCAACGCCACCGCCGCAAACACCGGCACTGAAGGCTGACAAACAGCAATCACGTGAACGTCGCCGCCCAGCGCGTGCAGGATCGAAATAATGTAGTCGATATAAGTGTCGAGGTCGAAACGCCCCTCGGCAACGGGCACCATACGCGCGTCGATCCACTCGGTGATGTAGACGTCGTGATTGGGCAAGAAGGTTTCCACCGTCCCGCGCAACAAAGTCGGATAGTGGCCCGACATCGGCGCGACGATCAGCAGCTTCGGCTGCGGACGGCGCGGCGGGCGCTCGAAAGCCCTTTCAAAATGCAGGAGGCGGCAGAACGGACGATTCCAGACACTCTTGATATTCACGGCAACTTTCTCGCCGCCGACCGTCGTCGAGTCGATATGCCACTCCGGCTTGCGATAGCGGCGCGTCGAGCGCTCGAACAATTCCATCGTCGCCGCAATCGATTTGCCGTAGGCGGTGTGCGCGAGCGGATTGGCGGGATTTTTGAAAAACAGCCGCGTCGCATCCGCAAACGCACGCGAAGGATTGAGTGCGGTGTGAGCGAGTTCGTAGAACCAGTACATCGGCGTCGCCAATAACGCGCCGCCGTCGTCGGGGAGCGTTGCCGCTCCGCCGAATTCACCTATTGCCATGGAGTCCCCCGACCCTCGCTGCGATGCAGCAGACTGTCGTTTTTCGCTCATAGCGTCAACATAGAGGTAAGTTCTTCGCGTCAGGTTTACAACGCCGGCCTAGCGCATAAGTGCCAAAAAACACAGCGTTTTTTCGCTTATTCACCGGTTTGAAGCAGCGAGCCTTGCACCCGTGCGCTCTGCAAAAGCTTGAAAAAGGCCAATGATGCAGCCGCGAAGAAGGCGCCGTTGAGCGCAAACGCCCGCGCCATCAGGTCCGCGCGAAACACATGGTCGATCACCAGCGCGCGCATGCCTTCGAATACGTAGGTCGGCGGCAAAGCCCAGGCCACGTATTGCAGCCACCCCGGCAGGACCGCGACCGGATAATAGACACAGGTCAGCGGCAGAAACAGGAACATGATGGTCCAGGCCATGCTCTCGGCACCAAGGCCGTTCCGCAGCAACAGGCCCGCGACAAAAATCCCGACCGACCAGCTCGTCAAAATGAGATTCACAAAAAATGCGGCAAGCGCAATGCCAAGGGCCCACAGGTTGAACCCAAAAAATGCAATTGCAAGAAACGAAACCGGAATCATGCCGATCGAAAGCCGCACGATGCTCATGATCATCAGCGAGAGCAGAAATTCCGCCGGGCGTAGCGGCGACATCATGATGTTGCCGAGGTTGCGCGCGTACATTTCTTCCAGAAAGGAAATCGAAAAGCCCAGTTGACCTCTAAACAGGATATCCCACAGCAGCACCGATCCGATGAACACTCCGCCGGCGCGCGCGAAAAAACCGGTATTTTGGGAAATGTAGACTTGAAGAAATCCCCACATCAGCATCTGCACTGTCGGCCAATAGATCAGATCAAGTATGCGCGGCCACGACGAACGCAACAGATACCAGTAGCGTCGCACCATCGCAGCAACGCGATTGAAGGAAAAATTCACTCCACCGTCGGCGACGTTCATCACAAGGCGTCCAGCTGGCACATCATTTCACCGCCTCGCTCTGCCGGCGGCCGCGGGCCACGTCGAGGAATACCTCTTCCAGTGTTTCACGCCCGTACCGTGAAAGCAGATGCGCCGGCGTATCGTCGTCCTCGACACGCCCCTTCTTCATGATGATGACGCGCTCGCACAGGCGCTCCACCTCGCTCATGTTGTGGGACGCAAGAAGTATGGTCGTGCCCTGCTCCCGTCGATAGCGCTCGAGCCGCGAACGCACCCAGTCCGCCGTATCGGGATCGAGAGACGCGGTCGGCTCGTCAAGCAGAAGCACTTCGGGCTTGTTGAGAAGCGACTTGGCAAGCGACACGCGCGTCTTCTGACCGGCCGAAAGCTTGCCGGTCAGCCGGTCGAGAAATTCCGTCAAATCAAGGTCGGCGGCGAGACTGGCAATGCGCTCCTCTATGTTCGCTACCCCGTAGAGCTGGGCGAATACGGACAGATTTTGGCGCACGGTGAGGCGCATTGGCATATCGACATATGGGCTTTCGAAATTCATCCGATGCAGGACCCGATAGCGCTCACGCGGCATTTCCGCGCCGAGCACCGACACGGTTCCCGAGGTTGGCGTCACCAGCCCCATAATCATTGCGATCGTGGTGGTTTTGCCTGCCCCATTTCCCCCCAGAAGGCCGGTAACCGAACCGGGTGCGAGGCGAAATGAAATGCCGGCTACAGCCTCCACGCCTTTGTAGCGCTTGACCAGGCGATCGGCGGCGATAGCGGACGTCTGCGCATCCATGACGGCGAAAGATGTGACGCTCCGCCGCAGAAAGCGCAAGGCCCGCCTCGTGTTCAATGGACTTCAAGACGGAGGGGACACACCGTAAACTCACCAAATGCCTAATCTCGGCCTCGCCCAGCATCACCCGCGCCGCAACGTGCGGCTTGATACGCTCGTGCGGCTCCGCTGGCTGGCCATCATCGGGCAGACGACCGCGATCCTGGTGGTTTACCACGGGCTCAATTTCGAACTGCCGATCTATGCCTGCCTGGGCGTAATCGCGCTTGCGGCCTGGCTCAATGTCGCGCTGCGTCTGCGGTTCCATATTACCCAGCGTCTCGAGCCCGATCGTGCGGCATGGCTGCTCGCGTTCGATATCGCGGAGCTGGCGGTGCTGCTGTTCCTGACTGGCGGATTGCAGAACCCCTTTGCGTTTCTTTTTCTCGGGCCGGTCCTGCTGTCGGCCACCGCGCTGCCGCCGCGCTTTACACTGACCCTCGGCGGGTTCGCCGTTGCTTGCGCCACGGTTCTGGTTTTCGTGCACTTCCCGTTGCCGTGGGACAGCGAGGACCCGCTGCAGCTGCCACCGATCTACATGATGGGGGTTTGGCTTTGCATTCTGCTCGCGATCGGATTTATCGGTGTCTATGCCTGGCAGATCGCAGAAGAGTCACGGCAGCTTTCCGCTGCGCTTGCTTCCACCGAACTGGTGCTGGCGCGCGAGCAACATCTATCGCAGCTTGACGGCCTTGCCGCGGCAGCTGCGCACGAACTTGGCACGCCGCTCTCGACCATTTCCGTGATCGCAAAGGAACTGGAACGCGCCATTGCACCGAATGCGCCGCATGGCGATGACGTCAGGCTCCTGCGTGAACAGGCGACGCGCTGCCGCGATATTCTTGCGAAGCTCACGGAATTGTCGGCAAGCGGCGAGCCGTTCGACCGCATGCCGCTGACGGCGCTTATCGAGGAAGTTGTTGCTCCGCATCGCCATTTCGGAGTGACCATCGACGTCAGCGCGCCGGAAAACCGCAGCGCTGAGCCGGTCGGCGCGCGCAATCCGGCGATCCTCTACGGCCTCGGCAACCTGCTTGAAAACGCGGTCGATTTTGCGCGCGACCGGGTTTCGGTCGACGCAAAATGGAACGACGATGCAGTCGAAGTTACCATCACGGACGACGGACCTGGCTTTGCGCCGGAGATCATGGGCCGCATCGGGGAACCCTACGTCACCAGCCGGCCGGGACACCCGCACGACACAGGTGACGAACCGGCCGGTCTGGGACTTGGCTTCTTCATTGCCAAAACCCTTCTGGAACGGGCGGGCGCGACGGTTTCATTCCAAAATCAGGCGCAACCCGATCGGGGCGCGGTCGTCAGGCTCCGCTGGAGCCGCCCTGATTTCGAGCGGCGATCGAGCTTCGCCGCGGCTTGAGAGTGGCGCGCACAATCACTATTTATTGCTGTGTGATGATGGCCCCCACGGGCTAGGATATGATCCAGGGGCTCTTCGTTAGGTGACATCGTGGATGCCTTGATCAGTGAGGCCGCCAATCCGGCGGCAAAGGTTAAAATCCCCGGCGAACGATCGCTGTTGATCGTCGAAGACGATCATTCATTTCTCCAGCGGCTCGCCAAGGCGCTCGAGCAGCGTGGATTTCTTGTTTCGATCGCCGAATCGGTCGCGGACGGCTTGCTCCAGGTCGAAAAATCGGCGCCGGCCTATGCAGTCGTCGACATGCGTCTCGATGACGGCAATGGGCTCGATGTGATTTCCGCCCTCAAGCGCCGGCGTCCGGATGCGCGTGCGATCATCCTCACCGGTTACGGCAATATCGCAACGGCGGTAAATGCCGTGAAGCTCGGCGCGGTGGATTATCTGGCAAAGCCGGTCGACGCCGACGACGTCGTCGCCGCCCTCCTCGCCCAGGACACTGCCAAAATCGAGCCGCCGGAAAATCCGATGTCGGCCGACCGCGTGCGCTGGGAGCATATCCAACGCATCTACGAATTGTGCGGCCGCAACGTCTCGGAAACGGCGCGCCGTCTCAACATGCATCGCCGAACGCTGCAGCGGATTCTGGCGAAACGCGCGCCGCGCTAGTTGTACCGGCCTTTGCCGAACCCCAACGTGCGGGCTTGATCACCCGGCATCGCCGTAAGGTCCGGTCGGATCCGCGAGCGATTGCAGCCGCACCGCCGCGGCGCGAGCGAACAGCAGCATCATCGATTTACGCGTGGCGGCCGGCAATTTGTGCTCGGGCGCCTCGCACCTGAACTCCGCGCCGAACGCATCGGCGACGATCAGCCCGGTTTCAGGCGGGAAAATTTCGCAGGGAACGTCGACCGAGGTGGCAAAGAACAGCCGGTCGCAGTGCGTACGATACTCCTGCCATTTTTGATCGGCGCGAAAATCCGCGATCGACGATTTGATCTCGACAATCCAGATTTCGCCGCCTTGATCCAGCGCGACGAGGTCCGCGCGACGACCCGACGGCAGGGGCAATTCGCTCACCACACAGCGGCCATACGCGTGCAGCAGGCGCGCGGTACCGCGCGCTATTGCAAGCGCGGCTTCCGACTGGCGGCCGTCGACCGGCAATTCGAGCGGGACCGTGGAGATCAGTGCCATCGATTCGCTGCCTTGCGCATTTGCCCGCCATCGATTTTCATGGCTAAGAGATAACGTTGTTTCGGCTCGGTGCAAAGCCGGGTTTTCTTATTGCGGCTGCAAGAGACTGTCATGACCACTGATTACGAAGTCGAATACGACAATCGCGCCCGCGTGCCTGAACATCCGGAGGTCTTCGCACGCTGGGCACGCGAAGGCGCGGCCTATCGTGCGGGTGCGCATAACGCCAAACTGGGGATTTCTTATGGCCCCTCGATGCGCCGGACAATCGATCTTTTTCCAGCCAGCGGCGACGACCAGGCGCCGTTTGCAATGTTCATTCACGGTGGCTGGTGGCGTTCGCTCGATCCGTCGATGTTCTCGCAAATGGCGGCCGGGCCAAATGCGCGTGGCGTAAGCGTCGCGATTGCGGGCTATGATCTGTGCCCGCATGCTTCGATTGCCGACATCATCGAGCAGATGCGGAGCGCCTGCCTGATGTTGTGGCGCAAGCGACGTCAGCGCATCGTCGTCTATGGCCATTCCGCCGGCGGCCATCTGGCAGCGTGCCTGGCAGCAACCGACTGGGTGCTCTTCGCATCCGATGCGCCGGCCGATCTCGTGCCTGCGGCGTATGCAATTTCCGGTGTCTTCGATCTGATGCCGCTGATTGGCATTTCCGTCAACGAAGACCTGCGGCTCGATGAGAGCGAAGCGCGACGGGTTTCGCCGCTTCACTGGCGCGTACCGGCCGGGCGCGGCCTCGACGCGGTTGTGGGCGCGCTCGAATCGGCTGAGTTCCTGCGCCAGAGCAAGGCGATCGTCGAAGCCTGGCGAGGCGCTGGAGTTCTTACGCGCTACGAGGAAATCGCCGACACCAACCACTTTACCGTGATCGATGCGCTCGCCGATTCGAATAGCGCCATGACCGCGCGGGTTGCGGCACTGGCCTACAGCGCGAAGGGCATGGCGCTCTAGTTGCGCTGGGCCGCCAGCCTCAGAAAAACGCCTGAATGCCGGTCTGTGCGCGTCCCAGGATCAACGCATGGATGTCGTGCGTGCCCTCATAGGTGTTGACCGTTTCGAGGTTCGAAAGCACACGCATCACGTGATATTCCTCCGAGATGCCGTTGCCGCCGTGCATGTCGCGCGCGAGCCGAGCGATGTCGAGCGCCTTGCCGCAATTGTTGCGTTTCATCAGCGAGATCGACGGGGGCGCGGCCTTGCCGGACTCCAGCATCCGCCCCAGCCGCAGTGCGCCCTGCAGGCCGAGCGCAATCTCAGTCTGCATGTCGGCGAGCTTCCTCTGCACAAGCTGATTGGAGGCGAGCGGCCGGCCGAACTGCTTGCGTTCAAGGACGTACTGCCGTGCACGATGCCAGCAGAACTCGGCGGCACCCATCGCGCCCCAGGCGATGCCGTAACGTGCGTTGTTCAGGCAGCCGAACGGACCGGCCAGGCCTTTAACATTGGGCAACAGATTGTCTTCTGGGACGACACAATCTTCCAGCACAACCTCGCCGGTGATGGAGGTGCGCAACGAAAGCTTGCCTTCGATCTTCGGCGTCGAGAATCCCTTCGCCCCTCGCTCCACCAAAAAGCCGCGAATGACATTGTCGAGCTTCGCCCACACCAGAGCGACATGTGCGACAGGCGCGTTTGAGATCCAGGTCTTGGCGCCGTTGAGCTTGTAGCCGCCGGCGACCTTTTCCGCGCGCGTGACCATCGAGCCGGGGTCAGAGCCGTGATCGGGCTCGGTCAATCCAAAGCAACCGATAAACTCACCGGTCGCAAGCTTGGGCAGAAATTTGCGACGCTGCGCTTCGGTGCCATAGGCATAAATTGGATACATCACAAGCGATGACTGGACCGACATCGAGGACCGATACCCCGAATCGACGCGTTCGAGTTCGCGCGTGATCATCCCGTAAGCGACATAGCCAAGACCGGCGCCGCCATACTCTTCCGGAATCGTCGGGCCGAGTAGTCCGAGCTTGCCCATCTCAGGAAGGAGGTTTGGGTCATATTTCTCGTCGCGGTAGGCCTCGGTAACACGGGGCATGAGATAATTCTGCGCGAATCCCCGCGTGGTGTTTCGCACCATGCGCTCATCTTCTGTGAGTTCGCCCTCCAGGTCGAGCGGGTCGTCCCAGACGAAGGCCGCATCTTTCAGCATGGCCGGCAGGCCCCCGCGTTTTTCGGCCGTTTGCGACATAAAGCCTCCTCGGAATTGATCCGCCCATTATAGACCCTGAGGCAACCGCGTGGCCAAGCGCAAATCAATGCAAATCAGTGCCCGACAACCCGGGCCGGCAGCCATAGTGACAGCGCCGGCACATAGGTGACCAACATCAGCACTGCAAACATTACGGCATAGAATGGCCAAATCCTGCGCATGACCTCTTCGATGCTGACCTTCCCGACCGCACAGCCGACAAACAAAATTGCGCCTACGGGAGGGTGGCACAGCCCGATGCCGAGATTGAGCATCATGATCATCCCAAAGTGCACTGGGTCGACGCCGAAATTGATCATCACTGGCAGGAGGATCGGCGTGCAGATCAGGATCGACGGCGCCATGTCCACAAGTGTGCCGAGGACGAGCAGCAATATATTGATCAAAAACAGGATGACGTATTTGTTGTCGGAAATGGTCAGGAAAAACGCCGTGATCTTCGCCGGCATCTGCGTGAGCGCCATCACGTAGCCTACGCTTGACGCGCAGGCGATGAGCGTCATCACCATGGCCACCGTTCGCAACGTTCGGTGAACCAATGCGGGCAGGTCGCGCCACTTGTAATCGCGGTAGACGAACATCGTCACAAAAAATGCCCAAAGGCAGGCAACCGCGCCCGCCTCGATGGCCGTGAACACACCGCCAAGAATGCCGCCCAGAATAATGACGAGCGTAATCAAGCCCCAGACGGCATCAACGCTGATCTTGATGGCGTCGCGCAGCGGTACAGCCGAACCTTTCGGGTGGCCGTCGCGATATGCGATCACCAAGCACAGCACCATGATCGAAAAACCGAGCAAAAGTCCCGGTACCACGCCGGCCATGAACAGGCTGATGATCGAAATCGTGCCGCCGGTCGCCAGCGAATAGATGACCGCGTTATGGCTCGGCGGCACCAGCAGCGCCTGCACCGATGCGGTGATCGTCACATTGGTCGCGAACACGCGCGGGAACCCGCTTTTTTCCATTTGCGGAATCATCACCGACCCGATTGCGGACGTGTCGGCGACTGCCGAGCCCGAAATCCCGCTCAGGAATGTGGTGGCGAGCACATTGACGACCGACAGGCCCCCGCGCACGCGCGTAAAGCCGACCAGTACGTCAGCGAAAGCCACCATGCGCCGCGCCATCCCGCCTTCCGCCATGATCGCGCCGGCCAGCACAAAAAACGGAATCGTCAACATGGCGACCTTGCTCACGCCGTCGGAGATCTTCAGCATGACCGCTTCGAGCGGAACGCCGATCCACAGGCAGCCGGCAATCGCCGCCAAAGCGAGCGAATAGGCGATCGGGACGCCGATGAAGAAACAGAAGAACATCGTGAATAACAGAACCGCGATGTCCATTTGTTTCCCTGGGGTGCCGGATCAATGATGACCTGCGGGAGCCGGTGGCGCCCCGCACAGAATGCGCTCGACCACAAACAGAAAGAGGACTGCCCCGCCAAGGGGAATCGGCAGGTAGGTCACGCCGACCGACAAGTCGGGAAAATCCGCGATGGAATTGTTCCAGGTGGCGATGACGAGCTTTGCGCCCCACACGGTCATGAAGATGGACATCGCGAGCATGGCGACTTCGGCGAGCGCATCGAAGAAACGTTGCCAGAAAGCCGGCATCAATTTCACAAAGAACGACACGTTCATGTGAAAGCGCAGCCGGTAACAAGCCGCCGCGCCGAAGAACGTCAGCCAGATCGTGAGCAGAACCGCTGCCGGTTCAGGCCACGACGCCGCGCTGTTGAGAACGTAACGGGTGTAAACCCCCCAGGGGATCACCGCCGAAATCAGCACCAGCGCGGTGCCGGCGACAAGCACGCAAGCGAAATAAAGCGCATCCATCGCCTTGCGGAAGGAGGCGGCCATTGCGTTCATCTCGCCAATTCCGCGATGGGGCGCGCCCGGTTACTTCGTTTCCTGGATCCGTTTGACCGTCGCGGCGTATTTGGCACCGTATTTGTCCCATACCGGCTTGACCGCGTCCTGGAAGGCTTTCTTGTCGGCATCCGACACCTGGATGATCTGGATTCCCGCGGCCTTGGCCTTATCCATCGCCTGCTGCTCATAGGCTGCCCAGAGCTTGCGCTCTTCCTGTTGTGCTTCCTTGGCGAACTTCAGCAGCAACGCCTGGTCGTCTTTCGACATTCCGTCCCAGGCCTTCTTCGAGAGCACCAGCATTTCCGGCACGATCAGATGCTCGTCGATCGTGTAGAACTTGGCGACTTGATAGTGGTTGTCGAACACGTAGCTCGGCGGATTGTTCTCCGCGCCGTCGACCACGCCGGTCTGCAGCGCACTGAAGACCTGGTCGTAGCCCATGGCCACGCCGTTGCCGCCCATGGCGTTGGCCATGTCGACGAAGATTGGATTGCCGATGACGCGAATTTTGAGGCCCTTGAGATCGGCGACGGTCTTGATCGGCTTCTTCGTGTCGTAGAAATTGCGCGCGCCTGCATCCATCCAGCAAAGGCCGATCAAACCCTTGCCGCTATTGGTCACTTTGTCGAGCAATTCCTGGCCGATCGGACCATCAATGACCTGCTGCATGTGCGCCGTGTTGCGAAACACGTAGGGCATATTGAACACGTTGAGATCATCGACGACCGGGCCAAGCGCGCCGACGCTGACTCGCGCGAAAGCGATGGCACCGATCTGCGCCTGCTCGATCGCTTCCTTCTCGCCGCCAAGCTGCATCGCCGGATACATCTGGACGCTGATGCGACCATGTGTAGCCTGCTCGAGCTTTTTGCCGAGATTCTCCACAGCGACGACGGTCGGATAACCGGCCGCATGAACGTCCGATGCCTTAAGCACCGTTTTTTGTTGCGCAGCGGCCGGCATGCTCGCGTACGCGACGGTCAGGAGCGTGGTGGCAAGGAACGCGGCAAAGTTCTTCATGTCGGCGGCCCTCCCGGTTTATAATTATAAGGTTCATCCTACTATAGCCGAGAAAACAGAAATGCATATCCTGATCACCGGCGCGGCCGGCGACGTCGGAACACGGCTACGGACATTGCTCAAAGGCGTCTACCCACGCATCCGCCTCAGCGACATCCGGAAACCCTCAAATCTCGACGAAGACGAAGAATTCATCGCCGCTGACCTTGCCGACTACAACCAGGTCGAGTCGATCACGGCCGGTATCGACGGCATTGTTCATCTCGGGGGCCATTCGATCGAGGGTTCGTGGGATACGATCCACAAGGCCAATATCGTCGGCTGCTACAATCTGTTCGAGGCGGGCTATCGCGCCGGAGTCAAGCGCGTGGTGTTTGCGTCATCCAATCACGCGGTTGGTTTTTATCCGCGCGATCAGAAGATCGGCGTGAACGTCACGTTGCGACCCGACAGCCGTTATGGCGTCAGCAAGGCTTTCGGCGAAGCGGTCGGCGCGCTATATGCCGACAAGCACGGCCTGCGCGTGACCTGCCTCCGCATAGGCAATGTGAACGACGTGCCGCTCGACAAGCGTCGGCTATCCATCTGGATCAAGCCGGAAGATCTCGCCCAACTCGTTCGCATCGGGCTTGAGCATCCCGATATCCGCTTCGAAATTTTCTACGGATCATCCGACAACGCCGCAGGATGGTGGGACAACAGCAACGCCCGGCGCTTCGGTTATCGCCCACAGTACCGCTCGCAGGATTTCCAGGCGCAAGCACTGGTCGAGCAGGCAAAGCTTCCGGCAGATCCGATCGGCGACCGATACCAGGGCGGCCCGTTCTGTTCCGCCGAATATGATGCCGACCGCAAATCGTGAGCGCTGCCCGACCACGCCAAGCAAAACCCCGCCGGCCATCGGCGGGGTTTTGCGAAACGGTATTGCTGACGGTCAGATCGCCATCTTCAGATCCTTGGACGCGCGGAAGGCAACCTTCCTGCTGGCTTTGATCTTGATCGCTTCGCCAGTCATCGGATTGCGGCCCATGCGGGCGGCGCGCTTGCGAACCACCAGGATTCCGAGACCAGCGATCTTCACCCGCTCGCCCTTCTTGAGGTGCTTGGTGATCATGCCGATCAGGTCTTCCATCATTTCCAGGCCCTGCTTCTTGGTCAGCTGATGCTGTTCCGACAGCGAAGCCGCCAGGTGTTTGGTGGTGACCGGCTTGGCGGCTTTCGGCTTGGATGAGGCGGCTACTGCCATTTGACATTGCTCCTTGAGGCGCACCATGCGCGAAACCTTAGAGCAGTAGGGGATTCTCTCCTGTTTCGTAAATGCGCCGCTGCATACTCTTCGGGTTTAACCACAGTTTCCTCAAGGCGTTGCGCTTGGAACGCGGCGCGCCGCAGGGCGTTGCCCTCAGGACGCGACAACAAGAGTGGAGAAATTTCGATGCGTTACAGATCAACTCTGGCGATTGCCGTGGCGCTGGCCGCGGGGCTGGCCGCATCCGCAGCTGACGCGCAACATCATTGGGGCGGCGGCCACTGGCACCACGGTGGACATTGGGGCGGCGCCGCGCTGGGCGGTTTCGCGGCGGGCGCATTGCTCGGGAGCGCGTTCGCGGGACCGAGCTACTATTATGACGACGAACCCGGGTATGGGTATTATGAAGGTCCGGAGGTATATGCCGGGCCGGGCCCCGGCGCAGAAGCGTATTGCGAACAGCGATACCGCTCCTACGACCCGGAATCCGGCACCTATCTCGGTTACGACGGCATGCGACATCCCTGCCCGTGATGTTGATTGCAGCCTGACTGCTATCGGGCGGCTCCAATATGGCAACGACGCGCGCCGCACGCGGCGCGCGCCCGTTGCCGCTTCGGTGCGTTTCGTCTATTGAGAACTTACGCGCGCCCGTAGCTCAGCTGGATAGAGCGTTGCCCTCCGAAGGCAAAGGTCGGACGTTCGAATCGTCTCGGGCGCGCCAGCGGATTCATCATGAAACTTCCTGGCCCCGATCATCCGATCACGATTGCACCCAGTGGCAAGAGAGTGCGTGTCACGTTTGCAGGTCGCGTGATCGCCGACACGGCGCGAGCGCTCACTTTAAAGGAAGCAAGCTACAAGCCGGTACTCTACATTCCTCGCGACGACGCCGACATGAGTGTGCTCACGCCCAACGATCACCATACGCACTGTCCGTATAAGGGGGACGCCAGCTATTTCACCATCGAGGCCGACGGCCGCAGGGGTGAGAATGTGGCGTGGTCATACGAACATCCGTTTCCGGCGATGGCCGAGATCAAGGAGCATCTCGCCTTCTATCCGGACCGCGTCGACAGGATCGAGGAAGTCTGACGCGCACCGCTCAGTGCAGCCGCGGGCCTTTCAGGAATTTCGCGCGGTCGGATGAATTCACGCGCACGTCGAAAGTCACGCCTTCACGATAGAGCGTAAGCGGGACTTCCGCGCCGGCATGCCCGAGCGACCAGATCTTGCGGTAAAGATCGGCAAGGGTCGACACACGTTCGCCTTTGACCGCCACTATCACATCACCGGTCTTGATCTCGGCGCGGGCGGCAGGTCCCTTCGGCGCGATGCCAACAACCACGATCCTGTCTTCGATTTCGGTCGAATAGAGCCCGAGCCACGGCCGCAGCGGACGGTTTGCCCTGCCGAACTTGCGAAGATCGTCGAGTATCGGCGCGAGCAAATCGATCGGCACGATCATGTTGAGGTGTTCGTTCTTTCCTTCGCGGGCGCGCTCCAACTGCAGCGAACCGATGCCGACGAGTTTGCCTTCGTTCGATATGAGGGCGGTGCCGCCCCAGTTAGGATGTGCCGGGTATGTGAAGATCGCTTCCTCGAGCAAATACTCCCAATAGCCGGCGAACTCCTGCTTGGCGGCGACGCGACCGGCGAGCGAGCGCGTGCGGCCACCGGCGCCCCCAACAACCACGCGCTCACCAACTTCAACCGTTTTCGAGGAGCCAATGCCAAGCGATGGCAGGTCGATTTTCCCAAGCGCCTGGACGAGACCAAAGCCGGTTTCCTGATCGAAACCGAGTGCATGGCCCTCCACCACCCGGCCATCACCAAGGTGCAGCCAGACCGTCTCGGCTTCGGTGATCAGGTAGCCGATGGTAAGCGCAAGTCCGTCGTCGATGAGAACGCCATTTCCCGCGCGCTCCGTCCCAAGCGTATCCGCTGTGAAAGCATCAGGAGGAACAAGCGAATGCAGCCCGACAACCGAGGACAGCGCCCGCTCGAGATCATAGGAGTAGTCTTCAGCCCGCGGCTGCACGGACTGCGGCACCTTCCACTCAACCAGCGAGGCCATGCGCGGCTCCCATAAACTCTACGATATCATACGCCGGATCATGCGGGCGAAAAGACGGCACCCGTATGCTAGTGTGACCGCCGACCCATGATACCGTTGTCGATCCTCGATCTCTCCCCTGTCTCGACCGGCTCCTCGGCCGCGCAGGCGCTTCGCAATTCGCTCGATCTCGCGCGCTTTGCCGACGGTCTTGGCTTCAGGCGATACTGGGTCGCCGAACACCACAACCTGCCGGCGATCGCGAGCTCCGCCCCCGATATCATGATCGGGCAGATCGCGGCAGTCACCAAAACCATGCGCATCGGTTCGGGCGGGGTCATGCTGCCAAATCACGCACCATTGATGGTCGCCGAACGTTTCAAAGTGCTGGAGGCGCTTTATCCCGGCCGGATCGATCTCGGCCTTGGCCGCGCGCCGGGCACCGATCCGGCGACATCTTATGCACTTCGGCGGCGTCAGGGTATTAGCGAGGAGGATGATTTCCTCGAGCGATTCAACGAATTGATGCTCCTGGAAACGCGCGGCTTTCCTGCGGGCCACCCGTTCCACAATGTGCGTGCGATGCCGTCTGATGTGCCGCTGCCGCCGATCTATCTGCTCGGCTCGTCCGACTATAGCGCCCAGCTTGCGGGCCACATCGGTGCCGCATTTTCCTTCGCACATCACTTCGCAAATTTCGACGCGGCGGAAGCGATGCGGCTCTATCGCGATAATTTCAAGCCGTCCCCTTCGCACGACAAGCCTTATGCGATTTTGGCAACGCATGTCGTCTGTGCCGACACCGACGAAGAGGCTGAGCGGCTGGCAGCGACCGTCGACCTTAACATTGTGCGCCGGGCGAAAGGTGAGTACCTGCCGCTGGCGTCGCCCGAAGAGTCCCGAAGCTACGACTATTCTCCGGTCGACAAGGCTCGCATCGCACAGAACCGGACACGGCTTGCGGTCGGTTCGCCGGAGACCGTCAAGGCCAGGCTCGCGCCCTTGATCGAGACAACGAAGGCCGACGAACTCATGGTGACGACCATGATCTTCGACCACGAGGCGAGGAAACGTTCGTATGAGTTATTGGCAAAGGCATTTTTGTAGTTGGCGCTGGAAGTAGATTACGGTTTCTCGAAAATCGCTCCATAGTGATATGGCGGCAATTCAACTATCCCAACGAAACGGAATCCAGCCGGCTCGACCGCGGCAGCCGTTGTTTCAGGGGCAATCCTCAGCTCGGTTGCCGGGCCGCGCGGCCCGCCAAGAATGGTTGTCTCTTCGCGCGCTCGTGCGTGCCAGTTCACGATCGCAAATTGGCCGCCGGACTTGAGGGCATCAAAAACCGACCGGGCAAGACGCGTTCGATCCGGCACGCCATGAAAGGCATTAGCCAGAAAAACAAAATCGGCGGAATGCGGTACCAACTTGGCAACGGCATAGGCGTTACCTTCAACAAGGCTGCTGTTCCGGAGGCCGCTCTCGGTAAGACGCAACCCGGCCACATCCAGGAGCTTTGCGTCGATATCGACGGCAACAACAAGACGCGCAATCTTGGCGATTGATAAAGTGAACCATCCATCGCCGCAACAGAGGTCGATCACGGTCATGCCGGCTCTGATGCCGACCTGATTGAGTACCATTGCGGGGTCGGGCCACAATGCCTCCCACCACCCGGCGGCAGGCATTTCTGTTCCTTTGAAAAACCCAGGAAGCGCCATGCCTAAGTATCCTTTTGCGGTATGGTGTATACGTTACATTTGGCAGCGAGCAGTCATCAAATGGAGGATAAGAAAACGAATGGCGACATAGCGCCAATCACGAAAAATAAGTTTCCGGCGTCGCCGTCTGTATTTTCGCCCTCCGCACTCTTGCGCGAGGCACGGCGCCAAAAGGGACTTGCGACCGCCAATGTGCCGTCAGTCTGCATCCTTGATCCTGACGGCGATATCCTAAGGCGGCTCAAGAAGACCAAGCAGGCGCAGCCACTTGAAACCTGGCCTTGCTATCATACCGATCTTTATACGTTCTCACTCGCGGGACAGACGGCCGGGATTATCGGCTGCGCTGTCGGCGCATCTTTCGCAGTATTGATAGCCGAAGAACTGTTCGCCAGCGGCTGTCGTCATCTGTTGAGCGTCACGTCCGCGGGCCAGATTGTCGCGCCAAATCCGCCACCGTATTTTGTCGTGATCGACCGCGCGCTCAGGGACGAAGGAACAAGCTATCATTACGCAGCACCGTCGGAATTTGCGGAAGCCGACGCGCACCTCGTCGCGACGGTCGCGAAAGCATTGAGGGATGGAGGCTTGGCCGCGCTCATTGGGCCCAGCTGGACGACCGACGCCCCGTTTCGCGAGACGGCCGAGGCAATCGAAGCTGCACGCGCGAAGGGTATTTTGGCCGTCGAGATGGAGGCTGCCGCCCTCTATACTTTTGCGCGGGCGCGCAGAGTATCGGTCTTGTGCCTTGCCCACGTGACGAACACCATGGGTTTGGCCGAACGCGATTTTGAAAAGGGGGATTCCGATGGGACCACCGACGCACTTCGCGTAATTGAAATAGCGGCGAAGGCGATGCGCGCCTGGTGATGTTCGTTCCCCGAATAGCGAGCCGGCCATGCCTGTGTTAAAAGCCCCACCGGGCTTTTCGTCCTAAAAAATTATGGGAGGTACCTTTGGGTAAACAATTCACTTTGACCACCACCGACAAGCACTCGCTCGGGGCCTATCGCGCCGATCCGTCCGGCGCGTCAAAGGGCGGCATCGTGGTCGTGCAAGAGATTTTTGGCGTCAACCACCATATCCGCGCCGTTTGCGACCGCCTTGCCGCGCTCGGCTATGTGGCCGTGGCACCGGCTGTGTTCGACCGCTTCGTGCGCAATTTCGACAGCGGCTATACGCCGGACGAAATTGCCCACGCCCGCAGCTATCTCGGCAACCTCAACTGGGATCACATGATGGCCGATATCGCTGCCGCGCAGCGCGACCTCAAAGGCACCGGGCCGCTCGGCGTTGTCGGCTTCTGCATGGGTGGTACGGCGGCGTTTCTTGCCGCTTGCCGGATCCCCGGGTTCTCGGCGGCGGTCGCCTTCTACGGTGGCATGATCGGCAAGTTCGCCGACGAGAAACCGAAGTGCCCGATGCAGATGCATTTTGGCGAAAAGGATGACGGCATTCCGATGGACGTGGTGGCGAGCATCAAGGCGAAGCAGCCGCAAGCGGAGATTTATACCTACCCGGATGCACCGCATGGCTTCTATTGCGACGAGCGCGCGAGTTACCGCAAGGAATCCGGCGATCTTGCGTGGAAGCGCACCCAGGAATTCCTGACGAAGCATATGAAGAAATGACGTCTCTTGACGTCGTTATCCGGCCACGGCGAGGGCGCCCGACCCGGTGGCCTCGAAAGGCATTTTTTGCCCGCCTAAACGAGATGCCCGGCACAAGGCCGGGCATGACAACCGTAGGCGCCTTGCTTCATCGACCTAGAACCATCTCTCCTTGACGAGGATCGTGTCGCCGGGGCGAACCGGGTATTCGAGCGGCACTTCCGAGCGGATCGGCCGCCCGCTGGTCTTGCGGGTGAGTTCGACCGTTTTCTTGAACGCGCGCGGCGCAAAGCCGCCGGCGATGGCGACAGCGGTTTCCGCCGTGAGGTTGGCGACGTAAGGATATTGACCGGGCGTCGTTACCTCGCCGAGGATGAAAAAGGGCCGATACGTATCGACCTCGACACTCACGTGCGGGTCGCGCACGTAGCCTTGCTTGAGCCGCGCGGTGATCGCGGCCGCAAGCTGCTGATTGGTAAGACCACGCGCGTTGATCGCGCCAACGAGCGGCAGATTGACCTTGCCGCCTGCGTCGACAACGTAGCTGTTACTGATGCCATCCTGACCGAACACAACGACGCGCAACTTGTCGCCGGCATCGAGTGTATAGGGTGGCTCTGCCGCAGGCAGCGCTGCCGTGGTTGCAGGCACAGACGCGTAGGCTTCCTGTGCGGCCACATAGGGACCGCCAATTGCCGGCGGCGGCGCGGCGGCGACTTGAGCGCTTGCGTTTGAATTGATCAAACCGCGGTCATCGCCACGCACCGTTCGAGGCTCGGCCGACCGATGTTGCGGCTGCTCGTAGGCCCGCTGGGCGTCGGCCGGCGACGAGGAATAAAGATAGCGCGATGACGGCACAGACGCGTCAGCGCGTGGACTTGGCTCCTGCGCATATTGTTCGTGCACGCAGCCCGAAAGGGCGAGCACAGCGCCTACCGCTGATAATATTCGGACTCCCCGCATCAGGCGTCCCACCAAGCCTTGAGGATACGAGCCCGATTAACGCGTTATATGGTTAACAAATCCTCACCAATGCCCGTTTTGCCCCGTCGGCGAGGAGCTGAGGGCCGGCGGGGAATCTCTCGAGAGGTCCACGACCTGTACCTCGTCGCCCTATCCGACTTGCCCGCCGGCGCACCCAAGTCGGCCTCTCCCCGCAAGCGGGGAGAGAACCGCAATTTCAAGCTGGAGTGCCTTGCGACAGCCGGGCGCCGGTGCCGATCGGGCAGGACACACCGGTACCGCCAAGCCCGCAATAGCCCATCGGATTCTTCGCCAGGTATTGCTGATGATAGTCTTCGGCAAAATAGAATTCGGGAGCATCGACGATCTCTGTGGTGACAGCGCCGAAACGCTTCTTCTTCAGTTCCTGCTCATACATCGCCTTCGAGGCCTCGGCCGCCCGCCGTTGTGACGCATTGAATGTATAGATGCCGGAGCGGTACTGGGTGCCGACGTCGTTGCCCTGGCGCATGCCTTGGGTCGGATCGTGGCTTTCCCAAAAAGCCTTGAGTAGCGTGTCGTAAGAAATCTTCTTTGGATCATAGACCACCAGCACCACCTCGTTGTGGCCTGTGCGCCCCGAGCACACTTCCTCGTAAGTTGGATTGGGCGTCATACCTCCGGCATAGCCAACCCCGGTGACATAGATCCCATCCCCTAATTCCCAGAACTTGCGTTCCGCACCCCAAAAACAACCGAGTCCGAACAGCGCCTTCTCCAAACCTTCCGGATAAGGTCCCTTGAGCGCGCGGTGGTTTACGAAATGCGCGGCGGCGGTGTGGATCGGATTGGACCGGCCGGGCAGCGCCTCGCCGGGCGCGGGCATGGCAACTTTCTTGAAGCCGAACATGCTGGATCTCCTGCAATCGCTGACCGCAATATATGTCGGAGCGGGCCAGGTCGAAATGCCCTGGCGATCACGTCTGGGGCAAGTGCGCAAATGGACCCTTCACGCCTGCGCGAGCGCGCTGGGCGGCCCAATGTGATGTTACGGCCTCACATAGCCGATCAGCGGCTTTTTCTTGCGGCCGAGCAGAAGGAGTACGATTCCGAACACACCAAGCACGCTCCACCCTGGCGCAGCAAGGATCGTGACCATGAGCGGATCCCAGAGATAGCCGCCCGCGTAGGATTCGATCATCGGCCTGAGCTTCGCCAGGCTGCCGGGATTGGCAAGCTCCCAGATGGCGCGAACGCTGGTCAGAAAAAGCTTGTTACCGGCAATCGACTTGGTGCCATCGTAGATCACCAAGATGAAGCCGGCGGCCAGGAAGATCAGCCCAAACAGTCGAAGTAAAAAACGAATCATAGCCATCCGATCATAGCAATCGTTTGCGCTGAGGCACCGATTAACCTGCGTCACGCCTCGATTCAACCGGTACCACCGCGGCGGCCGGCTTCCCTTGAGTCTTTGTGGTTGCATCCGCTAACGTCGTCCGCGCCGGCGATCCGGTCGTGTTCATGGAGTAAAAATGCCCGCCAAGCCCTCCGCCGGCCGTAGCAGACCGACCTTTACTGACCAGGAGGCCCTGCAATTTCACAGCACAGGTCGTCCGGGCAAGCTGGAAGTCATTGCCACCAAGCCGATGGCGACCCAGCGTGACCTTTCGCTTGCCTATTCGCCGGGTGTGGCGGTGCCGGTCCTGGCAATCGCCGAGGATCCGAGCCGGGCATACGACTACACGGTGAAGGGCAACTTCGTCGCCATCATTACCAACGGCACGGCGATCCTTGGCCTCGGCAACCGCGGCGCGCTGGCGGCAAAGCCGGTCATGGAGGGCAAAGCGGTACTGTTCAAGCGCTTCGCCGATATCGATTCGATCGATCTTGAAGTTTCCTCGGAAGATCCCGATGAGATCATCAACTGCGTGAAACTGCTCGGTGCCGGCTGGGGTGGCATCAATCTGGAAGACATCAAGGCGCCGGAATGTTTCGTGATCGAGCAGCGCCTGCGCGAATTGATGGATATTCCGGTTTTTCACGACGACCAGCATGGTACTGCAATCATCGCCGCAGCTGGCTTGTTGAACGCGCTCGACCTGACCGGACGTGAAATCGCTACGACCAAGCTCGTCTGCAACGGTGCAGGAGCCGCGGGTATCGCCTGCCTCGAACTCCTCAAGGCGATCGGCTTCAGGCCTGAAAACCTGATTCTGTGCGATACCAAAGGCGTGATTTATCAGGGCCGCAAGGACGGCATGAATCAGTGGAAGTCCGCCTACGCCATCAAGACCTCCAAGCGCACGCTCGCGGAAGCGTTCGAGGGCGCCGACGTCGCCTTCGGACTTTCGGTCAAGGGCGCATTCACTCCAGCCATGGTCAAGTCGATGGCGGCCAAGCCGATCATCTTCGCCATGGCCAATCCCGACGCCGAAATATCTCCTGAGGAAGTCGCCGCGGTGCGCGACGACGCCATCATGGCGACCGGTCGTTCCGACTACCCGAACCAGATCAACAACGTACTCGGATTTCCCTACATCTTTCGCGGCGCGCTCGATGTGCGCGCTTCCGCCATCAACATGGAGATGAAGATCGCTGCCGCACGTGCGCTCGCGGAACTCGCGCGCGAAGACGTTCCTGACGAAGTCGCCAGCGCCTATGGTGCGCGCCCTAAATTCGGCGCTGACTATATCATCCCGGTTCCGTTCGACCCGCGCCTGATTTCGTACGTACCACCAGCTGTCGCGAAAGCCGCGATGGATACCGGCGTTGCGCGCAAGCCGATCGTTGATATGGACGCCTACCGCCAGCAGCTGAGCGCGCGGCGCGATCCGATCGCCGGCACGCTTGTGCAGGTATTCAACCGGTTGCGCCGGCAGCCCAAGCGCGTCGTCTTCGCCGAAGGTGAGGAAGAACAAGTCATCCGAGCGGCAGCGAGCTTCGTGCATCAAGGTCTCGGCACCGCGCTTCTGGTCGGGCGCGAGGACCGGGTTCGCCAATCGGCGGGCGAGGCCGGCATTGAGCTCGGCGAGGAAATTGAAATCGTCAATGCGCGCGTGTCGACCCGCAATTCCGCTTACATAAACTTCTTGTACGAGCGCCTTCAGCGGCGCGGCTATCTGCTGCGCGACTGCCAACGACTGGTAAACCAAGATCGGAATCATTTTGCAGCTTGCATGGTCGCGCTCGGCGATGCCGATGCGATGGTGACGGGTGTCACCCGCAATTTTTCGGTCGCGCTTGAGGACATCCGCCACGTCATCGACCCCAAGCCGGGTCATCGGGTCATTGGAGTCTCTGTCGTGGTGGCGCGCGGGCGTACCGTGCTAGTCGCCGACACCGCGGTGACGGAGATGCCGGAAGCCCATGAGATCGCGGATATTGCGATCGAGGCCGCCGGTGTCGCGCGTAGGCTTGGCTATGAGCCGCGGCTGGCACTTCTTGCTTTTTCGACGTTTGGCCATCCGCCCGGCGAGCGGTCGGCGAGGGTCATCGAAGCCGTGAAAATCCTCGACAGCAAACGCGTCGACTTCGAGTACGACGGCGAAATGGCCGCCGATGTGGCGCTCAATCCGGAGTTGGCGGCAGCCTACCCGTTCTGCCGCCTTTCAGGGCCCGCCAACGTGCTGATCATGCCGGCATTTCACTCCGCTTCCATCTCGACCAAAATGCTGCAGGAGCTGGGCGGCGCTACTGTCATCGGACCCTTGCTGGTGGGCCTCGACCAGCCGGTGCAAATCGTCCATCTCGGCGCCAAGGATAACCAGCTCGTAAACATGGCCGCATTGGCGGCCTATAATGTGAGTGGATGAGCACACTTGTCGCGGCTGGGTCTGTCCCGGCCATGACTAATGAAAAACCGGAGACGCAACTTGAGCAAGACACTTTCCGGCGTAATCGCCGCGGTCGCTACGCCGATCGACGAGAGCGGCGCGCCCGATCTCAAACGCGCCGTCAATTTGGCGCGCCATCTGCTCGACAACGGCTGTGACGGCCTCAACGTTCTTGGTACCACCGGAGAAGCCACGTCCTTTTCGCTCGACGAGCGCAAAGCGGTCATGGACGCCTACAAGGCAAATGGATTGCCGCTGCACCGCCTCATGGTCGGTACCGGCGCCGCGGCGGTATCGGATGCTGTCGCACTCACCCGTCATGCTGCCGGGCTTGGTTTCGCCGGCGCGCTGGTACTGCCACCCTTTTACTACAAAGGCGTCCCCGACGATGGTCTGGTCGGTTACATCGATATGCTGGTGAAGGCGACCGAACAAAAGCCAATTCCGATATATCTTTATCATTTCCCGGCGATGTCCGGTCTGCCGTGGCACGTCATATTGATCAAACGGCTGCTGAAGTTGTATCCGACCCGCATCGTGGGTTTGAAGGACTCTTCGGGTGATATGGCTTTTGCGCGTTCAGCCGCCGCGATATCACCCGACTTCGCTGTCTTCCCTTCAACGGAGGCGTGCCTGATCGATGCGCGTGCCGGCGCCTTCGCCGGCTGCATTTCGGCGACTGCCAATCTCAATGCCGATCTATGCGCGCGGGCCTGGGGCAGCGGCGATCTAACCGCACTCGACGCGGCGGTGGCAATCCGCAAGCTGTTCGATGGCAAGCCGCTTGTTTCCGGAGTTAAGGCACTCCTCGCCCACATCCACGGCGACGCCGGCCTTGCGCGCGTAAGGCCACCATTGGCACCGTTCTCGGCCGCGGACCGTGCCGCGGTGATCGCCGGCCATGATACCGTACGCGCCAAGCGCGTGGCCTGACAGCAGAATCGCGGACGTTGACGCCCGCGCATCGTCTATCTATAAGCCTCAGCCGTGGCGGCGAATACATTCGCCGCCGCAGCTTCTTCTAAAATCCTTGTCGCCTTGGCGGACACCCGCTCCGGGGCGCCAGACCTGAACGAGAAAAAGATGGCCAATACCAAGTCCGCCCGCAAAGCCACGCGCGTGATCGCACGCCGGACCGAAGTGAATAAAGCGCGACGTTCGGTGCTGCGAAATTCAATGCGCAAGGTCGAGGAAGCGATCCAGAGTGGGGACCGTAAGGCAGCTCTGGCTGCGTTCAGGGCGGCCGAGCCAGTGATCATGCGGGCCGCACAACGCGGCGTCGTACACAAGAACAACGCGAGCCGAAAGGTATCGCGCCTTGCGCATCGGATCGAAAAGCTCGCCAAATAGGCGTCGGGCAAGTGACGCGGTAGCGCGACTGCGATATCGTTTCAAATCCGCGTAAAAGATGTCCGAACGGACCGCTTCCGGCGGGATTCGGTTCGATGCGACGAGAATGTATTTAAAGCGTCATCGCGACGTCAGAAAAATTTGCTCGTCCAGCAATTGCACGATCAGAACACAATGGCCACGGCAGTAATCTCGGCGGTAGCAGGCTTTTTGCTTCAGGAGTTACGTGAAAATTCGCTCAGATTTTTTTTCGCGTCGATAATGACTTAACGGGAAAGCGAAGCAAGGACCCCGAAAATGCATATGTGACAGGCATTTTCGGCAGCGGCCCCAAATTAAAAAATAAGGCGACTCTGCGGCACTAATCCAGAAATTGCGCGGCGAAATTCCATACGAGTCATCAACACGTTGGGTTAACTATTCCCGGAATCGAAAACAAGCGAACGCCGCCGAACTTTCGATGTGTCGCGGCAGTCCACGTGAATCTGATTGCCCACGCATTTTGCTTGTGTATGTTGAAAAAGCGCGCGGGAATTCTTCGTGCGCGATCAGAAACAAGGGTCCACGTCACGCTCATCAGCGGATGAGAACGGCTTTGGTTTGTCTTCTGTGTCGATCAACCGTTCTTACGCCGAGGGAGCCCAATAGGGTAGTTGGCATCAGCTCTAGTGAGGCTAAGCGTGGCGTAATTGGACTTTTCGATGACCCAAATTCCGGCCGGGTGTGGCAAGAGCCGGCAATAACCAAACTGCGGGGCGACAGCCGCAGCCTATTCGAGGGGTGACGTCATGACAGGCGCAGGATTAGTGTCGGTATTCGAACTCAATGACATTGGACGATGGTTGTCCTGTGTCAATTCTTGCCTTCCTGCCGCCGGACCACCTCTTTCCAACTCATACAGAGCATTTGCAAGCAGCCGTAATCGCGGTTCAGTCTCTGTTTTCACGATCGGAATCCGAGGCGCCACGCCGCCACCCGCGGACTGAAGGCGCGACATCCTCGATTTCCCTTCGATGTCGTTCCGTCCCACTTAATTGTTGCGGCGGATCTCCATAGCCAAAAGCGACATCATCGAACGAGTGCTGTTGCGTCCCGTTTCCGGCGCGTTGGCGGTCCACCGCCATGCCGGCAACCGAGTCCGTCCCACCATCAATCGGATCGAGCAGAAGACAATGTCGAACGTGGATCAAGAGAGCTGGTCGCGGGTCAAGGAGCGGCTGCGCGCTGACGTCGGCGACGACGTTTATTCCAGCTGGTTTGCACGAATGGACCTGGAAGCAATCGAAGAAGGGGCTGTCCGCCTGTCGGTACCGACCCGTTTCCTCAAGAGCTGGATCCAA
This sequence comes from Pseudolabrys sp., assembly GCA_035691545.1. Lineage (GTDB taxonomy): Bacteria > Pseudomonadota > Alphaproteobacteria > Rhizobiales > Xanthobacteraceae > Pseudolabrys. The sequence goes on along the minus strand of DASSIT010000032.1, from coordinate 4,855 downwards.
TCCCACTATGCCGAACGTGTTCTGGCCTGTTGGCAGGCCCAAGAAGAGAAGGTCACGCGCATCGAGCTGATCGTGCGGTCTGCGGTCCTCAAATCCACGGTCCTACCGAAGGCTAGACCGGACCACATGAGCGGCGAGAATGGCGGCCGCTACGTGAATGGCAACGGAAATGGCCGGGCCTTCGTGGCCGGCGACCCGAGCGTGCACGAAGCGCTCGGCGGCTCCCCCCTCGACCCCCGCTTGACCTTTGATACTTTCGTCATTGGGCGCTCAAATACGTTGGCCCATGCGGCGGCAAAGCAGGTCGCAGGAGGCCGCCGCAGCGACCCTGTCATGTTCAATCCCCTCTACATCCACTCTGGCGTCGGCCTCGGCAAAACTCATCTCCTGCAAGCGGTCACGTGGGCAGGAAATGCCGCAGGCGAACGCAAGGTGCTCTATCTGACTGCTGAAAAGTTCATGTACGGTTTCGTCTCCGCGCTGCGCACGCAAACCGCCCTCGCCTTCAAGGAGGCGTTGCGAGGAATTGGCGTACTGGTGATAGACGATCTCCAATTTCTCCAAGGAAAATCGACTCAGGCCGAGTTCTGCCACACGCTCAACGCACTTATTGATGCGGGCCGGCAGGTCGTTATCGCCTCCGACCGTCCGCCCTCCGACCTCGAAAGTCTTGATGACCGCGTGCGGTCGCGGTTGGCCGGAGGCCTGGTGGTGGAGATGGGGCCGCTCGGGGAGGAATTGCGCTTCGAAATCCTCAAGGCCCGAGTGATGGCGGCCCGCGCCCACCATCCTGCATTCGACGTCCCGCTGCCTGTCTTGGGGTATATTGCCAAGACCGTCACTCACAACGGCCGCGATCTGGAAGGCGCACTTAATCGTTTGCTCGCGCATAACAAGCTCACCGGCCATGCGGTCACACTCGAAATGGCCGAACGTGAGGTGCGCGATCTGATCCGGCCGCAGGAGCCAAAACGCGTCAAGATCGAGGACATCCAGCGGGTTGTTGCGCGCCAGTATAATGTCAGCCGCTCCGACCTGCTGTCATCGCGGCGAACGGCAAATGTGGTCCGCCCCCGACAGGTAGCGATGTATCTCGCGAAAACGCTCACTCTGCGCTCGCTGCCCGAAATCGGCCGGCGTTTCGGCGGGCGCGATCACACCACAGTCCTGCACGCAGTGCGCAAGATCGAAGGGCTTGTCGGCAATGACATGGCCCTGGCCGAAGAAATCGAGATTCTCAAGCGGCAGCTGCAGGAGTAGCCGCTAGCGGGTGTCCCGGGCTTCAGCCCGGGGCCGTCCTTGCGAAGATGCGCCCTCGCCTGTCGTTGTGGACGCCTTGGGGATAGGCCCCGCCTAAGCCCCCCAACCCTTGCGATTTCCACGCCGGCGCGTCACCCTTGCACCCCGGCTTCGCATTCCGCGTTTCGCTGGCCGGCCGTTACGTGTGGTTAGGTCGTTATCAAGAATGCCGAAGCGGGTCTTCCAATGAAGGTTACAGTAGAGCGTGCAGAGCTTCTCAAGTCGCTGGGCCACGTGCATCGCGTGGTCGAGCGGCGTAATACCATACCGATTCTCGCAAACGTTCTGGTCAAGGCCGACCATGGCAAACTGAGCCTCAAGGCCACCGACCTCGACCTCGAAGTCACCGACTCGATTGTCGCTGAAGCGTCGCCTGGCGGCTCGACGACCGTGCCGGCGCATATGTTCTATGAAATCGTACGCAAACTACCCGACGGTGCGCAGATCGTGCTTGAGGGATCAGGCGACCGGGCCGTGCTTTCGCTACGTGCGGGGCGTTCGCGGTTCACGCTCCAAACCCTCCCCGAAAGCGATTTCCCCGATCTTGCGGCAGGCGAGATGAGTCACTCGTTCAAGCTTTCCGCGGGCGACCTCAAGCGGCTGATCGACAAGACCCAGTTTGCGATTTCGACCGAGGAAACGCGCTATTACCTCAACGGGATCTATCTCCACACCGCGGGCGCCGGGAAGAGCGGTACGCTCCGCGCGGTCGCCACCGACGGGCATCGTCTTGCCCAGGTCGAGTTGCCATTGCCGCAGGGCGCCGCCGGCATGCCGGGAATTATCGTGCCGCGCAAAACGGTCGGGGAGGTCCAGCGCCTGATCGAGACCGGCGAAGGCGAGGTCGCGATCGAACTGTCCGCCGGCAAAATCCGCTTCACGATCGGAAACGTAGTGCTGACCTCCAAGCTCATCGACGGCACCTTTCCGGATTATGCGAGGGTTATCCCGGCCAACAACGATAAGAGCCTGATCGTCGACAAGAAGGATTTCGAGGCCGCGGTTGATCGCGTCTCGACCGTGTCGAGCGAACGCGGACGCGCGGTCAAGCTATCGATCACCGGCGGCCGGCTGGTCTTGTCGGTGACGAATCCGGATTCTGGCAGCGCGACGGAAGAGATCGAAGTCGAATACGCCGCCGATCCGCTCGATATTGGCTTCAACTCACGCTACCTGCTTGACATCGCCGCCCAGATCGAAGGTGAAGTCGCGGTACTCAAGCTCGCCGACCCCGGATCGCCGACGCTCATCCAGGACAAGGACGCCAAAGGCGCGCTCTACGTCCTGATGCCAATGCGGGTATAGCGGCTTGATGCCAATCGCCTCTCCTGTCATGGCCGGGCTTGGCACCACAAATCGCGTGTAGCCGCCTTGCAGCACATAATTTATTTGGCGCAACTCGGGCAGACCTGAGTTGCGCGTGCCATCCACGTCTTTGATAGTGCAAACCGCGCGAGAGCGCGGCTGCCCGGCGCAGAGCTTATGCGCGGGGCCTGGCGGAAGCCCGACTCAAGTGCCGGGCATGACGAGGAAGAATGACTGCTGCCTTTATTCAGCGCTTGTTGCTTACAAATTTTCGCAGCTACCACGCCGCGCGGGTTCAGCTCGATCGTGCCGGGCCGGTCGTTCTGACCGGCGCGAACGGCGCTGGCAAAACGAATCTGATCGAGGCTATTTCGCTTCTAGCCCCCGGGCGCGGCTTGCGCCGCGCCACCATGGAAGAGCTCGCCTTTTCCGAAGGGGATGGGGCCTGGGCAATTTCGGCCGAAATTGAGGGCATGCTTGGCCTCGCGACGCTCGGCACAGGTATCGAGCCCCCGGCCGGAGAGGAATCGGCGCCGACGCGCAAATGCCGTGTCGACCGCGAGAACGTAGGATCCGCCACGGCGTTCGCCGATCATTTACGCGTGGTCTGGCTGACGCCATCAATGGATCCGTTGTTTAACGGACCGGCATCGGAGCGTCGGCGTTTTCTCGACAGACTCGTTCTGGCCGTCGATGCGCAGCATTCGAGCCGCGTCGCAGCGCTGGAGCGCTCCCTTCGCTCGCGCAACCGCCTGTTGGAAGACCCGCGAAGCGATGCGCACTGGCTTGATGCAATCGAGCGTGAGACCGCGGAGGTGGCAGTTGCTGTCGCGGCGGCCCGCGCAGAAACCGCCAAGCGCCTGTCAGCTGCGCTCGATGGCTCTCGCTCCGTCGCGCCGGAATTCCCGCATGCCGAAATCCGGTTGCACGGCTGGATGGAGCAGCTACTGCCCGATCATAGCGCCGTCGATGTCGAGGACCGCTACCGATCGCTTTTAAAGGACAATCGTGCACGCGACGCGGCCGCCGGGCGCACCCTGGACGGGCCGCATCTGTCCGACCTCATCGTCAGTCATGCCGGCAAGAATATTCCCGCCGCTGACGCCTCGACGGGCGAACAGAAGGCGCTACTGATTCGCCTGGTGCTCGCTCACGCGAGCCTGATCAAGCAGATGACGGGATTCGCGCCGCTGCTATTGCTCGACGAAGTTGTCGCCCATCTCGACCCCGCGCGGCGCACGGCACTTTACGGCGCGCTATCTTCGCTGGGCGCACAGGTTTGGATGACTGGCGCCGACCCCGCCGCGTTTGGGGATCTTGCGGGTCGGGCGCAGCTGTTCGTGGTTCGGGGCGGTGCGGTGGAACCGGCCGCGGCGCGGTTCCTTTAGCGGCGCTCACGTTTTCTTAATCCAATTCCGATCAATTATCCGAAAATAGGAACCATCGCCAAGCTGATGGCTTTTACCCACATGCAAAGACACGGGACTGCTATGGGGACCGACGCGGCAATTGAACGCGTCAAGCGGGAACTCATCCGGGCGTTCGATCAAACCCGCGCCGAGCTCGACCGCATCGAAATTCTCGCGGCCGGACTCGCTGCCTTCAACGCGCCTGTGCCCGGCTACGAGCCGACATTCCGTCATTTGCAAAAGTTCAATCTCGACGCGCACGAACTGCCATTGGACTAAGGCTGCTCAGCCTTCTCCGAGCAATTCGCGCCGCTGGCGTTCGGAGGCATCCGAATAGCGACGCAAGGCATGGGCTTCGCTGAGCAGTCCGATGACCTGGCGGCGCTCCACGGAATCGACCACCGCCAAAGCTTCCGCCTCATAGCGATCAAAGGCCGCAATTGCCTCCTGCGCTGTCATTTGTGGCAACAGCATGTGGTCGCTGTGGTGCAGAATGTCTCGCAGCAAAGCCGTAGCGCCGAGTTCGGCCGCGTGCGCTTCGGCGACAATCACCATGCCGGCATAGCGGCCATCCTCATCCACCGAAATGACCTGATTGGTTGAGCCGAGGGGGAAGGCCTCACGAAAGACGGCAATGGGCGATTCCACCGGCGTGGTGCGCACGTCGGCACGCATCATTTGCCCGACCGAGAGGTCGCGAATCCACCCGACATCCGCCGCGCTGCGAATGGTTTCGCCGCGCAGATGGAAGCGCCATGTAGCGAAGGAATAGCCGAAGAACTCACGGGTCATCTGCATTGCGATAATTGCTGCGATCACAACCGCCGTTGTCAGCCATAGGT
>DASSIT010000031.1:0-35567 GCA_035691545.1 Pseudolabrys sp. | reverse complement strand
TCTGGACCCCCGCTTTCGCGGGGGTGAGCGGAGTTTTCGTGTCCGGCTATGCAATCATCATGTCCGCCCATGGTGGCACCATGTCCGCCCATGGTGGCGCGGTGAAAAGTCAGGCCATGACGGCGGAAGAACCGTGCGCGCGCTCTCTACTTCCGCTCATTCCCGCGTAAGCGGGATAGAATCTCCGCTCGTCCCCGCGCAAGCGGGAATCCAGAAGCAATTTGCAAGATCGCCGTGGTCGCCTTGGACCACCGCTTTCCGCCTTCGCGCTCTGCGCTTCGGCGGACAAGAACCCGCCGAAGCTCGCAACGCGAGCGTAGGCTGGGGCGCGGGGGTGAGCGGAGTTTCTGGTTCAGGGTCAGCGCCTGAACAGGCCCATGATCTCCGCCTTCGCAAGCGTGTTGAAATGCAGATTGAAACCGACCACTGCTGCGGACGTGTCGGCTTTGACATCGAGCCGGTCGGCGCTCACCGCGAACACCGTGAACAGGTAACGGTGCGGATGGTCGCCTTCGGGCGGACACGGCCCGCCGTACCCCGGCGCGCCGAAATCGGTGCGCGTCTGAAGCGCTCCGGCAGTCGGTTGGCCCCCCGCGCTTCCGGCGCCCTCCGGCAGTTCGGTCACGTTCGGCGGAATGTTGACGATCAACCAGTGCCAGAAACCCGAGCCGGTCGGTGCATCGGGGTCAAAGCAGGTGATGGCGTAACTTTTCGTGCCGGCAGGCGCGCCCGACCACTTCAGGTGCGGCGACCTGTTTCCGCCCGCGCAACCAAAACCGAAATCAGCGGACAGGATGAAATCCCTCGGGAGGTAATCGCCATCCTTGAAACTGTTGCTCATGACCGTAAACGCCATATACCGTCTCCCTGACCCGAGTCCCGCAGCTCCTCGAACGCGCAAAGCGTAGCCTGCCCCGGACAAATCGCAATGACATCGTTTTTCTCCACCAATCCGTTCGACATCGCCATTTATGTCTGCTTGTTCGTCGCCGTGGTCATGGGTTTCATGACAGGCCTCCTGCGCAGCCTAGCCACGATTTTTGGCTATGTCTGTGGAATGGTCGTGGCGGTCGCCGCGGCACCGCATGTGACGCCGCTGCTCACTTCGTACCTGAAAATGCCGACCCTACAGACCTGGCTGGTGGTCGTGGCGATTTTTGTCGCGGCCGGCGCGGCACTGAGTGCGTTGCTGCGGCTCGCGATCGGCGAAATGGTCGGCCCCAATATCAGCATTCCGGATCGCATCGCCGGTGCAGCGCTGGGGGCGTTCCGGATCGCATTGCTCGCGGTGCTGCTGGTCCTGATTTTCGACCGCATCATTCCACCCGGTTTCGAACCGGGCTTCCTCAAGGGATCGCAATGGCGGCCGGTTCTCTCGAAAGCAGCGCAGCACGGGCTGCGGTCCCTATCGCCGGAAGTCGAGGCCTATATCGACCGCCTCAAGCGCCAGCGCGGCCTTTAAATCGTTCACGGTGTGCCGATACCGCGCGCGTTTTGCCGCATTGAACCTTGCCGCCCGCTTCGGCGACCCATTGTTGTCCGGCGCGTCGTTGCGCGCCGGCTGGGAAAGGCGGCACGCATGTCGTCGTCACAACCATCAGGCCGGACATCCAGAGGCTTCGCGCTAATCCTCGGCGCCGCGCGCGCGGCCGGCCTCACGGCACGCACGCGAAGCTCGCTCTTGCGGAAAGCCGAATTCGACGAACTCGTTTTTGTGGCGCTCAATGATCCGGTGATGGCCGCGGCGATCGGCAAGGCACGCCAGACACTGGCGCGGTTCCTCGAACTCGCGAAACACCCCGAACCCGCGATGGACGGGTTTGCGGTGAAAATCACGATCGCATCGAGCGAGGGCGCGGAGTTCATCTGGATTCATCCCTTTGCGCATGTCGGCGAAAGGTTCATTGGTCAGATCAACAACACGCCGCGTTGGGTCACCGGTCTGGCCATCGGCAGCACGGTTGCCTTTGACAGAACGGAGATCGTGGACTGGATGTACATTGAGGCAGGGGTCATAAACGGCAACTTCACCGCGCGCCCCATCCTCCGCGCTGCGCGTCCGCCCGACCGGGAGGCGTTCAAGCGCCGGTTTGGCCTGGATTTCGATTTCTGACGGCCGGGTGGTAACCTTTGCCGATCGCCACGCCATGTGACTGGCGCAACCATCCCCGAAGGCGGTACGTTATTGGGACACCACCTGAATTCGGAGGCACGTCTATGGCGGAAATCACCTACGAGATCGTCGAACACGACGGCGGCTGGGCCTACAAGGTCGACGGTGTTTTCTCGGAACCCTACCCGACCCATGCCGACGCGCTCGCCGCCGCGCAGGCAGCCGCCGAAGAACAGAGAGTGCCAGGCCACACCGAAACAATTGAGTATGAAGATGAGAAGGGCCGCTGGCACACCGAGACGGCACGCGGTTCCGATCGTCCGCGCACCAGCATCAAGGACCGGAACTAGCGCAAGCAACGTCCGTGACTATCGGGGGAATGATCATGCTTCGGTTTTGCGTCCTGGTGCTCGGGCTTTTGCTCGCACACGCCATTCCCATTCACGCGCAAAGTCTGCTGCCCTCTTCAAAGCCGACCATGCAGGATGTGGATCCAGGCGTTGACCACACCGCGCGTGATGCCGACCTCCCGCCGGAATTGCGCCGGCAGTCGGTGTATTACCGAACCGAACAGCCGCCCGGCACGATCATCGTCAACACGGCCGACCGCTTTCTCTACCTGATCATGGGCAATGGCGTTGCGCTGCGTTACGGCATCGGTGTCGGCCGCGACGGTTTCCAGTGGGGCGGTACGCAGAAAATTACTCTCAAGCGCGAATGGCCGGACTGGGTGCCGCCGCCGGAGATGATCGAGCGGCAGCCTTATCTCCCGCGCTGGATGGCCGGGGGCCCGGGCAACCCGCTCGGCGCGCGGGCGATGAATCTCGGCGCTACCGTCTACCGGATTCACGGCACCAACGCGCCGGAGACGATCGGCCAGGCGGTATCGTCCGGCTGCTTCCGGCTGGTCAATAGCGACGTCATTGATCTTTATTCGCGCGTGCCGGTCGGGACCAAGGTCATGGTGCAGCACCAATAGCCGCGCCGGCGGCGCTCACTGCCACAAGCCGAACGACGCCCATTTCGCTTCAGGGATTTCCGCGCCGACCGTGTAGTGGAACGCAACGACGCTCAGGTGATCCGGCGTCGCGGTGCAGCGATAGGACAGGGCAAACCATTTTTTTCGGCTACGGAACGCACCGCCGGTGACCTCGATCGTGTCGCCTGCAGCTTTCGGTTCGGCCATGGCATTCGCAACGGCGCGGTCCGGACGATATTGCTTCGTCTCATTGCGGATGCGCATCATCGCCGTGTAGTCGCAGAGCTGCTCGAGTCGTTCGGCGGGCGCGAGCATTTTGAGGCTGCGTTCGAACCGGTCATCAGCGGCCACGGCCGTCGCCACTGTGAAGGTCGCGGCGACAACCGCCAATCCTAACGCACGCATGCGACACACTCCCGTCTCTGCCGCCCGAGGCAACATGCCATTAAGGCGCGCACATGGCGCAAGGGCAACCTATTGACATCGCAATTTCCCGAGCGAGCGGCCGATCACGGGACCTATTGTAGTGCGGCAATCAGCCGTTCAAAGCGCCCTTTTATAGATGTTTGTCGCGTGCCCGCGGCCGCCTGCCACATTCGGATTAGTATTGATGAACTGGTCTTCGGTCAGTTTGTCGATGGTCCTTTCCTGCGACTCCCCGGCAAAGTTCGGATAGGTACTCGACACGATGTTGAAGGTGACCGTCCTCTTCGCTTCGTCAACCTTGTAGGTGCCGAAGAGCGAAATGCTTCGGCGCATGATGGTCGCATATTCCTCAGGAGTCCCGGTCAGACGGTTGTTGCTCGCGATCTTCGGCACGTCGCTGGCGACATGAATCTGCGCGAATTGCCCTCCGGCCGTGAAGACCAGAATTCCTGTCGGCGACTCTCCGAATGGAAAAGATTTTTTCCCGTCGGGCGCCACGACCTCCGCGATGACGAATTGCCAGGTGCCGACCAGCTGGTCGCGCAGGCTCTTCTGCTGGGCCACGGCCGGCCCGATAGCCAATAACAGCGCAAGCGCGCCGATCATTCGAATGAATCTCATGTCGTCCCCCAATCATGTCGCGCGGCGGAGCGCCGCGTCAGGTGTATCGTGGATCGCGATCGAGCAGCTCGATCGAGATTCCCTGTGGACCGCGCAGAAAGCAGACCTTTATTCCGGGCCGCGGCGAATGCGGTTCCTTGGTAAACTCGACACCTTTTTTCTTCAGATCAGCTGCTATGGCATCGATCCCTGACACCGCGAAGCCGAAATGGTCGAGGCCCTGATAGGGCGGCACCGGCGCAGGGCTTACACCATCGCCAGGATTGACCTGAGCTATAAAGATCTTGGCTCCGCCGAGCTTGAGATCGACGCGCGGCTTGCCCTGTTGCGTAGAGCGGATCACTTCGGCACCGAACATGCGTTCGAACCATTGCGCCGTCGCCTCCGGGTCAGGCGTGCGCAGGTGAATATGGTCCCACGTGAAATTTGCCATTCGTTTGTCTCCTGATTTCTCGTCCAAGACTAGGACAGGCGGCGGGCGTCTCCGCAACGGCCATGTTGCCGATCGATCGACAAAACCTCCGGTTGATCCAGGTCAAAGACACATCTTGATGGAGACCTAACCTTGATGACGCAAGAGGAGGATGCCATGGGATGGGACTATTGGCCGATGCCTTTCTTCTTCGGACCGTTATTCATGGTGCTGATCGCCGTCGTGTGCATGGGCGCAATGATGGTGATGATGCGCGGTCGTCGCGGCGGCAGCCGGGCGTTCGACGTTTTGGACGAGCGCTTCGCGCGCGGCGAAATCAACCAGGCTGAATATGAGGAGCGGCGGCGCGCGCTGCGCTCATGATGTGTTAAGCAATCCACGCCCCGCAACGATCTATACCTGTCCGATGCACCGTGCGGTGCGCCAGTCCGGGTCCGGCCCATGCCCGAAATGCGGCATGGCACTTGTACCCGAAGGGACACGATTCGCGATCCTGCGGCACATGTTCTCAAGTCCGATGCACCTTGCGGTGATGGCGGTCGTTATGGTCGCGGTCATGGCGGCGCTCATGGTGATGCTCGACTGACGCTGCTCCGCCAAATCCCGGTTAGGCCGCGCCGGAGCGGATCAAACGACAAATTTATGACAAGCGCGCGAGCCGCTCTGCGATAGTTGCCCACAGGCAGGATCAAGAGTGCGCATTTCTCTGCATGCGCGATTGCAATTTTGCTAAACGAGACGGCTCGGCGGATCGGGCGAAAATGGCAGGCAAGACCATACACGCGGCGGGCGGCATTGTGGTGCGCAACGGAGCGCGCCTTCGGATCGCTGTCGTACAGCGCGCGAAAGACGAACTTTGGGTATTGCCGCGGGGAAAGCTCAAGCGCGATGAAAGCCCGATCGCAGGAGCCCGCCGCGAGGTCATGGAGGAAACCGGCCATCGCGTGCGCGTGCGCGAATTCCTCGGTGCGATCACCTATCGGGCGCGCGGCCGGCCAAAGATCGTGCAGTTCTGGCGCATGCAGGCAGAACACGATGCGAGTCGCGATGTCATGAAAGACATTGTCGCGGTCGACTGGTTGTCGCTATCCGAAGCGGTCAGGCGCCTGAGTTACCCGCTCGAGAAATTGTTTCTCAGCAATATAGGTCGAACCACGCTGCGGAGAACGAAGCATCGGTCGCGGCACAAGATGCGAAAGCAGGCTTCCAGATCCAAGCTGCGGCGCCGCACGAAGGGCCGCCTCCACAGGTCCCGTCTGCGCCGCGCGGCTGCGTCCGGCGTGAGGGGCCGCAAGCATTCCGCGCATGCTGCCACGCGCGCGCGCGCAAGCATCCTGCGGCGCGTGCTTGGACGCCTGTCGCAGTAAGCGATTCCGGGGACTGCCCCGATATTGCCGCAAGTCTTGCAAAAATTTAATCCGCAGAAACAGGCGGCAGGCCCAATTCGAGATGGCCCATTCATGCGCCGTTCACGGGAAAAACAGGAACCTGGCATCAACGCTCATTGTTGACGTCGAAAGGGCACGCAGGAAACGATCGCAATAATCGTTGAATGCATACGAACTCAGCGAACCAATGAAAGGTGCGCCATGACGCATTCCCTGACGAAAACCAGGACGAAAACCAAATCACTCACTGCTCTGGCGGCTGCCGCAACCCTTGGAATCGCGGCCGTCGCCGCACCGGCACCGGCCGAGGCGAGGCATGGCGGCGGCGCGATTGCCGCCGGCATAATCGGCGGGCTTGCGGCCGGCGCCATCATCGGCTCGGCTGCCGCGCACGGTCCCTATTACGCCTATGGTCCGGGCTATTATTACGGCCCAGGACCGGTCTACTACGGCGGCTGCTACTGGACCCGCCAGCGAGTCTGGGACGGCTGGGGGTGGCGCCCGCAGCGGGTAAGGGTCTGTGATTAAGGCACTAGCCAACTGTAAAAAGTCACGCGATAAACTAGGAAAAAGCCCGGATTCGGCAAAGCTTCCGGGTTTTTTCAAAACGAGGGGCGGGCCGGCGCTCAACAAATTTCCGACATATTGGAACTGTCTCTATCGTCGGCACGGGGACAGGATTAGCCTGAACTTCACTATTCGTGGTCGGTACTTACCCGACCTGACCCTGGAGGAAGCACCTATGAAGAAGACGATCCTTGCGCTCGCAACGGCTGGCATGCTCGCCGTTGGCACCTTGGGCGCCCCGACCGTTGCTGATGCTCGTTGCTATGGCTGCGGCGTTGGTGCGGGCGTAGCCGCCGGCGTGATCGGTGGCGCTATTATTGGCGGCGCGATCGCCAACAGCGGACCACGCTATTACGGACCGGCTCCGGGCTATGTCGTGTATGAGGGTTACGGCGCGCCCTATCCGGCCGGCTGCCCCGGTGGTTATTGGGCCCGGCGGCCGATGCATGACCGTTACGGCAACTTCGTCGGCTGGAGCCGTCCGCGTTTCATCTGCCCTTAAAGATCGCGTAACGACTTTGGGTGGATGATCGGGGCCAAATTATTTTGGCCCGAGAGGACACCCATGAAACAGACGATCATCGCGTTCGCCGCGGCCGCTACCTTGGCCGCGGCGTTGCCGTCTTCAGCGCAGGCGCACTGCCAGGGTTGCGGAGTCGCCGCCGGCGTGGTCGGCGGACTTGCCGCCGGCGCCATCATCGGCTCGGCCATCGCCAACAGCGGACCGACCTATGTCGAGCCGGCCCCCGTTTACGGGCCGCCCCCGCCCGCTTATGCCGAACCGTCGGACGTCGTGGAAGGCGGAGTTTGCCACATCGAACGGCGTCGGGTCTGGGTTGAAGGCTACGGCTGGCAGCCGCGCCGCGTCGAAGTCTGCGACTAACGCTCCCGTTTAGCGCCGCATGTGCTCAAGCACAGCGGCCGTCGGCCAGCAGTCGATCTTAAGGGCGTTTTTTCTCTGATATGCGCCGAGCGCGGCGCGCGTGAGCATTCCCGCCTTGCCGTCGATCTTGTCCTTGTAAAGGCCGAGCGCGGTGAGCCTCCGCTGCATCGCTTCGACCTCTGTCGTCTTGAGTTGCGTGTTCTTGCTCCACGGCGTCTCGAAGGGCTTCCCGCCGGCGATGCGGTCGCTGAGATGGCCTACGAAAAGGACATAAAGATCCGAATAGTTGTAGTCCTTGAGTACGAAGTAGTTCTTTGGCGCCAGAAAAGACGGACCGTAACTTCCTTCCGGCTGTAGCAGCGAGGCTTCAAGTGCCATTTCCCTGCGGTCGAGCTTCCGGCCGTACGTAGGCACAAAACCGCGTGTGAGCCACTCGGCGATCGTCTTGGTGACCTCGGGCACGCCAATGCTGCAATCGGCATCTGCCGGCGCACGCACCTCGATCGCCCACGGTTCGCCTGCACGCCAGCCTTTACCCTCGAGCTGTTTCGCTGCCGAAGCAAGCGCGTCGGGGACCGATCGCCAGATGTCGGCGCGCCCGTCACCGTCAAAATCGACCGCGTATTTGTAGAATTCCGACGGCAGAAATTGCGTGAGACCCATCGCCCCGCCCCAGGACGAGCGCATGTCGGAGCGCGGCACGCCATCCTGCAGCATCTTCAAGGCATGCAGGAATTCGTTTCGGAAGAAGTCCTTGCGCTTGCCGACATAGGCCTGCGTCGCCAGCGTGCGGATAGCATCAAGCGGCAATTGATATCCGCCATAATCGGTTTCGCGTGCCCAAATCGCGAGCACGACATTGCCGGGGACGCCGAATTCCCTCTCGATGCGGGCAAGTGGCTCCCGGTATTGCGCGGCCAGCTGACGCCCGCGCACGGCGAGACGTTCGAAGCTCGCTTCGCGAAGATATTCAGTCGGTGTTTGCACGAATTCCGGTTGCTGCGGCTGCTTCTCCGGACGTCCGGGGATCGCAAGATCCGGGAGCGAAAGATCGGGTTCCAGTCCACGCGTTGCTGCATCAAAGGTAGCGCGAGAAATGCCCAGTTCGCGCGCGTCAGGCCACTGAACCGCGAGCCATTGCTTGAACGCTGCGTCGGCCTGCGCGGCGACGATCGAGAAAAACAGCCCCGCGGCAACAATAACGGCGCGTTGAATCATTTGGCCAGCTAGTCCGAATGAGTGCGTTGTTCTGCCGGAAGCGGCCCGAACGCGGGCGGCGGAATACGGCGCCGTGACGCGGCTTCATAAGCTGACGCAACATGAAGCAGCACGTCTTCCTTGCCTGGCTCGGCACGGAACACCAACGAAAACGGCAGGCCAGGCTCGGCAATTGTGGTCGGCGTATTCGAGGGCGCATGCAGATATTGCCTGCCATCGGAACTTAATCGGTAGACCGGGTCGTAAACGGTGGTCACGAAGCCCGCGGGAATGAGCACCTCGGTCAGGCCGGCATTGGGCCCGCTGAGAGACTCCAGCGTCAGGTTATTGCGCAATCCCTGCCCCGCGCCCCCGATTTTACCCGGCGGCCACGGCGTGTGCAGCCGCACCAGCACATCGAGGGCATTTTCCAGCATCACCATCATGTCTGCGCGCCGCAAAAGTTCGCGCAGCATGATCCGTTCGTTGGTGCATTGCCGTTCGCCCAGCGGGTTGCGCAGATCCGCGACCTCATCCCAGTTCAGCCAGCTCGCGCGCTGGTCATCGCCCCAGAACTTCGAGCGCGCATTGAGCGAAGTGAAGTCAGTGAGCGTCTCCGTAAAGCCCTTTGCTTTCCAGTCCGCAGCGCGGCGCGATAGATATTGATTGATGTGGAAGCGGAACGCCGTTTGCGGCGCCTGATGCTGGATGGTGCCAAGATCCAGGTTGGAGGGCGGCGGGATGCGGCCTTCGGCCATTTCGAGCATATAGTCGATCGGCTTCATCGTGCCGGTGCCGAAGACTCTCCCGGGTTCAAACTCCGTCGGCCGGATCGCGGCGGCGAATTCCTTGAACAAGGGCCGACCATCGGCGGTCAACCGGAACAAAATATCCGGCATGAAAACGGGCACCAGCCGCGCGAGCGCCACGCGATAGTCGACATTCATCTGTTCCATGTCGGGATCCCGCTTCCAAAGCGGGTCGGACGACTCGACCAGTGTCGCGCCAAGCTTGTCCCCAAGCACGGTCTTTATCTCTTTCGCCGCAGCCGTAGTGATGGGTACCTCGGTCATGTTGCCGGGCCGCACCGTCATCGATTCCCGGATGACGCCGATCCGCAGGCCTTTGAGGGACCCAGCCGGTATCGTGTGGCGCGCATAATTGTCCAGCACCGATGAGCGCGGCACGGTGGTGAAGGGATCGCGCGGGTCGTAATAGCCTCTCGCCGGATCCTTGAGCGCATCGAGCACCTTGGCGGCATCTCCGATGGTGCGCGCGAGAATTCCTGAACGATCTACATGGATGTCAGCACCGATGGCGCCGCCGTCAAATCCGAGCAAGGCTTTGTGCGGCAAGATCAGCGCCACTGCATTGTGATTGGCCGGGCCGCGGCACGACGCGCGCGTCTCCTCGCCCAGGCTGCACATGACCATATTGGCGGAGACCGAGACGCCGGAACCGGAACTCGACCCGAGCGATGCTGCGCGGGTGGTGTCATAGGGATTTGATGGATTTCCGGCCCAGCTGCTGCGCTGATAGCCAAGCGTCGACGGCAGCACTTTGCCGGGCTTGTGCCGCCCACCCGGATCGTCAGGGCGGCCGTTATATTCCGTGTTCACGGCCTTGGCGAAGATAATTGCGCCCTTGTTGCGAAGCTGTTCGACCAGGACGTGGTCGCGGGCCGGAAAATCGATGTCGTAGCGAGCGTCGCCGCCGCCGGTCGAACGCATGTCCTTTGTGTCGAACGGATCCTTGAACGAGAATACGACGCCGTACATGGGCATTTTTTCGAGGTCTGGATTACGGCCGTAAGTCGCGTCGAGCTCCGCCGCGCGCTCAAGCGCGTCGGGCAGATGGCGGAAATATTCGCACACGGGCGGCGCACCATTCGGCAGCGGGCCCTTTGAGGGATGCAAATCAAAATCGCCGCGGCAGGTCACCGAGCGTTCGCCGCGAATATTGAGCGTGGCAAGTGCGTTGACCTGGCCCGCATCGGGCTTGCCGACGGTCATCCCGAATTGCTGCTGTACCGAAGGGTCGGAGGCGGTTGCTTCCATGCGGCCGAATTCCAGCGGCGGCCCTTTGTACTGATCGAGATCCGGCAACAGCTCGGCTGCCTTCACCGTCTGCGTAGGGAACTTGACCGGCGCGCCGCCGCGAACGGTGCCCCTCGATTCAGGTACGCCCGCTCCGTCTTTTGTCACCAGCAGGTTCGACGTACCGTTAAACGCGCGCACCCGCGCCAGATAGTGCCGGACGACATCGACGCAGGTGGTATTGCCTGCCCTGATCGCCGCATGCAGTTCGTCGATGGTCGCCTCTTCGAGAACAAATGGTTTTTTCGGTGCGCGGACAGGCTTATTCATGGCAGGGGCTTCCTCGTCCCGCCGAGACTAAAGGGTCCGCTTTGCCGGTGGAAGCAGGCCTATCGTGAGAACTTTTTGTATTTCAGCCGGTGCGGAATCACCGAATCCGTGCCCAAACGCCGCATCTTGTCAATTTCATAGTCCTGAAAATTGCCCTCGAACCATTCCACGTGGCTGTCGCCCTCGAAAGACAGAATATGCGTGGCAATACGGTCAAGAAACCAGCGATCGTGGCTGATGATGACGGCGCAACCGGCGAAATCTTCCAGTGCGTCTTCCAGCGCACGCAGCGTTTCGACGTCCAGGTCGTTCGTGGGTTCGTCGAGCAGCAGCAGGTTTGCGCCGGAGCGAAGCATCTTTGCGAGATGGACGCGGTTGCGCTCCCCGCCCGATAGCGTACCGACCTTTTTCTGCTGGTCCGCGCCCTTGAAGTTGAATGACGCGCAGTAAGCGCGGGAATTCATTTCCTTCTTGCCAAGCAGGATCACGTCGTTGCCTTCGGAGATTTCCTCCCACACGGTCTTTTTGCCATCGAGGCTATCGCGTGATTGGTCGACATAGCCGAGATGTACCGACTCGCCGATTTTTATCGTCCCCTTGTCCGGCTTCTCCTGACCCGTGATCATCCGGAACAGCGTCGTTTTGCCCGCGCCGTTCGGACCTATCACACCGACGATGCCGCCAGGCGGCAGCTTGAAAGTGAGATCGTCGATAAGGAGGTTGTCACCGAAACCTTTGGTCAAATGGTCAAAATCAATGACGTTCTGGCCGAGCCGTTCGGCGACGGGAATGGTGATCTGCGCGACGATATTCTGCTTCGCATTGGCGATCTTGAGCAGTTCCTCGTAGCGTTGATAGCGGGCCTTGGATTTTGCCTGCCGCGCTTTCGGTGACGACGTAATCCACTCGCTCTCGCGCTGCAACGTGCGCTGCCGCGCCTCATCCTCGCGCGATTCCTGCTCGAGCCGCTTCTGCTTCTGCGAGAGCCAGGACGTGTAATTGCCCTGATAGGGAATGCCACGGCCGTGGTCCAGTTCGAGAATCCAGCCTGTCACGTTGTCGAGGAAGTAGCGATCGTGGGTCACGATCAGGATCGCGCCCGGATAGTTGCGCAGGTGGCCTTCCAGCCAGTTCACACTCTCGGCATCGAGGTGGTTGGTCGGCTCGTCGAGGAGCAGCAAGTCAGGCTGATCAAGCAGCAGCCGGCAAAGCGCTATACGGCGTTTCTCGCCGCCGGAAAGTTGAGCAACCTCGGCATCGTCGGGCGGGCAACGCAACGCATCCATTGCCAGATCAACCTGGCTATCGAGGTCCCACAGGTTTTTGGAGTCGATCTCGTCCTGCAGCTTCGCCATTTCCTCGGCCGTCTCGTCCGAGTAATTGGAGGCAATTTCGTTGTAGCGGTCGAGGAGCGCCTTTTTGGCGGCGACACCTTCCATGACGTTCTCGCGAACGGTTTTCTTCGGATCGAGCTGAGGTTCCTGCTCCAGATAGCCGACGCGGGCACCTTCCGCGACCCAACCGTCCCCTGTGAAGTCCTTGTCGATGCCGGCCATGATGCGCAGCAGGGTGGATTTGCCGGAGCCATTGACGCCGAGCACGCCGATCTTGGCGTCGGGATAGAAGGAAAGATGGATGTCATCCAAGACCTTCTTTGCCGGCGGGTAGGTCTTGGTCAGACCCTGCATATGATAGATGAATTGACGTCCGTTCATTGAGCTCTCGAAATTCTCCATACGCGGCCCGAATCCGCCAGCGCACGCTTACGCGCGACCACACGCTTTGTCGGGAAATGCGGGGCTGATGTAACGGCGGAAGCCCGAAAGAGCAAGCGCTGAGCGCAGGACACCGGGGTGTGCAATCCAAGTAAACCTCTGGAAAGGCTGATTGCAAAAATGCCGCCGGTATGCCGTGCAGGTACCGGTTTTTAACCGCTTCGGCGCCATGATCACCCTCCATGAACCTGGCCGTCGGACGGGGCGACCAAGGTGCAAGAGGGCGACGATTCCGCCCGGTCGGTGTGGGAGCTACGCGTCATGAGTCGAGCAATCTTGGCCTTGTCCGGTTCGGCAATTGCAATGTTGCCCAAGCCATTTGTCGTCCTCGGCAACTTTTTTGGCGGGTTCTGGCGTGAGCTGACCCGTGATGCGATTCGGCCCTACAGGCCGGAACTGCACTATATGCGTGGGCCGGGCCCCGCATGGCGCGCCAAGCACGGCCTGCGCCCGTCCTGAGACCCCCTATCTTTTCGGTCTGCCCGCCCTAAATTGGCGCGCCGCATTGGCGCGCCGCTTTGAGGGAGTATTAGGGGTATGGTTCGGGCAGCCATCCTGGATGATTACCAGAACGTTGCGATGCAGTTTGCTGACTGGTCGCCGATCGCCAAGGATGTCGAAATCAAAGTGTTCAACAAGCCGTTTGCCGATCAAGGCGAGGCGATCAAGGCATTACAGGGGTTTGCCGTCATTGTCGGAATGCGCGAGCGCACGCCGTTCCCGCGCAAGGTGATCGAAGCCCTCCCGGATCTAAAATTGCTGATTACGACCGGCGCCCGCAACAATTCCTTCGACGTCAAGGCGTGCGCCGAACGCGGCATCACCGTCAGCGGCACCGGCGCCGCAGGCAGCCCGACCACCGGCATTGCCTTCGGGCTGATGCTCGAGCTGACCCGGCGTATCGGCTTTGAGAACGCGCGGCTGAAGGCTGGCGACCCCTGGCAGGTCACCGTCGGCCGCGACCTCGAGGGCCTTACACTTGGCATCCTCGGCCTGGGCAAGCTCGGCCAGCGATCAGCTGCGGTCGGCAAGGCATTCGGCATGAAAATCATCGCCTGGAGCCAGAACCTGACCGCAGAAAAGGCCAAGGCCGGAGGAGCCGAACTGGTCTCGAAGGATGAGCTGTTCCGCAATGCGGATTTCGTCACAATTCATAATGTGCTGAGCGAGCGCTCGCGCGGGCTGGTCGGCGCGAAGGAACTCGGCTTGATGAAAAAGTCGTCCTATCTGATCAATACATCGCGCGGGCCAATCGTTGACGAAAAAGCCCTGATCGCGGTGCTGCAGGCAAAGTCCATCGCCGGCGCCGGGCTCGACGTTTTCGACGTCGAACCGCTGCCGCTCGATCACCCGTTTCGAAAGATGGACAATGTCGTGATCACGCCTCATCTCGGCTATGTGAGCGAACAGAATTACCGGAAATATTTCCCCGACATCGTCGAGGACATCCGCGCTTGGCTCGACGGCAAGCCCGTGCGCGTGATCGAGGCGAAGTAGCGCGTCAAAAGCCGAACAGCCTCGCCGCGTTATTGTAGGCGACGTCCGCGCGCAAAGCTTCGTCGAGCGGCACAGTGTCGATGAATTCACAGCCCGGCCAGTCGAAAGGATAGTCGGCTGAGAACATGACACGATCGCGACCCAATGCATCGATCGAGCAGCGGACCGGCGGGAGATCGTACATTCCCGAGGTCGTCACCCAGACGTTCTCCTTGAAATATTGCGACGGCGGCTTCGGCAAGTTCCACCCATAGGGCGCCGAGCGGCTATCGAAGCGCCACAGCTGGAACGGCAATGTTTCGCCGAGATGGCCGAGCAAAAGTTTCGCCTTTGGATAGCGATGGAAGACGCCACCACAAATGATGCGAAGCGCGTGCGAGCCGGTCTCCACACCCCATCCCCACATCGGCCGCGCCAATACGTTGTATCCGGCAAGCGCCGGCGGTTGCGTCACGGGGTCGGCCGGATGCAGATAGATCGGCGCGCCCAGCACCGCAGCGCGCTCCCAGAATGGATCGTAGGAGCGGTCGTCGAGATATTTGCCGTTGGTGTGCCCGTTGATCATGGCGCCGCAGAATTTTAGATCGCGCATGCAGCGTTCGAGTTCGTCGGCGGCGGCTTTGGGGTCCTGCATCGCCAAATGGGCAAATCCGGAATAGCGGTCCGGACGTTTCTGGATTTCCTTGGCGAGGAAATCGTTCGACGCGCGCGCGTTACGATTGGCGGCCGCGGTGTCGCGCTCGACCTGCACGCCAGGCCCGGCGATCGCCAGAACCGCCCGCGCAATGCCGGTTTTGTCCATCATTTGCAGCCGCTGATCGCCGAAATCGGTCAGGCACGCGTAGAGCTGTGCCGTCTTGGCCGGCGCGACATCGACCATCGTCGGGCGCCAATAGGGCTCGGTTGCCGGGTCCAGGAAGTGCTCCTCGAGCGCGATTTTCTTGACCATTGGATCTCCCCATTGCGGGCCGCGGCCGCGCTTATCTTTTCTCTTTTAGGTGTATCGGATTTTGGGCTATCGTGTCCCACGATGCAAGGCGGCAAAAGACCGCCGATTCAATCGGGTGGGAAGCGTAATGAATCGTCTCGTCACCAACGACAAAAGCCAGGTGCAGGTAATCGCGCGAGCGGCCACCATTCTGCGCGCGCTGGAAGACGAGAATTCAGGCCTGAGCCTCGGCCAGATTGCTCTACGCGTGAACCTTGCGCGCTCGACCGTGCAACGCATCGTTGCCGCACTCGAAACCGAGAAGCTGGTCATCGCCGCGACGCCCAATGGGCGCGTGCGGCTCGGTCCAACAATTCTGCGCCTCGCCGCGTCCGTCCGCAGCGACTTTATCGCGATGGCACGCCCATTTCTCGAGCGGCTATCGGAAGAGTTGCATGAAACCGTCGATCTCTCGACGGTGAAGAAAGATCATCTCGTCTTCATCGATCAAGTCATCGGATCTCAGCGCTTGCGTGCCGTATCGGGAGTTGGTGACACTTTCCCGCTTTATTGCACCGCCAACGGCAAAGCCTACCTCGCGCAGCTTACCGACAAGGCGATCGAAGCTTTGATCGGACGTGCTTATGAAGCGCGGACGCCGAACACGCTGACACGCCTTGACGCATTGCTCGCTGACCTGAAATCGGCACGCCGCAACGGCATAGCATTTGACCGCGAAGAGCACACTCAGGGAATTTGCGCGGTTGGCGTCGCGCTACATGATCCGCTCGGCAATGCGGTCGCCATTTCAGTTCCGGTGCCGAGCCAGCGATTTTCCAGTCGTCAGACCCTGATTACCGAACGCCTGGTCGCCACCAAAGAGTCCTTGGAAACTTATATGAACTCCGTGGCCGCCTGACCGGCGGCGAACGCGTGGAATATCCGCCAAGAACCGCAATTGCGCTTATCGCAAGGGAGGATTGCCGTGGCCAAACGAATTCGCGGCGTAATGTTTGAAGAAAACCTCAAGAACAGCATGGGACTGGAATTTTACAACCTGTCCCATCGCTTCGGCTATCAGTCACCGAACTGGCCGTATTTTGAAGATGTAAAAATCGAGCGTATTCACTACATGGCCAAGTCCGGCGTGTTGTCGCAGCGCATCACGACGTCGATGCATAACACAACGCACATCGACGCGCCGGCCCATGTCGTGCAGGGTACACCATTCATTGATGAAGTGCCGTTGCCGCACTTCTTCGGCTCCGGCATCGTGGTCTCGATTCCGAAAAAAAAGTGGGAACCGATCACCGGCGATGATCTCGAAGAAGCATGCGGCAAGATTATTCGCCCGCGCGACGTGGTGATCGTCAACACCGGCTGGCATAAATTTTACGAAGACAGCGAAGACTATTTTTGCCGCGCGCCGGGGTTTGTGCCTTCGGCCGGAGAATGGTTCGTCAAGAAGAAGGTCAAGGTCATCGGTCACGACACGCAGGCGAACGACCATCCGCTCGCCACAGCCATAGGCCCGCAGCGCAATGGCCCGCTGCATCCGCATCTGGCGGAAGAATACCGCGAATGGTCCGGCGGCCGGGACTGGAAGGACGATTTTCCGGAATGGGAGCCGGTTCACCGCATCCTGTTCAAGAACGGGATCATGGGCATCGAGAATGTCGGGGGCGACATCGATAAGGTCACGGGCAAGCGTTGCACCTTCGCCTATTTTCCGTGGAATTGGGATCGTGGCGACGGCTGCATCGTACGACTGGTCGCGATCGTCGACCCAAGCGGAAAATATCGCATCGAACGCGGGAGAAAATTCTAATGCATATCAAGCGTTTTTCGGATGCCAAGCCCTATGAGGCTCCCAACCACCGCAATTACACGTCGCTGCGCCTGTTCGGCGCCGAGGCCGGCGGCACCAAGAATCTCGTCTTTGGCTACTCGCATTTCCTTCCCGGCGGCGGTGCCGGCCCCGACGCCTCTCCACCCGAGAAGGTCTATTTCGTTTTGCGGGGCGAATTGACCGTGATCGTCAATGGCAAGGAAACCGTCCTCAAGGCGAATGATTCCTGCGTAATTGAACCGAATGAAACACGCGAAATCGTCAACCGGGGCAACGAGGTTTGCACGATCGTGGTAGCGGTCGCCAACCCGCCAAAGTGATGCCGACGGCGCGCGGCGGAAGAAAGCTGGGAGGACATCATGTCGGAAAGTTTCCTTAAGAACCCCCTCTCCCTTTTCGACATCAGGGGCAAGACCGCCATAATAACCGGCGCGTCGGGCGCCTTCGGCGCTTTGGCTGCAAAGACCTTCGCGGGAGCCGGCGCAAACCTAATTCTGGCTGCGAGCAAGGCCGAAGAGCTCAAGAAGGTAGCTGCCGAATGTGAGAGGCTTGGCGGGAAAACCGAGACCGTGGCCTTACGGCCAAGTTCGGAGGAAAACTGCGACAAGATCGTGAAAGCCGCCGTCGACAAATTCGGACGCGTCGACATCCTGGTGGTCGCGTCGGGCCTCAACAAAGTGTCCAAGATCATCGACCAGAAGCCGGACGATTTTCTCGACGTCATGGACGCCAATGTCACGCAGTCGTGGCTGATGGCGCGCGCGGCCGGCCGTCAAATGCTCAAACAAGGTCAGGGAGGCAAAGTCATTCTGACGTCGTCAGCGCGCGGATTGCTAGGTCACCCTGCGGGCTACAGCGCGTATTGTGCGTCGAAATCGGCGGTTGACGGCATCACGAAGGCGCTCGGCTGCGAATGGGGAGAGACCGGTATTACCGTGAACGCGCTCGGCCCGACCGTCTTTCGCTCTCCGCTCACAGCCTGGATGTACGAAGACACGGAACGCGCGCAAGCCGTACGCAAAGGTTTTCTCGCACGTGTGCCGAAGGGGCGGCTGGGTGAGCCGGAAGATCTCGCCGGACCACTCCTGTTCCTGGCCTCCAAGGCATCGGATTTCTATACCGGCCACATTCTTTATGCAGATGGTGGCTACACGGCTGGATAGTGATGGCGAAAGCGCGCATCGCGGTAGTTGGCGCCGGACTCATGGGCCACGGCATTGCGCAGGTATTCGCGCTCGCCGGCCATGACGTTACGATTACCGATTTGGTCAAATCCAACCTCGACAGCGCAAGAGCGCGCATCCTCGCAAATTTGAACGACCTCGGCGACGATCAGCAGGCGGTGGAGCGCGTGGCCCCCGTCGCCGACCTCGCAGCGGCAGTGCGTGATGCCGATTACGTCGTGGAAGCCGTGCTGGAAGACTTGTCGCTCAAACAGAAATTATTCGCTGACATCGAAAAGCACGTGCGGCCGAATACAATCCTCGCCAGCAATACTTCGGTCATTCCCATTACGAAGATCATGGAAGGCCTCGCGCGCCGTGAGCGGGCGCTCGGTACCCATTGGTGGAATCCGCCATTTCTGGTGCCATTGGTCGAAATCATCGAGACGGAATGGACTTCCCCAAAAACCTTGAATTTCGCCATGACGCTGCATGCCGCAGCCGGAAAAATGCCTGCGCATGTGAAAAAAGACGTTCCCGGATTTATCGGAAATCGCCTGCAGCACGCATTGTGGCGCGAAGCCGTCGCCCTGGTGGAACAGGGCATTTGCGACGCCGAGACCGTCGATAATGTAATCAAGGCCGCGTTCGGTCGGCGCCTCGCCGTGCTCGGCCCTCTCGAGAATGCGGACATGGTGGGCACCGATTTAACGCTGGCGATCCACAAGACGGTGCTGCCCGATATCGACAGTCGGCGCGCGCCATCTCCCTATCTCGAAAAGCTCGTGAAAGAGGGAAAGCTCGGGTTCAAATCGGGCGAAGGCTTTCGCAAATGGAGTTCCGAGAAGCAATCTCAACTTCGTTCGAAAGTGCTGCAGCACCTCAAAAAGGCGCGTGCCGAAGACACCAACAGCACAAGCTGAAATCAAGGAGGTCACAATGAAAGGCCATTGGACGATATCGCGCCGCGCGCTGGTCAAAACTGGCCTTGGCGCCATTGCTGCCCCGGCTGTCCTACGCACCCTGCCGGCAGAAGCCCAGTCACAGGTGATCAAGATCGGGCACGTCAGCCCTAAAACCGGCCCCCTCGCGGGCTTCGGCGAGGCCGACAGCTTCATCCTGGAGCAGGTACGCGGCATTCTCGCGAAAGGACTGACAAACAGCGGCAAGAGCTACAAGGTCGACATCATCTCCAAGGATAGCCAGTCAAGCGGCAATCGCGCCGCAGAAGTAGCGTCCGAGCTTATCCTGGGTGACAAGGTCAACCTCATCGTCGCCTCTGCGACGCCTGACACGACCAATCCGGTTTCGGATCAGGCTGAAGTTAACGAAGTGCCGTGCATCACCACCAACTGCCCGTGGCAACCTTATTTTTTCGGCCGCAAGGGCGATCCCAAAAAGGGCTTTACGTGGACCTATCATTTTTTCTGGGGCCTAGAGGATGTGATCGCTTCATTCCTGGCACTTTGGGATGAGCTTCCAACCAACAAGGTGGTCGGTGGCCTCTTTCCCAACGACGCTGATGGCAATGCATGGGGCGACCCAAAGCTCGGCTTGCCGCCCGCACTCGCCAAGGCCGGCTACAAGCTGCACGACCCAGGCCGCTACCAGCTCATGAACAGCGATTTCACATCGCAAATTTCCGCATTCAAGACTGCAGCCGCCGAGATCGTAACCGGCAACATGATCCCGCCGGATTTTGCGACGTTCTGGTCTCAGGCGGCTCAGCAAGGCTTCAAACCGAAAATAGTCACCATAGGCAAGGCGTTGCTGTTTCCCTCGGTCATCGACTCATTGGGCGAGCGCGGTAACGGACTCACAAGCGAGGTCTGGTGGACGCCTCACCATCCATTCAAGTCCGGCCTCACTGGCCAAAGCTGCCAGCAGCTCACCGATGCATATACTCGCGCGTCAAACCGGCCCTGGACGCAGCCAATCGGATTCCAGCATGCATTATTTGAAGTAGCCATCGACGTGCTCAAGCGCACGAAGAATTTGAGTGATCCGAAGTCAATTCTTGAGGCAATCGTTGCAACCAACTACCAATCAATCGTTGGACCGATTCAGTGGACGGGTGTTCCGGTGAAGAACGTGACCAAAACGCCGCTGGTGGCCGGACAATGGCAGCGCAAGAACGGAAAATTCGATCTGGTGATCGCCGAGAACAAAACCGCCCCGAATGTTCCAGTTGGTGGAAAGCTGCAGCCGCTGTCGTAACAGGAAACACAAGCATGGCCGGGCCCGTCCCGGCCATCGCGCTTAGGCAGTTCCTTGCGTCCTAAGCGGTACGCGCGGGAAAAGCCCGCGCATGGCGACGGAGCGAAAATGCCGTCTATCCTTTCCCTTGAGCGTATTTCCAAGCGGTTCGGCGCCGTGGTCGTCGCCGACAGCATCGATCTCGAGCTCAAGGACGGCGAAGCGCTCGGCATCATCGGGCCGAATGGGGCCGGCAAGACCACGTTGTTCGGTATTGCTTCGGGAACAGTGTCACCCGATTTCGGCCGTGTGCTGTTTGCCGGCGATGACATCACCCAGCTTCCCGCCGAGCGCCGCTGCCGGATGGGGTTGGCCCGCTCTTTCCAGATACCGCAGCCATTTTCCGGCATGACCGTGTTCGAAAACGTAGTGGTAGCGGCCGCTTTTGGTGGGGGCGAGCGTGAATCCATTGTCTACGGCCGCTGCGCGGAATTGCTCGCGCGCTGCGAACTCGTCGGCAAGGCAAACATGCGAGCCGGCCGCCTCACGCTGCTCGACCGCAAGCGGCTGGAACTAGCACGCGCGATGGCGACGAAACCGCGCGTGCTGCTGCTAGACGAAGTTGCCGGTGGCCTCACAGAGCATGAATGTGCGGCGCTGATAAAGCTGATCAATGACGTCCGTGCGGCCGGCATTTCGATCATCTGGATCGAACATGTCGTGCATGCCCTCCTCGCCGTTGTCGACCGCCTCCTGGTTTTGCATGACGGCAAATTCATTGCCGAAGGCGACCCGGCCAAGGTCATTCGGAGCCCACAAGTGGCGGAGATCTACATGGGTATCGACACCGATGCCTGAGCGATATCTTCTGAAGGTCGACGCGATCGATGCCTTCTACGGCGATTTCCAAGCGCTGTTCGGAGTGACGTTGAAAGTTCAGGCCGGCCAGGTCATTGCCGTCATCGGCGCGAACGGCGCTGGCAAAAGCACACTGCTGAAATCAATCGCAGGCCTGATTCATCCGCATCGCGGAGAGATTTTGTTTGAGGGTGAGGTTACGACCCGTTTAGCTGCATTCGAAGTACTTGCGCGCGGAATTGCACTCGTGCCTGAAGGCCGACGGCTTTTTCCATCGCTGAACGTCGAGGAAAATCTGCTCATCGGCGGCCAATCGCGGAGACAGGGACCGTGGACGCTGTCGCGCGTGTACGATCTGTTTCCGGTGTTGGCCGAGCTTCGGCATCTGCCCGCTCCCGCACTTTCGGGCGGCCAGCAACAGATGGCCGCTATCGGCCGGGCGTTGATGTCAAACCCGAGATTGTTGCTCTGTGACGAAATCAGCCTTGGCCTCGCGCCCATCATCGTCCGCGATATCTACGCCCAACTTCCCAACATCGTGGCGGAAGGCTTGTCAGCGATCATCGTGGAACAGGACATCGTGCAGGCTCTTAAAGCCGCCACGCATATCTATTGCCTTCAGGAAGGCCGGGTTGCCCTTGAAGGTCCAGCAGGGCAAATGACGCGGGAAAAGATTTCAGCCGCGTATTTCGGGGTGTAATCCATGCAATGGGTCAATATTGTCTTGCAAGGAACCCTCATCGGCGGGCTCTACGCCATGTTCGCCGCGGGGCTTTCGCTCATCTTCGGCGTAATGCGACTTGTCAACATCGCGCATGGCGACTTGATTGTTCTGGCGGCATACGTATCGCTGATGGTGACGCAAGCATTTGGGATAGGGCCGCTCGCGTCGCTGCTCCTGGTCCTGCCGACAATGGCGGCCATCGGCTATGCGCTGCAACGTGGCCTCCTTAATCGCACACTCGGCGACGACCTTTTGCCGCCACTGTTGGTGACATTCGGTCTCTCGATCATCATTCAGAACGGACTTCTGGAATTTTTCACCGCTGACAGCCGCCGACTCCAGGCAGGTTCCATCGAAATTCAGGCCTTCGAAATCGCACAAGGCATCTGGATCGGCGTCCTGCCGCTGGTTCAGTTTGCAGTGGCCATGGCCGTAGTCGCGGCCCTGCAATTGCTGTTTTACCGGACCGCACTCGGCCGCGCGTTCAGGGCGACATCCGACGATCAAGCCGTCGCCCAGTTGATGGGTTTAGATACGCGTCATGTCTTTGCCGCAGCGATGGCATTGTCGCTGGCGGTCATTGCGATCGCCGGCGTGTTTCTGGCAATTCGTGCCAATTTTGATCCTTCGATAGGCCCGGCACGGCTGATCTTCGGCTTTGAGGCGGTGATCATCGGCGGCCTCGGCAGCATGTGGGGGACGCTCGCTGGCGGAATCATTCTCGGCGTCTCTCAGGCCATCGGCGCACAGATCGACCCCGGGTGGCAACTACTCGCTGGACACATCGTGTTTCTCGCCATTCTCGCAGCGCGGCCGCAGGGATTGTTCCCCAAGGTGTCAGGATGATTGTCGAGCACGGGACACGGTCGAGCCGCATCGGCGCCGGGATCATCGCCGCGGCCATCATCGTCTTGACGGTTGCGCCTTATTGGGGCGATCGGCAGACACTTCGGCTGCTTGCTGAGATGTTTACGTTTGTTGCCCTCGCAAGTCTTTGGAATCTCCTCGCCGGCTATACCGGCCTGGTTTCTGTCGGCCAGCAAGCTTTCGTTGGACTGGGCGGATATATTTTATTCGCGCTTGCCATTTTATTGGACGTCGACCCGGTGTTCGCCATTTTCATTGCCGGCCCGATTGGTGCGCTCATCGCCATTCCGGTCGCGGTACTGATTTTTCGCCTGCGCGGCGCGTATTTCGCGATCGGGACTTGGGTCGTCGCCGAGGTATTCCGCCTCCTTGCATCGCAGGTGTCGGTTCTGGGAGGCGGCTCCGGCATCAGCCTTCCGGCGGCCGTGATAATTTCCATGGCGTCGAGCCGTCAAATTCGCGAGTTCGAGACTTACTGGCTGGCGCTCGCACTCATGACGTCCATTTTAGGCGCGATTACGATACTTTTGCGATCTCGCCATGGCCTCGCACTGACAGCTATTCGCGACAACGAAATCGCGGCACAGAGCACTGGAATTAACGTGTGGGGAATCAAATTTGCGGTCTATGTATTCGCCGCCTTCGGCACATCGATCGTCGGCGCATTTATCTTCTTGCAAAAGCTCCGTATTTCTCCGGATACCGCATTTAGCGTGAATGACTGGACCGCGTTCATCATTTTCATAACAGTTATCGGCGGCATTGGCAGAATTGAAGGTCCGATCGTCGGCACTATTGTCTTCTTCTTTCTGCGTCAGACTTTGGCGGGCTTGGGGACAGCCTACTTGCTGATCATGGGTGCGGTCGCAATAGCGGTGATGTTATGGGCGCCGCGGGGTTTGTGGGGGCTAATCGTCGAGCGGTTCGGCTGGCAGGCCCTGCCCTTGCAGCGCCAGCTGGTATTGGAAAAGGAAGTGAGAGGTAGAACATGAGTACGATCGTCGATATTTATTGTCACATTTTCCCCGAACGATTTTTCCAGGAGATGACCAGGGTCGCGCCCAAGCTCGAGAATATCGGCAAACGGTTGCGGGGCGTAACGAAGCTGTTCGATCTGGACGCACGTTTCAGGGAAATGGATGAATATGGCGATTACCGGCAAATCATCTCGCTGCCGAATCCCGCAATCGAGGACATCGCGCCGCCGGATGTAGGCCTCAATCTGGCACGTATCGCGAATGATGCGATGGGCGAGCTGTGCCGGAAACATCCCCAACGTTTTCCAGCTTTTGCCGCGGCGCTGTGCATGACCGACGTGGAGGGTTCGGTTGCCGAAGCGCGCCGCGCAGTTAAAGACCTGGGTGCGCGTGGTGTCTTGCTTTACACCAATGTCGCCGGAAGGCCGCTTGACGATCCCGAATTTGAACCGATCTTCTCGACCATGGCCGATCTTGAATTGCCTATTTGGCTGCACCCGGTCGGCACTGCGGCCATGCCGGACTATCCGGCCGAGAAAAAATCCCGCTTCGAGATGTGGTGGTGTTTCCATTGGCCATATGAAACGTCGGTGGCGATGGTGCGGCTGGTATTTGCCGGCATTTTCGACCGGTATCCGAAATTAAAGATCATCACGCACCATCTTGGCGGGATGATCCCCTATTACGACGGCCGCGTCGGCCCTGGCCTCGAGGTCCTCGGGCAGCGGACATCGGACGAAGACTATTCGAAGATTTTACCGTCGCTGAAACGACCGCACATGGATTATCTGCATGGTTTCTACGCGGATACGGCAATGTTCGGTGGCGGTGTCCACGCGACACGCTGCGGCCTAGAATTTTTCGGCGCCGATCAGGTTGTCTTTGCCACCGATACACCGTTGGGCCCAATCACCCCAACCATAATGACCGTCGAAGCGCTCGGCCTATCCGAGGCCGACAAGCAAAAAGTGCTCTGCGGCAACGCAGAAAAACTCCTCAGCATGCAATTCCGATGAGGCGTAGTTGACACTCTTCATTTGCTTTTCCGCCGCTTTTTCCGCTCATCGGCGGAAACAACACCTTGCACGGGTGTCCAGCTGGGCGGATCGCTCGCGGGGAAACTTTCGTCAGAATTGACGACAACATCATCTTCGTTCTGCTCAATGCGTGCACGCTCGTCGTCCGAATGCTTTTTCGAATCAGTCTCGTGGAAATTTGATATTTTCACCTTTTCAGCTTGAACCATCGTTACCTCCCGGATGAGTGGAACGGTTATCCGCCACGCAGCAGTATCTATGGCCCGATGGAAACTCCCCATAGACGGGGGTCGTTCCCCCGCCCGGGCCGGACAATTGGCAATCCGGGGTGGAACTATGACGAAATCAGCCCGAAATGCCGCAAATAAAGGCTCAAGCCGCCACGTTGGCGAGCCGGACAAGCGCCGGGTCCGCTAGAGATCCTGCTTGATCCAGGCGCGCTGAACATCATCACACCAGTTGCCGACATTCCATTCGCCCCATGCGCCGAGGCCGCCCAACTCATCCGGTCCGCAATACACGGGAACATGGACAACCGAGAGACCATCATGAGCTTGTGCGGACTTCAGCGCGGATCGCAATGACTCTGCACTGTCACCGCCCGACAGAGCGAGAACGCCGGATACCGCGGCAGCAACGCGTTGATAGTCGACGGCGACTTCATCGTTGGTAAGGAATTCGGTCTTGTACTGCGCGATCTACAAGCCGCTGATCGCCGCCATACGCCGGTCATCGACTATCACAATCATTCCGCGCACACGGTGCTGGACTGCGTCGATCAGGATCTGCGGATTCATCATGAAGGAACCGTCGCCGCAGAATGCGATACCATAGCGCGGATCGTCCGCCAGCGCCGAGGCCAGCAGCGCACTCGCTGCAAAGCCCATATACGAAGCCGCCCGTCACCTTTGCGAGACGCATGGTTTCGGCGGCCTGTTCAGGATGAGGACTTGGCTCACTCCGCCGCTTCCTTTTGGGCGGCACCCATATTCGCTTTCACTACGACCTTGATCGCGTCTTCAACGCGATCCTTGGCGTAGCGGATTGCAGTCGGAAGATCGCCGAGCGGAAATGTGTGTGTATGGATCTTTGTCGCATCGAAGCGCTTCTGCTTCATGAACGCTTCGGCGCGATGAGTCGCACTCTTTCCCTCACCACGGATTCCATAAACATAAATGTTGTTGCGGACGATGTGAGCGACATCGACCGGTACTTCTTCATGCGCAAAGGCGGCGAGGCAGACGCGTCCGCCGCGATTGACCATACGAACCGCATCGTTGACAGCACTGGTTGCGGCCGAGCATTCGACAACGTAATCGACGCCTTTGCCGCCGTTTAATTTCTTCACCGCCGCGACTACATCGGGCTCCTTGCGGATATTCACGACATGGTCGGCGCCGAGGTCCAGCCCTATTTTCAGACGATTATCGCGCGTTCCGGTCAGAATCACCGGCTGCGCACCCAACGCCTTCGCCACGGCGACGGCCATCAAGCCGATTGGGCCGGGCCCGGTCACGCAGACGCTTTCACCGGCGACGAGCCCGCCCAGCTCGGTGAGCGCATACATCGCGGTTCCCGCGGTGACGACGAGCGTGCCCTCCTCGTCGGACATTTCGTCCGCAATCGCAACCAATGTGTTAATGTTGTTGACCTGATATTCGCAAAAGCCCCCGTCGGTCGTAAATCCGTTGGCGCGATGGCCTTTATCGACATCTCCGTAGTTGAGGCCGTAGTTGTGGCATGAGGTGTACATGCCTTCGCGGCAGCGTTTGCATTGTCCGCAGCCTGCATGGATTTCAACGGCGACGCGCTGTCCAATTCCATATTCATCGACGCCCGGGCCGAGCGCCACCACGGTGCCCATGTACTCATGACCGGGCGTGAAGTTCTTGTTGAACGGCATGCCACCCTCAATCGAAGCGGGCGGCCCGTGGTAAATGATCTCGAGGTCCGTCGCACAGATTGCGACCGCATCGATGCGCACGAGGACCTCAGCTTTCTTCGGAACGGGTACCGGTTTGGTCGCGATACTCAGCTGTCCGGGATCGCCGAGAACCCAGGCTCGCTGGCTATCGGGTATGGGAAATTCGTTGTGATTGGTCTTGACGCCGGCCGGTGCGTACATGTGCCCTCCAGTATGGATTCTCTGCGTCCAAGCGGTCTAGTTGGCGATGGCCTGGGGCCGCTCGCTTGCCTGCGAACCAGGTTCGCCGAACTCCGCCGACAACCCGCGGGTCGCAGCAGTGATCTCATTGCGCATGAGCACAATGTGTTCGTCGCTTGCCCGCATCGTCGGCGTCGAGGCGCTGATCGCACCAATGACTGTCCCAGCCTGGTCGCGGATTGCTGCGCCGACGCAAATGACGCCGGGCAGGTATTCTTCGCGATCGATCGCGTATCCGTTGCGTCGGACGACACGAAGGGATTCAAGCAGTGCCGGCAGATCGGTAATTGTCTTTTCGGTAAAGCTTTTCAATCCACCGGCAAGCATGCGCCTGATTTCATCCTCCGGCAGCCAGGCCAAAATTGCCTTGCCGACAGAGGTTGCATGGGGCGCTTCGACCTTTCCAACCTTGCCGGTGTCAACGCGGACCGCGTGCCGCGCCTCGCGAACGGATAGCGTGACAACACTGTCGCCTTGAAGCGCAGCGAGATGCACCGTTTCGCCGGTCGCCTGGTTGATAGCCTCAAGGTAAGGCTGCGCGCGGCGCGGCAAATCGACCTGCAAACAGGCGTGACCGAGATAAAAGATGCGCGCGCCCAGCGCGTAAAGCCGCCGGCCGGTGACTTTGGTTGCGAAACCGCGTCGTATCAGAGTCGCCAGCAAGTGATGACACGTTGAAATATTGAGGCCGGTCCGGTTCGCCAATTCCGTCAGCGTCGCCTGACCTCCGGCCTCGGCGATGGTCTCGAGCAAAAACAATGCGCGGTCGACGGATTGGATGCTGTGGCCGTCGCCATCACGGGTTCGTTGGGCACGCGGCTTGGCACCCGGACCCGGCAAAATGGTTGCGTTCATGGACGTGTTTCTCCCTGCCACAAGGGAAAAACGTCGGCCACATCGAGTCAAGCAATTTTCAGCATAAGGAACGCCGTTTTCATGATGTAAAATCAGTTCGAACTGCCTAAGCCACTGAAATCCCGATGCGATTATTGCTTAGCGGCCAACCCCAGTTCGATTTCAAGTGACGCGCACAGGATATGGCCCAACGTGATGTGCATTTCCTGAATTCTCGCGGTGGTCGTGGACGGCACCGCTAAGAGGTGGTCGACAAGGCCGCCCATGTCACCACCGCTGTTGCCACCGAAAGCGGCGGTCACAAGCCCCATCGTCCTCGCTTGCTTCAACGCCGCAATGATGTTCGGACTCTTGCCCGATGTTGAGATTGCAACGGCAACGTCACCGGGCCGGCCTAACGCCTCGATCTGCCGTGCAAATATACTCTCAAAACCGAGATCATTTCCGGCGGCCGTGAGCGCCGAGCTGTCGGTCGTCAACGCAATTGCGGCGATCGCCGCGCGATCGGCTTTGTAGCGTATCGTCAGCTCAGTCGCGAGGTGCTGGGCGTCAGCCGCGCTGCCGCCATTGCCGAAAAACATGAGTTTGCCGCCGGCGCGGATCGACTTCGCACAGGCTCGAGCCAATTCCGCAAATTTGGCGGCAAGCTCCGCCTCGGTACGGCGCACAACGTCGCTATGTTCCGCGAATTCCGATTTAAACAATGTCGCTGGATCCACCGTCATATCCCTCAGGCAGCTTCACCGCGGAATTCAGGAACCGCGTCACGCAGCACGTTGTAGATCACGGTCCGTTCCCCGCGAGCCACGCCTTGCTCCAAAGTCGCAACCCAGGCGCGGATGGCATCAAGCGACGGCGAAACGGGCTTGGCGCCAACAATGCCGGGTATACCGATTTCTGCACTCTCCTCCTCGCGCGCGAACAGGATTTCATGCAAACGTTCGCCGGGACGGACGCCTGTGAAGGTGATCTTGATGTCGCGTCCCGGCTCAAGCCCGCTCAACCTGATGATTCGTTCGGCGAGATCGACGATCTTTACCGGCTGCCCCATGTTGAGCACATAAACGGAAATGTCGCCATTCGAACGACCCAATGAATGGCTTGCCGCTGTAACAACCAGATCGCATGCCTCACGAATGGTCATGAAATATCGGACCATGTCGGGATGCGTGACCGTTACCGGCCCGCCAGCCTCGATTTGCGCTTTGAATTTCGGAACGACCGACCCATTCGAAGCGAGCACGTTGCCAAAACGGACCGAAATCAGCCGCATCGAGCGCTGACCGCGGCGCGACAATTCGTCGTCAAGCGCCTGGCAATACATTTCCGCAAGGCGTTTGGTCGCTCCCAGCACAGATACCGGTTCGATGGCCTTGTCGGTCGAAATCATCACCATGGCTGCCGCGCCGGCGGCGGCGGCAGCGTCGGCAACATTGATCGAGCCGAATACGTTCGTCTTGATGCCTTCGTCCCAGTCCTGCTCGAGCATCGGCACGTGTTTGAGCGCCGCTGCATGAAAGACGATATCGGGCTTGAAATGCGTAATAAGGGTCGTAACCCGCTGCCGGTCGCGAATATCCGCAATCCGGCCGAAAATCTCGGTCCCGCTCTGCTTACGCTTGAGAGCCTCAAGAACCGCATGCAATGCCGGCTCAGATTGCTCGATGACCAGCAGACGCGCCGCACCAAAGGTTGCAATACGATCGCAGATCTCGGCGCCGATTGAGCCGCCGCCCCCAGTTACAACAATGGCCCGGCCACTTACAAATGTTTCCAGCCGGCGGTAATCGATCTTGACGCTTGGCCTCAGCAGAAGATCTTCGACCGCAACCGGCGCCAGCTGGACGGCAGGACCCTCAGCATCGAGCGCAGGCAACTGGCTTAAATTCAGGCCGAGTCTGCGCGCTCTCATCAGGATCGCTTCCGGCCTGGCTTCCGGAGCGAGCGCGGAAGGCGCCAGCACAAGTCGCATCACCCGTTCGCCGCGATGCTCCAGGTCGGCGACGATTCGTTCAAGATCGTCGATATCTCCAAGTACCTGCACGCCGCGGATCGATTGGCCTCGGTCGGCCACCGACGGTGAAAGTATCCCGACGGGCCAAATCTTCTTGACCGCGCCGCTCTCGATGCCGCGCAAAAGAACTTCCGCGTCCGCGGCCCGCCCGAGCACGAGTGTAGCCGCAGCGTCCGCTATTTTTACGCGTTGCAGAGTCCGGGCATAGTGAAAATAGCGATAGATGACACGCAGGCCGCCCAGAAAAAACATCTGTATCAGCCAGTAGAGCAGAATCGTAACTTTGCCGAAGAAGAAGGTTCCATAGATATTCGGCGCGACCAAAACGTAGTCGAGAGCAAGCAGCGATACCGCGAGGACGGTCGATGCCTGAAACAGGTTGAAGAGATCAGGAACCGATGTGAAGCGCCATTTGTTTCGATGTAGACCGATCAAGTAATAAACGGCAGCCGCGTAAACTAGAAAAAGCGGCAGGAACGGCCCGAAGCCGTACAAACGTTCACTGAGAGTTGAACCTTCGAACCGCAAGAAAAAAGTCGCAATAATCGCTGCCGCCGTCGCCAAGACGTCGTGCACAATGATCAGGATTTGTCGTGTCGTGAGTTTCGAGAACAGCATCATTTCGAGATTTTCCAGACCGAAAGTATCTTTGCGCTACCCGCGGATTTGGATTGCACAGCAGTGAGAAGCATATTCCGCAAACCGGCGATGACGGGACCTCATTTCGGCGCCACGCTCAGTACACGATTTTGGCGTTCTTGAGAAAGCCCCACACGTCGACCACGGGTTTGCTGCCGAAATCCGCCTCAGCATAGGCGGAATGTGGCGTGCATAAAATCAGGATATCGCTCCGTGCAACCACCTGGTCGAGTGGCAGCAGCGACCGGTCGATCGTGACATACGGATCGGTCGCGAGAACTTCGCGCGCATACATTTGCAGGGCATTCTTGAGCTTGTAACTCAATGATGCGCGGATATCGTCGATTTCCGCCTTGAACGCCATACCGAGGAGGCCAACCGTCATCTTTGACATGTCGTGGGTGCGGCGCAGGTCATCCACCAATTGGAGGACAAAACCTTCATTCACCTGCATGGCCGCATGACCGAGCCCGAATTGGTTACGCGCATAGGCTGCAAGTTGCATTGTGTCTTTGAACAAACAGGGGCCCGCCGAAAAGCCCGGACCAGGGAAATTTTTTGCGCGCGGATAGTTATGCTTCATCGCGCGCATGACAGCTTGGTAGTCTGCTCCAGCTGATTTTGCGATTAAATAAAACTGATTGGTTGCCGCGAATTCGATGTATCGATACGCATTGTTGAAAAGTTTGGCAAATTCCGCCTCGATTGGTTTCACGACGACCAGCTCCGGGGCAATCCGACGAAACAGGTCGCTTGCTTCTCGCTCTCCTTCAGGCGTGGTCGCGCTGACGATTTGGGGCATGTCGCGCAATTCTTTGATTCCATAGCCTTGCACGACACGCTCCGGACAGAACGCGATCCTGTTCTTGCGCCCGAGACGGCGAAGATATTCATGTAACCAATCGGTCGTCCCCGGGTAGACTGTCGAACGCAGAACCAGCAATTGGCTATCGTCGACGTGTTGCAACAAACTATCTACACATCGCTGGATCTCGACCTGCACCGGATTGAGAAATTCGTCGACCGGCGTACCGATCGTAACGATCACCGGTCCCGTGCGTTCTATTGCGGCCGGAGACGATGTGAAGACCAGTTTGTTGCCGGCCAGTGCCTTCGCCAATAGCGGCGCCGCACCGTACTCGATGAATGGGAGCTTGCCGGCGCGCAGCGAATCCAACGCCGCCTCGTTAACGTCGTTTACGTTGACCGTTAGCCCGGCTTCGGTGAAGGCGAGCGCGAGTGGAATCCCAACGTGACCGGCACCTCCAACGATCGTCAGATCGGCAGCCCTCACGCTCGTCGGGGCGGAAGCCGTCCGCTTGGTCGATTCGATATTCAATGGATCCCCTTGTCGCTGGAGTGTGCGAGCATAATAGCAAACTCCGGGGCGCGCTGCGCTTACCCGGCAGACGGGTTAATTTCCCTGTTTCCAATTACTTAGCCCTGGACAGACGTCCACTTGCTTCCTTAATTCGGGCGTGCGAAGCCCGCCAACCGGCCCAGATACCTTTTCAACCGTTTTGGGGACGACGCGTCCATGCGCCGCACACTGACGCTGCTGGCGAAGGCGACGATCTCCGCCCTGTTGCTTTATTTCTCCTTGCGCTGGGTCGACTTTAGCGCCTTCACCACGCGTCTGGCTGCATTGAAGCCGGGCTGGGTGATCCTCGCAGTATTTCTGCTGGTCATCCAAACCGCACTGCTCGCCGCTCGCTGGCAGCAGATTGCGGTCGCATGTGGCGCAAGATTGGGGTTTGGATCGGCCCTGCAAATCAGCTTCATCGCTGCATTTTTCAATCAGGTATTGCCTTCAACGGTTGGCGGCGACGGTGCTCGGATCTGGATGCTCGCCCGCGATGGCGCTGGATGGGCGATTGCGGTCTACTCCGTATTGATAGACCGGATTGTCGGCGTTTTTATTTTAGCCTTGATCGCTGTCTTTTGCCTGCCATGGACGCTCCAGCTTATTTACGAACCGGCCGCGCGTGCTGTCCTGTTTGTGATCGCATTCGGCGCACTTACGGCTCCGCTGGCGTTCTTGCTGATTGGTACCCGATTTCAGCGATGGTTTGACCGCCGCGCAATCACTCGACATTTATCCGCCGCTTCGCGCGCTACTGTGGCGCTATGCCAGTCGCGCCGGTCGCTTAGCATTGTCATCGCATGTTCGATTGCAATTCATCTGCTGACTATTGCCGCGGCCTGGGGGTGCATAAAAGCAGTCGCGGCGCCGGTCAGTTTCGCGCAGATTCTCTTTCTGTTGCCGCCGGTGCTTTTGGTTGCAACCGTCCCGATATCAATCGCCGGCTGGGGCGTCCGTGAAAGCACAATGATTGCGACCTTCACCTATGCGGGTCTGGCGCAAAGCGACGGCCTCACTCTATCCATATTGTTCGGAGCGGCATACTTTCTTCTTGGTATTCCGGGCGGCATCATATGGATTATCAGCGGCCTGCGCATGGAAGCGTTCAAGCGAGCCGTGGCTGATGCTGAATCAGCCACCGGCAATCCATAACGCGACATCGACAGGCGCTTCAGCAATGAAAAGGGCCAGACGGCGTCTTCCAGCTGCGTTTCTCGATCGCGACGGCGTCCTCAACGCGGATCTTGGTTACGCTCACCGGACCGATCAGCTTGAATGGATTCCTGGAGCACAGGAAGCGGTGCGGCTGCTGAACGAGGCGGGCTACTATGTATTCGTCATCAGCAACCAGTCCGGGGTTGCTCGCGGTTATTTCGACGAAAGCTCCGTGAAATCGTTCCATACCCAAATGCAGGCTGACCTTTCCGCCCACGGAGCTCATATCGACGCGTTCTATTACTGTCCGCACCACCCCGAGGGGACGATTAAATCGCTGGCAGTGCAGTGCCGATGCCGAAAACCGGGCCCCGGCATGCTCGAGCAGGCTGCGGTAGAATGGCCAATCGATACAAAAACTAGTTTCCTGATCGGGGACAAGGATGAAGACGTAGCTGCCGCCACGGCATTTAACATCCGCGGAATCAAGTTTGATTCACGTATTCACTCACTTTCCGATGTTGTGCGCCGTGAACTTGCGGCGCGCGCAAATTCGCTAGGCCAGTCTCGCAATGAATGACCGCACTGATGCATCGAAGCGAGTGCATGTACTCACTTCGCTCTGCCTGCTCTGGCTGTTGGGGACTGCCCTGCGGTTCACGATTCTGGCGGTGCCGCCAGTCATTCCCCTCATCCACGATGAAATGAATTTGAGCGAGACTCAGGTAGGAATCCTCACCGGCCTGCCCTCAATGCTGTTTGCCATTGCGGCAGTGCCGGGTTCGTTGTTGATCGCCCGAATTGGAATAAACGCCGCCCTTGTGGTCGGGATTGCAGTTACCGCGGTCGGAGGCGCGTTGCGAGGTGCGCTGCCCGATGTCACATGGCTCTACGCTATGACCGTGGTGACGGGTGCAGGCGTGGCGATCATGCAGGTTGCAATGCCGCCGACTGTGCGCGTCTGGGTGCCGCAGCGGATCGGATTTGCCACAGCGGTCTACACAAATGGCTTGTTGATTGGCGAAATTCTGCCGGTTGCGCTGATGCTCCCGCTGATTCTTCCGCTGGTTGACGGCAAGTGGCAATGGGGTTTTGTCATCTGGAGCTTACCGGTTGCCATGATCGGTATTGCGGTCATGGCCTTTGCACCGCGGCCGCAAGCTACAAATGGACCGCAGACTGCGCGACGTTGGTGGCCGGATTGGAACAATACCCTGATTTGGCGGCTTGGCCTTATGCTTGGCACCGTCAATGCGATCTATTTCGGTATCAATACTTTTATTCCAGACTATCTGAAGAGCAACGGCGAAGCCGATTGGATCAGCGCAGCACTTTCAGCATTGAACCTGGGGCAATTGCCAGCATCGATCATATTGCTTGCTGTAGCCGGGCGGCTGGAGCGAAAGACTTGGCCCTATTTCGTGTGCGGGCTGATCATCATCTTCGCGACAGCGAGCATCGTTTTCGGAAGCGGCTCCTGGGTGGTGGCCGCGGCGGCGCTACAGGGGTTTGCTGCCGCCTCCATACTCATTCTTGTGCTGGCGTTGCCGCCATTGCTCAGCCCACCGGAGGACGTACACCGCGTCACGGCGGCAATGTTCACAATCAGCTACAGCTGCGCCGTATTTATCCCCGTGATCAGCGGGCTCGCCTGGGATATCAGTGGTATCGCCGGCATGGCCTTCTTGCCGATCGCGCTATGCGGATTACTACTGATTATCCTCGCGCCGGCGATCAACCATATCCCACGCATTGAGGGCTGATCCGATGCGCCCAATCCCCGTTGGAGCAAAAGGCACCTACTCGCTGCGTGTCGCGCCCGCCCACCTCGCTAGTCAATTCAAGGATGCCGCGTTGCCGCCTGTGTTTGCCACGCCGATGATGGTGACGGCAATGGAGAATGCCGCGCTCAACGCGGTGCGGGACTACCTGGAGCCGAACGAAAGCGCGGTCGGAACTGCGGTGAATATCCGTCATCTTGCCGCAACGCCGGTCGGACATCGCGTGACAGCCGAAGCGGTAGTCACCAAAGTCGACGGTCGCCGGATCGAGTTCAACGTGAGCGCGCATGACGAGATCGAGGAGATTGGAAACGGGACCCACGAGCGCATGGTCGTTGACCTTGGCCGTCTTGCTCAGCGGCTCGACGCGAAAATCCGTCCTTAGCTGCGCGCCACCCGACACGCGGCAGACTGCTTCACGATTTTTGTGTTTGCATTGGCGAAGTGCCAATGGGCTGGCCCCCGCTCTTTCATTTATATCGAAACATCGTGAAAAGACGATGCGGTTGCGCGTAGTCATCCTTGAGGCCCCGCAACAGGGGCCACACTCTTCTCAACTCAGACTTGCCCGCGCCTTTGCTCGCACACGCTGAATAAAGGATTTTACGACTGGAGCACTCTCGCTCTTCCTAAAAGCGACCGCGATCTCGGCCTCCTGGAGAGCGCCACTGATCTTGCGATATACGACACCCGGAATGGAAACGTTCTGCATTGGTGCCGAGATGATGCCAAGCCCCAAACCAGCCGCAACA
>DASSIT010000030.1:0-2591 GCA_035691545.1 Pseudolabrys sp. | reverse complement strand
GTTCGAGTGAAGAGCCCGTTTGAATTTTCATTTGGGGTCATCGTGGCATTTTTGCAACGGGGCGGGAACTGCCCGGAAAAGAACTGTCGGCTCAGATGAGGATCGCCATCCATTAGTTTAGAACCCGCTTCGACGCAAAATCGGATTTTAGACACGCACAACCTTTAACTTTGTTTCCAGGGCTTTAAGGTATGAATTTCCCATCGCCCATGAGCGGCCCGGCAACCGGCTCCCTGTAACCAGCTTTCAGCGCTGCCGTTGACGTAACTGGCAAGAAAATCCCGACAAGTCCGCCCATCAGAGGAATAGGCTTGGGCCAATGGCGTTACCGAGCCGCGTGCGCCGGTCTCTGGATTTTCCCAGTGCTGGCTCGCGTCCTTGTCGCCCCTCGTCAGCACGTCGGAAGCCGCGTTGCGGGTGAATGCAAGATCGGTCTCCGTAGGCTCTGACGGGACGGGCTGTGGCGCGGGTCCGAGCGAGCCGGTGACGTCGTTACTCGTTTTGCCGAAAATGCCGTCGAAGCGGTTCAGACTACAGCCGCCGGCACCGATCCCGATCAAAAGCAACGCCATCGCAGTGCCGGCCGGCCGCATCGGCGATAGGCCAAAGCGCCCCCATGCCCTATATAGGGCGAAGCTGATATCGGGCTGCAACGCCGATCGGGCCGCGGGCGGGCGCAACACGGAACTCCCAAGATGACGGACACCACATCCATCAAACACCCGACACCCTTAACATCAGGTGATTTCACCGCAGCCGAGGAGCCGTTTGCGCTGTTTGGTGAATGGTTTGCGGAAGCAGCAAAAGCCGAACCCAACGACCCCAACGCCATGGCGCTTGCAACCGTCGACCCCGATGGCCTGCCGGACGTGCGGATGGTGCTGATGAAGGGCTTTGATGTCGAAGGGTTCGTGTTCTACAGCCATGTTGCGAGCTCGAAGGGCCGCGAACTTGCCGCAAATCCGAAGGCCGCATTGCTTTTTCACTGGAAATCGCTGCGCCGGCAGGTGCGGATCCGAGGTCCGGTCAGATCCGTGACGGAAGCCGAAGCTGACGCCTATTTCGCCACGCGGCCGAAACAAGCCCAGCTTGGCGCCTGGGCTTCCAAGCAGTCGCAGCCGCTGGAAAGTCGCTTTGCCTTTGAACAGGCGATTGCGAAGATCGCCGCAAAATACCTTGTCGGCGAGGTGCCGCGGCCGCAGGGCTGGAGCGGCTGGCGCATTGCGCCCCTGCGGTTCGAGTTCTGGCATGATCGCCCGTTCCGTCTGCACGACCGCGTCGAATTCCGCCGCGAGGCGCCGGATTCTGCATGGACGAAAGTGAGGCTGTATCCTTGAAGACGTGGATGCCCGGCAAAAGGACGGGCATACGAAAACGAAAGAACCGTCTATGCCCACTTCATCCAATAACGGACCCCGGCGTACGCTGCTTCTGACCGGTGCCAGTCGCGGCATCGGTCATGCAACCGTGATCCGTTTTTCGAGCGCCGGCTGGCGCGTCATCACCTGTTCGCGTCATCCGTTCCCGGAAGAATGCCCGTGGGGCGCAGGCCCTGAGGATCACATCCAGGTCGATCTTGCCGACCACGACGACACCTTGCGCGCAATTGGTGAAATTCGCCGGCGCCTTGAAGGCGGCATGCTGCATGCCCTCGTCAACAACGCGGCGATTTCGCCGAAAGCGGAAGGCGGCGGCCGGCTGGGCTCGATCAATACCGACATCGAGACCTGGAGCCATGTATTTCGGGTCAACTTCTTCGCGCCGATCATGATGGCGCGCGGGCTGATCGAGGAATTGAAGGCGGCGAAGGGGTCGGTGGTCAATGTCACTTCGATCGCCGGTTCTCGCGTGCATCCGTTCGCAGGCGCTGCCTATGCGACCTCAAAGGCCGCACTCGCGGCGCTGACGCGCGAGATGGCCTCGGATTTCGGCCGGCTTGGCGTTCGCGTCAATTCGATCGCGCCCGGCGAGATCGACACGTCGATCCTGTCGCCGGGCACAGAGAAAATCGTCGAGCAACAGATTCCCATGCACCGGCTCGGCACGCCGGACGAAGTCGCCAAGATCGTCTATGTGCTGTGCACGGATATGAGCTCTTACGTCAACGGTGCGGAAATTCACATCAACGGTGGCCAGCACGTTTGACGAGTTCTTGCTGCGGCCTGAGTGAAGGTGCGCGGCATATCGCGCCTGTCGCACACGCCGCCGCAACGTCACATCAAAGCAATCCGCGCAGAATCTCCACGGCCTGAAGCCGCAGCGAGCTCTCGATGTTGGAGATGCTCGAGCACTCGTCTTCGCGCTCGCCATCCGACAGCGCCGCGCCACAATGCCGGCAAGTCGGCCCCGAAATCGCCTGCGCCCGCCCGGCTTTGTTGCGGCCTTGCTGATAGCTTGCGAAATCGATGACGTTACGCGCTCGCATTATGACTTTCTCAACCATTGCTGTCCTCGCGATAGTGCGAGT
Organism: Pseudolabrys sp.; assembly: GCA_035691545.1. GTDB lineage: Bacteria > Pseudomonadota > Alphaproteobacteria > Rhizobiales > Xanthobacteraceae > Pseudolabrys. Next base: position 124 of record DASSIT010000030.1, on the reverse strand, counting down.
GTTATCGCAGAAAGCCGTCGCGCAAACGTTTTGTCCAACGCTCAAATTTTACGGGAGCAGGCTCGTGCGGGAACCTGACACCCCGCGTCGCTCTTAACGTGAAGAGAATGCGAACACCCGCCTC
>DASSIT010000029.1:0-31352 GCA_035691545.1 Pseudolabrys sp. | reverse complement strand
CGGTGTTCCAGGAGTGGTCGCCGTGACGCTCGGACCGGGTGTCACCAACACGGTCACGCCCGCCCTCGTCGCAAAGATGGCCGGCACACCGCTGCTCATCCTCGGGGCACAGGCCAATACGGCCTCTTTCGAACGCGGCGCGGGCATGTCCGCGGATCATATTCCGATCATGCAGCCCGTCACGAAATTTGCCGCCCGCGTGCTGCAGACCGAGCGCATCCCCGAATATATCGACATTGCTTTTCGCCGGATGTGGGCCGGTACGCCTGGCCCGGTTTTCCTTGAAATCCCCGTCAATGTGCTTGCCGCGCCAGCGAACGATATGGAATTGCCCCACTTTGCACGCGCACTGCCTGGACTGTCCGCACAAGACCGCAAGACATTTACGACAGCCATCTCAAACGCACGCCGGCCACTGCTGCTGCTTGGCGACGATGTTCGCTGGGATCCTCCGGCCCAGCTTGTGGCGGCCGTTGATCGCCTGCACCTCCCGTTCGCAACGCTTCGGCTTGCGCGAGGCGCGATCGACGAAACGCACAATTTGTGCATTGGGCCCGGCTATGTCCCCTGCAACAGGACGCTCGCGCGCGCGCTCGCCGAGGCTGACCTCGTCATCCTGCTTGGGCACCACTTCGAATTCGACCTCGAATTCGGGCGGCCGCTCGGCCCCGATACGCGCGTGATGCAATGCGTGATCGATCCGGAGCGGCTTGGCCGCAATCGCAAGACGGACTACGGCGCCGTCGCCTCGGCGTCCTCATTCGTCGATATGTTGGCGGAATGCGCAGCACCCAAAATCGACGGCAATTGGGTCGATGGCCTCGCCCAGGCATGGCGCGCGGAGCGCGATGCACAACTGGAACGCTCTGCTGAAGGCGACGCTTTGCATCCGGTCGCGGCTATTGATGCCGTCCTTTCGACGCTGCCATCCGAGACAACGCTGGTCTGCTCGCACGGCAATGTCGATTTCTGGGTTGATGCCCGCATACAGCTCAGACAGCCAAATCATTATCTGCGGGCCGGGCAGTCGGGCGCCCTCGGCGCCGAAGTCCCCTACGCAGTCGGTGCGCGTTTTGCCTACCCCAAGCGGCCTGCGGTGGTGTTTGTCGGCGACGGCGGTGTCGGATTTCATGTGACCGAACTTGAGACAGCGGCGCGCTATAGACGGCCAATCATCATTGTCGTTCTCGATGACCAGAAATGGGGCGCTATCGCATTGCCGCAAAAGACGGCTTATGGCGGCGAATTCGAAATGGATCTTCCGGCGCGCGACTGGCCCAAGGTGGCCGAAGGTCTCGGCGGCGTCGGAGCATTTGCCCGGACGCCGGATGAAATTGCGAAAGCCATGCGGGCTGCCCTTGCCGGCGACAAACCCGCCATCGTGCAGATTCCCGTTCGTTCGGCACTCAGCCCCTACATGGCGCATATTTCCTGAGAGGAGAATTCGCATGAAGATATGGCGTGAGAAGAACCCGGAAACATTCACGCCGCCCGCACATTTTGGCGGGCTGAAAGTTGCGAATATCGTTCCTTTCGGCGATGGCGACCTATCGGTGCAGGTTTCCAAAGCTCCGCCGGGCGCCGGCGGTGAACTGCATCACCACGACACCTGGTCGCAGGTCTTCTACATCCTTGAAGGTGAACTGACGTTCGACACCGGGCGCGAACGATTCACGCTCAAGCAGGGCGAAGCCGTCCTCTTTGAGCCCAAGGATCCGCACCACACTATCAACGAGGGCAAGGGCGACAGCGTGAGCCTCGTGTTCACCGTCAAGCACAAATAGGCGGCAGGCGATGCGTATCGAGCAGCAGGTCAGGACCGGCCGGCCGATCGGCGAGGTGTGGAACTTCCTCGCCGATGTGCCCGCGGTCGTAAGCTGCATCCCAGGCGCCGAGCTGGGCGAGAGCCTCGGCGACGACCGCTATCGCGGCACATTCAATCTCAAGGTTGGGCCGCTGTCCGCCAAAATCGAAGGCGAAGGTCGCCTCACGCGCGACGAGGCGACACATAGCGGAAGTATCGAAGGGAAAGGCATCGACCGGCGCGGCGGATCGAGGGTCGGAGCCACAATGTCCTACCGCGTCACTGATCTCCCCGGCGGCGCTGTCGTCGATATCGCTGCTGATCTTACATTGGCAGGGCCTCTGTCCCAGATTGGCCGCACTGGACTGATCGAGGATGTCGCCAAGCGACTGACTGAAGATTTCTCGGAAACGCTCGGCCGCCGGCTGGCTGCTTCCTCCGCTGTGACACCGCAATCTTCCGACGGTTCACCGCGCGTTGAGCCAACCACCTTCGATGCCGGCCGCGCGCTGCGCGATAGCCTGTGGAAACGCCTGCGTGCGTGGTTCGTCCACTTGTTTGGCGGCTAAAAGGACCATGCCATGCAGAGATTCAAGCTGAAAGGATAGCAACGATGGCCTCGCGAAACGCGGCTGCAAAGAAGCGCACCATTGCGGTCCCCAAGCCTGAACGCGACAAGCGCGTATCCCGGGCCGAGAACCTGCTGGGCCAGATAGAGGAAGAAATTCTGCTCGGCAAGTTGCCGCCCGGCTCCCGCCTGGACGAGAAGCAGCTCGCCGATCGCTTTCATGTGTCACGCACTCCGGTCCGTGAAGCGCTGTGGCATCTTGCGTCAAGCGGCCTGGTCGAGATGCGCAGGCATCATGGCGCGATCGTCAAGCAGCTGACGCTGGTCGAACTGATCGAGATGTTCCAGGTCATGGCGGAACTTGAAGGTCTGTGCGCGCGGCTGTCTGCGCGGCGGATGACGCTCGCTGAACGAAAGCAGCTCCGGCAAATCCAGAAGCTCGCTGGCAAGCGGATTGCGGAGCAGGATTTCGAGGGATTCTTCGAAAGTAACAACGAGTTTCACGAAGCCATATTCATCGGAAGCAAGAATCGTTTCCTTCAACAGGAAAGCCGCGCCCTGCGGAATCGGGTCAATCCTTATCGTAGGTACATCACATATCAGCCCGGCCGCATGGGCAAGTCCCAGGCCGAGCACGAAGGCATCATCAAGGCGATCGACAACGGCAACGCCGACGAAGCCCAACGGCTGATGCGCAGCCACGTCAATATGCTGGGCGAGGTCGTCGCAGATTTCATTGCTTCGCTTGCCGGCCTTCCCGTTCCGGAAAATCGCGGCGAAAATTGACCGATCGGGACGAACCGAACGGCTATTCCGCGGCGGTCTGATAGGCTTCGAGCGGCGGGCACGAGCAGATCAGATTGCGGTCACCGTATGCATTGTCGATACGGTTCACCGGTGACCAGTATTTCCGCGACGGCGCGACGCTCCCCGGAAAACAGGCCTGCGACCTCGTGTAGGGCCGTTGCCAATGGTCATCCGCCAGATCAAGCACCGTGTGCGGGGCGTTCTTGAGAAGATTGCTTTCCCTGGGCGCCTGCCCCTGTTCGATTGCCTCGATCTCCTTTCGAATTGCAATCATCGCGTCGCAGAAGCGGTCGAGCTCGGCCTTGGACTCCGATTCCGTCGGCTCGATCATCAGGGTCCCTGCAACCGGAAAGCTCATCGTCGGCGCGTGAAAGCCGTAGTCGATGAGCCGCTTTGCAACATCGTCGACACTGATGCCCGCGGAATTTTTCAGCGGGCGCAGGTCGATGATGCATTCATGCGCGACGCGCCCATTGGCACCCTTGTAGAGAAGCGGATAGTGAGGACCGAGGCGCCGCGCAATGTAATTGGCATTGAGGATCGCGATTTCGGTAGCGGACTTCAAACCGGAGGCGCCCATCATCAGGCAATAGAGCCAGGGGATCACAAGAATTGACGCAGAACCGTAGGGTGCGGCCGATACCGGACCCACGATAGACGGCCCATCGCGCCACTCCGGATGACCTGGCAGGAACGGCGCCAAATGAGATTTCACGCCGATCGGTCCCACACCCGGGCCGCCGCCGCCATGAGGGATGCAGAATGTCTTGTGCAAATTCAGATGACCAACGTCGGCGCCGTAGTCCGCCGGCCGCGTCAGACCGACCTGTGCGTTCAGGTTGGCGCCGTCAAGATAGACCTGTCCGCCATTGTCGTGGACGATGTCGCAGATCGTCCGGATCGCTTCCTCGAACACGCCGTGCGTCGACGGGTAGGTGATCATGATGGCAGCCAGGCGGGCGGCATGCTCGCTCGCTTTGCGTTTCAAATCATCGACATCGACGTTGCCGTCGCCGTTGCAGCCGACAACCACGACCTCCATCCCTGCCATATGTGCCGATGCCGGATTGGTTCCGTGAGCGGAAGCGGGAATAAGACAAACGGTACGGCCCGTTTCCCGTCGCGCGTGATGGTAGGCACGGATCGCGAGTAACCCGGCATATTCACCTTGCGCGCCGGAATTCGGCTGGAATGAAATTGCGTCGTAGCCGGTTATCGCACGCAACGTGGCGCCAAGCTCGGTGATGAGCGCCGCGTAACCTCGCGCCTGCGACGGCGGCGCGTACGGATGCATATCGGAAAATTCCGGCCAGGTAAGCGGCACCATTTCGGTGGTCGCGTTGAGCTTCATTGTACATGAACCGAGCGGAATCATGCTGCGGTCGAGCGCAAGGTCCCGATCGGCGAGCCGGCGCATGTAGCGCAGCAATTCGGTTTCCGAACGATATTGGTGAAATACGGGATGCCCGAGGAAAGAGCTTTTTCGCGTCAGCACGTCAGGAATTTCGTCCGGCGTGTCGGCGAGTTCCGCCGTTCGCCGCTTCGCGGCCTCGGGCGTGTCGCCAAAGACGCACCAGATGGCCTCTACAATTGCAGACGTTGTCGTCTCATCAACACTGATTCCGATACGCGACAGGCCGTGCGACGGCGGAATGTCGCGCAAATTAAGCCCCGCTGCACGGGCGTTTCGCAATATCGCATCGCGCCGACCACCCACATCGATCGAAATCGTGTCAAAGAATTCCGAGGGTTCCACCGTCAAGCCGATCGCCATAAGACCCCTGCGCAGGACGGCCGCGGTTTTGTGCACACGCTTGGCGATGGCCGTAATCCCCTCCGGCCCGTGGTAGACCGCATACATTGAGGCGATGACAGCCAGCAGAACCTGCGCGGTGCAAATATTCGACGTCGCTTTTTCCCGGCGGATATGCTGCTCGCGCGTCTGCAGCGCCAGCCGGAAGGCGCGATTTCCTCGGCTATCAATCGAAACGCCGACGAGTCGTCCCGGCAGCATGCGCTTGTGCACGTCCTTGGTCGCGATATAGGCGGCGTGTGGACCGCCGTATCCCATCGGCAGGCCAAACCGTTGCATGGATCCGACGGCAATATCGGCGCCAAGTTCGCCGGGAGGTTTCAGTATCGCCAACGCCAGCGGGTCAGCTGCAATCACAGAAACCGCATTTGCTGCTTTCAGGCGTGCAATCGGCCCACGCAAATCTCGAATGTGTCCAAACGTGCCAGGATACTGAAAGATCGCGCCGAACACTTTCGCGGCATCCAGATCGCGCATCGGATCGCCGATCTGAACGTTCCAGCCGAGCGCCTCTGCCCGCACCGCCAGCACCGCCTGAGATTGAGGATGGCAATCGGCGTCCACAAAGAAGGTCGTGCGATCGGAATTTGCGATCCGTTGCGCCATTGCCATGGCTTCTGCTGCGGCGGTGGATTCATCGAGAAGCGATGCGTTGGCAATTTCCAGGCCCGTAAGGTCGGCCACCAGGGTCTGAAAATTGAGAAGCGCTTCGAGTCGCCCCTGGCTGATTTCCGGTTGATAGGGCGTATACGCCGTGTACCAGGCAGGATTTTCCAGAATATTGCGCTGGATGACCGCAGGCAGCACCGTCCCGTAGTATCCCTGCCCGATCAGTGAGGTCATTTTTGTGTTTTCTGCCGCGACCTCCCGCGCGCGCGCCAGAGCCTCAGGCTCCGACAACGCCGGAGGGAGCACGAGTTGCTCGCGCCGACGAATATCCTTTGGAATTGTCTGCCCGATCAATTCGTTGAGGCTCGCAACGTCGACCGTCTCCAGCATTGCAAGCACATCGCTCGGCGACGGGCCAATATGACGCCGCGCGAACGGCACTTGTTCTTCGTATTTCATGACAGCGTCCTTGGTGCGGGCCGGCTACAAATATGCTCAATGGGCATCAGCAATCAGCTTCTGATACGCAGGCTCATCCATCAACTTGTCGAGTTGCGACCGGTCGCCGATCTTGACCTTGAAGAGCCACCCATTGCCCGTCGGATCGGAGTTGACGAGGGTTGGATCGTCCACAACCTGATGGTTGACCTCGATGACCTCGCCTTTGATCGGCGCGTAGACATCCGAGGCCGCCTTGACTGATTCAACAACCGCGGCTGCGCCGCCCGCTTGGAGGACAGTGCCGGGCTTTGGCAGCTGAACGAAGACCAGATCCCCCAATTTTTCCTGAGCAAAGGGCGTGATACCGACCGTGGCGGAATCCTTGTCGACGAGGACCCACTCGTGATCGGTCGTGAACTTCATCATGGGTAGTCTCCCAGGCTTTGAATCAGCGTTTGTATTTTGGAGGAACGAACGGAAATTTCGCGATGCGAACCGGTATGCGTTCGCCCCGGAGTTCGGCGCAGATCGGCGCAGCCGCCATTGCGTGGCTTAAGTTGATGTATCCCATTGCGATTGGCGCATTAACGCTCGGGCCGAAGCCGCCAGACGTGACGACACCAATGGAATCGCGAGACTGCGAATCCGCAAACAACCTTGCGCCGTGGCGGATCGGAGCCCTGCCCTCCGGGCGCAAGCCGACGCGCCGGCGAGACGCGCCGTTCTTGAGTTGATCGAGAATGATTGCCGCGCCGGGGAAACCGCCTGCCCGCACGCCGCCGCTCCGGCGGCTGGCCTGGATGCTCCACTCGAGCGCCGCCTCGACGGGCGTCGTTGCCGGGTCGAGATCCGAACCGTAAAGACAAAGTCCGGCTTCCAGCCGCAAACTGTCGCGCGCGCCCAGCCCGATCATCGCAACATGAGGGCTATTCAGCAGCTTGCGCGCGAGCACTTCAGCGGCGGCCGACGGCACGCTGATCTCAAATCCGTCTTCACCCGTATAGCCGGACCGCGACACAATACAGTCTGCCGCTAAAATACTGACGGCGCGAACGTCCATGAAGCGCATGCCGGCAGCGCCGGGAGCGACCGCGGTGAGGACCGCCTCGGCCATCGGACCCTGCAAAGCCAGCAAGGCTCGATCGGCGAAACATTCGATTTCGTACTTTTTCCCGAGGGCTTCCCGGAGATAGTTCTCATCGGCTTCCTTGCTGGCGGCGTTGGCCACGACAAGCATGCGATCGGGCATTCGCGTGATCATCAGATCGTCGCGAGCGCCGCCTTTGTCGTTGGTCAGAACCGCGTAACGCTGACGGCCGGTGGCGAGCCCCAGCAAATCAACAGGCACGAGTGATTCCAGAGCGCCTGCTGCGTTCGCTACGTCCCCGCCGCGCGAACGGACGGCAAGCTGACCCATATGCGAAACATCGAACAGCCCGGCAGATGCGCGGACATGCAGATGCTCTTTTAAGATCCCGCTGGCGTATTGAACGGGCATTTCGTAGCCCGCAAAGGGCACCATGCGCGCGCCAAGCTCGACATGCAGATGGTACAATGGCGTACGCCTGAGCGAAGCGGCCGCCTCGGGAGCCGCCGCTGGGGTGACGGTCATAACCGCCCCCGGAATATTTTGGTCAGCGTCGCGTCCGCATCTGTTCGCGGACGCGCGTGGCCAGCCCAGATGAGAAGATCGAGCATACGAGGCACCCTCGGTCCGGCCGGCATGGCCGGAAATGTGGTGCCCCCTCTGTCCTGATGCCTGAGAGCGTTATCCCGTCGGCGGGCGCGCGAGCGCCACTCTCCAGAGTGTCATGACCCTTGCGATTCTTGTGCCTGAGAGTTTCCGGGGCGGTTGCTCCTTCGGCGTCGGTCGAACCGATCTCTCCCGCAAGGGGACGTCCATAAAGCGCGGGCTAACTCCTTTCCTAAGGTCAGGAACATAGTAACAATAGCAAAGAATCGCCCCTCTGTCACAGCGAATCTTCGACCCGCCGGGAAGGACACAATGCGCGGTCATGACAGCCTGTCGCGCCGATGCCATGATCTTGCGCACCGCCGGCGGTGGTGCTGTTCCCTTGGCGGGTGACACCCAATGTCCGTCGATACAAAACTAGGACCCTTGATCGGCAAGCGCCGGTCGATCCGCCGCTATCATGCGGTCCCGATCAGCCGCGTAGTGCTCGAGCGACTGCTGGTGGCGGCGACCCAGGCACCCTCCGCGCACAACCGGCAGCCATGGCGCTTCGCGATCATTGGCGGCGTGCCCATGAAGGAAAAACTGGCAGTCGCGATGGGCGAGCGTCTACGCCGGGATCGTACCGCCGACGGAGACGATCCGCAGGCAATCGAAGCGGACGTTGCGCGCTCTTTCGCTCGGGTCACCGAGGCGCCGGCGGTCATCGTGGTCTGCGTCGATACGCGCGACATGGATAAATATCCTGATGAACGCCGCCGGCACGCGGAATATCTCATGGCGGTGCAGAGCACCGCAATGGCGACTCAAAATCTTCTCCTGGCAGCGGAGCAAGAAGGGCTCGGCGCCTGCGTCATGTGTGCGCCGCTATTTTGCCCGGACGCCGTCGCGGATTCGCTCGACCTCCCGAAAGGCTGGCAGCCGCAAATGCTCGTTACCGTTGGGCGGCCTGGCAATAACGGCAAATACCGTCCGCGTCGTCCATTGGCGGACATCGCCATCTGGCCGGCGAAGGATTAGCCGGCGAGATACGCGCTGCGAACATGCGGATTGTCGACCAGCTCGCGTCCGCTTCCTGACAAGGCCAGCGATCCCGATTCCAGCAAATAAGCATGATCGCACATCTCGAGCGCCGCCAGGGCGTTCTGCTCGACCATCAGCACCGTCGTGCCCGCGTCGCGGATGCCTGTGATAATCTCGAAGGTAACTTCGACGATGTTTGGCGCGAGGCCGAGCGATGGTTCGTCGAACATTATGAGCTTTGGTCGCGACATCAGCGCGCGGGCAATAGCCAGCATCTGCTGCTCGCCGCCGGACAATGTTCCGGCCTGCTGCTGCCGACGCTCGGCCAGCCGCGGAAATTGCTCGAACAGGCGGTCCATATCCTGTGCCATTTCGCGATGATCCCGGCGCAGATAGCAACCCATCTCAAGATTTTCGGCGACCGTCATATAAGGGAATACGTGACGTCCTTCCGGACAATGCGCGATGCCGAGCGAGAGAATCTTTCGCGCCGAGGCATGCGTGATATCCATACCGTCGAAGAAGATGCCGCCAGCGGCGGCTGGCAGCAATCCGGATATGGCCCGCAGCGTCGTGGTCTTGCCGGCGCCATTGGTGCCGATGAGCGCAACGAGCTGACCGCGCGCCACTTCCAGCGAGAGGCCTTTTACGGCCGTCACCTTGCCATAGCGACAGACGAGGTCCCGAAGCTCAAGCACGCTTTTTCCCCTGTCCAAGATAGGCGCGGATGACTTCCGGATTGCTCTGGATTTCGGATGGGGCACCCTCCGCGATGATGCGTCCGTAATTGAGGACGACAATGCGATTGCACACCTGCATCACCATGGGCATGTCGTGTTCCACCAAAAGGATTGTAACACCCGAGGCACTGATTTTTTCCAACAGCTTGACGAAACGCGCGGTCTCGGCGTGGTTCATCCCTGAAACGGGTTCGTCCAGCAGCAACATGGTCGGCTTCACCGCAAGCGCAAGCGCTACGCCGATGAGCCGCTGCTCGCCATACGGCAAGATACCGGCCGCCTCCCCGGCCCGCCGCTCGAGCCCTATGAAGCGCAGAATTTCGTTTGCCGCATCCGCAAGCTCGTGCTCGGAGGATCTCTCCCTGCGCGACTGCAGCAGCGTATCCCACAGACTTGAACGCCCGCTGCAATGCAGGCCGGTGAGCACGTTCTCAAAGACGCTTCTTTCCTTGAACACGCTGGTCCTCTGAAAGGTCCGGACCAGACCGAGCTTGGCAATTTCGTGCGGCTTCATGCCCGTCAGCCGATGGGACCGGTAAAGCACTTCCCCGCTGGTCTGCCGCTGAAAGCCCGTGATGACATTGAATGCAGTCGTTTTACCGGCCCCATTCGGACCTATCAGGCCGACAATCTCGCCGCGCTTGACGTCGAATGTCATGTCCGAAATTGCAACCAAACCGCCGAAATTCACGGCCACATGCTCAATCGAGAGGATCGTTTCCGCCGATGCGCTCATTTCTGCATCGTCTCCGCAGCAGTAGATGACGCGTCGGCCGTCTCCGCGGTTTTGCGCCCTGAAAAGTAACCGCCGATCGCCGGCACAATCCCCCTCGGCAGGAAATAGACAACCAAAATCATCAGTACGCCATAGACGACCCATTGCAACTCAGGCTCGATCTCCATTGCCCGAAGTATTTCAGGAACAAATCCGAACAAGGCTCCGCCGACAATCGGACCCGCCAGCGTGCCTTTCCCGCCGGTGATCACCATGATCACCATTGTCACCGTATAGATGAAAAGAAAAATGTCCGGGTCGACGATGCGAATGTAGTGCGCATAGAGCGCTCCCGCCATGCCGGCAATCGCAGCCGACACCACGGTGGCAAGGACCAGATAATGCGTCACATCGATACCGACCGATGTCGCAAGCGACTCGTTCTCGCGTAATGCGATCATCGCGCGGCCCGCGCGCGAATTGACCAGCCGCGCAATGACGATGTAGCAAACGACCGCTGCCGCTAGAACAAGAAGGTAGAACTCCGGCTTGCGCAGAAAAGACAATTCGAATGGGCCCGAACCAAGCGTCAATGCCGGGATGTTGTTGAGAGCCATTGGCCCTTGCGTCAGCTCGACCCAATTGACCGCAACCAATCGCACCACTTCAGCGAAACTGATCGAGACGATGACGAAATAGGCGCCGCGCACCCGAAACGACAGTTTTCCGATCGCATAGCCTGTAAGCCCCGCCACCGCGACCGCCGCCAACATCGCAAACCAGGCCGGCTTCGGTGCAAGCCCTATCGTGAAATCCGGCAACACGTGGACCTGGAAGCCTAGTGAGACGAGTGCGCTCGTGTAGGCTCCGATTCCGAAAAACGCCACATGCCCGAGCGACAGCTGCCCGGTGTAGCCGAGCAGCAGGTTAAGGCTCATGGCCGCGATGATGAATATACCGGTCGTTATCAGTACATGCAGAAAATAAAAATCCTGCATCCACAGGGGGACCGACCCGAGAAACGCGACCAGAAGCCAGCCAAGGTATCGGCTCACCCGATCCGCTCCTTCTGCGCGAAGAGTCCGGTCGGACGCATCAACAGGATCAGAATGATCAGAAGGAACCCCATGGCATCGCGGTAGCCGGACGATATATAGCCGGCGCCGAGTTCTTCGACGAAAGCGAGGATGAATCCGCCCAAAGTTGCGCCGGTGATGTTGCCGAGACCGCCGAGGATGACGATGGCGAAAGCTTTCGATGCCGCGAGATCTCCCATCGTCGGCGTGACGACGAATACCGGACCAAGCAGGGCGCCAGCCGCTGCTGCAAGCCCCGAACCAAGCGCGAACGTTGCAGTATGGATGCGGTCGATGCGAATGCCCATCAACGCCGCTGTATCACGGTCCTGGAACGTTGCGCGCATTGCCTTGCCGAGCCGCGTGCGATTGACGAGATAATAGGTTGCCCCGATCAGCGCGAGCGCAATGACGAAGACATAGACCCGGTTCCAAGACACCGACAGTGGACCAAGAACCAGCGGATTTGCCGGAAACGGACTGTTGATCGACAGCGCCACTCCCGACCAAATGAATTGCTCCGTATTCTGCATCACGATCCAGGCGCCGATCATGACCAGCATTGTCGTATCGATATCGGCGCCGCGAAGCCGGTTGAGCAACAGCATCTCGATGGCAGCGCCCATCAATATGCCCATCGCCATCGCCAATGCGAGCGCAACGAAAAAATTGACATGAAAAATCATGACCAGCGCATACATGCAGTACGCGCCGAATGCGTAGAGTTCACCATGGGTGAAGTTGACGACACGCATGATACCGAAGATCAGCGTCAGGCCGATCCCAAGCAATGCATATGTGCCGCCGAGAATGATCGCATTCAGGAAGTGCTGAAACAGCTCGTCCAAGTCTTGGAGCTCCCTCTCGGGCCGCTTTCAACGCGCAAGGGCACGAGCCTCCAAGCGGCGGCTCGTGCCCTGGCCGAGATGCATCTCAGAATGACGTCTTCACAACCTTGCCGTTGGAAATTGTCACAAGGTAGACGACAGGCACATTCTGTCCGCTTTCCTTGCCGGCCGGTCCTTCCTTGTTGAAGTGAATGTCGCCGTAGATGCCTTTCACCGTGACGCCCCAGAGGGCGGCGCGAATGGCCTCGGGCTCCGCTTTGCCGGCCGCCTTGATGCCGGCGACGGCCACATAGACGCCGTCAAAGCCGCGAAAGCCCTCGGTCAGTCCGCCGACGTTATGGCCGCGCTTTTTCCATTCAGCCATGTAGCGTTTTGAAACGTCGGGGTTCTTTGTCACCTCGGGGAACCACGGAGGGAAGAACGCGGTGTGGTACGAGCCGTTGGCAGCATCCCCCGCCTGTTCGATCAATTGATCCGGCGAATTTGAGCCGCCGCAGGAAATAATGCGGACTTTCAGTTGTTGTTCCTTCGCCTGCTTCAGGATCAGCGTGAGTTGCTCGACCGCGGTCGTGACGAACAACGTATCGCTGCCTGACGCCTTGATCTTTGCAAGTTGCGCTGAGAAATCGGTCGCCTTCGGATCCATGGTTTCCATGACGCCAACCGTGGCGCCATTGGATTTCAGCATGCTGGAATATTCGTTGGCTGAACCAATTCCGAAGTCGTTATTGGTGTAGAGGAACGAGGCCTTTTTGATCCCCATCTTTTTGACCAGCGGCTGGAATGCCTTGGCTTCCATCGCCGAGGTCGGGCTGATGCGGAAGATATAGGGATTGCCGGAGGTCGTGATCTTGCCCGAAGAGGACGTCTCAACGATCATTGGCACCTTGTATTCTTCGAGCTTTGGCATCACCGCCAAAGTCAGCGTCGAACTCCATGCGCCGATCAGCACCGGTACTTTGTCTTTCGTGATCAGCTTTTCGACCGTGCTCACCGCTTCGGTCGGATTTGATTTATTGTCTTCGATGATCAACTGGATCTTCTTGCCGAGCACTCCCCCCGCCTGGTTGATTTCTTCCTCGGCGATTTTTGCGCCCTGGGCGACATAGTTTCCCGACGCCGCGAAGGCGCCGGTCAGCGGCTGTGTGACACCGATCTTGATTGTCTCCTGCGCGTTGGCGCCCGCAACGACGAATCCGGTCAAAAAGACCGCCGTCGCCATAAGTCCTGGAAGCTTCCTCATGTCCACTCCTCCGATACGCGTCGACGACGGTCGACGACAAGTTTCGCACAAATTCATGTCCACGCGCCCCGGACGGCGCGCGTGGGACGCCCAAATTCACATTCGCTGCTGCCGAGAGATCGCGGATACCGCGCGAGGACGCGCCGACGATAGACCGTCGGGGCTCCTGTTAGGTCGTGCGCCTTTTGCATTTCTGCTGCCAGCCCCGAACCCCGCACCGAGCGCTCCCCCGAAGTCATCCTATTTTTAGAATGTTAGTAAGGGCCCAAATTGCAGGCAAGCTCAAACTTTGCCCAAGATGTCGCGCGACGCGGCATTTTTTCAGGCAGGCGCAGCCGAGGCCCCCTTGCAGGCCGTCAACATTCGGGAACATTGACCGCCAGGCCCCGCGCGGCGTTTCCTTGAGTTTGGGCTGCATATCGGCGCCGGTCCGGCGCATCGCCAACGCGCCGCTTTCATCGGGAACAACTCCAAAACGCCGATCATCGGGCGGGCGGGCGGATCCTCAGAATTTCTTCAGCCGCGGAATTATCTCACGCGCGATGATCTCGATCTGATCCATCTCGTAGCGGTAGGGAACAAAGATCAGCTTTTGTACGCCGACGGCAAGGTGCGCCTTCAGCTGCTCGACGCATTCGTCGACAGTGCCAAGAATGGCGCTGTCTTTCGTCGACTCGCTCCACGAAGCGTAGTCCCATTCCTTCCCAAGCCACTCCATCATTCCGGCCTCAACATCGGCTCGCGATTCGCCGATGCGAATGGGTAGTTGCGCCGCATTAAGCAGCTTGTCGGGATCCTTGCCGCCTTCCTTTGCAAAATTACGGATTTTGGCCCACGACTTCGCGAAACTGTCGGGACGATAGAAATAAGTCAGCCAGCCGTCACCGTCGACGGCAGCGCGCTTGAGCACCCGGTCGACATAACCGCCGATCAGGATCGGCGGGCGCGGCTTCTGAGCCGGCTTGGGATACATCACTCCGGCGGGAATCTTGTGATACATGTATTCGCCCTTGAGCATGCTCTCGGTCCAGAACCGGGTCATGATCTCGAGGTTTTCATCCATGATCTTGCCGCGTTTTTCGAACGGCACGCCGACCGCGTCGAATTCGCGCTTGTACCAGCCGGACGCCATTCCCATGATCAACCGGCCGTCCGACAGCAGATCCATGCTCGACAACTGCTTCGCCAGGACGACCGGATTGCGCAAGGGTAGAACGAGAATGCCGGTGCCGAGCTTGATCTTCTTGGTCCGCGCAGCAATTGCAGTGAGCAGCGTAAGTGATTCGATAATCGGGAAATTCGGCTCGACGCCAAGCAGAACGTGATCCCACACCCACAGTGAATCAAACCCCAGCTGTTCCATTTTGACGCCGTATTCGACCAGCGCATGGACGTCCGGCATTTCCGGATAAGCGGTGAAATTCCGGGCCGCGATACCGAAGGTTCGGTCAAGCACAGTCATGTCGTTACTCTCCAATAATGTATCGCGGCGTCAGCCAATGTAGAGTCGCTCCGGATCCAACGCGCGCAGGACCGACAATTCATGCGCCGTCGGCGGCTCAGTCACGCCGGTGTCGGCGCCAAACTCGAGCTTGAATCCGGTGTTTTCCTGAACCTGCTCGCGCGTCACGCCGGGATTGAGCGCAAGCGGCGTGAGACGATGCGTGATTTCATCAAAACCGAACACGGCGAGATCGGTCACGACGCGATACATGCCACCGGCCAGAAGCCCGCTGTCGTGGCGCGATTGCCTGCCCTTGAGCCACCCTGGGCTTGTGATGAAATCGACGTTCTCCACGAAGCGACGCTTTTCGTGTTTCATCGCAACGATCATGTTGGTGAGACTGGAGATGTCGTTTCCACCGCCCGTGCCCGGGAGGCGCGTCTTCGGCTTCGCCGGATCACCGATAAACGAGCTGTTGAGATTGCCGTACTGATCGATCTGGGCGCCGCCCATGAATCCGACATCGACATAACCGCGCTGCAGAAGCAACAGAACGTCCGCGCTTCCAAGCACCATATTGGCCCGGCTCGTGCAGCGCTGATCATTGGTTGAGGGTGGCAACTTGCCCGGCTCGATGAAGGCGCCGATCACGCCTCCTTCGAACAGGATGGTGAGCCCCGGCCCATGCAGACGCTGCGCCAGTGTCGCCGCGAGCAACGGGATGCCTACGCCGGCGAACACCACCTGCCCGTCCTTGAGCTGGCGTGCGCTCAAAATCGCGAGCAACTCACCCGCGGTATAAGCGGACTTATGCATCATAGATGGTCATCCCTGCGCGCGCGGCCGCCAATACTTCGTCCATGCCGATAAGGTCGAGGAAATCAGTCCAGGACTTCGGGCCGTAGACAAACCGGTCGAGATATTCGCGCGTCCCGCTAACCGGATCCTTGTTTACAAGACCGACATAGTACTCCATGTGGCGCATCATCGGCTCATAGACGCCGTAGCATTCATGCGGCGCCGAACCGAACGGCAGCTCAACGACCGCATCGACGGCAAAAAACGGAATCTTTGTCTGATCAGGCGCCCGGCGTATCTGGTCATTGGATACGATGCGCTCGGTGGTGAGGATGACCTTGTTGGCCGCCATCGCCAAATCGATGTCCATGAATTGCAGGCCGCTGATTTGCGCGTTGCCGTAGGCATCACACCGTTGAACATGAATAAGCGCCACATCGGGATTGAGCGCGGGAACGAGCAAAAGCTTTTCACCGGTAAAGGGGCAGATCATCTCCTTGACTTCGGGTCGCAGGCTGACGACACCGGAGCCAAGCATCGATCGGATGGGCATGAACGGAACGCCCATCGCGCCGGCGCGAAAGCGCATGCCCATCGCCATATGACTCCACTCGTCGTATCGCGCTTTCCCTGTTTCGACGTAGTGGCGCATGACCTTCGACACGCCCCACAGAATTCCCTGGCTGAACCAGCTTGTCACGATGTGTTCGCTAGCGCCGGACCCGTACAGGAGATCGCCGTCGCTCGAAATGATGCAGCGTGAGCAAGAAAGGCTTTTGCGCTTTGCGCGGATCACCGCCCAGATCAAGCCCATCGGCGTGCGCGACATTGTGCTGCCGCCGATGCCGACTGAATCTCCGTCGCGCACGAATGAAACCGCCTCGTCAAGCGAGACGACCTTCTCGCGCAGGCTGCGGTCGCGTTGCGCCAGGTCCTTGCGCAACTTCGCGTAAGGTTGAACCAGACTCATGCGGCCGTCCTGGAGCCGACTTCAGCGTTGAAATCCTGGATCAGTCGATCCCACGCCGGAATCCCAGCGGTCAATCCGTGCCAGAAGTCCTGGGACTTTCGCATATCGAAATCCTCGATGGACACGCCTTGCTGCTCGACCCAGGTGTAATAACCGAGGTTGAAAATCCGCTTGCGATCGATGTGGCGCAGTTCGAGTACCCCGTCGTCGGCGATACCTTCCATATAGCGCGAGAAAATCTCGCCGGCGTTGACCTCGTCCAGCCCACCCGGATAGCGGCGCGCGACATAGCTTTCGCTCTCGCTGCCGTACATGGCCGCACTGTCGGTCGCAACCGTCATGACCACGTCGTTCGGTCCGTAGTCCAGATGTTTGGCCAGCTTGATGGCGCCGACGACGTTGGCAAGACCGGAAATTCCAATGTCTTCGAACTGCCGCACCAACGCCGAATCGATCTTGCGGCGGCCGGTCAGATAGCGGCGGCCGACGTCGCTGCGAAACAGCAGGTTGAGGGAGTCGCTGAACGCGTCGGAGACCGCCACGACAAGATCGGTGTTCATGACGTTGTGGATCAGCGGAATATGCTTGTCGCCAATACCCTGAATATTGTGCTCGCCATAGCCATTGCACAGCATCGTCGGACACTCGGCGGCTTCCACGGCAGCAATCTTGGTGCCATGTGCCAATTTCAGCCGGTCGCCCGCTGCGATGGTCCCCGCGGAACCTGTGGCCGACACAAAGGCCGACAACCGCGCTTGCGGGTGCGCACTCTTCAAATGCGTAAAGACACGGTCGAAGGCACGCGCAGTGCAATGATAATGAATGAGATAGTTGGCAAATTCCGAGAATTGATTGAGGATGACGTTTTGCTTGTCGCGCGCGAGTTCTGCGCACTTGTCGTAGATTTCCTTGACGTTGCTTTCGGTGCCGGGCGTGCGAATGATATCGGTTGGATCTGCTACCCATTGCTTCAGCCAGTCGAACCGCTCGCGACTCATTCCCGCCGGCAGCACAGCCACACCGCGACAGCCCAGAATTCGCGAGATGGCTACCCCGCCCCTGCAATAGTTGCCTGTCGAGGGCCAGATCGCCCGGTCAGCAGACGGATCAAATTGGCCCGTCACCAGGCGCGGCACAAGACAAGCGTACGCGGCGAGCACCTTGTGCGCGCCGATCATCGGAAACCGGCGACCGAGTAGCACAACGATCGGAGCCTTAACGCCCGTCAACTCCGTCGGAAGCACCACATGGCCCGGAACCTCGACCACCGTCTTGCGATCAGCGCTGTTGAACCAGTGGACGCGCCATAGATTGGCGGCATCGGGCGCATCGGGGTCAACGCGCGTCAGCGCGGGCAGCTTGGCCTTGGACGGATCGGCCAACTCGCTCCAGGTCGGCAACCTGCCGCCGACCTGACGAAGCCGTTCGATCGCCGCCCGCCGGCGGTCGCGATCCACGATCTGGGGCTCAATAAAGAGACTCATTGCGCGAAAAATTCCTGAATTCACTCGTGTGAGAGGCTTGAACGCGGTGCGTCAGGCAGGAGGTGGATCATAAAGTCATACTATGATTAGAACAATAGGAGTTTTCAGCCGGCCTCCCGCACGACAGCGCTACGCGCTGGCACGGCCATCCCGGCACCCATCGGGCGCGGCAAGAAGGACATCTGATAGCGTTCCGCGGTGACGTCCCGGTAAACCGTGTCTCGCTGTCGAGGCAATCGTCCAATTGCACGGATGATGTCTTCCATCCTCTCGGGAGTCATCTCCTGTCCGTGAACCGCGCCAGCCGAACGGGTGATCGTTTCATCCATCAACGTTCCGCCAAGATCGTTTGCGCCTGCGCGCAGGCACGCCTTCACGCCCTCCGGCCCCATTTTCACCCAGGACGTTTGCACATTGGGGATGAACCGGTTGAGCGCGAGCCGCGCGACCGCGTGCATCAGCACGGCTTCACGGAAACTCGGACCGCGCCGCGCTCTCCCCTTCAGGTAGATCGGCGCCTCCATATGGACGAAGGGCAACGGCACGAATTCCGTGAAGCCGCCGGTCTCGGATTGGAGCTCGCGCAGCCGCAACAAATGCCGCGCCCAGTGCACATAGCCGTCAACGTGGCCATACATAATCGTCGCTGTCGTCTTGAAACCGGCGCGATGTGCGGCGCCCATGACTTCAATCCAGCGCGCCGTGTTGATTTTATCCGGGCAGAGTATGGCCCGCACCTCGTCGTCGAGCACCTCGGCGGCCGTGCCCGGCAAGGTGCCGAGACCGGCTTCTTTCAGGCGCAACAGAAACTCATAAACCGGAATACCCAGCGTTTCGGCGCCTTGATGCACTTCCAGCGGCGAGAATGCATGCACATGAATGCCGGGCGCGGATTTGCGAACGGCGCGACAGATGTCAATGTAAGTCTCGCCCGTAAAGTCCGGATGGATGCCGCCCTGCATGCAGACTTCGGTGGCGCCGCGGTCCCACGCCTCGCTGGCGCGTGCAGCAATTTCTTCGAACGACAGATTGTATGGCCGCCCCCGCAAATTCTCGCTCATCTTTCCTTTCGAAAAGGCGCAGAACTGGCACTTGAATGAGCAAATATTGGTGTAGTTGATGTTGCGCGTCACTACATAGGAAACCACATCACCGCATACGTCATCCCGCAAAGCGTCGGCCGCCGCGCAGACCGCAAAAAACTCGTCGCCGCGGGCGCGGAAAAGACGAACGATGTCACTTTCACCAAGATTGCGGCCGCCGGCAGCGCGATCGGTGATGCGCGCGATGTCGCTGCCAATGGCGGCTGGCGCTGCGAGCCTCTGCGCCTCGGTCGGCAACGCAATATCCGTCCCGGGCGACCAGCTATCGGTCCGCGGCCAGCCATCAGCATCAATTCGTTGCAGAAGGGCGCTTCGAAGGGCGGGATCGACCCAATCCCGGCTCGCACGCGCGTAACTTGGGTAGATCGCCAGCCTGTCGGCCAGGCGTTTGCCGGCCGCCATGGTCGCGCGCTCCAGCACGCGTAAATGCGGCCACGGCGCTTCCGGATTGACGTGGTCGGGCGTCACCGGTGAAACCCCGCCCCAATCATTGATGCCCGCCTGTACCAATGCGCTCAAGGCGCCGGGGCTCAGATTGGGCGGCGCCTGAATATTCATCGCAGCCGGAAAAATCAGCCGCGCCACCGCAATAGTCCAAAGGTGCTCCTCAAGCGAAGGCCCTTCGACATCGGCCATTCGCGTGCCGGGCTTTGGACGAAAGTTCTGAATGATGATTTCCTGGATGTGGCCATACGCAGCATGCAGTTCGCGCAACGCCAGCAGGGCCTCGACTCGCTCCCGACGTGTTTCACCGATGCCGATGAGAATACCGGTCGTAAACGGGACCCGTTGCTCGCCGGCCATGCGAATGGTGACAAGCCGTGCCGCCGGATCCTTGTCAGGAGAGCCGAAATGCGGGCCGCCCCGCTCCGCGAGCCGCGCCGACGTGCTTTCGAGCATCATTCCTTGTGAGATTGATACCTTGCGCAGCGCCGCGATATCTGCCTCCTCGAGCAATCCCGGATTGAGATGCGGCAACAGCCCCGTCTGGTCGAACACCAGCTGCGCAGCTTCCGCGAGATAAGACAGCGTATTGGCATGCCCAAGGCGTGCGAGCGCCTCGCGCGCCGCGCGGTAGCGCAGTTCAGGCTTATCGCCGAGCGTGAACAGCGCCTCGTTGCAGCCGGCGTCGCGACCGGCGCTGGCAATTGCGAGGATTGCGTCCCGCGACAAAAACGCCGACTCGTCGTCGCGCGGCGCATGTGCAAAAGTGCAATAATGGCAGACATCGCGGCACAACTTGGTGAGCGGGATAAACACCTTGCGCGAATACGACACGGTTTGTCCATGAGCGCGGTCGCGCTTTTTGGCCGCGATACGCAGCAATGAAGCTATGTCGCGCAGATCGACGAGACGAAAGGCTTCTTCAGGCGCAAGCACGCGATCGCCATCGAAATTGCTCAGCATCCTGTCCAGGTCAGAACTCATTCCTACGCCCCTGCAACCGGCTGATCGAGCGACCGCCTCACCGCGTCATTATATCCCGCAATCCGGTCGTGCACGCCAATTCGAACAAGATACTCATGCGTGCGTGTGCGTGACCCGAGCGCCACAAACGCCTTCAGGTTTTCCGGGCGATCAATATCGAGGGAAAGCTCAGGAATTCGGAGTACCTGCACTGGAATCCCAGCTTGCAGCGCTGCGCTACGATGAAGCGTAAAACTATGTTGTCCGAAAAGGAGAGGCACCGCACCGATGGGCCGAAGAGCCAAGAGGTTCGTACCGCCGTCATCGGCCGCCTCGGCAAGCGCCAGGCTGGGTGATTTTTCGATCGCGGCCGCGGCCTGAGCAATAGCATTAGGGCTCAGCTGTGGAATGTCGGAGGGAATGATCATCAGCCCGCTGTCTGCGGCCGGGCGGACGGTAGCAATCGCTCGCGCGACAGCAGCGTTGATCCCGCACTCTGGTTCATCTGCCACGACGGCCAATCCGCTGCAGCGGGCCGAAGCAGCGGCATCGAAATCCGAAGTGACGACGACCATTTCAGAAACCAAGCCCTTACATTGTTTCAACGTGTCCAGCACATCCTCGAACATTATCCGCGCAAGCTCGGCGCGCTCGCTGGCGCTCAGAATGGGAGCGAGACGAACCTTCGCGGCCGAGAAGCGCTTGACCGGGACGACCGTCCAAATGCGTTGACGTCCCATCATCGACGGCCTCCGGCGCGCACAACCGTCGGCGATCGAAGCAAACTGCCGGCAAACGCCATGATTTCGCTGGCGAGCCGGTCGCGGTCCGCCAAGTCGCGCATCATCGTGCGGGTCACAAGGACCGGAACGTCGATGCGCGGGCGGTCGTTCACATCCGCTTCATCGATGACGATGCCGTCGATCAATCCACGATAATGCGCTGCGATCGATACATTTGTGTTCGGGATGCCGAGCTCGTCCATGATTTTGGAGGTCGGGCCCTTGACTGCCTTCCCGCCAATGATGGGCGATACCGCGATCACCGGCGCCCGCGCCGTCATCAAGGCAGCTGCGGTCCCCGGAACCGCCAGAACCGGGTCGATGCTCAGGTAAGGGTTGGACGGGCATATCACGATCGCACTTAGGGATGCATCGGCGATGAGATCGAGCACGCCGGGCGCCGGTGAGGCTTCTTGCGCGCCGTTAAAGCGGATGGCGCGCACAGCGGGCTCGCTGCGGCGCCGGACGAAATAGTGCTGGAACGGCAGGCTCCCTTCGTCGGTCTCCACAATCGTGCGGACGGCGTTGTTCGACATCGGCAAAATCCGTGCGGTAATTCCGAGCTCATTCGCAGCATGTTCCGCGAATGCCGACAGGCTCCGGCCGGCGCGCAACCACTCGGTGCGTTGAACATGCATCGCAAGATCCAGGTCACCGAGCTGGAACCAGCTCTCACCACCAAGGTGGCGCAGTGCGCGCATGAACTGCCAGGTCTCCCCCGCGCGTCCCCATCCTCGTTCCGGATCGGAAAGGCCGCCCAGGGTATAAAGTACGGTGTCGAGGTCGGGAGAGATATTCAAGCCGAGATGCTCGAAGTCGTCGCCGGTATTCACGACAATGGTCAAGCTCTGCCCGAGCAAGCGATAAAGTCCAAGCGCCAGCTTGGCGCCCCCGATGCCGCCGCAAAGCGCAACTACTTTGTCGGATGTGCCGGCCGCGTTCATCGGAAAAGATCCTGATCTTTCGGCCGCAGCAGCGTGGAAGCCGATGCCGCCGGCTCATTCCATTCGAACCCGCGCAAGTGTACCGCCGGCTGTCCTTCGGCGCCCTGCCCCATCAGCAGTGACGCTGCCGCCGCGATTTCGTCGGCCACCGCGATTTCAGTAACCCGCAACTTGCGGCCGAACAGGTCCGGAACACCGATCAAATTGCGCACGACCGGCAATCCCGCGGCGCCCAATGCAACGCCGACGACACCGAAGCGCCAGGGCCGTCCGAAACTATCGTTGATAATGACGCCAAGATCGACCCCAAACTCGCGGTCAAGCCGCGCTTTCAAGCCGGCCGCCGATGCGTCCGGATCGCGCGGCAGGAGCAACGCGCGATCGCTGACCTCACCCGCAACGTTGGATTGGTCAATGCCCGCGTTGGCCATGATGAATCCAAGCCGATGCGCAACGATCAACACGTCCCGTTTCTGCCGGACGATCTCCGTTGACTCGCCAAGGATGGTCTCGACCAGACGCGCATCCTTGTTGACTTCCTTTGCGAGCGCGATGGCGCGCGCCGAAGGCACGACCGCCTTTAGATCGACAAAACGTCCTTCCGCCTTCGACACTACCTTCTGGGCGACGACGATCACGTCCTTGTCTTGGGGCACGATCCGTGAGCGCCTCAAGGCCTCGATGAGCAGCGTGCCAAGGTCGTCACCCGGCTTAATCAGTGGAATCCCCGCCAGAGCGTTGAGCGTCAGGCTTCGCGCCGTCATCTTGTATGCTCACCGCGCTTCGGTTGCGGGCAAACCCGTGATGCGAATGCCGGCGCCGGGAATCTTGTAACGGCGATTGATCGCGATCAAGACCGACGTGAGCGCCTCGGCGGCGACCGTATTGGCGAGCGCGCCGCCGTCGACGCCGCGCGTCGCAATGACATTCGCAAGCGCAATCACCTGCTCGCGCACCGCGGGATCATCCGAAAACACGAGCACGTCGCAATCGACCTTCTCGCCGCCCTGCAATTTCTTGGCACCGACATTGTGAAATGCCGCAGCCACACGCACCATTGGCCCAAGCACACGCTGGGCAACGAGCGCGGGGGAACCAGCCGCAGGAAGCTGAACCACGGAGACTTTAGGCGGCACGAGCGGAACCACCGCATCGACCAGGATCTTCCCATCCATGACCGGCTTGATTTCGTCGAGCATGGCGTCGTGATTCGAAAATGGCACGCAAAGCAGAATGATATCGGCTGAACCCGCCGCGCCACGATTATCGTCGCCGCGCACCTGCACGCGGAGTTGCGCGGCAAGCTCCGCCGCGGCCTGTTCCGCCCTGTCCTTCGCGCGCGAGCCGATCACGACCGGATAACCGGCGGCCGCGAGAAGCCGGGCAAGCCCCGATCCGAGATCTCCGGTACCGCCGACAACGGCAATGGTGGGCTTGTTTTGCATAGCGGCTTGCATCCCATAAGACTAAGGCCCCGGACCATAAGGTACTATGTTTAGGACTACAATATCATTACGGTCATCGGCTTCGGCCTCCGACGGAGCAACTTTCCGACGCCCTTGCACGCTACAGACGGCGACGATGGTACCGACCGGCGCCAAATATCCTGCTGCGTGGCTATCGGTATTGCGGCAATCTGCTATCCCGCGAGAAGAGCCTCCACCGGAATGCCCAATGATCAACGCCCTAGAGAATTGCGACGCCTGAGGTCCAGCGGCCCAGGTCGTCTGAGCGTGCGAGTCCGCGCGAGGATCAGGAGATAGATGCATGGACCATTTCAATCTTGGAACGCACACACGGGCAATTTCGACGCCGTCACCCGAAGCGAAGCGCTGGTTTAATATGGGATTGAATTGGTGCTTCGGATTCAATTTCGAAGAAGGAGTGAAGTGCTTTCAGAAAGCAAAGCAATATGATCCTGAGTGCGCGATGTTGTATTGGGGCATCGCCTACGGCCAAAGCCCCTTCTATAATCTGCTATGGCGTGAACAGGGCGAACGCGAAGCCGATACGCACGCCCGAATTGCCCATGAAAATATTCTAAAAGCGCGCTCGTTTTTGAAACAAGCAACCGACGTTGAAAGCGAGTTGATCGAGGCCCTCGCCCGGCGATTTCAGAAACCACATTTTGTTTCCCTGGAGGAGTTTAATCGCTGGGACGATGACTATGCGGCGGAGATGCGCAGGGTCTATTACAATCATCCGAACGACCATGACGTCATGGCGCTGTTTGTCGAGGCACTCATAATGCGCACCCCGCGAGCCCTCTGGGATCTCAAGACGGGAGCCCCGGCCCGGAATTCCGACGCTGTCGAAGCGCAAATGGTCTGCGAACGCTCGATGGCGTTGGCGGATGAAGCTGGGACAAAGCAGCATCCGGCAATCGTGCATTTGCATATTCATCTGATGGAAATGTCAAATGAACCGGAGCAAGCCATCCGCTCCGCGGACCACCTTTCAACACTGTGCCCGGATGCAGGCCACCTCAATCACATGCCGGGACACATCTATTTTTTATGTGGAGACTTTGAGAAAGCAAAGGTCGCGAGCGAAAGGGCGATACGCGCTGATGACATGTATGTCGACTATGCCGGGGTTCTTAATTTCTATACTGCGGCTCGCTGTCATGATCTTCATCTGATGATTTATACGTGCAACTTTCTTGGTCAGTATGTTCCGGCGATGGATGCCGCAAATAAACTCCGGAACTCCATTACAGAGGAAATACTTTCTATTGAGAATCGCCCGAAACTCGTCATGACTTTGGAAGCCTACCATTCCATGCGATTGCACGTGATGGTCCGTTTCGGGCGCTGGAAGCAGATCATCAGCGATCCCCTGCCGGAAAATCCAGCCATGTATCCGGTGACCAGCGCCATGCATCACTACGCCAAGGGCGTTGCTTACGCTTCACTTAGACGAATCCCGGAGGCTGAGGAAGAGCGTCGATTATTGGCAGAGAGTATCCGAGAGATTCCGGACTGGCGGAGATTTTCCAACAACTTTGCGAAAAACGTCCTCGCGGTCGGCCAAAGCATGCTTGATGGCGAACTGGAATTTTCCAAGGGAAATTTTGACGACGCATTTGCTCACTTGCGGGAGGCCGTCCGTCGCGACGACAGCCTCGAATATATTGAGCCTTGGGCATGGATGCACCCGCCTCGCCATGCTTTGGGCGCTCTTTTGGCGGAGCGGGGCTGCTACGAAGAAGCTGAAAAAGTGTATCGCGACGACCTTGGCTTGACCGGGACAATTCAACGATGCGCACAGCATCCGGACAATGTCTGGGCACTGCATGGGCTCGTTGAATGTTTGCAAAAACGTGCGGCGCTGGACGAGCTGCCAGAATTCCAGGCGAAGCTCACGTGCGCCCTGCAGAAGACCGATGTCCCGATCACCTCGTCGTGCATGTGCCGCGCCGATGTTTTATCTGCCGACACGTGCTGTGCGTCGGCGGTACCGCCACCGTCTCCGGTCGCCCAGTCCGTGGTCAATCTAGCGCGAAATAATCCGGCATAGATCGAAGTCCGCAGCGCTTCAGATCAAGTGGAAGTCGCTGGCGTGCAGTTGCGTGGGCGCGACATTTAGCAAGGTCACGGTGTCACTTGCGTCGAATGTAATGACAGTATTTGCGCCCGCAGCAGTAGCGTGGCTCAGCACTGTTGAAATATCGGCAAACAACGTGTGGTCGAAATCGATAACGTCCTGCCCCGGCTGGAAATCGGTGATGATGTCATGGCTGAACGCCGGGCTAAAGACAAACGTGTCAGCCCCGCCAAGGCCGGTGAAGGTCTCGCTTGCTGTGCTGCTAACCATAAGGTCATTTGCTTGGGTGCCAACAATTTGGTTGCCGCCGACGAGCGCCACGTTCACATGACCCGTGGACTGCGCCAGGTTTGCGTCGATTAGTGTGTAATCGAAGCTGTCACTTACCTGCTGCCCCGAAAGCGGCGGAACGAAGCCGGCCGGCGCGGTATAAAGGACATTCCCGCCCTGAAGCGCCACGGTGCCATGCGTCTGCTGCGGCGCGTCTGAAGGGTCGACTGACTGGAGAGTGAGCTGCGCGGAATTGCTGTCGGTGTCATTGGCCAGCAGCAGACTCGATGCGATGAGTACCGAGCCCGGCGACCCCTGCAGTATCGATGCCGATGCAATGATGTTGTCCGGAGCGGCGAAGTCAGCATTTGTCATCCCAATATCGATCCCGCCATGGCCGTCCGAGGCCTTGGTGAAAGTTGCCGTGGTATAACTTCCCGACAGCGCGATGTTTGCAGCGGTCGCCCCCGAGTGGGTCGCGTCCGTTACCGTCAGCGTACCGCCTTCGCTCGTTCCGCCGTAGGAAATTGACGTGCTGCTGAGGCTAAACCCGTCCAGGTCGATAAAGTTGCCAGGCGCAAAGTTGACCGCGTGACCGGTAAAGGTTGACGGTTGGGCGAGCTCAAGCGTAGCGCCGGTATCGAATGTAACTTCACTTGCGAACGGGCCAAGCAGCAACAGCGTATCGCCGGTTGCCTGGAGCGAGCCATCCGAGGCCGGCACGGGATCGTGGGTCGGATTAAAGGCCAGCGCCTGTACGTGATCGACCGTAAGGGTGCCGGCGTGCAGGTGCTGCGGATCGGTGTTGGTGATAACGGTCGCGATGCTCGAGACAACCGAGTAATTCGCTCGGGCATCGGGAAGTATCGCCGTATTCCAGCTGCCGGTGCCGGTGCCTCCGTGGAAGACGTCCGTCGGGCCACCGCCCGTGGTATTAGCGCCGACATAATAATATGTATTGTCGATATTGTTCGTGTTCGAGCCCTGAACAACGTCGTTAAATCGAGTTCCTGCAAAATCGACGTTTTGACCGTTTGCAATGCCCGTATCGGCGACGGTTAGGCCCGTGGTTCGCAGGTCATAAACGTCCATATGCAGTTGCGACGTCCCAAGGGCATCGACGTTTTCGTTGAAGGTGAGACCAATTCGGCCATCGCCAAGGGACGTCAGCTGACTGAATAATTGCGGTGTCAGGTCTGTGATGGCGGCCACTTGATTGCCTAGGTTGTCGAATTCGACAATATGCGTTTCGCTGCCATCGCCGTAGGCCAGCACTTCGAAATTTTGACCGAGATAAGTAAAGGTGGCGAGTCGCACGCTTTGTGGTTCATTATTATTGGGCGGCTGAAACGTGGGATGCGATATAACGCTGCCGCTTCGGAAAATCGCGAACTCGACTTGATCGTGAACGCCGTTTGAATCGATCACAGTCTCGTTCCACGCGATAGAATATCCCGACCCTGCCGTTGGGTTGGGCGTGAACGTCAACGCCGACGTGGGCACTCCGTGAATGCCGGAGGTGTTAACTTCGTCCAGGATCATGTTGGTTGCGCCGGGGGCAAACGCGCTTAAGTCGGGCGTGATCGTGAAATGAAGCGCAGGATTTACGGTTCCGTCGTTATTGTAGCCCTGTACGATAATGTCGTTGACGCTGGCCGCGTTGTTGGTCGCGACGGCGGCGGCGTAAGCGCTGCCGCCGCCGGCCGACCTAAATTGCCACGCCGGTAGGGCTGCGGGACTTGCGGCACCGCTGACGCTGTTGATCAAAACTGGCGAGGCCGTCGCGAGACTGCCGTTCGCATTGAATATGTCAAAAAATACCTGGTCGGTTTGGGCACTGGAGTTGAACTGGTCCCACGCGACGGAGTAGGTGCTGAGCACTCCGCCAGCGTTTGTAAAGCTCGAGCCAAGATTTTCGATCTTTAGCCCGGTCAACGTCGGCACAATCTGCGTCGATGCCCCGATTGTCCATGGGGTGTTGGCTCCGCCAACTCCCTCACTGATGACAATCTGGTTCAGAGAGGGGTTGCCACCTGCATCTTGAGTTTCATAGGTGAGAATTTGCTCAACCTGCCCCGTCGCGCTGTTAATCACCGGTTCAATTACGTTGAAATGATCCGGGAAGCTAGAAACAGTGGTTTCCGAAACCGGCACCGCCTGGAAGCCGTTCTCGTAGGGCAGCAGGAACGGGTCGATCCGCGATATGCTATTGAGAACGATGTCAGGTCCGTTGTTGAGGAAATCTGCCGGCGTGATGGCAATCCCGATCGCGCCAACGCCGGAATTAAATTGGATAGCCGCCGGACCATAAAAATGTGCCCCCGCAGTAACCTGCAGCGGGAACGTCAATGTGCCCCAGAGCGAACCGACCGGCGTAAGAAACAGGTTCGTACCGCCCGCCCCATCGGACCCGGTCGCAACCGCGCCAGGAGTACCGCCGATGACGTGGTAGGTTTCCGTCGCGCCACCGTTCAAAGTGACAGTAAGCGTGGTTCCGGCCAATGTCGCGCCGGTCACCGACGCACCGGCGAGGTCAATAACGTCAGTTGAGGTCGGGCCCACCGTCCGCGCGTCGAGAATGATATTACCAGTAAAATTACTGGGATGCGCAGGCGTGTTCTGCGCCACCGCATCCAATTTGAGCGTCCCGCCGGTATCGAGGAAAGTCGACGAAACGACATTGCCTCCTGTGCCATTGTTGACCGCTGCGAATTCGATGGTCGCACCGCTGTCGATCGCCAAAGGAAAATTTATCGGGCCGGTGATATAGAGCGTGCCCGCGCTCGCGACCAGCACCCCGTCGATATCCGCCGGGTCCCTCAACGGCGCGAATGCCAGCGCCGCCACGCTCGGCACGAAAACGCCGGGCGATAACTGGGTGCCGGTAATTGTCAGCGAGCCCGCGCGCAACGGATCGCCTAGCTTAGCAGTAACAGTGATGGAGCCGTCCGCCTGCACCGGCGAGATCGTGTAGTTCGAAATTGCATCGGGGAAAATCGCAAAGTTCTGGCTGAAATTTCCGCCGGTGAACGAATCGGTCGGCACCGGGCCGGAAAGTGAATTTCGCCCGATATAGTAATATTCATTGATAGCGTTGTTTCCTCCAATGAATGTATCGTTGAAGTGCGTGCCGGCGACGTAATTTTGAACGTTGTTGTTCAGGCCCGTTACGTTTGCGCCGGTGGTGCGGAAGTCTGCGACGGTCGTCGTGACCTGCGACGTGCCCGCATTGTCGAGCTGGTCGTCGTAGACGATGGCCACCCGCCCATCGCCCAGGTCGCGGAGAGTATTGAATTCCTGGCCGTTGGGAGTTGCCTCCGTGTAAGAACCAATCTGGGTAAACGCGTTCGTACTGCTGTTGAAGAAATACTCCACGACTGTTGTCGATAAATTATCCCCGTATCCTAGGAATACCATTGTGCCGGTGCCAAGAACGCCAGTGTAGGGATGAATTTGGACCTTGACGTTCTGCGCCTGACCGTCAGCGACTTGATAAGTAAAGTGTTGATCGACCGGCGTCAGGGTTGAGTCGTGACGGACAAACTCGACCTGGTCATAGGTCGTGGAACTGCCGTCAACGGTGACTGTCTCGTTCCACGCGGCGTACAGAGGGCCACCGCCGCCTAGCTGGGCAAACAAGAGCGCCGTAGACTGACCGGTATTTGTTCCGTCCCCGGCTTCGAGCGTGATTTTATTGTGAACCGTCGTGTCGCCAGCGATATGCTGACCGTACGCCAGAAGATCCGGCGCAATCTCAAAAAATCCTTGATTGCCAGGGCCAAAGTTTAGGTTCGCCGTTCCATCCTGATTATAAGACAGGAATTTAATGTAATCCTGGCCGCTGTGCGGGGCATTGTTTTCTGCATATGCGAGCAGATAACCGTTGTTTGGTCCGGCAGAGTTAAGGAATGACGCGGGAAGCGTGGTACGCCCCCCGGTCAAGCCGTTAAACGTCACCGCAGTAATGACGCCCGACGCCGAGAAGTCCGCCGCGGTGTCGAAATTCGGGTCGCCGCTGTTGTGGACGAACGTTTCTAAATCCAGCGAATAAGTGCCGGCCGCCTGATTGTATTGGTCAAAGCCGACAATATACGAGGTCAAGACGCCTGCGCTCTCACGAAAATTCACAAAGAGCGGATTTTCGGTCGGAGAAGTCAGGGGTCCGGCAATCTGGGTCGCACCGCCGACTTGCAGAATGTCATTGTGCCCCGTGACAAAGGCCTCGTTGAAAAATCGCGCGCCGCTGCTGTCCTCGGTCTGGTAAACCCCTATGCCTTCGATGGACGTCGGGCCGGTGTCAGGAAGAATAAAAGAGTATGATGACGGAAATTGCTGAACAGTGCTGTCGATCACCGACACGCCCTGGTTCGAGCTAAGGAAGAAAGGGTCGAACGCGCTTGCAATCAAGCGGACGTCATCGGGCCCGTTAGGATTGTAATTAGATGACGTCACACCATACGTGACGCCAACGACGCCCTGCCTGATATTGATGGCGGTATAGGG
This sequence comes from Pseudolabrys sp., assembly GCA_035691545.1. Classification (GTDB taxonomy): domain Bacteria; phylum Pseudomonadota; class Alphaproteobacteria; order Rhizobiales; family Xanthobacteraceae; genus Pseudolabrys. The sequence goes on along the minus strand of DASSIT010000029.1, from coordinate 721 downwards.
TGCATAAATATGGGTGCCGATGATCGGCTGTTCCGGAAACTTGATCGTGTCCCATACAGACGCCGTACTTGTCGGCAAAATGCTAATGACGGTCGTCGCACTGGCGCTGTTGGCCGTCCCGTCATTGATCGCCCAGCTGATGCTGCGACTGTTGTCGGCACCGGAGTTCGTTGGATCGGAGCTACTCGAGGAAAATGTCACCGAATCCAGCGCCGCCTGATAGGCCGCAAGCGTCGCCGACCCGCTCAGCGTCAGCACCCCGGTTGTTGCGTTGTAGCTCCCCGTGATCCCGTTCTGGTTGCTGAAGTTGAGACTGTCCCCCGCCAGGAACCCGCTCGCAATACTCACCGTCGCCGAAGCCAGCGTCGTGTTGTCGACGTCGCTCACCGTGAGCAGCGCATCGATCGCCGGCGCCACCGCCTGCAGCGCGGTATACCCAATTGTATTACCGGCACCCCCGATCACCGGCGCATCGTTCACCGGCGTCACCGACACCGTGGCGGTCACCACGTTGCTCAGATTGTTCGCCGCCGAGCCGTCATTGACCTGGAAGCTCACCGTGCGCGTCAGCCCGGAGGGGTTGTCGCTCGTGTTGGAATACGTCACCGACGCCAGCGCCGCCTGATAGGCCGCAACGCTCGCCGACCCGCTCAGCGTCAGCACCCCGGTTGTTGCGTTGTAGCTCCCCGTGATCCCGTTCTGGGTGGCAAAGCCCAGCACA
>DASSIT010000028.1:0-83359 GCA_035691545.1 Pseudolabrys sp. | reverse complement strand
TCCGAACCGAAGGGCGCGTTCCCACGTGTTACTCTCCCGTCTGCCGCTGCCGTATTGCTACGGCCGCTCGACTTGCATGTGTTAGGCCTGCCGCCAGCGTTCGCTCTGAGCCAGGATCAAACTCTCAAGTTGGATGAGATTGATTCCGGCTGGTCACGTTTGCGCAGTGACGACGCGGGTAGCGCCGTCACATTGACGAGGTCCACCCACTGATCGAGTGATCGATCAGCGATGTACCTTAAACGTGAACCGCCGATGTCTCTTCCAAAGCCGCCCCTTAATGAAGAATTGCTTCTTCACGCAAGAGCGGCCCGCAAGGACTCCGCCGTCCACGTTTCTCTTTCTTCCGATTCACTTTTCAAACAGCCCGGGGACCATGGCAGCCCCCACCCTTCGGTAAGCCGAAGAGCCGCCGAAGCCCGTGCATCCGAGAACTATCGGATGCCGATTCACTGTTCCAGTGAGGAGCTTCACAGGCGCGCCATCGCGCCGTTAGCGGACAGCGCGCCGATGAGCTGTATATATGCTTCGGTCCGACGCATTGTCAACCAAAAATGCCCCATTTCCGAGACCCGAAGACGCATTGCAGCGCGGGTGTCGAGGACCGTCGAGGTCCTCGAATAAACAATGTCTTAATTCATTTCGCGCCGCACTGAGGCCATATTCGTACGCCGTCCTTAGGGTTCGTTCGAGGGACGGAATCGCAAACGGGGGGCCTTCAGCTCGCCGTCAATCAGGCCAGTTACCGGGTTCAGACGCCGTCATTGACGGTCCATGGACCAACCGGCATCGTGCCGGCCATTGATTCTTACGGCCTGCCGACGACGATTGGGGTTAAGGGTTTGCGGCAAGCCGTCTTCGATCCGAGGCGCAGGGGACGGCGAGCTTGGACCAAACACGGTCGCGCGGCGCAGATCGATCGAGGCAAGCCGATGCCATTGAGCTCGGCAATGAACCGCCGCTCTCGGTTGACGGCGGATCGAGCGCTTATGTCGATCGCCGGCGCGTCTCGGTGCAATGGTTTGCCGGCACGATCTTGACCGCACTGTGTGGCGCCGCACTCATGGGCGGCGCCGTTTTCACGTCTCTCGACGGTGAAACAAATTTTGCATCCCTGCCCGAAAGGGTCGAAGTGGCGTTGCGCGGCGCGCTTGGCGTCGGTGCCGAGAAAGGCACACACAAGAGCGACCGCCTCCCGACCGCCGAGGAGCCCACATTCGCCCGCCAGGTTATCCGCGTCTCCACCATAAACCGGGTCGGGAATCATGAGGTCGTGCGCGTACGCCCATTCGTGCGCATTGCCGGCAACCTCTCGCTCACTGTCTCCGACCTCTCCGCAAATATCCCTCCCTTCAATCCTCAGCGCCTGCTTGCAGAATCAGCGCCGGGGGGAACGACGACATCCGATGAAGCACCGGCAGCCGAGCCGGATGCCGAAGTTGCCTTCGTCATGCGCGACATGGCGCCGATCTTGCCCAAGCTGAAGATCGGACTGCTTACGCCGCCCGATGAGGTGATGGCACGCGTCCGCGAAGCGGCAGAATGGAGTGAGAAAGCAGCAAATCACTTGCCGATTTCAGCGAGCATCACCGGCATCAAGCTCGCCTATGCCGGCGACGGCACCGTCGACCCGTATGCCGGTTTCCAAGCGCGCATCGTTCCCGAGAATATCACGTTGCTGCCCAAGACCACGACGCAGACGACCGGCGGCAACGCGATCAATGAAAAGCTCATTGTCGCCAAGAAGGGCGACAGCGTTGGTACCATTCTGCGCGATCTAGGCGCGGCGCCTGCGGACATTGCGGCGATTGTTCGTGTCCTTGGTCCACGCGGCGCTGATGGCGGAATCAAGGAAGGCCAGAAACTGCGCGTACTGATGGCGCCTGTTCTGGGAACTCAGCGGCTACAGCCTATCCGCGTTATCGTCGCGAACGATTCATCAATCGACGCCGTCGCCGCTCTGGCCGATACGGGCAAATATGTTTCCGTCGATGTCAAAAATATCGATACCGAAGTGGCGGACAATTCGGAGGACAACAACGACGAGAACGATACTTCCGGGGTCCGGCTCTACCAAAGCGTTTATGAGACAGCCCTCCGTAATCGGATTCCACGCCCCATCATCGAAGACCTCATTAGAATCTACTCCTACGACGTGGACTTTCAACGCAAGGTCCAGCCCGGCGATTCGTTTGAAGTGCTCTACGCCGGCGAAGAAGAAACGCCGGTTGCCGACAGCCGCAACGACGTGTTGTTCGCCGCGCTCACCGTGGGCGGCGAGACTAAAAAATTCTACCGGTTCCAGTCACCAGACGACGGGCTGGTCGACTATTATGACGATACGGGAAAAAGTGCGAAGAAGTTTCTTGTACGCAAGCCCGTGCTCGCCGGTATCATGCGCTCAGGCTTCGGCCTTCGCCGTCACCCGATCCTCGGATACACCAAGATGCATACCGGCGTAGATTGGGCGGCACCCGGTGGCACGCCTATCTATGCATCCGGCAACGGCGTCGTCGAGAAAGCCGGGTGGGAATCAGGCTACGGCAAATACGTCCGTCTGCGCCACACCAATGGGTATGAGACCGCATATGGCCACATGACAGCCTTTGCACGCGGGATTGAGGAAGGAACGCACGTACGCCAAGGCCAGGTGATCGGCTTCGTTGGCTCTACAGGCCTGTCCACCGGTTCGCACCTGCACTACGAAATTCTCGTGAATGGTCGCTTCGTCGACCCGATGCGCATCAAGCTGCCGCGCGGCCGGGTCCTCGAAGGACAAATGCTGGCGAGCTTCGAGAAAGAACGCGAGCGGCTCGACGGCATCATGGCGCGCAAACCCGCGCGTGTCGCATCAAGCGAATCTACGATGCGGTAGCTCGTATTTCCGATGGGCGTTTCCGTTTGTCATGGCCGGGCTTGTCCCGGCCATCTCGTTTCATTGGGCAAGGCATTGCCGATCCAAGCTGAATACCCGGGTCACGGCCCTTCGTGTCCGTCCCGTGATGACGCATTGAATTGACTCGGCTTACGCTGCTTGCGCGAGTTTGCCGTTAAAGGTCAGCCCCAATTTATCACCGGAAATCGTGACCTTCTCACCATCCTTGATAGTGCCTGCGAGTATCATTTCGGCGAGCGGGTCCTGCACCGATTTTTGGATCACGCGCTTCAACGGCCTCGCCCCATAGGCGGGATCCCAACCTCTGTCGGCCAACCAGTCGCGCGCCCTCGCGTCTAGTTTGACGGTGATCTTGCGGTCATCGAGAAGCTTCTGCAGCCGAGTAATCTGGATGTCGACGATGTGTCCCATCTCCGATTTTTTGAGACGATGGAACAGAATGATCTCGTCGACGCGATTGAGGAATTCAGGCCGGAATGCGGCGCGGACAACCGTCATTACCTGATCCTTGACGGCATCCGTGTCCTGTCCCTCCGGTTGGTTGACCAGAAAATCTGCGCCGAGATTTGACGTCATCACGATCAGTGTATTGCGGAAGTCGACGGTATGGCCCTGACCGTCCGTCAATCGGCCATCGTCGAGCACTTGCAGCAACACATTGAATACGTCCGGATGCGCCTTCTCGATCTCGTCGAAAAGGATAACCTGATAGGGTCTGCGCCTCACCGCTTCGGTCAGCGCCCCACCTTCTTCGTAACCGACATATCCGGGCGGAGCACCGATCAGCCGGGCCACCGCGTGTTTTTCCATATATTCCGACATATCGATGCGGACGAGGGCATTCTCGTCATCGAACAAGTATTCGGCCAGTGCTTTGGTCAATTCGGTTTTACCAACGCCGGTTGGGCCTAAAAACATGAACGACCCGATCGGACGATGTGGATCTTGCAGTCCCGCGCGCGCGCGCCGCACGGCGGTCGACACCGCATGCACCGCATCCTGTTGGCCGATGACGCGCTTGGCGAGTTCATCTTCCATGCGCAGGAGCTTTTCCTTTTCGCCTTCGAGCATCCTATCGACGGGAACACCGGTCCACCGCGAGACGACCTGCGCAACATGATCGGCTGTGACCGTCTCCTCCACCATTGCGCCTTTGGCTTCAGCCGCTTCGATTGCCTTTAATTTTTTCTCAAGCTCGGGAATCCGCCCATAAGCCAATTCACCGGCCCGCTGGAACTCGCCGCGCCGTTGCGCATTGGCCAGTTCGGCGCGCAACTGATCGAGCTCGGTCTTGAGCCTTTGTGCATCAGAAAGTTTTTCCTTTTCCGCCTTCCAGCGGCTGGTCAGGTCGGCGGATTGTTTTTCAAGCGACTTCAATTCAGTTTCGAGACGCTTGAGGCGGTCCTTCGAGCCCGGATCGGATTCCTTTTTCAGGGCCTCCTGCTCGATCTTCAGCCGTACGATCTCGCGATCGATGGAGTCGAGTTCTTCTGGCTTGGAATCAACCTGCATCTTCAGCCGCGCGGCGGCTTCGTCGATTAGATCGATCGCCTTGTCGGGAAGGAAACGATCGGTGATATAGCGGTGTGAGAGTGTTGCCGCACTGACGATCGCCGAATCGGAGATGCGCACTCCGTGATGCTGCTCATACTTATCCTTGAGCCCGCGCAGGATGGAAATCGTATCTTCGACGCTCGGTTCGGATACGTAGACCGGCTGGAAACGCCGCGCGAGCGCAGCGTCCTTTTCGACGTGCTTCTTGTATTCGTCCAACGTCGTCGCGCCGATGCAATGCAATTCGCCTCGGGCCAGGGCCGGCTTGAGAAGATTGGAGGCGTCCATGGCGCCGTCGGCCTTGCCCGCGCCAACCAGCGTGTGCATTTCGTCGATGAATAGGATGATACCGCCATCGGACGACGTCACCTCCTGGAGGACAGCTTTGAGCCTCTCTTCGAATTCGCCGCGATACTTTGCGCCGGCGATCATCGCGCCGAGATCAAGCGCAAGCAGCTGCTTGTCATGAAGGCTTTCCGGGACATCGCCATTGACGATGCGCAGGGCGAGGCCTTCGACGATCGCCGTCTTGCCGACCCCCGGTTCGCCGATCAGTACCGGATTGTTCTTAGTCCTGCGTGACAAGACCTGAACCGTGCGGCGGATCTCTTCATCGCGGCCGATCACCGGATCGAGCTTGCCTTCGCGCGCGGCCTGAGTGAGATCGCGAGCATATTTTTTCAAAGCGTCATATGCATTTTCGGCCGACGCGGAGTCGGCGGTGCGGCCTTTGCGCAGCGCGTTAATCGCTGCGTTCAGGTTCTGAGGCGTCACGCCGGCCTTCGCCAGGATCTTTCCGGCTTCACTGTCTTTTTCCAAAGCCAGCGCAAGCAACAATCTCTCGGCCGTGACGAAACTATCTCCGGCCTTTTCGCCCGCTTTTTCGGCAACATCGAAGACGCGCGCCAGCGCCGAATCGAGGTAGATTTGCCCCGCCCCACCGCCACTAACCTTTGGCCGCTTGGCGAGTAAGGCCTCGACGGCCTGCAGAGCCTGGCGCGACTGGCCGCCAGAGCGATCAATTAGGCCTGCCGCCAACCCTTCGGGATCGTCGAGAAGCACTTTGAGCAGGTGTTCAGGCGCAAATTGCTGATGGCCTTCGCGCAAGGCAAGCGACTGAGCGGATTGTATAAACCCACGAGCGCGGTCGGTGTATTTCTCGAAATTCATGTCTCACTCCCTCGGCCCTCAAAGGCGCCGGTAAAGCCGGGCCCCATCCAGGCAGCCCGATTCTCGCATTATGTGGGTGTCCTTATTTCAGTTTGAAGGGCCGGTTTGATTGATATAGGTCAGCGTTAATCCTTTGCGGAGTGGCCCAAAATGTGCAGAAATCGATGACACCCGAGCCGTCCGCAATCCGCGCAATTTACCGCTATCCCGTCAAAGGGCTTTCGCCTCAAAGCCTTGGCCGAACTCACCTCGCTGTCGGCCAGACACTGCCGGCCGATCGCCTCTATGCGATCGAAAATGGCCCCTGCGGATTTGATCCGGCGGCGCCAGCTTACTTTCCCAAGCAACGCTTCCTGATGCTCATGCGCAACGAGCGGCTAGCTGCGCTACGGACCGATTTCAACGAGACAGACCACACACTATCGGTTCTCTGGGAAGGCCGAGAAGCCGTGCGCGGCGACCTGCGCACGAAGGAGGGAAGGCTGATGATCGAAGCCTTTTTCCGCCGATTCATGCCGAAGGACCTGAACGGACCGCCGAAAGTGCTCTTTGGGGCGGGCCATAGTTTTTCGGACGTAGCGCGGAAAGTAGTCTCGATCATCAATCTCGCCTCGGTGGCTACGGTCGAGAATGTGGTCGGTGCGCCGGTCGATCCCCTGCGATTTCGCGGCAATCTTTACGTCGCAGGGTGGCCGGCATGGCATGAATTCGAGCTCCTCGGCCGAGACCTGCTGATTGGCCCTACGGCACGGTTGAAGGTCGTCAAACGAATCCAGCGTTGCTCCGCGACGGATGTCGACCCCAACACCGGCGTTCGCGACCTGGCGATTCCGCGCGCGCTCCTGGACAATTTCAATCACACCGATTGCGGCGTCTATGCGGACGTCACCGCCCCGGGCAATATCAGCGTCGGCGACGCCGTCAAAGTCGGCGAATAAAAAAGCCGCGCCCCACTTGGATGAATGGGGCGCGGGCTTGTTCTCGATGGCCCATTTCGTTCAGGCCAGAATCGGCGCTCAGCCGCCCGGCAACACATAGGTGTTGATACGCCCGGCCGGATAGACCGCTTCAGCAACAGTGTGGTTGTGGTTGCCGGATACGATGATCGGATTGCCGTTCGGGTCAACACCGCTGACGACACCGACGTGACCGCCGCCGCGACGCCCCATGACGGCGATGGCGCCGACTTGCGGACCACTTACCTTGGTGCCGTAGCGGGCATACGCGCTCGCAAGATTTCCGCCGCCCGCATGACCGGTCCGCTTAAGCACCAGATCCATGAAGGCTCCGCACCAAAGACTGCCCCGGCCCGTCGGATTGGTGCCGATGTATTTACGCGCTTCGACTACCAGCGAATTGCTGGTTGCTCCGCCGAACGCAGAATTTGAGTGCGATTGTGCGCGTGCACGCGCGTCGGCGAGTGTCCGTCGCCCATAGCGGCTGCGCTGGATGCCTTTGCCGAGGCCTTCCGAAACGGACGGTGTTGCAGACGCACCCTGAGTTGCGTTGAACGCATAACGTACGTCTCGATCGGCCCCAAGCGATTGCGGCCCCAATACTCTTTGCGGCGCTGCCATCGCGCGGTGCCGATGGTGATGGACGGGTCTTGCGAAGGCTGACGTTGCAAGAAGTGCAGCCGCCACCGAACACAAGAGTACCGTCGCCCGCCTAGGATTAATTGTCATCGAGTAGTCCCCTTAAGCTATTTAAGCAATGCGTCCAGTGTCGACAGAATCAGCCCTGGAACACGGTGTCCAAACGCTGCTCGCATATGGCAATTTCGTGATCAATGAAAGGTCATTTCATGGACTGCATAGCCGCTATTCCATTGGAATACCCGCTGCGAAAATATTATACACGCTTTGGAAAATCGGATACGCGCACGCATACGATAATACTGTTGTTTTTCATCGCTATACTGTTGGCCAAAGATTTCGTCCGTCTGGCTACAGTTAACGGGGCAGCAAAGCGCCCTCGCCAAATTCCGGCAGGCCGAAGTTACTGGGTTTTCAGACTTTCCGGCTGAGCAGAAAGACCGCTTGCTCACCGAACAGGTTCCAGAACCACCAAGGCGCGTTGAGCCTCAGCGGCGCACCCCAGGCATTGAGTGCCACTGCCTTTTCCATCTTCACGCCGATCTCCGTGCAGAGCACGCGGAAGTCCTTGATCGTGCAGTGGTGGATATTGGGCGTGTTGTACCAGCTGTAGGGCAGAATATCCGTGCGTGGCATATGGCCCGCAAACAGCAACTGAAACCGGACCTGCCAATGGCCGAAGTTCGGGAACGACACGATGGCATGTCGCCCAATTCGCAACATGTGTTCGAGTACCACCCGAGGATGCCGCGTGGCCTGTAGCGTCTGCGATAGAATGACGTAGTCGAACGCATCGTCCGGATAGTCACTGAGGTCGGTATCGGCGTCGCCCTGAATCACAGCCAACCCCTTCGTAACGCATTCATTCACACCCTCTCGCGACAGCTCGATTCCGCGCCCGTCGACGCCACGGCTTTCGCTGAGAAGACGCAGCAATTCGCCATCGCCGCATCCGACGTCGAGGACTTTCGCACCGCGCTCGACCATCTCGGCGACCAAGACCAGGTCGACACGAGGGCCGCCAGGAAAGCGCGCAATTCCAGGTGCGGTCGGTTTGGTTGCTGTCCGCGCGAGGTTGCTCATGGATCAACTCTTGGCCCCAAGACCACGCGCAATGCCTGCGCCGTCGAGGAAGCCCCGCACAATCGCGAACAATTCCGGCTCGTCGAGCAGAAAGGCATCATGACCCTTGTCGGTAACAATTTCCGCGAACGAAACTCTCGCGCTGGCCGCATTGAGCGCATGCACGATTTCACGGGATTCCGAGGTCGGGAACAGCCAGTCGCTGGTAAAAGAAACGACGCAGAAGCGCGTAGCCGTGCCCTTGAATGCCTTGGCCAACACACCATCGTAATCAGCGGCAAGGTCGAAATAGTCCATTGCGCGCGTGAGGTAGAGGTAGGAATTTGCGTCGAATCGTTCGACGAACGAAATCCCCTGGTGGCGCAAATACGATTCGACCTCAAAATCCGCATCAAACGAGAACGTCGGATTTGCCCGGTCCTGGAATTTGCGCCCAAATTTTCGGTGCAATGCTGCGTCGGACAGGTAGGTTATGTGCGCTCCCATGCGCGCGACCGCGAGCCCGCGACGCGGGTTGGTATCTTCCAGCAGATAGCGCCCGCCGCGCCATTCCGGATCAGCCATAATCGCCTGTCTGCCGACTTCGTGGAACGCAATATTCTGCGCCGAATGGCGAGTGGCACAGGCGATCGGTAACGCAGAAAACACGCGCGCAGGGTAGCTCGCCGCCCATTGCAGCACCTGCATTCCGCCCATTGAACCGCCGGCGACCGCAAACAAGGATTCAATGCCGAGATGATCAAGCAGCATGGCCTGCGCACGCACCATGTCGCGGATGGTGATAACCGGAAAGTCGAGGCCCCAGGGCTTGCCGGTTTTCGGATCAGTGGAGGAAGGACCGGTCGTGCCCATGCAGGCTCCAACCACGTTCGGGCAGATTACAAAATAACGGTTCGTGTCGATCGGTTTGCCGGGCCCAACCATGGTCTCCCACCAACCAGCTTTCTTGGTGACAGGATGAAAGCTCGCAACGTGCTGGTCGCCCGTAAGTGCGTGGCAGATCAGTACCGCGTTGGAACGGTGCGGATTGAGCTTGCCGTAAGTCTTGTAAGCGATCTGGAACGGGGTCAACTCAACGCCGGCATCGAGCTTCAGCGGCTTGTCGGCGCCGAAGCGAGCGATAAGCGACTCATGCGGCTGGTCCGCCTCGCGCGGTGCATCGGCCTCCTCACTTTTGCCCGTCAGATTGACATTGCTCATATCGGCCGTGCGCTCCTGGCGCGCTACCCGCATCGCGGGCCTGATAATAGAGGTTTACTGTCAACCTGGCAGGCCACAGTCAACGTTTTCTTTGATTTCAATGCTCAGCCCACTTATCAATGCAGCCATGACAAAGCCACCCGAAGAACCCTCGCTGGCCGATCTGCGCAAGGAGATCGACCGCATCGATGAGGGAATGCACCAGCTTTTGATCGAGCGCGGCGAAATTATCGACCGTTTGATCGCCGTCAAGCGAAGCCAGGACACCGGCACGTCAGCTTTCCGGCCCGCGCGCGAGGCTGAGATGATGCGACGCTTGGTTGGACGGCACAAAGGCATCCTGCCGCTCGATACAGTCGAGAGCATTTGGCGCGTAATCATTTCGACCTTTACATATGTGCAGGCGCCTTTCTCCGTGCATGCCGACCTTTCGGCAGGCGACGCGCTCATGCGCGACTCGGCGCGGTTTCATTTTGGCTTTACCGTTCCTTTCGTCGCACATATGGGCGCGGCAGGCGTTGTCGCAGCCGTTTCAACCTCAAAAGGCGATCTCGGACTGGTGCCGGCATTCGACGTAGCCTCAGCGGGTGCCTGGTGGAACGCGCTCGAATTCGATGCAGCGCCCAAAATCATTGCGCGCTTGCCATTCGTCGAACGCCCCGACCACCCCGCGGCACTCCCGGTTTTCGTGCTCTCGAGGGTCGCCCCGGATGCAATGGCAACTGAAGCGGCGGTTTGGAGCGTACGGGTGTCGGGCTGGGGTGCCGCGCCTGCGCAGGCACTAACCACGCTAGCCGAATTCATTGCTGTACCGGACCGTGCCTTTGACGGGGCGGCCCTCCTCGTAACTTTGCGAAAAGAGACAAACCTCGAGACGATCAGCGCCGCATTGGTTAAGGCTGGCGCCACCGTGCGCTCGGCGACCCTCGTCGGGAGCCATGCAACCCGCTATACGGTTGTCCGATAAGGCCCGACCGTTCGGAAAACCGCATGGCTACTAATCGCCCGCAACCGCGCCCAGGCGTGATCGAGATTGCCCCCTATGTTCCGGGCAAGAGCAGAGCGCCAGGTGTCGCCAAGATATTCAAGCTATCTTCCAATGAGACACCATTGGGGCCGAGCGCCAATGCAATTGCCGCTTATCGCGAAGCAGGCAATCACCTCGAGGACTATCCGGATGGATCGGCCTCGGCATTGCGCGAGGCGATCGGCGCCGCGTTCGGGCTCGATCCCGCGCGTATCGTTTGCGGAGCGGGTTCCGACGATCTGCTCAATCTGCTCGCCCGCGCCTATCTCTCGGATGGCGATGAGGCAGTCTACACGACGCACGGATTTCTTGTGTACCCGATCGCCACGATGGGGACGGGGGCAAAACCAATTGCTGCGCCCGAACATAATTTTACGGCAGACGTGAATGCCATTCTCGCAGCCGTGACGCCGAGGACGAAAATCATATTTCTCGCAAATCCAAACAACCCGACCGGCACTTACATTCCGTTCGACGAGGTCAAGCGCCTCCATGAGGGGCTGCCGCCGAACGTGTTGCTCGTGCTCGACGCAGCCTATGCCGAATACGTTCAACGCAACGACTACGAGTCCGGAATCGAACTGGTTGCCACGAACGATAATGTCGTAATGACGCGCACATTCTCGAAAATTTATGGGCTTGCCGCATTGCGGCTTGGCTGGATGTACGGCCCGGCGCATGTCGTGAATGCCATCAATCGCATCCGCGGTCCGTTTAACGTCAACGGTCCGGCAATCGAGGCCGGCATCGCCGCCATCCGCGATACCAGCCACGTCGAACGTTCGCGACAGCACAATACGCAATGGCTTGCGTGGTTGACCGACGAAATCGGCAAACTTGGTCTCAACGTAACTCCGAGCGCAGCAAATTTTTTGCTCATACATTTTCCTGAAACGCGTGGCCATACCGCCAAGGATGCGGACGCATTCCTTACGAAGCGAGGCCTCATTCTTCGCCAGGTTGGCGCGTACAAGCTGCCGAATGCCTTGCGCATGAGTGTCGGCACCGAGGAGGCAAACCGGCTCGTCGTCCAGGCACTCAAAGAATTTCTGGGGAAGAGGGCGTGACTAAACCGGCCACCCTGTTTAATCGCCTCGCACTGATCGGCGTAGGCCTTATCGGCTCATCGATCGCGCGCGCGGCGCGTGCGCAAGGCGCTGTCGGAACAATTGTTGCGACGGCACGATCGCCACAGACACGCCGGCGCGTTGCGGAACTCGGTCTTGCCGACCAAGTGGTCGAATCCAACGCGGCAGCCGTCGAAGGCGCCGACCTTGTCATCGTCTGTGTTCCCGTTGGCGCCTGCGGTTCTGTTGCCAAGGAGATTGGACCGCACCTCGCCGCCGGGGCAATCGTTTCCGATGTTGGTTCCGTTAAGGGAGCAATTGTGCGCGATATGGCTCCGCACCTGCCAAAGACGGTGGAGTTCATCCCGGCCCACCCCGTCGCGGGCACCGAATATTCTGGTCCGGATGCCGGCTTTGCCGAGCTTTTTGTAAATCGCTGGTGCATTTTGACACCGCCCGAAGGCGTCGATCCGAAGGCCCTAGAAAAGCTCGCCGCGTTCTGGCGGCTTATCGGTGCCAACGTCGAGACCATGGCGCCCGATCATCATGACCTTGTTCTCGCTATCACAAGCCATCTTCCGCATCTTATCGCCTACACAATCGTCGGTACGGCAGACGAATTGCAAACCGTGACGCGGTCAGAAGTGTTGAAATTCTCGGCCGGCGGCTTTCGCGACTTTACCCGTATTGCCGCTTCCGATCCCACAATGTGGCGCGACGTGTTTCTTGCGAACAAAGATGCCGTTCTGGAAATGCTCGGCCGCTTCAATGAAGACGTCTCGGCCCTGACGAAAGCGATCCGCAAAAACGACGGCAAGGCACTGTTCGAGCATTTTGCGCGAACCCGCGCCATCCGCAAGGGAATCGTGGACATTGGCCAGGATTCCCCGTCGCCCGATTTCGGCCGCCCCCATCCGGATTTGCCGCATGAACCGCTACCGAAGCCATATGCGTCGGAAAAAAACTAAAACAATGCCGGCGCGTTGCCGATCGGGATCGGTCCAAGAAAGACAGCGCCGTCGCTGAAACGCAAGGGCAGTGTCACCGCACGCTTGCCCTCGAGTGTCGTCTGTTCGCCAAGCAAACTGATCCCGAGAGAAAGATTGGCGCCTGCCTGCTGACGTGCCACATCGCCGAGACCCGGGGCGAGCCGGTCGAGCGCACCGACAAGCTTGTCCATGTTCGGCGAGGCCTGCACGCGCTGCTGCGCTCCAATCGTAGCCAGAAATTGCTCGAGGCCAGTCATCGTAACACGCAATTGCCCTTCGAGCCGGCCCTCGGCATTGAGCGACAACGTTCCGGATCCCACTGCAATTATATCTCCCTGCTGCACCCGCGCCTGCTTGATATCGATGCTGCCGTCAGCCGCCTGAATTTCGCGGAAGCGCACAGGCCACGGTTTGGGCGCAAAATCCTTCAGCCCGCGAAGCATCGCGGTGACGCTTGCGTTGATCGGCTGCGCAAGGGCTGGATGCAATGACGGAGCGATAGCTCGATCAACCTGCAATGCAACTTCGATCACCGGCCTACTGGCAGCTGAGCCCTCAGCCATGCGCCCGTGGATCTCGAGATGCGCGGCGTGCAGAAGATTCTGGCGTACGTCGCCGCTCTTGCGGTCAATTGTTGCACTGTCGAACACCAGCGACACACGCTCCGGCGCCGCCGGGGTACCCCGCACGCTCGATTGGGCAAGCGTCCAGTTAGCGACGATGTCCGGCGATTTACCCGGTTCGCCGATCGTGAGTGGGCCGTGGTACTCGCTGATAAGCAAACCGGGCTGATAAACCTGCGCAACCACGACGAGGTTGTCGGCCTTGAGCTCAATTGGTGGCTGATTGCTGCGGATCACCGCAGAAGCTTGGTTGCAATTCACTTCAATCCGGAATGGAAAACCGCCAATCGTTTCAGAGCCACACGCATAGTCCCGGCCAGCCTTGGCCTCGCGGGCGCGCCAGTCTTCGATGGTCTGCTGCGCCTTTCCGGCCGCAAATTTCCAAAACCCCGTCCAACCTGCGACCAACGCAAAAATCGTGAACAACAGAATAATATAGCGGCGCCCGGTTCGACGGCGCGATTGCAGGCTTTTTGGGTTGCGCATCATCCAATCTCAAAACCTGCCGAATAAGGCGTTTCTGCGCCCTCCGTCCATAGGCCGGTTGCAGGATAACCGGTGTCCTGTTAGGCGAGCATAAGTCCAGCATTCCCGCCACGATGAACACACATTCCGGTCAAATCAACGAAGACCTGTGGGTCTTCGCCTATGGCTCGCTCATGTGGCGGCCTGGTTTCGATTTTCTCGAGCGGCGCAGTGCCCGTCTGGTCGGCGCCCACCGGGCACTCTGCGTCTATTCGTTCGTGCACCGGGGAACTCCGCAAAAGCCGGGTCTTGTGTTCGGTTTAGATCGCGGTGGCAATTGTCGGGGCATCGCATACCGAGTTGCCGAAAAACACCGACTGCAGACTATTGAATATCTCCGCGCACGCGAGCAAGTCACTCTCGTTTATCGCGAAACGTGGCGTAGAGTTTGGCTTGACGACGATCCGCAGCAGGGCGTGCACGCGCTTTGTTACGTCGTCGACCGGGGCCATCGCCAATATGCGGGACGGCTCGGTCTATCCGACCAGCTTCATTACGCGCGCCAAGGCCATGGCCGTTCCGGAGCGTGCCGAGATTATGTGCTTGCGGCCATGAAAGAGCTCCACACGCTGGGAATCCGCGATGCCGAACTGCAGCGCCTTGCCGAGTACCTTAGAGGCATTCACGAGTCCGCCTCCGGTTAAA
The DNA here is from genome assembly GCA_035691545.1 of Pseudolabrys sp. Lineage (GTDB taxonomy): Bacteria > Pseudomonadota > Alphaproteobacteria > Rhizobiales > Xanthobacteraceae > Pseudolabrys. The sequence continues at coordinate 68,985 of DASSIT010000028.1, read as the reverse complement.
TTGCGCGCGTCTTTATGGTAGCCCGGAATTCGCATTTTGCGCGGATGCGGTGATCGGTTCTCCGACCATCTTCGAACGCCCCTCGGCGACAAGCCGAGCGGTCGCCGTTTCAATGTCATTCTGAAGACGAGCGAAGAATGCATCTTTGTCGAGCCCGGGTGAGATCGGATCGAGGATTTCAGCGATTACAGTACCGGGAAATCGCCAAAGCGACCGGCGTGGCCAGAATAGCCCTGAGTTGAGCGCAATCGGCAAACACGGCACTCCTCCCGCGGCATAAAGATGTGCCACACCGACTTTGTAGCGCGGGTCGGCGCCCGCTGGCCTGCGCGTACCTTCAGGAAAAATTATCAGCTGGCGATTTTCCGCGAGCTCGGTGCGGGCCCGGTCGATCATGGCAGCAAGCGCCTGAGCGCCCCCGCCGCGATCTACCGGAACCATTCGCCCCTTAATGGTGAGCCAACCGAAAATCGGAATCCACTGCAGTTCACGCTTGAGAATGTAAACGGGATTATCGATCAGCGGCAGCAACGCGAACGTTTCCCAGGCGGATTGATGTTTCGCCGCGACGATAAGCGGACCCTTGGGGATTTTATCGCGCCCGCGAATTTCGCAGTTAATACCGGCAACGGCACGCAACAGAACAAGATTGACGCGGCCCCACGACTTCGCGACCGCGATGATGGCGCGGTAAGGCATGAAAAACGTCGGCAAAGCAATAATAAGGAACAAGAGCGTGTTCAGATAGAACAGCGCGTTGAAGGCAATCGAGCGGAGAATAATGACCACCGACGGTCCCTCTATTATGCGCCATCAGGATCAAGACGCATGCGCGCCAGCGCAAATAAATATTTCAGATACTCCGCGAATAGCAGACGTGCGGTATCCGTGTTTGACCACCATGGCTCGGTCTTAACCTTTTCCGAGATGACCGGATAGCTGATCAATGTCACGTCGGGCAGCTGATGTGAAAGCTCTGCCATTGCGCGCGGCATATGCCAGTTCGACGTGACTACGATCAGAGAATTGAAATTGTGCTGTCGCGCCCAACGTTTTGCTTCAAGCGCGTTGCCGAAGGTATTGAGTGCCGAGCGGTCGAGATCGACGCAGCACGTAAAATACTTGGAATAAAGGGGGGTGAGTCTCGCGATTTCGCTGGCGCTGGTCGCCCGGTGAACGCCAGTAATCAATAGCCGCTTTCCATGGTCAGTCGCCAACAATTCGATCGCGTCGGGTATTCGTGCTGCCGCGCCCGTAAGCACAACAATGCCATCGGCATTGCGATCGAGCGTTATCTCATCGTTGGCTATGCGCAACACGAACCAGCCAAATCCGCCCCCAAGCAACAATATCCCGGTGGCCCCGGCAGCCATCGTCAAAAATCCAATCCAGCGCGCGATAACTCCAAACATGTCAGTCGATTGTTTCTAACGTGCTGTTGACCGTGTATCGCGATGTTAAGGCTGTTACAGTCGCGATCAACGCAACCTGGACAATGACAGCGGTGTAACCGGCCAGCCCGATAGAGAAAGAGCCAAAAAGCGCCGAGGTCTGATCCCCGCTCGCCGTACCCACGAACCAGTGGCTGAGGATGCCGGCAACCGCAAACAAGATAATTGCGGCACCGCCTCCAATGGCTCCCCCCTGCAGGCCGAGTATCAGGAAATGATGCTGGAAATGCCGTGCGATAAACCCGTTCTTAGCACCAACAAAATGCAGTACCTCGATCACTGCCTTGTTCGTTGCCATCGCTCCACGGGTCGCAAAGGCAACCGATAATATCGTTGCGGCGAACATGAGAACCAAGATACAGACGCCGGCAGCGACAGCCGTGCCAGCCATAGCGCGCATTCGCTCAATCCATCCCCGGTGATCGTCGAGCATGGCCCCCGGGACCTGATCGGCCAAAATTCGGCGTAACTGCGCGAGATCGGGTGTCGCGTCAGCTGCGATCTTGACGACGATCAGGCGAGGGACGGGTAATTCATTGAGCGAAAGTCCGCTGCCGAGCCAAGGCTCAAGAAGTTTAGTGGATTCTTCTTTCGAATATGGCCGCACATCCACAATGCCGGCCACTCCGCGGGCAACCGAGACCGCCTTGTTTACCGTAGCATCGAGATCGCGACCCGGCGCAGGAATGACCTGGATCGTCACTTCACGTGAAATGTCCGATTGCCATTCGCCGGCAGCGTTGGCGACCAGGATTGCAGCCCCCATCGTGAGCGAAGCAAGAAATGTCATGATTGCAACGACGGCCACCAGTGCGCGACCAGATATCGAATTGCGTGGCACCAATGGAGTTTCGAAGCGTCGCCCGGGCTCTGCCGGTCCCCGCAACGGAAAGGTCAAGTCATGCAGCCGCGAATCGGTCATCGGGAACCTCAGTCGTAGATATGCAGCCGGCCGTCATGCAGAACCAGCCGGCGAGCATCGTATTGATCCATTAGCGCGATGTCGTGGGTCGCAATAACGACCGAGGTGCCCGATTTGTTCAGCTCGACAAACAGTCGCAACAATCGTTGCGCCAGACTTGGGTCGACATTTCCCGTCGGTTCGTCAGCGAGCAATAGCTGTGGACGCGCGATCACCGCGCGCGCGATGGCAGCGCGTTGCTTCTCGCCACCCGAAAGCACGGGTGGAAGAGCCCACATCCGCTCCCCGAGCCCAACCCAGCTGAGCAACTCGATGACTTCTTCACGGTAGCTGTCCTCGGGCCGGCCCATCACCCGTAGCGGCAATGAAACGTTTTCATAGGTCGTCATATGATCAAGTAGCCGAAAATCTTGAAAGACGATCCCTATACGGCGCCGCAAGGTCGCCACAGCGTCGCGCGACAGCGTCGCAACATCATGACCAAATTGGGTGATCAAGCCCCGCGTCGGCCGCAGCGAAAGGAATAGCAGGCGCAACAGCGACGTTTTGCCAGCACCGGAGGGACCGGTGAGAAACTGAAATGAATGGGGCTCGATGCGAAACGTCAGGTCGCGAAGGACCTCTGGGCCCAGCCCATAGCGCAAGCCCACGTTCTCAAATCGGACCACCCACCCCTCTCCGACGATTGCCGCCATGGACCCGGGCGAATCAGACCCGGGCCAAGGCTCCCCGAGCATCGCAAAAAGCCGCCTCCACGTCCGTTTGTCTGCCCCAAACTGCGCTTTTTTACAGGATTATAGCGGTGCCGCCATAGCGCCTAGGGAAAATAGGATCCAACGGGCCTTTTGTCGGGGTCTGGCATGGTTTCCGATCCATTAACGGACGGCTGTTAGGTTCGCAGTCTCAAAATACCACCGATGCCATGCTGATCGCCTGTCCGAACTGCTCCACCTCTTACATGGTCGACCCGGCCTCATTGGGCGAAGCCGGGCGCACGGTCCGCTGTGCGCGCTGCAAGACCAAATGGTTTGCCGCGGGCGCAAAATCGGAAATGTCCAGCTCGGCGGAGGGCGCCACGGCAGAAGCGGAATGGCAGGCGGCTAAAGGCGTACTTCTTCCCGATCGCGCCATGGCGGACAGCGATAACTCCGGGGAACTGGCCCAATCGGACGAGCCACAAATTATGGACGGTGCCGCCGATACCGCATCCGTTGGCTCCTCCGTCGAAGGGTCTGCCATTGTTACCGATGCGCCTCCGCTTGCACCAGCCATCGAACCTCTGACAACCCCGGACGCGGAGACGTCGGCAGCGGATACGGACGAAATTGAAAATTTCGCGGCGCGTCGCAAGCGAATGCAGGCTAAACGCAACAAAGCGCGCCGATCTTCGCGCTGGACGGCTCTTGTGCTTGTCTTGTTCGCGTTTAACGTCGCACTGGTCGGCGCCCGGAGCGAGGTCGTAAGGTTTCTGCCGCAAACCGCATCGTTGTTTTCGGCCGTCGGCTTGCCGGTCAATTTGCGCCACCTGAAATTTGAAAACATGCGGATTTCAAAGGAGACGCAGGAAGGACTTTCGTCCCTTGTGATCGAGGGTACGATCGTCAGCGTCTCCAATCGACCGACCGAAGTCCCAAAACTGCGATTTGCTGCACGCGATGCGTCAGGACAAGAGATCTACACGTGGAATGCGTTGCCGAGCCGCAGCATTCTCGGCCCCGGGGAAAAACTTGATTTCCGCAGCCGATTTGTCTCGCCACCGCCAAATGCAACCGATGTCATGGTGCGTTTCCTCAACGCACAAGACGCAGCGACGACGACAAAATAAAACGACATTCCGGACTCATTCCCGAAACGATCGGACCGTTGCGCAATATTCAGTCCGTGATCCTTTTCGGTGCTCAAAGACAATTCCGTTATTCCCGGAATTTGTATCGGGCAGGTCCCCGCGTCCTGCCCCGGCCATACTGATCTGACGGCGATCAAAAATCTTTGAGCAAACGCTCGATATAGTCGAGCTCGAGTTGGGGGCGGGAACTCTCGCCAAAACGTTTCCGCAACTCTTCAAGAATGCGTCGTGCGCGCTGGGCGTCAATCTCACCAGGAACCTTGACGGTGAAGTCATCACCGTACTCATGGCCTCGCATCGGTCGACCGAGCGGGTCAGTATCCCGCTGAGCGCGCGCTTGACCACGCCCGGGTCGGCCGTTGGGACCCGGCCCCATACTCTGCTGCATCGATTGCGCCAGGCCCTGGGCACCTTTACGCATAGCTTCTAGAGCGCGACCTTGGCTGCCGACGGCGCCGTCGGAATCGCCTTCGCCGAGCTGGCCTTCTGCCTCACCCATGGCCTCACCCGCATCGCCAAGCTGACCCATTTCATTCTGGCCTTGCTGGCCTTGCTGGCCCTGCTGTCCTAGCCCCCGCTGACGCAACTGCTCGAGCAGCTTGTTGAGCCTATCACGCAGGCCTTTCTGGTCCTGGCGAAGCTCGCCCATTTGGTCCTGGCCGGGTTGTTGACCCCGCTGACGATCGCGCCGCGACTCCTGGCCTTGCCTGTAGGTCTTGTCGCGCAATTGCTGCTGCTTGCGAATCATGTCGCTTAACTCATCAAGCGCCGACATCATGTCGTCGTCGCTATCTTCGTCCCCTGATGCGCCCGGCCTCGCCATCTGCAGATTCTCGAGCATCGACTGCAGCTGTTCGAGCAGCTGCCGCGCGGCATCCTTGTTGCCCGACCGCGCCAAATTCTCCAGGCGATCGAGCATGCTCTTGAGATCCCTCTGGCTCAGCATGCGCGTATCGCGATCGAGCGGACGCGAAAGCTGCTGCGGATTCTTGCGCATCTCCTCGGCGAGCGCCTGCAGGAACTTGTCCATGGCGGCGCGCAGCTGATCCATCAGCTTCTTGAGCTCTTCATCGGTTGCGCCGCGCTCAAGCGCCTGACGCAGCGCCTCCTGCGCCTGGCGCAATGCCTGCTCGGCCTGCGAAACATTTCCGTCCTCGAGCGAAACGGCCATGTCCCACATGCGCGCGACAACCTCGCGCAATGCGTCGTCGCTCTTTGCGTGATCGAGGTCATGGTAGATCGAACGCAAGCCGAGATAGACGCCCGGCTCCGGCGTAAATCGTTCGGGAGCGATCGTGAGTGCTTCGAGCGCGGCGAGCACCACCGGCTTGGTCTCGGCGTCGAGCGCCAGGTTACGCCGTTGTTCGATCAACGCGCGCGCCAAGGGCTTCACGAAAATCCGCTGCGGAAGCTGCAACTCGCGCGGCTCGCTGCGACCCTCGTTGCCCGCCTCATCGCGCGCCGTCAGCGTAACCGAGGCCTCCGAACCGGCCCATGGGTGCTCCGTCAGGTCATGTGTCGTCTGAGCCGTGCCCGCGCGCGTGCGAGCCTGCGGCAACACAAGCGGATAGTCGGGAGCGCTGAAGAGCGGATGCCGCGGCTTGTCGCCGGGCTGATCCTCCTTGAGCGCGAATGTGGCCTTCGCCTCGACCACCCCGTAGTCGTCGTCCACCCTGTAGTCGAGTCTCAGTGCCCCGCGCGCCTGCCGTTCAGGATCCTTAATCAATTCGATGGTGGGCGCGCGGTCGGGGATCGCCTTGAAATTCCAGACGAGGTCGGTGCCGAGCACGCCATGGACGGCGGCCGAGCCGTCGCCCTTGACCACGAGCCGCCGCTCTTCCGTTCCCGCCGGCAGGGGCGCACGCGCTTCAGCCGGTGCTTCCTCCAGCTCGCCCTTGCGGACAATGTCAAAGTTCACCTTTCCGGTTGCCCGAATCACGACCTGGCTGCCGGCCGGTACCGCCACGGGTGCGGCGCCGGTATTCTGCGGATTTTCACCGGGCCGAATACCAGGCAACATGACCGGAGGTCGGCCGGTATAGACCGGCGGCGTAACCCACGCGTCGATCCGGAAGTTGGCGGGCGCGACCACGCCGTGCCAGTCGAAAGCCGCAACGACACGTTTTACGCGTTCGTTGCCTGCCGCGAAGAAACTTGCCACCACCAGGATGAGAACCAGCGCGCGAAGCGCCATCGGATCGCGTAACGAGAGCAGCGGCATCGGCCACCCTGCCCTGATCCGGCGCGCCGACAATAACGCGCGTTCGACGTGCGCGCGCCACAATGCCTGCGCGATCGGATCCTTGCTGTTGGCGGCGATGTGATCGACGACCGCCGTTGCCGGGCGGTGGGTTTCGCCACTGCTGCGATCAAGCCGGCGCAAGCCGTCGTTGACGCTTGGCAGCCGCAGGATCAGCAGCGGCAATGACGACACCGCAAGGATAACGACGAAGACGCCGAGGCCGATCGCACGCGCGAGCGGCGGCAATACCAGCCAGAGGCCCGCCCAGGAAAACGCAAGGAACAGGCCGACCACGACCGTCATGCCGGCAAGTCCGGGCCATACCCGTTCCCACAGCAAGCCGCCGCGTGCGCGTCTGAGAGCGCGCGCGAGCAGAAGCCGGGTCGGCTTGTCGCTAGCCTCGATCGGTTCTTTTAACTCGTCCAAAAGCCGCTCCGTCGCCGGGGCTCAGGAGAATCTGTCATCCGGCAGGCTATCACGCGCCAGATGGCCCGGCCATGCGGGCATTTATGCGCTCAAAGCCAATCCGGCATGCGATCGAGCGCAATTAATTGGTCAACTTCAAGGCGCGGGCGCACGAGCGCCCATTGGGCGCCATTAACAAGGACTTCCGGAACCAAAGCCCGCGTATTGTACGTCCCCGCCTGGACCGCGCCGTAGGCGCCCGCCGACATCACGGCAAGCAGTGCACCGCCCTGCGGTTCCACCATTTCGCGGTTTATCGCCAGAAAATCGCCGCTTTCACAGACGGGGCCGACCACATCGGCCCGGATCCGCGATGCCGACAAGGATGGCTTAACCACGGTCCAAATTTCGTGATGAGCATCGTAGAGAGTCGGCCGAATGAGATCATTCATGCCCGCGTCGACGACAATGAAATTCCTGGCATCCCCGTGCTTCACGAACATCACTCGCGTCACCAGGATTCCGGCATTGCCGACGAGAAGACGCCCCGGCTCGAATATCAGCCGGCAGTCGAGGTCGCGTGTCGCACGCTTGACCACAGCGGCATAGGCATCCGGATGCGGCGGCGGCTCGTTGTCATCGCGATAAGGAATTCCGAGGCCGCCGCCGAGATCGACATGTGCGATGGCATGGCCGTCGCCGCGCAATGCACGAACGAATTCCGCCAGCAGCGCAAACGCGTTATCGAACGGACCTAGTTCGGTGATCTGGCTGCCGATATGCATGTCTACGCCCGTGACTTTGAGACCTTTGAGCCTCGCGGCGCGGGCATAAATTTCGCGAGCATGACTGATCGGAATACCGAATTTGTTTTCGGCCTTGCCGGTTGCAATCTTGTGGTGGGTCCTGGCATCGATGTCGGGATTGACGCGCACCGATATGTTTGCGGTGCGGCCTTTCGAGGCCGCGATCGAGGACAGAAGTTCGAGCTCGGGTTCGGATTCAACATTGACGCAGAGAATGCCTTCGTCAATCGCAAGCGCGAGTTCGGCGGCCGTCTTGCCGATGCCGGAAAACATGATCTTGTCGGCGGGAATTCCGGCCAGACGGGCGCGTTTTAGTTCGCCTCCCGAGACGACATCGGCGCCGGAGCCGAGTTTGGCGAGCGTGCGTACGACCGCTTGATTGGAGTTGGCCTTCATCGCGTAGCAGACGAGTGACGACACGTCGGCAAAGGCGCCTGCAAATACCTGATAATGACGCGTGAGCGTGGCAGTCGAATAGCAATAGAACGGCGTTCCGACCGCGCTCGCGAGCGCGTCCAGATTCACCGACTCGGCGTGGAGGACGCCATCGCGATAAGCGAAGTGGTGCATCGCACGCTCAGTTCAGTAGAACATCGAGAGGGATACGCCTGTTCACGCCACCCGGCGCCAAAGGTTTCCCGTCGGGCCCGATGGGACCCCTGCTGTCGCCCGCCGGTGCGCCGGCCGGCGCAGCCTGATCGCCCGCAAGCGATGCCCCTGGCGGCGGGTCGAGCGGGCCCTTGCGCCCGCATGCGCCCAGCCCCAGCGAGGCGGCGAGAACGCCGACCAAGGCCAGGCGAAAGAACAGGCGGTCACGGGTCAATGGATGCGCTCCTTGCATGGAAAGACGATAGCAAAACAAGCGAAGATGGCGAAGTCAGGATTTTTCCTTTTCCAGCTTTCGCAGCCATTTCCTGGCCTGTACGCGCACGTTTTTGGGCGCGGTGCCGCCGAAACTGATCCGGCTCTTCACGGAACGATCGACCGACAGAACGTTGAACACATCGTCAGTGATGCGCGGGTCTATTTCACGCATGGCCGGGAGCGGTAGCCGATGCAGGGCAACCCCCGTCTCCGCCGCCTTGGCGACGATGCGGCCTGTCAGATGATGGGCCTGACGGAAAGGAATCTTCAATGTGCGAACCAGCCAATCGGCCAAATCGGTCGCGGTCGCGTAGCCTTCACCGGCGGCCTTCTTCATCCGCGATGCGTCCGGTTCGAGATCGCCGACCATGCCGGTCATTGCTGCAAGAGAAAGCGAGAGCGCCGCGAGCGCATCCATCGCGCCTTCCTTGTCTTCCTGCATGTCTTTTGCGTAGGCGAGCGGCAAGCCCTTCATCACGAGCAGCAGTGCGGTGAGCGCGCCAACAATGCGGCCGGTCTTGGCACGCACCAGTTCCGCTGCGTCCGGGTTGCGCTTCTGCGGCATGATCGAAGAGCCGGTCGTGAATTTGTCCGACAATTTCACGAGGCCCGTGAGCGGAGACGTCCAGAGTACGATTTCCTCGGCGAACCGCGACAGATGCACTGCGGCAATCGATGCGGCAGCCAGCACTTCGAGGACAAAGTCACGTGCGGATACGGCGTCGAGGGAATTCGGCATGGGCCGATCGAAGCCCAATGCATCAGCCGTCATATCACGATCCAATGCAAACGAAGTGCCGGCGAGCGCCGCTGCGCCGAGCGGAGATTCGTTAAGTCGCTTGCGGGCGTCGGCAAACCGCCCGCGGTCGCGGGCCGCCATTTCGACATAGGCAAGAAGATGATGACCGAAAGTCACCGGCTGCGCCGTCTGCAAATGAGTCAGGCCGGGCATGACGGTCGCGGCATGCGTGAATGCTTTTTCTGCGAGGGCCCGCTGATAGTCCGCGAGTGCGGTGTCGATCGAGTCGACGGTGTCCCGGACCCACAGCCGGAAATCGGTCGCGATCTGATCATTGCGCGAGCGCGCGGTATGCAGCCGGCCCGCCGCCTCGCCGATCAGTTCGGCGAGTCGCCCTTCCACATTCATATGGATGTCCTCGAGCGCGCGCTTGAAAGAGAACTTCCCGGTTTCGATCTCTGACAGGATCGTGTCTAGACCGTGAGCAATCTTTTTTGCATCGTCGGCCGTAATGATGCCTTGCTTGGCCAGCATGCCGGCATGGGCCTTGGACGCAGCGATGTCCTGGCGGTAGAGATGCCGGTCGAAATCGATAGAGGCGTTGATCTCCTCCATGATCGCACCGGGGCCTGACGTAAACCGGCCACCCCACATTTTGTTGCTCATGGCATATTCACCAAGCCGCTCATGACCCAGTCCCAACCAGTTGCCGCCAAAAAACGCCTTGCCATGGTCTTGGCAGGTGGAATCGCCGGGGTCACCGTTGGACTGGCGGGGGTATACGGGATTGCGACCCTAACGCGCAATGCGGGCGGAGATGCGGCCTGCCGACCGGCAGTCGAATTGGCCAGGAAAATGGCGCCATTTGCGCGTGGGGAAGTGGCCGCAGTTAACGTTGCCAAGGCCCCGCTCAAGGTGCCTCCTCTCGCGTTCAACGACGCGACCGGCAAGCGGCTCACTTTAGAGCATTGGCGCGGGCGTACCGTCCTCCTCAATCTTTGGGCCACATGGTGCGTGCCTTGCCGCAAGGAAATGCCCGCGCTCGATGCACTGGAGCAACGGCTGGGCGGCCCGGAATTCGAGGTTGTCGCCGTTAATATCGACACCCGCGATGCCGAAAAGCCGAAGGCCTGGCTCAAGGAGGTCGGCGTGCAGAAACTCGCCTACTATGCCGATCCGAGCGCACGCGCGTTTCAGGATCTCAAGTCCATTGGTCGCGCGTTCGGAATGCCGACGACCATTCTGCTTGACCCGCAAGGATGTGAGCTCGGCACAATCGCCGGACCTGCCGAATGGGCGAGCGACGATGCGATCAAGCTGATCGAGGCCGCGCTGCGCTAACCGCCAATCAGAACTTAGGCGCTGATATTGAGTTTCTGCCCGACCCCTTGCGCCACATTGGCGAGGCTCGCGATATTCTGCTGCGCGGCGTCCAATACCTGCGCGATGGCGGAAGCGGCATCCGCATTCATGCGCAGCATCTTGGCCGCGAGGGCCATCTGCACATTGCTCATCTGAGAGCCGACCAGCGCGGCAGCGATTGAAGACGGATCCATCCCGGCACCAGTTCTACGGGCGCTTTCTCAATGAACCGTAAATGCGAGAACGCCGGCCTTGACAGCGCGGCGGACCGTCTTATACTTAACCATATGGTTTACTATAAACCCAGCCTCGATCAAACCTTTGCAGCCCTCGCCGATCCGACACGGCGGGCAATGCTGGCGCGGCTGAGCGAAAAAGAAAGCCTGTCGGTCAGCGAACTTGCGAAGCCCTTTTCGATGTCGCTGCCGGCGGTGATGAAACATCTCGGGGTGCTGTCGGATGCCGGGCTCGTCGGGCGCGAAAAGAGCGGCCGCATCGTGAGCTGTCGCCTGCGCGCGGAGCCCATGCGCGAGGCCAATGATTGGCTCAATCGCTATCTGAAATTCTGGACCGAGCGTCTGGATCGACTTGCTGCTTTCCTGGAGGAAGATCAATGGCCACCGCCACCAAACCGAGCCTTACCATCAAGCGCCGCTTCAACGCGCCGCCGGAAAAAGTCTTCGCCGCGTGGACCGACCCGGAAAAAGTAAAGCGCTGGATGGGCCCCGGCGAGGTCAAGGTCCAGAGCGCAGAGAATGACCCGCGCTCCGGCGGCCGCTACCGCTGGCTCATGAAATCGCCTGACGGGCAGGAACACGACGTCGGCGGCGTCTATCGCGAGTTCATTCCGAACGAGAAACTCGTATTCACCTGGGCGTGGAAGTCGACGCCGGAGCGCGATTCGCTGGTGACCATTACATTCCGCAGTGATGGAAATGGCACGATCATGACGCTCACGCACGAACAGTTCTTCGACGAAGAAGCGCGCGACCGGCACCAGAACGGCTGGAACGGCGCGATGGATAAGCTGGACAAATATCTCACCGCATAGGGACAGGAGTTGCCCATGTCTCACCAATGGTCGCACGGAACGTTCTACTGGAATGAACTGATGACCCGCGATCCGGAAAAGGCCAAGAAATTCTACCGCGATACCGTCGGCTGGAATTTCGAGGCGATGCCCATGCCGGACGGCACCTATTGGGTCGCAAAGGCGAATGGCGAAGCCGCCGGCGGCATATTTCCGTTGACCAGCCCGCAATTTGACGGCGTGCCGGAGGGATGGATGTCATATCTCGCCGTTGATGACGTCGACGCGCGGGTCAAGAAGGCGGAGTCCGCCGGCGCCAGATTGATGCGGCCCATCTTTGACGTACCGAATGTCGGACGTATCGCCATACTACGCGAACCGGGAGGCGCCGGCATCGGCTGGATGACACCGGTACTGGCACAGTAGAGGACATCATGCAGCACAAAGTCGTTTCACGGGACGAATGGCTGGCGGCACGCAAGGCGCTGCTCGCCAAGGAAAAGGAATTCAGCAAGGCGCGCGACCAGTTGAGCGCGGCGCGCCGTGACCTGCCCTGGCTCAAGGTCGAAAAAAACTACGTGTTTGACGGCCCGCACGGCAAGGAAAAGCTCGCCGATCTGTTCGGCGGCAAGGGTCAGCTCATCGTCTATCATTTCATGCTGGGACCGGGCTGGGTGCAAGGTTGCCCCAGCTGCTCATTCCTGGCCGATCATTTCGACGGCGCCGTCGTCCACCTTGCGCAGCGTGACGTGTCGCTGGTCGTGGTGTCGCGGGCGCCATTCGCCGAAATCGAAGCCTACAAAAAACGCATGGGCTGGAAGTTCAAATGGGTTTCCTCCCACGCCTCCGAATTCAATCAAGACTTCCACGTCTCGTTCAGCCCAGAGGAGAAGGCGCGGGGCAAGGTCGAATACAACTACGCGATGACGGAATTCCCGAGCGAGGAAGCGCCGGGGCTGAGTGCTTTCGCTCGGAACGAACACGGCGAAATATTTCACACCTATTCGTCCTATGCCCGCGGCCTCGACATTCTTGTGGGCACCTACAACTTCCTCGACATGGCGCCGAAGGGCCGCGACGAAGACGCCCTGCCCTGGTCGATGTCCTGGGTGCGCCGCCACGACGAATATGAAGCGGCGTCCCCGAAGGGCGGTTGCTGCGGCTGAAATAACCAGATTTGAAACGACAGTGCCGACCGAGAAATAATGGGGATCTGACAATGATCAAAATCAGTGCGTTTCGTTGGGTGCCGCAGATCGCCCGCGGCCTGGTGCGCGATTTGAGAGTGCGATGGGCGCTCGAAGAAGCGGGCCTGCCTTATGAGACCAGGCTGATCGGACCGCAGGACCAAGCCTCCGATGCCTACCGCGCGATGCAGCCGTTTGGCCAGGTCCCTGTCTATGAGGAAGACAGCCTCGTGCTGTTTGAATCCGGCGCCATCCTCCTGCACATCGCCGGGCGATCAGACACGCTGATGCCGCGTGACGCGAATGCGCGCGCCCGCACCACGGCGTGGATGTTCGCGGCGCTCAATTCGGTGGAACCGCACATCGTGAACTTCACGGCCGTCGATCGCAGCGCCAATGAAGATTGGGCGAAGCAACGGCGGCCGGCGGCGCTCAAACTGGCACAGACTAGGCTTGCCGCGCTATCGGACTGGCTTGGCGATCGCGACTACCTGGAGGACCGCTTCACGGTCGCCGACCTGCTGATGACGACAGTGCTCCGCATCCCGCGCCATTGCGATCTTCTCGCGCAATATCCGGTACTCGACGCCTACCGTGTGCGAAACGAAGCGCGTCCGGCCTTCCGGCGCGCACTCGACGCGCAGATGGCGGATTTTGTCGAGAACCCCGCAGCGGCCTGAAATATGTGAAATTTGCGCGAGATTCGATCAGGTTGAATCAAAATCTTGTTTTCATTCGTCTCCGCGAAAGCGGGGATCCCGGAGCGAAAATTTGAAAACGGGAGCAGGTAGCCCTTAATTCCCGCTTGCGCGGGAATGAGCGGATGAGGTTTTTCATCAGCTCAAACGGATTTTGCGCTATCGCGTCGGGACCGGCTTTTCGCCGCGATAGTCATAAAAGCCGCGCTGGGTTTTGCGGCCGAGCCACCCGGCTTCGACATATTTCACCAGCAGCGGGCATGGCCGGTATTTCGAGTCGGCAAGTCCTTCGTAAAGCACCTGCATCACTGACAGGCAGGTATCGAGCCCGATGAAGTCGGCGAGCTCGAGCGGACCCATCGGATGGTGGGCACCGAGGCGCATGGCGGTGTCGATCGACTCCACGTTCCCGACCCCTTCGTAGAGCGTGTAGATCGCTTCGTTGATCATCGGCAGCAGGATACGATTGACGATGAAGGCCAGAAAATCCTCGGACACCGCGATGGTTTTGCCGAGCTTCGTGACAAACGCCTTGCTCGTCTCGAACGTGGCATCGTCGGTCGCAATGCCACGGATCAATTCGACCAATTCCATCAGTGGCACCGGATTCATGAAATGAATGCCGATGAACCGCTCAGGCCGGTCGGTCGAGGCGGCAAGCCTCGTTATCGAGATCGACGAGGTATTGGTCGCGACGATGGCATCGGATTTGAGCGATGCGCAGAGTTCCGAGAAGATCTTGCGCTTGACCTCTTCTTTTTCGGTCGCGGTTTCGATGACAAGATCGCAGCTCGCAAGGCCATCGTACTTTTCCGCGGGCTTGATGCGGCCCAAGGCGGCCTTCCGGTCCTCTTCGCTGATCGCCTTTTTGCCGACCTGGCGCGCCATGTTACCGTTGATGGTCGCCATTCCAGCCTTGATACGATCCGGCGACACGTCGTTGAGCATTACGGAGTAACCCGCGAGCGCGCAAACATGCGCAATGCCGTTGCCCATCTGGCCGGCACCGATTACCCCGACACTCTGAATCTTGACCATGTTCTTGTCCGATCGATGCGAAGACCCGGCTCTCGGCTTCGAATCCGGTTAAATTTCGTTGTTTCGCTGCACTTTTACGACTTACTCCCGCGCCGCGCCACCGGCGGAATAACAAAATCGGATTGTAGTCAACGCTTGACCTTGTCGAGTTCCGTCGCGAGCTCCGGTAGCGCCTGATAGAGGTCCGCGACCAGGCCGTAATCGGCGACCTGAAAGATCGGAGCCTCCTCATCCTTATTGATAGCAACAATCACCTTGGAGTCTTTCATCCCTGCGAGATGCTGAATTGCACCGGAAATTCCGACCGCGATGTAAAGCTCGGGGGCGACGACCTTGCCTGTTTGCCCGACCTGCCAGTCGTTTGGCGCATAGCCCGCATCAACCGCCGCACGCGAGGCGCCCATCGCAGCTCCCAGCTTGTCGGCAACGGGCTCAATGTATTTTGTGAAATTGTCACGGCTTTGCATGGCGCGACCGCCGGAAATGATGATTTTGGCCGAAGTCAGTTCGGGCCGGTCTGACTTCGAGAGTTGCTCACCTGCGAACGTTGATAGGCCCGGATCGGCGGCGGCCGCGATCGTTTCGACGCTGCCTGAGCCACCGGCGCCAGCGGCCTGAAAGGTCGAGGTGCGCACCGTGATGACCTTTTTCGGATCTGTCGACTTCACCGTCTGGATCGCATTGCCGGCGTAGATTGGCCTTTCAAAGGTATCGGGGGAAACCACCTTGGTCACGTCGGAAATCTGCATGACGTCGAGCAGTGCCGCCACCCGCGGCATCACATTCTTGCCGGTCGTCGTGGCCGGCGCGACGATTGCGTCATAGTTTCCAGCCAGCGAAACAATCAGCGCGGCAAGAGGCTCTGCGAGCTGGTGCTCGTAAGTCGGGGCGTCGGCAACGAGAACCTTTTTGACGCCGTCAAGCTTTGCCGCCGTGTCGGCTGCCGGTTTGCAGTCCTTGCCCGCGACAAGTACATGGACGTCGTCTCCGATTGCCTTCGCAGCCGTAAACGCCTTGTTGGTGGCATCCTTGATCGTGTTGTTGTCGTGTTCGGCGACGAGAAGCGTGGTCATCTAGATCACCCCCACCTCTTTGAGCTTGCTGACGAGCTCAGCCACTGAACCGACCTTCACTCCGGATTTACGGCCCGGCGGCTCCGAAGTCTTGAGCACCTGCAGCCTGGGCTTGACGTCAACGCCATAGGCGTCCGGCGACTTTTCATCGATCGGCTTTTTCTTTGCCTTCATGATATTCGGCAGCGAGGCGTAACGGGGCTCGTTCAGGCGCAGATCGGTCGTAATGATTGCCGGCATCTTGAGCTTAACGGTCTGCAGGCCGCCGTCTACTTCACGCGTGACGCTGACGGCGTCGCCCTCGATCGCGAGCTTGGACGCAAAAGTCCCCTGCGCCCAATTCAGAAGGGCCGCCAGCATCTGACCCGTCTGATTGCTGTCGTCGTCGATCGCCTGCTTGCCCATGATGACGAGGCCGGGCTTTTCCGCGTCGACGATGCCCTTGAGAATTTTTGCAACGGCAAGAGGTTCAACAACCGCATCCGTCTTCACGAGGATTCCACGGTCGGCACCCATAGCGAGCGCGGTTCGGATCGTCTCGGAGGCTTGTGCGGGGCCAATCGATACAGCCACGACTTCCGTCGCCTTGCCCGCTTCCTTCAGACGAAGTGCTTCTTCGACGGCAATCTCATCGAAGGGATTCATCGACATCTTGACGTTAGCAAGCTCAACACCTGAGCCATCCGATTTGACGCGAATTTTGACGTTGAAATCGACCACCCGTTTCACGGGCACCAGAATTTTCATGATTCCCCATCCCGGGCGGGCACGACTGCAGAGCCGGCGGAAGCTAAAGGTCGTGGCGTCGGCCTGTCAACGTTTATGCTGCGGCGCGGTAAGACCTACCGGTTCTGGCCGGGCGTCCACAATATGTCAGCCGCACCTTTGTCGTTGGCATGGCGCCCAGCGACAAACAGGTAGTCCGAAAGCCGATTGACGTAGCGAAGTGACGACGACGATACCCCTTCGCCGGGCTTGTCCTTGAGCGCGACCATGATCCGTTCTGCCCGCCGGCAGACCGTCCGCGCCAAGTGAAGATAGGTCGACGCAGGGCTCCCTCCAGGCAAAATGAACGACTTCAACGGCGCAAGGTCGGCATTGAGCCGGTCAATTTCGGCTTCCAGCCAGGCAACCTGCGCGTCGGTCACAGTCAGGCGTGCGCCGCCGGGCCCCTTTTCGGCGAGGCACAGGTCTGCCTCAACGTCGAACAGATCGTTCTGGATACGGCCGAGGGCGGCATCCAGAGCCGGTTCACCGGCGGTATGCAGCCGCACCAGTCCGATGACGGCATTGACCTCATCGATAGTGCCATAGGCATCAACCCGCAGGTCGTATTTCTTGCGCCGGTCACCGGTGCCGAGTGACGTCGTGCCGTCGTCGCCGGTTCGCGTATAAATTCGGTTGAGCACAACCATATCGGCCTCGCGAAGGCATTTTCCAGGTCACAGATTCGAGTTAGGCTTTATCCAAGCTGGTTTCAATCTCAAAAACGGGGTGACGCTCATGCGTGTTCTGACGATTGCCATTGCCGCTGCTTTCCTTGCAATGCCAGCAACCGCGCCCGCCTGGGCCTGCGGCGCCGGTCTGCACGCGGCAAAATCCGTTGTTGCTGACTACTCGGCCAAGAAGAAAAAGAAGGTCAAAGTGCAAAAGGAAAAAGTCGAGTACATGCGCGCAGCGCCGATGAAGTGACCGCCGCCAAGCTTCTGCCAGCCTAGCGGCCCAGCGCCCAGATCGTCACCATAATCACGATAATGGCGACGAACTGTAGTAAAACACGCAGGCGCATCAACCGCTGCGAACGGTTCGGCGAACCGCCTCGCATCATGTTGATCAGGCCGAGCAAAAGCACGATCGCGACCGCTACGATGGCGGCCGGTACCATGAAATGTGACATGAACTCCGACATGGACTGCGCCTTCTAACATCGGCGATCGGGTCGTGCGTAAAATTCTGACTCGCCTAAAGGTTGTATTTCCTATAACATCCCCAAAAAGCTGAGTGCTTGCGTTGGGTGGTGTATGGGGACTTGCGTTGGGGGTGCGAAAGGCACCCGCTTTTTGAAAATCTATCCTGCGGGACACCTTTCCCCGTTTCGATTCTGGAATTTCCGGAAGCGGCCATGCGAACGGAGAAATGCACACGGAAACATTGATCTGCGGAAACAGCCCGGCGGTTTTGCGCACACGGCCGCACAGCGCCGCGCGTTTGCTCTTGGCGCCAGCATCGAGGATGTCCTGAAGGCCGCCGCGACGCGCGCTGCCGAGCAACTCAATTCCACGCAGCCGGCTTTCTCGGCCGGAACACTTCGGAAACTTGCCCGGGTTCTTCCGCTGCTGCTCGGCGCGCTGGCTGTAGTTGCCCTCTCCAACGCATATGGTTCGTTCGCGCTTTGCATTCTTGCGGTGCTGCCGGCCGGGTTTCGTCTCCTAATTGTCGGGTGCGGGTCGTGGTCGGCGGAAACCCAAAAAAATCGGGCCGCGATCGCGTCCGATGAGGACCTGCCGATCTACAGCATCATTCTTCCACTTCGCCGTGAAGCGAGGGTTGTCGATCAACTGCTCTCGGGAATTGAACGACTCGACTACCCCGCTGCAAAACTGGATGTCATCCTCGTCGTGGAAGCGGACGAGCCCGAAACGCGGGCGGCAATCACCACACGCAAGCATTGTGTTCCCGTCACCGTCATTCCTGCGCCTCCGACCGAGCCGCGCACAAAACCGAAAGCCCTCAACATTGCGCTTGAGTTCGCGCGCGGCGAGTTCACCGTAATCTATGACGCCGAGGACCGGCCTGATTCAAATCAGCTTCGCCGCGCCGTCGAAACCTTTCGTTCGTCGAGCAACGACCTTGCCTGCGTGCAAGCACGTCTTTGCATAGACACAGACACGAGCTGGCTCGCCCGTTATTTTACAGCCGAATATGCCGGGCAATTCGACATCTTTCTTCCGAATCTCGCTGCATTCGGTTTGCCTCTGCCGCTCGGCGGCTCCTCCAATCATTTCCGCACGGCAACGCTGCGCGAGGTTGGCAAATGGGACGCTTACAACGTGACCGAGGACGCCGATCTCGGCATGCGCCTTGCCCGTTACGGCTACCGATGCGGTGTGATCGATTCCACGACCTATGAAGAAGCTCCGGCCAGGGCCTACGACTGGTTGCGGCAGCGTTCACGCTGGCTCAAAGGCTGGATGCAGACATGGCTGGTTCATATGCGCAGCCCGATTTACCTTTTGCGTCAACTCGGGTTGTCCGGTTTTCTCACATTTCAACTCGTTGTCGGTGGCAATGCGCTGGTGACTCTTGTCCACCCGCTATTTTTGATCAATTTGATCTGGGATTGTATCGGCGGCATTCCGGGAGGAGATTTCCGGCTGATGCATGTCCTTGCAGCAGCAGGATTTGGCTATTTTGTATCCGCCTCACTCGGTTTCCTCGGCCTGTGGCGGCGGGGAATGTTGAACAGGGCGCCCATCCTTCTGCTGACACCACTCTATTGGCTGCTGCTGTCAGCCGCCGGCTGGTGGGCAGCGCGCGAGATCGTTTCTGCGCCATCGCGGTGGAACAAGACCGAGCACGGCCTCGATGGTCCGCCGCGCCTCGAAAACCTAACGTCCGCGCTGCTTAGGCTTAACACGCACATTACCGAGCTGATGCACCGCGGCGAAATTCCACAGATATGGATCGACGCTACATATAACGCCGCAAATCCGCGGCTGCGTCCTCGGGCCGCCGTTTCAGGCTGAACGGCGCAACAAAGCGGCCCTGCTTGTCCATCAGATAGACAAGCGCCGTGTGATCCATGCTGTATTCGCCGTTTCCGGTTGGTACCTTCTTCGCGTAAACGCGGTAGGCTTTTTCCGCTGCATCGACCGCGGCGGATTCGCCGGTCGCCCCGCGCAGATGCGGATCAAAGCTCGACAAATAATCCTTCATGACCGCAGGGGTATCCCGTTCCGGATCGACGGTGATGAACAGCGCGCTGGTACGGTCCGCATCCTTGCCCAGCGCCCGCATGACCTCGGACACCTCAAACAATGTGGTCGGGCAAACATCGGGACAGTGCGTATAACCAAAAAACACGAGGTATGGCCGCCCCTTCATGTCCCTATCGGTGATGGGCTTGCCGTTCTCATCCACAAGCTTGAACGGACCGCCAATTGCGGACCCCGCTGTCCTGATCGCGCCGGAAAAGTTCCCGGTCGCATAAAGAAGTACGCCGGCAAAAACCACCAGCCCCGTCAGAAAGGCAGTAACGACGAGCAGAATTTGCGACGTCCGCGTCGTCATGGGAATTCAACCGGCGTCAAAAGCACGCCAACCAGCCGGTGCGCACCATCTCGAGGAACACCGCTGTACCGTAATAGGCCCAAAGCCCGAAAGTCACCGAAGCCAACGCGCCGCCTGCGAGCGCCAGCAACAACATCGGCCGCGACAACGAAGCGTTGGACACGATCGCCGGCATGAATCAGCCTCCGAAAACCTTCATTGTTAACTTAGATAGGCTTGATGGAGGGCCGAAGCAACGCGGCTTAGAGCCCCAAGGGTTAACGACCTTCTGGCCAACAAATATCTACAAAACACAGGTACTTGTGCATGGCGTTGACTTGGTAGACCAAAGCCGCGATGAATAGATTCGATTTTTCGAATATGGACTCTTACCGCGTATGGAGAACGTGATGCGCAGCGCTTTGGCGATAGCTCTGGCAATGTCGGTGTCGGCGGCGATTCCCGCCTGGGCTCAAAACACGCAGGCCCCAGTTCCCGCGCCGACGGCAGCACCTGCCGCCGCTCCACCTGCGGCGCCGGCACCTGCGGTAGCGACCTGCAATAACCCGAACGCACTTGGCGTTACGCGCGTGGTGCAGATCGATACCACCGGCGGCCCCGGTTTTGGCTTCGAACAATTCAAGGCTTACGACTTCCTGCGGGATCATGAAGTCGTGCTGACATTCGATGATGGCCCGTGGCCGGGAAACACGCCCCGCGTTCTCAAGGCCCTCGCCGATCAATGCACCAAGGCGTTATTTTTCCCGATCGGCAAGCATGCCGGCTGGCATCCTGAAATTCTCAAGGAAGTTGCCGGAGCCGGTCATACCATCGGCTCGCACACCTGGTCGCACAAGGATCTCACACGAGTTACGCCGCAAGAAGCCACCGATGAAATCGAAAAGGGCATAGCGGCAGTGAGCGTTGCGCTCGGCAACAAACCGGTTGGCCCGTTTTTCCGCTTCCCTGCACTGCGCAACCCGCCGGAAATGGTGAAGTATCTTGGCGATCGGAATGTCGGAATCTTTTCCACAGACATGGACTCGTTCGATTTCAAGATGCGCAAGCCTGACCAGGTGATCAAATCGGTAATGGCGAAGCTCGAGAAGCACGGCAAGGGCATTATCCTGATGCACGATTTCCAGCACGCGACATCCGAAGCGCTGCCCGAAATCCTCAAAAAGCTGAAGGATGGCGGCTACAAGGTCGTTCAGGTGACCGGCAAGACGCCGGTCGAGCCGAAGAAGGAATATGTGGACGCCGTCCTCAAGGAAATGGGCGGCGGGCTTGAGGAAGCGCGACCGATGTCAAACGTCATCAAGACCATCAGCGGAAACTGAAATACCGCGATCGAATTGGGCCGGCTGCGCGAACCCGCGCGGCCGGCTTTTTTTGCGCGGTAAGGTCCGCGCCTGTGCTAGGCTGTTGGGGCACAATTTGCCACCTCAGAGGGGTCGCACATGAGCGTATTGCTCGTTGCCTTCGGCGCATTGGCGGCAATATGGATCGTGGTTCTTTTGGGATCGCCGTTATTCGGCCCGAAGTAACACTAGCCGGCGCCCGAGCCGCGCGCCGAAAAGCGTCGTCGCGGCAGGCGATCGTCGCATTATCGAGGCATGACCCCGGCGTCATCGTGGCGAAAACCCGAAACGCCGAAGCGGCACGTCTGTTCCCCACAATTTTTCGGAAATCCGCGTGGGGTGAAAGCAACCAAAAAATACCTATATGGTCCGGCATCGTGACTCGTTCTGCCGAGAACATTACTCTTTGCGGGAATGGATGGCTGTTGTGCCCGATATCGCTACGCTGACGATCAACCCCGCCATCGATATCTTCGTGAATGTCCCCCGTGTGGAGCCGACGCGGAAAATGCGGTGTTCGGCGCCCAAGCGCGATCCGGGCGGCGGCGGTATCAACGTAGCACGCGTCGCCCACCGCCTCGGCAGTAATGTCGTCGCAATCTATCCGACCGGCGGTGCGATCGGAAAATTGCTGCACCGGCTTGTAGACCGCGAAGGGATCGACAGCCTGGTCACGCCGTCGCACGTTGAAACGCGCGAAAACTTTACCGCCTACGAAGAGTCGACTGGCGAGCAGTACCGCTTCGTGCTGCCCGGTTCGGCACTGTATCGCGCGGAATGGGAAGCTGTTCTCGACAAGCTGACAACTTTGCCTCAAAAACCGAAATTCGTGGTCGCAAGCGGAAGCGTACCGCCCGGCGTTCCCGAAGATTTTTTTGCGCGCGCCGCAAGCGAGGCCAAACGCCTCGGCGCACAATGTGTAATCGACACGTCGGGGGCGGCGCTGAAAGCGGCCCTGAAGGAAGGCGTCGCGCTGATCAAGCCGAACCTGGTAGAGCTTTCGGATCTCGTCAGCGCCCCGCTGACGACAGACGACGCCCGTGTCACCGCATGCCGCAAGCTCATTAAGGATGGGTGCGTGGGTATTGTTGCCCTCACGCTCGGTGAAGACGGAGCGCTTCTCGTCACGCCTGATCGCGTCTGGCGCGCGGAACCGCTCACCATCGAACCCGTCAGCACGGTGGGCGCCGGCGACAGCTTTCTTGGTGGCCTCGTCGCCGCGCTAGCCTCAGGCAAATCATTGCCGCAGGCGTTTCGTGTGGCCGTTGCCTCCGGATCCGCAGCGGTGCTGTCACCGGGCACGGAGTTGTGCCGAGCAGAAGATGTGCAGAATCTATTGGCAAAGGTGAAAATCAGCGAAGTTGCGTGCGCGGCAGCGTCCGCATAATATCTCCGCGATGTTCACTGTCTTTGACGTGCGCCTGCTTTGCGCGGCTGCATTTCTGACTGCATGACTTCCATCATGCCGACCCACACGATCAGCGGAAAATAATACAGCAACGGCATTTTTTTCCTCGCGTTCCGGTTCAGGGAAGAAACGCGAGTTGCCGCTGGCCGGTTCCCGCCATCACGCGAGCGTGTCAGCGCAACCGGGAATCCCGCAAAGTGCCAAATGCACAGGAGGCAAGATCTCCTGCGCTGTCAGTCTTCAGGCGAACGTACCGCATAGTGAGTTCCTTCCTGCGAAAAATATAAAAGCGGTCCGTTGTCCGGCATTTAGAAACTGAACCGCCTTGTGTGATTCAAGGTATGTTGACGTGCGCCGCGGTGGGCTGGCCGGCCGCCACGGAACTCCTTACCGCGTCGACCAGCCAAAAAGGCTGTAGGCTGGGCAATTGCCAAATAATGCGGTTAGAATCGGTACAACACCGACCCACCCAATCCAATTCCAGCCTGTTCCAGGCGCAAGGTAGCCAAGCGCAAAAGCGAGCAGCGCGGCGCCGGCGATCAGGCGAGCAATGCGGTCGAGCGTTCCCACATTTACGGTCATCGAGTTCTCCTTTATTCAGCGGGTTGAGCGTGCATGGTCGTTTTTTCGGGCGGCATCGAGACTGGCAAGTCGCCATCCACATCGTTGCCCAATTCGCCGCGCCAAGGCGCCCAGGCCTCAAGCGCAATGAGAATCACGACAATGACTGCCGCCAGCACCAAGGCACCGATCCAATAGGGCACGCCGGCAAGATCGCTGAAAATAAGTTTGGGCCCGCTCTGAACGAGGAACGTTTTGGCGAGCATCGGTGACGCATAGGAAAAGGCGACTGCCCCGAACAGGCCGCCGACTAACGTGAAAAGCGCGTCTCGATATCCTGCGCCGATCTGCGCCAGCGTCGTGCCGGGACAAGCACCTGAGAGCGATATGCCGGCTCCGAGCAACAGTCCTCCCACTGCATCAGCAGCATAGGCGGCGGCCTTCGGTTGAAGTTTCACGTAGCCCAGCCCATTGAGCACTGCGAGTACAACCGCACCGGTAGCGACTGCGGTAAGGAAAACCTTGAGCATTATAAAGTTGCGTAGCTGCATCTGGCCGATGATGATGCCCGGTTCGAATACGCGCGATTTTTCCAGCGCGAAGCCGAACACGATGCCCATGGTGATGCCAACAAAGATGGCGAGAGTAACTGACATGACTGATCTCCTCTTAAGTCAGATGCGGCGTAACAACAGCGTCGCGGTCGCGATGCCGCCGGCAAACATGGCGGCGACGGCAACTGTGGAGCCGACCGCCAATTGCGCCATGCCCGAAAGACCGTGGCCACTGGTGCAGCCGTCGGCGATGCGCGCGCCGAGCAGCAAAAGGAAACCGCCGATAAAAGCGACAGCGTAACGCTTCGCGGGCGACTGCGACCCAAGCGCCCGCCGCCAGATCGGCGAGATCGACGCTCGTTTCGCGCCTGAAAGCTTCATCGAAGCAAAGGCGCCGATGGCAACGCCGAATACGAGGGCGACCTGCCACCAGTTCTTGCCGGTTATGGCGACATGGCGCGCGACGTAGTCAATCTTCAACATGGACGGGTCGATCCACGAGGCGATCATTCCGCCGACGGTGACGTAGGATGAGGAGGCGCCGAGCGCCGTCTCAATCAGCAAAAATGCCGGAATTTGCAAAAGGCCGATGATGATTCCAGCAACATAAGGAGACCAAGCTTTTTGCGTGAGCATCTCGAAATTCTCCACCTGCTTGCGCACCAAGGTGCACAGCCATCACATATTATGTTTTGAATATAACGTGCCGAGGCGGCTCTGGATTGACCTGGATCAAGTGCGATACTGCGTCGCGTCTAGCGGCAGTGGATGTCGAGCCAATGGCGATCAGCCAGCAGCAGTTCGATAAGGACTTCCGGCACGACGTCGCTGCGTCGACTGAACTCGTGAAGGCTGCCAACATCCAGGCGCGAAAATGAGGAGCAAGATCGAAACCAGCGTGCTGATCGTCGGCGGCGGGCCAGTTGGTACGACTCTCGCCCTCGATCTCGCCTGGCGTGGCATCGACGTCACAGTCGCCGAGCTGCGCCAGGCAGGCGAGCCGCCGAGCCCAAAGTGCAATCAGGTTTCCGCTCGTTCTATGGAAATTTATCGGCGCCTGGGGGTCGCTGGGAAAATTCGTGAGGCGGGGTTGCCGGCGGATTACCCGAATGACGTCGTCTCGTGTACGAGCGTGACCGGCCACGAACTTTCACGACTTAACATTCCGTGTCGCGCCATGCGGTTCAGCGACATGGAAGCCGTGGACGCGTGGTGGCCAACGCCGGAGCCGTCGCACCGGATCAATCAAACCTACTTCGAGCCGGTGCTGTTCGCCCACGCAGCTACGCAACCGCGTATCCGCATTCTTAACTGTACGCAAATCGAAGAATTCGTCCAAGGCGAAAACGACGTCAGCGCCATTGCGCGCGACCTCGCCACCGGCGAGCGCTTTCAAATCGCAAGCACGTATCTGGCGGGCTGCGACGGCGCCAGATCAATGGTACGCAAGGCAATCGGCGCCTCACTCGCCGGCACGCCGGAGATTCAGCGCGTGCAGTCGACCTTCATCCGCGCGCCTGAATTGATCGATCGGCTACCCGGCAAGCGCGCCTGGATGTATTTCGCGCTCAATCCGCGGCGTTGCGGCACCACGATCGCGGTTGACGGGCGGGAAACCTGGATCATCCATAATTTCCTTTATGGTGGCGAACCGGAATTTGATTCGATCGATCGCGACTGGGCCATTCGTGAGATCCTCGGCGTCGGCGCGGACTTCGACTACGAAGTGATCTCGAAGGAGGACTGGATCGGCCGCCGACTGGTCGCCGACCGATTTCGCGACCGCCGCGCATTTATTTGCGGCGATGCGGCGCATCTGTGGATTCCCAATGCCGGCTACGGCATGAACGCAGGCATTGCCGACGCGGCGACGCTCGCCTGGATGATAGCGGCCACGCTGAAAGGCTGGGCGCCGGCTGCAATACTTGATGCCTACGAAGCAGAGCGCCAGCCGATCACCGAGCAAGTGTCGCATTTTGCCATGAACATCGCACTTGACGTCATCAGGCAAAGAAGCGCGGTGCCGGCCGAGATTGAATTGGAGGGGAAAGAAGGAGCAGCCGCGCGGGCGCGCATCGGCCGGGAAGCACACGCCATCGACTACCAGCAGCAGTGCGCGGGCGGACTCAATTTCGGTTATTTCTATGATCGTTCGCCGATTATTGCCTATGACGGCGAGACCCATCCCGGCTACGAGATCAGCAATTTCATCCCGTCAACGGTGCCGGGCTGCCGACTGCCCCACCTGTGGCTCCGAGAAGGAGGTTCCCTGTATGACGCGCTAGGGCCGGGCTACACGCTGATCCGCCTTAATGCGGCGGCGGACGTTTCCGGGATTGTTGCTGCGGCAAGGAAGAACCGCGTTCCACTGAAGTTATTGGACCTGGATACTCACGAAGCCAGGAAACTCTATGCGTACGATCTCATACTTGTGCGGCCGGATCAGCACGTGGCTTGGCGGGGCAACGAACAGCCATCAGATCCGATTGAACTGGTGGACCTCATAAGAGGCGCTGGCCGGCTGCCAACGGCGGACACATAAAGCGCCGCAAAGCAGAATCTCGATTGCCGGCTGTAACGCAACGCCATCGATTCGCGATGCACGTCGACCACTATCCGCGCGGTAAAGTCGCGCGTATTGTTAGCGGTCGGCGCTCTCTTGGGAATCGCGGATAAGGGAATAATGATGCGAACAATAACGCTCGAAGAGCACTTTGTGACCCCCGCATTTCTCGACGGGCCAGGACGGGAATTTCGGCAGCACATGCTGAAGTCAGGCGGCGCTCGCGCTGCGAAGATCTTTGAGCAACTTTGCGATATCGGCGCCAAGCGGTTGGCGGAAATGGATGCCGCCGGCATCGACATGCAAGTTCTGTCGCTCAACTACCCGGGGACTGAGCAATCGGAAGCGGCTGAGGCGATTGCGACTGCAAGCGAAACCAATGATATCCTCGCTGCCGCGGTGATGAAAAATCCAACGCGTTTCGCCGGACTTGCCGCACTGCCGACTGCGGCTCCCGATAAAGCCGTCGAAGAGCTTGATCGCCGCATTCGCCAGAACGGGTTCAAGGGCGCAATTATCAATGGACATAATCGCGGCCGCTACCTGGATGACAAGTTCTACTGGCCGATCCTGGAAGGCGCCGAGGCCCTCAATGTGCCGATCTATCTCCACCCGACCCTGCCTCCGAAGGCGGTCATGGCCGCGTCATATGGTGGATTTTCTCCGGAAATGAGCTTTCTGTTATCCGGGCCGGGTTGGGGTTGGCATATCGAAACCGCGACCCACGTCATCCGCATGGTGCTCGGCGGGGTATTCGATCGCTATCCGAAACTGCAAATCGTGGTTGGGCACATGGGGGAAGGGCTGCCCTTCATGTTGCCGCGTCTCGATGCGCTAGGCGGCACAACAAAACTACAGCGTTCGCTCGGTGACTATCTTCGCCAAAATATTCATTATACATTCGCGGCATTCAATTTTCCGGCGACGTTCCTTAACCTGTTGCTTGAAGTCGGGGCCGACCGGATCATGTTCTCGGCCGATTATCCCTATGGATCGATGGCTGACGCGCTCGCCTTTTTGAAGCAACTTCCTGTCAGCATTGCGGATCGCAAGCGCATCGCTCACGGCAATGCGGAGCAGCTGTTCGGATTGTAGTGCATCAAACAATGGTTGGGTCCGCCGCAAACGAGCCTTATTGTCGGCTTTTGCCTAATACCGTCCCTCCGCTCTTGCCTGCTTCCCCATCATCGGTCTGATCGGAAGCCCATCCCCATGACAGTGGCCTCGTGAAGAGGGTACATTGCCAAAACAAAAGGTGGGATGCTCATGATTCAACCAGATCGTGACAAGGCAGCCGCCTACATCACGCCGGACGTTGTCCGCCGAGTGTTATTGGACATGATCGACATCCGCAGCCCGACTGGATTCGAGGCGGGAATGGCGGACTACATTGTCGAACGTCTGCGGCGTTGCGGTCTCGAAGCATTTCTGCAGCCGGTGGAGGAAGGTCGTCCCAACGCAATCGCTCACCTACCCGGAAAGGGAGATGGATTGAATCTTTTGTTCACAGGGCACATGGATACTTCCTATAGCGGCGACGAAGAGCATCTTGAGGGGGAGGGATTTAAACCTAAGGGTATTTTTCGCGATGGCTGGATCTGGGGGCTTGGGGCGAGCAACATGAAAAGCGGGCTCGCGGGCCTCGTGACCGCGCTCGAAGCGCTGGCCCACAGTGGAATAGCCTTGCGCGGCGACGTCTCGTTGGGCGCGGTGGTCGGTGAGATCGAAAAAACCGCGGTCGAAGAGTTTCAGGGGCGCGAATATTCCGGTTACGGCATCGGCACCAAACATCTCGTCTCGCACGGCGTCACCGCCGATTATGCGATTCTCGCGGAGCCGACCGGCATGCGCGTCTGCACCGCGAACATGGGCTGCCTGTGGGCGAAAATTACGGTCACCGGCACCGTCGCGCATTCGGCCTTGAGCAACAAGCCGGGCACCATCAACGCCATTAACGTTGCAAGACTGTTGTGCGATGAGATCGATTTGTGGACGAAAAAATTTCAAGAGGACAACGTCTTCCTCGATGAACATGCCAATGTCACGGTCGCCTGCATTCGCGGCGGCGATCCTTGGCGGCTGTCGCGTAATCCTTTTGCATGCGCTCTTTACTTGGACATTCGCACGGTCCCCGGACAGACAGCAGACTCCGTTAAACGCGGACTGCGGTCGATGTTGCGGCGGTTCGCCGGTCGGCACGGGATTGATGAACCATCCCTCGCTTTCATCATTACCGATCCGCCGCTGGTCATCGGGCAGGATCTCCCGATCGTGAGCGCGCTCACGCAGGCGCAACGATCGGTCATGGGTCAAACGACCACCACTTTCCTTCGTCGTCCCGGCTCAGACGCCGTTCACCTGACGCGCTACGACGTTCCTTGCCTTCAATTTGGACCCGGCGGACGTCTCCACCCGGACGCCAACGGACGCTCGATGCATGCCATTGGAGATCACGTATTATTGGACGACGTCGTGCTCGCCTCGCGAATCTACCTCGAAACAGCGTTGAATCTTTGCAGTTCCTCAATCGACGAGACTACCGCACTCAAAATGGATACTGCCCAATAACTGATCGGTGAAATCAACCCCGTCATTGGAAGCGTGGAGGGATTCATGAGCATTCGAATCTTTATAGGTCTGTTGATAGCGATTTTCACCGCGGCAAATGCCGCGCGTGCGGAGGAATTTCCGAATCGGCCAATCACCCTTGTTGTCTCGTTTGCGCCGGGCGGGCTCACTGACATTCCTGCACGCATGTTAGCGCCCGACTTGCAAAAGCTGCTTGGCCAGCCGGTTGTTGTCGTAAATAAAGCCGGGGCGTCCGGAGTTACCGGTGGGTCATACGTCGTACATTCCGCGCCCGACGGCTATACACTGCTCGTCAGCGGAGTCTCCGAAGTACAGAACCTTTTTTACATCAACGTTCCCTACAGCGTCCAAAAGGACTTCGCCGCGGTCGGCAAGATCGCCGACGGGCCTCCTCTGGTGCTCGCCGTCAATGCCGCTTCGCCGTTCAAGAGTGTCGCCGACCTGATCGCCTACGCCAAGGCAAATCCGTCGAAGACGAATCTCGCGACAACGGGGCCCGCGACAAGTCCAGCAATCGCGGTGGTTCAGCTCAACTCGCTCGCCGGTACGAAAATCGTTCCCGTCCCGTACAACGGTTCAGGGCCGGCTGCGACTGCCGTCTTAAGTGGTGAGGTGCAGGGTGGCTTTGTGTGGTTGCCGAGCGTTGCGGGAATGGTGAGCAGCGGCAAGGCGCGCATATTAGCAATTGCCACGGCTAAGCGCTTAGCTGCCCTGCCCGATGTGCCGACAATGTTGGAACTGGGCTACAAGGATTTCGAGCACGAAGCGTTCGTCGGCTTATTGGCACCACACGGCACACCGGCACCAGTGATTGCGACACTGAACAAGGCTCTCAATAAATCGCTCGCTTCGCCTGCTTTCGCGAACAAGCTCATACCATTTGGAATGACCGTGCCAGCGCAACCCAACACCGCGGACGCTTACGAGCGTTTCATCGCCAAGCAGACCGCCTATCAAAGCGCACTTTCCAAACTTGCTGGGCCGATGAAGGAAAACCACTAGATGCGCCGGCCATCAGCCGACCCTAAAGCGCTAAACAGGGAGACCGCTTCGCGGCGGTCTCCAAAATTCATTCCGATCTCCCCGAATAGGCGCGCCGTCGGCGACCGGTGCGGTCGCGGAAGCTTTCCTCGAGCCGAACGCCGTAGCATGCGAGGTCGCAGTCGCCTAACCCGCAATGCCAAAGCGAGGTGCCGGGTGCCGCCAACCCCAGCACTGCCCGCAGGCTAACCCCCGAGCTTTCACCCGAGGGTGTCCCTACATGGCAAAGCCGGCAACCCGCCTCAATCGGATGCCGGCCATCGGTGGATCAAACGCGGACATAAATTTCAGAAACTGGCAACCTGCTATTGTCTGCAAAATTTCAGAAGCCATATGCGATGTCTGGTACCTCAGCTCACCGCCAGCATAGCTCCACCACTACACCGCCTCAAAACAAGGAGATTGCCGTGCAACGTGCATTCACAGCATTAGCTCTGGTCGTGCTCGCTTCCACAATGTCCGCGCGGGCATCCGCGCAGGACTTTGCAGCCATCGTTGCCGCGCCCGATCGCAGCGACGCCGATCGTATTACGGATAAGCGCCGCGATCCGGTCAAACTGTTGAATTTCACCGGTGTGAAGGCGGGAATGAAGGTGCTCGATATGGAAGCGGGCGCCGGCTACACGACTGAACTCCTCGCGCGGGCGGTTGGACCCAACGGCGTCGTGTACGCGCAGGATTCAGCCGAGGTAATGGAGCGGCAGGTCAAGGACAAGTTCGACCTTCGCGCCCAGAAGCCTGTGATGAAGGGGGTTGTTCACGTCATTCGTAACTACGACGATCCGATACCACCGGACTTACATAATCTTGATCTCATCACATTCTTTTTCGCTTATCACGACATCACATATATGAATGTCGATCGTGCGGAAATGAACCGCAAGTTGTTTGGGGCGCTCAAACCGGGTGGCTATCTTTTGATTGCCGATCACTCGGCGAATGCCGGGGACGGAACGTCGGTCGGCAAAACTTTCCATCGCATTGAGGAAAGCGCGTTGCGAAAAGAGGTCGAAGCGGCCGGATTCAAGCTTGTCGCCCAGGGCGATTTCCTGCGGCATCCTGAAGACAAACGCGACGTTATTGTTTTCCGCGCGCCGACACCAGTCGACGAGTTTGTGCTGAAATACCAAAAGCCGCAGTGATCGGTTCTTGCATGAGCATGAAGTTAGGTGATCAGATAATGGAGGGCTGACCGTCATGCGATGGTGGATTGGAGCGATCTTTCTTGTCGGGGTTTCATCCGTCGCCATCCCGGCAGCGCCGACCTTCGCGGCTAACCAAACTTGCACCGAACGGCAGCAAGTCTGTTTCGCCTACTGCGAGAAGACCTACAATAATGCACCGAAATGCACCGACGCCTGCAAGGAATATCTCGGCAAATGCATGGCAACCGGATGCTGGGAAAGCAAAGTCACCGCTAGACGCTGCGGCTTTGCTAAACAATAGGCCGATGAGGATCCCGAAGGAAACTCAACTACAACGGGGCTGATGGGTCCAGCAGCAAGAATTTCGGCTCTGCGCAATCGCGGAAATTAACTTCGCGATAGCCCTGCGGGCAAGCTGAACGGCGTGGCCGCCTGCATATTCCGGCATTGGGCGCGCGGGCGGATTGTGTCAGAGTTGGTCCCCTGGGAGGAATTCGGGATGGACAGGCCCAATTTGCATCGGCTGATTGCCGTTGCGGTGGCAGTTCTTTCTGGCTTCGCCGTCGGTCACGCGGCGGCGCAGGAGGCGATCGGCGCGGTCAGCCGCATACAGGGAGAGGCGAGCGGAACGCGTGGCGGCCCGCTCGCGCTCAATGCATCCGTTTTTCTCAACGAGACCGTGACGACCGGCGCAGCGGGGCGGCTGGAAGTTACCTTCAAGGATAATACGAGGCTGACGCTCGGCGAGAACGCGAAGCTGACGCTCAATAGGTACGTTTTCAATCCGGCTGCGGGACGCGGAACGATCAAGTTCAGGGTGCTTGGCGCCTTCCGGTTTCTCTCCGGCCAGGTGTCGAAGCTGGCGAGCGCCAACGTCAGCGTGACGACGTCTGTCGCGACCGTCGGGATCCGCGGGACGGAATTCTGGGGCGGGCCGATCGACGATCAGGCGCTCGGCGTGTTCCTAATCGAAGGTGCCGTGCGGGTGTCCAACGCGGCGGGAGCGCAGGTCCTCAACCGGCCCGGCCAGGGCACCAATATCGCCACGCGGGGCGTCGCGCCGGGGCCGGTTACCCTCTGGCCGTCGGACAAGGTCAACCGCGCCCTCGCCACCGTCACCTTCCAATAGCAAATGACCCTGTCGCTCGTGCAAGCGAGCGTTACGTAGAAGCATTCAGCCGCCGTCCGCTTTGCGAACCACAATTGAATCTCGTTGACGATACGGAGGCCCGTTACTAGCGTTCCGGCTTTCGAGGCACAAAAATCGAGGTAACGATGCTCGCGCTCTATCACAACGACATGTCCCTCTGCGCACAAAAGGTCCGCGTCTGCCTGGCGGAGAAGAAACTTGAATGGGAGGATCGGCATATTGTGCTGCGGTCCGGCGAGCACCAGAAAGACTGGTATCGAAAACTCAACCGGCGCGCGGTGGTGCCGACTTTGATCGATGACGAGCATGTCATACCAGAGTCGAATGTCATCCTCGAGTACCTCGAGGACCGGTTTCCTGATCCGCGGCTTCAGCCAAAGGACCCTTACGGCCGCGCGAAAGTCCGCCTCTGGATAAAACAGCTCGATGAGGACATTCATGACGCGAGTGCCGCAATCCTGAGCTTTGGCATCGCGTTCCGGCATCAGTATCTTCAAAGGGGAGAAATGGGCCGCCAAATGCTGGAGCAGATCCCGAACATCTTTAAAAGAGAAAGGCGACGAGACGTCATCGAGAAGGGCCCTCAATCACAGCACTTTATTGTGGCGCTGCAACGCATGATTCAATTGCTTGAAGAAATGGAGCAGAGCCTTTCGGGACACGGCTGGCTTGCCGGCGAGGCCTACACTCTTGCTGATGTTGCTTTCACGCCCTATTTGGCCCGGCTCGAACATCTCAATTTGCTCCGAATGGTCGCGCCGTATCCAAAAGTGTCAAACTGGTACGCTCGCTGCCAGCAAAGGCCCAGCTTTCAGGATGCGATCCGGCGATGGGAAAATCCGGATTACCTGAAGCTCATGAAGGAGAACGGGGAAAAGCACTGGCCCGAAGTCAGCAATCTCCTCATCAAAATGGGAAAAGCGGCGTAACTACGTAACGGTCTCGATCCGCAGGACACGCGCATTCGATAGGTCGGCGCAGCCGTGGCAAACTTTCCCTACAGGGTGATTTGCTTCAGGCCTGCCCAAAAATAGAATTCATTCGCGCGCCCGTATTGGTCCTCACGCCGCGGTCCCCAGGTATCTATCCAGCCAGTCCAGCGTGCGCTTCCAGGCAAGTTTGGCCGCGGCTTCGTCGTATCGAGGAGTCGTATCGTTGTGGAAGCCGTGATTGGCTCCCTTATATACGTAACCCTCGTGCCGCACGTGCGCAGCAGTCAGTGCCGCGTCAAACGCCGGCCAGCCTGACGTAATCCGCGTATCGAGTTCGGCATAGTGCGCAAGCGTCGAAGCCCTGATTTTGGCCGTGTCGGCAGCATTCGGCTGCGCTCCGTAAAATGGGACCGCGGCCGCAAGGTCAGGGCCCATCCGCACGGCCAGCTGGTTGACAACTCCCCCACCGAAGCAAAAGCCGACAGCACCGATTTTGCCGGTGCTATCCGGACGCGATTTCAGCCACGTTGCGGCCGCGAGGAAGTCGTTTGCCATTTTCGCGCGGTCAACCTTGGCGAAAAGTTGTGCGCCTTTCTCGTCATCTCCGGGGTAGCCGCCTACAGACGTCAGCCCATCGGGCGCAAATGCGATGAACTTGGCGATCGCCAGGCGCCGCGCCACATCCTTTATGTATGGATTGAGGCCGCGGTTCTCGTGGACGACCAGGACTGCAGCCAGCTTTCCCGAAACATTTGCCGGGTGTACCAGATAGCCGCTCACGCTTCCGGTGCCATGCGGCGATGGCACGGTGGCTGACGCTGCCCTGATCCGTTCGTCGCTTTCCTGAACTTGTATGGCCCAGGCATAATTCGGCCGGAGCATTTCGAAGAGCGCCGCAGCCGTCACGCCGCCGACCGCAAACTTTTGCACTCCATCGAGGAATCGACGGCGATCGATGCGGCCATGCACGTATCCGTCGAAAAGATCTAGGAGCTCTTGCGGGAAATCCGATGCCTCCTTGCGTTCCATTGAAATGCTCTTGACCGTTGCGTCCCTTGCTCAAGACCGAGACCGCTTAAGCCGGATGTGGAACTCAAATCGTTGCCTGCACAATGTTGCGTTTTCGTGACCGGGTCAGCACAATTGGTCGCAGCGCTAATATCAGAGGCCGACATGGACAGAAAAGCAATTAAACTGGAGGCTCGGCTCGGCGCCATCGAATACATGATCGCAGAGCTGTTCAAGAAATTTTATGCGATGAGCGAAACACATTACAAAGAGGTAGAAAAAGAACACGAAATGCTGCGCAAATATCTGCGAAAGATGACCCTCCCCATCCCTGACCCGGCGCTATCCGATCTCACGGCCGGCGAGATGATGGACGCATTCGAGATTCTACTGGAAAAAATCGAGATCGCTGTTCGCCGCTGACGACGCCTGGCTCAATCTTAGCCTCGCACGGCCGCAAAGCACATGGACTGGTAAACCTAAACCAGCGCGCGCGTGCAGTCGTCGAATAGCTCGTCGACCGAGAATTTTCGCGGGATCAGCTTCTGCCGGAAGCTGTAGTCGATGATGATTTCGAGAGAACGGCGGTTGGCCTCCACCCCGAAGCGCCAGGGGTCAAGCACGCTGTTGTCCGGCGGCGGCGGCGCCGCGCGCCGGCTTTCACGCAGCATGCGGTAGATTTCCGCCACGACATCCGGGCGGGTTTTTGAAATCGTGTCGCGAACCACCATCATGTGATTGATGGGCACGCCGCCGTGCGCCTGGGCCCATTTTCGCGCCACCACATCGGCATCGGGAATGAGCAGCGCCAGCCGCACGTCCGGCAGTTTATCGCCGACAATGGCGGCATCGAGTTCGCCGTCGAGAAGCATCTGCATCAAAGACTTTGTCCCGGGCCCGCGCGACACAATTTCCGGATCCTTGTATTCGGCGAGATGCGGGTCCTCGAACGTCACCCATTGGATCCTCGCGGGGTCGACACCGTAATCGTCGGCGAGAAAGCCGCGCACCCAGGCGCCCGTCGTCTGCGTATAGGCGCGTACGCCGACGCGCTTGCCGGCCAGTTCGGATGCAGTCAAAGGCCCGCGCTGCGGATTGTATGCAATGGTGTGATGCTGGCCGCGGCCGAGCACCGTGGCTGGAATAAGCACATAGGGCTTGCCATAGGCTTTCGCCTGCAAAAACGTGACGATTGCCAGCTCACCGACATCGAACTTCGCTTCGCGTACCAGCGGCTTGAACGCGGTATTCGAAACTTTCACGTCGGCGAAGTCAAACGCGACGAGGCCGGAAATTACCTCGCCTTTCTTGAGCGCCGCCGTGTTCGGATAATCTCCAAGCAGCGTGTACAACCTGCTTTTCGTGAGGCTCGACGTCACTGATTGTCTCCTCAATCGGCCAGCGCCGGGTAAAGGGTCTGCGCCGTCCTGGCGAAAATCCAATCCTGATCGCTCTTTTGCAGGCAGGCCAGCGATTGTTGCGCCACAGCCAGGAGCGCGGACAGTTCTCCCTCGCTGGAAGGATAGTTCGATCCCCATGCGAGCCGCGTGGCGCCGAACTCCGCGACGAGGCGAGGAAAAAATGTATCGGGCGTCGCTTTGCCGCGCCTGGATTCGGCGAAAACGCGCGGTGTGAGCTTGAGATAGATATTGGGGTAGCGCGCCATTTCAAACAGGCTGCCGGCTGCATTGTAGGGCGGTCCGTCTTCCAGCACCGGACGCGCGCCGTGATCAAGAATAATCCGCACGTTCGGGAATCGCTCGGCCATGCTCATCGCCTGCGGAATTGCCTTGGCCGACATCTGCAGGCAGACCGAAAGGCCAAGCTCGCCCGCGCACGTCCAGGCCGGATATGACTTCGGATCGTCGAGCCAGCTGGCTTGCTCGGACATGGTGCTGCCGAACGTGAATAGCCGCATGCCCGTTAAGCCCCTGCCGCGCCAGTAGCGCATGCGTTCCGTGGCATCGGGTGCCAGCACGTCGACCGAGAAGACGCCCGTCAACCGCTTTGGATAGGTGGCTACCGCATCGGCAACGTAGGAATTGTCATGGCCGTAGCA
Organism: Pseudolabrys sp.; assembly: GCA_035691545.1. GTDB lineage: Bacteria > Pseudomonadota > Alphaproteobacteria > Rhizobiales > Xanthobacteraceae > Pseudolabrys. The sequence goes on along the minus strand of DASSIT010000028.1, from coordinate 32,682 downwards.
GGTTGACGCCTGCACGATCGCAGCCTTCTGCACCCTGGCGGCGTCCATGGCCGCAACGAGCTGCTCCAGGGTCACAGGCCGTGTGCGCGACCAGTCGGATTGATGGCCGCCCAGGGGCGCCAAGGGATAACGCTTGATGTCGGCGGCGATAATGTGCGGATGGATATCAATCGTGGTCGATGGCATGGCGACTTGGCATTGACGGGGTAGCGGCGCTCTGCGCGGCGCTGGAGCGACCGCTTCTGTAGAACAACGGTCCGGAACCGTAAAGCGGCGTGGCTTGGCAGCCGACGAAGCGAGCCGCTTGTGCTCGCGGCGGGTTCGGCCGAACGCGATCGGGGAACATTGTCAGCCGTGCCCCGCCTTCCTATTCTCTGCGCCGGTCGCGTCCTGCCTGGAACCAAAAAATGCTCACTCTCGTCACTTCCGAAGTCAGATTGCTCATGAGGCGCACGCCATCCATTGCTTGCCGGCTATCGCTCGCGCTGTTCATCGCAATGACGTGCACGCCGGTCCGAGCCGACCCCTATCCGTCAAAACCGGTGCGCATCATCGTGCCTTACGGCGCAGGCGGCATCGCCGATGTGACAATGCGGCTTGTCGCGCAGGACCTCAGCAAGCGTTTTGGTCAGCAGTTTTTCATTGAAAACCGGCCGGGTGCCGGTGGCGTTGTCGGCATGCAGGCCGCCCGTGAGGCCCCGCCGGACGGATACACGCTTGTCATGGTCGGTGGCGGCCTCACGATCGCGAAAGCGCTCTTCAAGTCGTTGCCCTACAATATCGAGACGGATTTCACGCCGATTTCGACCACGGCGTCCTACGGGCTCGTTATCGCGACCAAAGCCGGCTCCCCTTATAAGACGATCAACGACATAGTTGCCGCCGCCAAGGCACGTCCCGGCACAATGAACTTCGGCACTATAAATGCCGGCAGCGCGCAGAACCTTTCAGCGGAGCTGTTCCGGGCCATGGCCGGCCTCGACGTCACGATCATTCCCTACAAGACGACACCGGAACTGGCGAACGCGGTGTTGCGCGGTGACGTCGATGCTGCCTTCGAATATTTCGTCGGCTTCCAGTCGCCGATCACGAACGGCCAGATGACCGTCATCGCCACCACCGGGCGCGAGCGTGCGAGCAACCTGCCGAACGTGCCGACCGTGCTCGAAAGCGGCCTCGCCGGCTACGAAGTGACAAGCTGGAACGGACTCGCCGTGCCCCATGGCACGCCTGCCGAAATTGTCGCGCTGCTCAATGGCGCCGTGGACAGTGCGCTGAAATCACCCGAGGTGCAGAAGTTTTCGAATGAGGCGGGCATGGACGCACGCAGCATGGCGTCCGGAGATTTGAGCAACCGCATCAAGAGCGATGTTGCGAAATGGTCTCAGGTGATCGAGAAAGCCGGTATCAAGAAGCGGTAAGTGCGACCGACATTCCTGGATCGGCCGCGGGCCGCGCTCGCGTCATATGACGCTGATGAATCGCTGGCCTACGAAGGCCTGGAGCGGAGGAATATCCACGAAGGTCGCCAGGAAAAACACTGCGGTCAGCAACGCAACCAATACCGCGAGGCTCCTTTCGCGGAATAATTTCTCCGGCTTCTGTGCCGATGATCCTGGCTCCATCGATAGGACCAGGTATTGCGCAAAAAGCGCGATCACGACCGGAACAATCAGCAGGTACTCCACGCGATATTTGATGAGAAAGACTGCCAGGAAAAATGTGGAACAAAGTGCATAGACGAAGCACGAGACGGTGAGCGATTCAGCCGAATAACTCGCAAAACTTGCCCTGTATCGCTCGAGCAGAGGCCGGCCGTGAGATGTTACGATCTCCCGGAATTCCGAAAGCCGCTTGGCAGCCATGAGGAACGCGCCGCCTGTCCAGCATGTCAGGATGATTGACGACGGGGGCAGCGTCGTCGGGTCAACCATCGCCCATCCGATCATCAGACGTATCGGATTGTTGATGGATTCCGAAATGACGTCGAGAAACGCCTTGTCCTTCGTCCGGAGTGGGGGAACGTTATAGGCGACGCCCTGCAGAGCGAAGATGCCGGCAAGAAGGCACATTGTTTTGCTGGTCGCTAGGGCGCTCGCGAGGCCGACGAGAAGAAAGGCAAGCCACTCGAAAAATACGATGCGTTTGTGCAATCGCGTTTGCACCGCAGATCGCTGCGACTTTGTGGGGTGAAACCTGTCGGAATTCCGGTCAAGCCATTCGTTGATAACGTAATTGGCGGACGCCACGCACACCGCGGTGGTTAGTCCGAGAACGATGGAAACCCCCAGTCGATCCGTGTGCACGCCCCGGAGCAAGTAGGCGAGCATGAAACCCGGGACGATGAAGATATGTTTGGTACTGTGATCGAGGCGTGCCATGGCCAAATAGGCCAGTGCCGAGCCCGGCGGCTTTCCGACTGTTGCACCAGTCGCGGCTGGTGCCTGAAACCGTTCGGCCAACATTATGTCATTTCACTCAAGGTTGATCCGGCAGATCAGCGTCATGATCTTCATCAAGATTTGCCGGACTTGACTGTGCCGAATGCCGGATCGCGCTTTAAATTTCGGGTCCTGCTCGGGATTCCTCGACTGCGTGCAATTATATTCCCGGCAGCCGGATTGCCGATTAAGCCGATCGAGTTTATCGCGCGGCAACATTAATACATTGATATCGCACCGCTGCTGCCCGCTCGATGCCAATTGGCACGGATGAACTTATCCTGCGAAAACGACCGTCAAAAAAGCAACGGTTTTCATAACAATTTCTTAAGCCGGGCGTGGCAAATTGATTTCGTGTCCAAGATTGTGGATCTCACCTCACCGACATTTCCTCGTGAGCCGGCCAAAGCGATCTCAGCGCAACTGCGCGTGTGCACCATCATCTTTGCCTTGGTCGTCATCGCCGGAACACTAGGCGCGCTGCGAAAGGATATAACGCAGGGCTTCGACGAAGTTGCGCACACATCATACGTGGCTGACCTGCAGCAATCCGGCGAGTGGTGGCCCCCACTGGATAAAATGCGCATGCTCGATCCGGCAAGCTTCCGGTTCGGCGAGCAGCTCAACTACCTGAACCTTCCCCCTCCGTACTACCTGCTTCTGGCGCGCCTCGGGCCGCGACTTGAAGGGCGGCCGGGCGCCATCATTGTTCATCGCCTGACGAACGTCATGATCGTGGCGCTTGGACTTGCCGCAATACTCGCAATCGCATTGTTCGCGCGATTTTCAGACCTGGAGCTCTATGCCTACGTGGTGCCGATCGGCGCCATACCGATACTGGCCCCCCTCGCCGGATCAATTAACAACGACAATGCCGCATTCTTCGGCGGAGCGCTGGCATTGCTTGGGGCATGGCAACTCGTTGCCGCGAAGCGGACGATGTGGCTGTACGTGGCGCTCGGCGGCGTCTTGATCGCATCATGGGCCAAACTGACGGGCCTGATGCTATCCGGCGGAATGCTCGGCGGCGTTTTCCTGTGGCTGCTCTGGCGTCGCCATTTTCGGCAGGAATGGGTTCTACCGATTGCCGCGGCTGCGCTGCTGGCCGCTGCGCCGTATTTTGTTCTGATTCTGCAATACGGCAGCCCTACGCCCAATACGCCGGGCCGCATAGAAATGTTCGTGTCAGGCGCCCACACGGCCGGCTGGGATGTCGCTCCGCGGCTGTCGCCCATCAGCTACACGATTTTCTTTGTCGCCCAATTCATTGAGCAATGGATGCCGAGTTTGAGCACCCGTAGCGCGCTCAACTACTCGATGCTCATTATCCCAATGGCGACAGCCCTCTTTGCCGGCGCCGGCGTGGTCTTGTCGTTGCGGCGCATTAAACGTGGCGAAGAAGGGCCTCTTGATATCATCGTGGCCGCAGGTTCGATTATCGGCTTGGCGACTTTTTTCATTCACATTGCATTTTCCTACAAGCAGCACCTCGCCTATGGCTGGATGCTCGATGCCTACCCGCGATATTACCTGCCGCTCTTGGCGATCGTGCCGCTCGCTACGCTTTCGCTGCTCACAGCCATCAGAGAGCCACGAACGCGGTCGGCGCTCGCCGGTTTCCTCATTGCCGGCCCGATCGTTTTTCGTTTGCTCGGCGCACCGCTTGGATAGTCAATCAATTGGCCTCTGCAGAAATGCCCTCCCCGCAGGCATTCATGGAATCGGAAAACGCGGGTTCCGCCTTCGGTTCCCGGCACGGCAGCCGCGTCACCGTTGCGGGCTCGGCGGTGCCCGCGGTCGCAATTTTCGACCTCGACGGTACACTGACGCGTGGTGATACGTTTGTGTCGTTCCTGCTCTACGTCTTGAGGCGGAATCCATCGCGGCTGTGTCGATGTTTGGGGCTTCCCCGTAAGATCGTGATGTTCATGGTCGGCCGCATGCCGAACGATGGCCTGAAGTCCGCATTTCTATCCGCGATCCTGAAAGGCGTCGGCGGCGACGAGATCAATACGTACGCCGCTGTGTTTGCCGAAAGATGCATCCGGGACATGATAAAGCCGGCAGCCTTGGCCAGGATAAATTGGCACCGTGCGAGGAAGCACCGGCTCATTCTCGCTTCGGCAAGCGTCGATTTGTATGTTCCCTTGATCGCCAATCTCCTTGGCTTCGACGAAACCGTCTGCACTCGCGTCGACTGGCTGGAGGGACGATTGACCGGCAGCCTAAGCGGCCCAAACCTTCGCGGCACCGCCAAATTGGACGCCGTACGAAGAACTTTGGGGAAAGAGCGAAAACCGGAAATCTTTGCGTATTCCGACAGCCATTGGGATCTGCCGCTGCTGACTTTTGCCGATCACGGAATTGCAGTCGATCCCGATAAAATACTCCTCAGAGAGGCGCCGCGATCTGGAATCGCCACGGAATTTTGGCGAGCATCTTTTGCCGCACCGGCCATGTGAGGTAGTTCTTCCTCTACGACGTGCTAGCGCCTGATGGCTTTCGTTACACCAGCGGCGAACCGCGAAAATTCTCGCGTTCCGATCTCGAAAGCCCCGTCACGCGCGAATTTTGCGGCGAATGCGGGACTCATCTAACAACGCGTCGGCCGGGGGCTGCATTTTATTATTCTAAAGGTCGGCACGCTCGATGATCCGAGCCTATTTGGCGCGCCGCAAATGGCAATCATACCGCGGACAAACAGCCCTTCCATATCGTTCCCGAAGGCTTGCAGACATCTGAGCATTTGCCTCCGCGCTAACCGAAGGCGTTTCGAATTGCGTCAAAATTGCAAAGTTTATTGGCCCTCCTGAGCGACTTTCCTTTGCATTGAGATGTCCCCTTTCACCCCTAAAGCAAACGATGGCGTCACACCAATGTCCGCAAAATAGCGGCCATTTGCGGCGAGCCGTTGAACGGTGGATACGCCGGCGATATCGTGCCAGCTACAAGACATGACGGGTCACTTCGACACTGCCAAGGGGGAGATAAAAATGACAGACACATCGAGCCCACCCGAACTTTCACGCCGCAGTCTGCTGGCCGGGCTGGCAGCCGCACCAATCGTCGCTGCCACAACAGAGCCAGGGCTCGCGCAGTCCGCCGGACCGCGCTGGACGCCGCAACAGGCGCAGGACGCGCTTAGAGATGCAAAGGGCACCAAGTTGGTGCTGCTCGGTACTGCTGCAGGTCCTGTGCCAGGACGCTCGCGCGAAATGACTTCCCACGTGATGCTGAGCAATGGATCCGCATACGTACTTGATTGCGGCATGGGCGTCACCAATCAATTCGCGCGCACCGGCATTCCCTTTGGTTCGTTGAAGTCAATCTTCATTACGCATCATCATGCGGATCACAACATTGAATACGGCCCGCTGCTGATCGTCGGCTGGATCCAAGGCCTGCCGCTTGACGTGCGCGCTTTCGGGCCGCCGCCACTCAGGCAGATGACCGACGATTTCATGCGTGCCTATAGGCAAACGGTCGACTTCTGGGCCGAAGACTTCCATATGAAACCGCTCACGTCTGTTAATGTGCAGGAAATTTCAGCGGCGGGTCTGGTGACGGAAGACGACAACGTCAAAGTCTCCGCAATCTTGGTCGAACATCCGCCGGTGAAGCCGGCCTTGGCCTACCGTTTCGATTTTAAGGACCGTTCTATCGCATTTTCCGGCGACACCGCGCCTCTCGAATCCGTGGCGAAAATGGCCATGGGTGCGGACATTCTGGTGCACGAAACGATGTACGTGCCGGCGGTCGAGAAATACATCAAGGGCCAGATCGCCAAGGGGCGGCCGGTGAAATTCGAAGCCTTCATGGAGCATATGAAGGCCGACCACACACCATCCGAAGACGTCGGCCGTATCGCTCAGGAGGCCGGTGTCAAAACGCTTGTGCTCTCGCATCTTACCCCGGCGATCGACAGCATTAGCGACGACACCTGGCGCGAACCGGTCGCAAAATTTTTCAAAGGTGAGATCATTGTCGGCAAGGACCTGATGGTCGTGTGAATTGGCCAAAGCACGCATGCCCGCTTTTGGTCAGAAGCAGGCATGTGCGACGCACAAGCTCATTTCTGGTTTGGCCGAAAGCGGATATCGAACGGGTTGGTTTGCTATGCCTTTTGGCAGAACGATTAGGATTGGACGGCGAGCAAAGCCTCTCAAAACTGATCGCAAAACTCGCCTGTCAAAATTGGCTAAGTCATGGAGCGGGCGAAGGGAATCGAACCCTCGTATGCAGCTTGGGAAGCTGCCGTTCTACCATTGAACTACGCCCGCGCGCGTCGAGAATAGCGAATGCCATCCGCGGACAGCAAGCACGCTTTCATCAAGCCTTGAAATGCTTGGAGAGCTTCAGGCTTTGTGCCTGGTAATTCGACCCAATGCCTTGGCCATATAGTTTATCGGGCTTCGCCAGCATCTTCTCGTAGACGAGACGGCCGACAATCTGCCCGTGCTCGAGGATGAAAGGGACTTCGCGCGACCGCACTTCGAGCACGGCGCGCGCACCTTTACCGCCGGCGCCGGCATATCCGAACCCCGGATCGAAGAAGCCCGCATAGTGCACGCGGAATTCACCGACCAGCGGATCAAACGGCACCATCTCGGCGGCGTAGTCCGGCGGTACCTGCACCGCCTCTTTTGACGCAAGAATGTAGAATTCGTTCGGATCGAGGATGAGGCTCTTGTCCGGCCGCGCCTGCATGGGCTCCCAGAAGTCCAGCACCGCATAGCCGCCGCGCCGCTCGACGTCGATCAGGCCCGTGTGCCGCTTGGCCCGATAGCCAACCAGGCCGCCGGGCCCGAGACCCGACAGGTCGACTCCAACCGCAACGCCCTCGCTGACATCCGCTTCCTTGGAATCAACCAAACGCTCCCGCGCATGCAGCTCGCGCAGGGAGTCCCCGTCGAGCAGGGCATGGCCGCGGCGGAACCGGATTTGCGAGAGGCGCGAGCCCTCGCGGACGAGCACCGGGAATGTGCGCGGACTGATCTCGGCATAGAGCGGGCCGTGATAGCCGGGTTCGATGCGGTCAAAGCCCCGGGTCTCGTCGGCAATCACGCGGGTGAACACATCGAGCCGGCCCGTCGAGCTTTTCGGGTTTGCGGCGGCGGATACTTCGTCGGGCAGCGCCAGGCTTTCCTGCAGGGGAACGATATAGACGCAGCCGGTTTCAAGCACGGCGCCATCACCGAGCGAAATTTCGTGCAGCTTGAGCCCGTCGATGCGCTGCGCGACCGTCGTGCGTCCCGGCAAGAAACTTGCCCGCACGCGATAGGCAATCTCGCCCAGCCGCAAATCGAGGCTTGCCGGCTGCACCTGATCGGGCACGAACTTGTTTTCGGACAAAATCGCACCGCCGGCGGCGAGCGCCGCAATCATCCGGTCGGGCAAAATGCCTTTATCCTCGATTGCAAAGGAAATCGTCACGGCGGCCCTGCCTCGCGGTTGCGCCGATCTAACCCAAGGAGTGGCTTGACGGGAAGCCGTGCGTCCCGCTAGAAGCATCTTATCCCGTGGTCATTTGAGCCGGCCGGCTTGCAGCCACGTAAAATAAATCGCTAAAAGGCCGGGGACGCGTGTGCCCGGCCAGGATATTTCCGGCCGGTTTTTTGTTGGCTGCGCGCGCCCCCGCAAGGCAGTACCGATTTCGGGGTCGCGCTCAGCCTAAAGGAGGCCCGCATGCCCGCGTCAACCAAGACCTACCGCCCCGAAACCCGCCTGGTGCATTCCGGCACGCTGCGATCGCAATTCGGCGAGACCTCGGAAGCCTTGTTCCTCACCCAAGGCTACATCTATCCGAGCGCCGAAGATTGCGAGGCCCGATTCTCCGGCAAGATTCCGGGGTACGTCTATTCGCGCTACTCGAACCCCACTATGAGCATGTTCGAGCAGCGCATGGCTGCCCTGGAGGGCGCGGAAGCCGCGCGCTCGACCGCAACAGGCATGGCTGCGGTCACCACAGCGCTGATGGGCCTGGTAAGAGCAGGCGACCACGTCGTTGCCGCCAAGGCGCTGTTCGGGTCGTGCCGCTGGGTGATCGAAGAATGGCTGCCTCGTTTCGGCGTGACGTCAACCCTGGTCAACGGCATCGATCTTGCTCAATGGAAAAAAGCGACCACCAGGAATACCAAAGTGTTCTTCATGGAAACGCCAACCAATCCGACGCTGGAGGTGTATGACATCGCGGCGGTCGCCGACATTGCGCACAATGCCGGCGCCAAATTGGTTGTCGATAATGTGTTCGCGACACCGCTTTACCAAAGCCCGCTCACGCTCGGCGCCGATTGCGTGGTCTATTCGGCAACCAAACATATCGACGGCCAGGGCCGCGTTCTCGGGGGCGTCATCCTCGGTTCGGAAAAACTGATCCTCGACCATTACCATCAGATCCTGCGCCAGACGGGTCCCTCTCTATCGCCGTTCAATGCGTGGGTTCTTCTCAAAGGTCTGGAAACCTTGTCGGTGCGCGTGCAGCGGCAAACGGAAAATGCAGGCGCGGTCGCAAATGCGCTCGCCGGGCACAAGAAGGTGACGCGATTGATCTATCCGGGCCGCCCTGATCATCCTCAGGCCGAAACGATCCGCAAGCAGATGCGGGCGGGCTCGACATTGTGCTCATTCGAGGTCAAGGGCGGCAAGGAAGGCGCCTTCCGTTTTCTCAACGCACTCGAACTGATCGGCATCACCAACAACCTCGGCGATGCAAAGAGCCTCGTCACGCATCCGACCACCACCACCCACCAGCGGCTCACACCCGATCAGCGTGCCGAACTGGGGATCGGTGACGGGCTGATCCGGTTCTCAGCGGGTCTCGAGCATGCCGACGACCTGATCGCGGACCTGCTGACAGCACTGGAAAAGGTCTGACGAAAGCGGCCCCTCAGGGCAGCAGGTGCGTCGTGGCTGTCGCCGACATCATCGGGCGCTGGGCGGCTTCCGCGATGGCGTTTCCAAGACCTCGTGCCATGCAGGCGTAGCTCCAGTCGTTCATATGGAGCCCGTCTGCCGACACGAAGGTTTCGAAGCCCAGGTGATCGACGTCGCGCCAATACCGCATGACGTCAAAGCGGCGGAAAAGATCGACGTCTTCGCGCTTGGCGGTGGTCGCGATAAGCGCGACCATACCCTCGGCTTCCGGCTTTGATATGACCTTGGGCGCAAATTGCGGGTCGATCAGGACGACGTCGGCGCCGATCCCACGGATTTTTGCAAGGCCGGCGCGGATGAGAACGCCGTGGTCGCCGAGCTTGTGACCGCGAATGACTGAGTTGGTCCCGAGTTGCCAAAGCACAAGGTCCGGCTTGGCCGAGAGCACCGCGGTATCAAAACGATTGAGCATATCAGCGACTTCCTCGCCGCCGACACCACGATTGAGAACCGTAATCGCCAAGCCGGGAAAATGCTCCTTCAACTCGGCCGCCAGCCGGCTTGGGTAGTTTGCAGCCGGCGAGCTCGCGCCCGCACCGGCCGTCGACGAGGAGCCAATGGCGACAATCGTGACTGGTTCGCCCGATACAACTTTTTGCGCGAGGTGCGACAGTGGATTTGCGAGCCTGATGAGATCAAGCGGCGCGTCGCAGCTCGGCGCCGCCGTTTCGGCGCGTGCCGGCAAGGCTACTGCCATCCCCGCGCACAGCGCGGCGGCAGCCACCAATTTCACAACCCGTTGCCCGGGAGCGTCGCTCGACAAAGGCGCATCCTCGACTGTCATCACCGGCTGCCGTTCATCGGCTGCTCTTCAGGTTTTGCCGCGGCGATCACGAAATCGGCCAGCAGCCGCCCTATGCAATCATGAACCTGCTCTGCGATGTCAAGTTTTTTCGTTGCGGAATATAAATCGAACGTGCCGAGATCCGACCACAGCCTCATGATGGCGAATCGATCGAACAACGGGATCTCTTGTTGCAGTGCAACCCAACGCATGTCTTCAGCGTACGTACCGAGCGCGATCATCGATTCCGTCCGCGGGCTGTATTGGGCATTTATTAAAACGACATCAGCGCCAGCGGAATGTGCGGCATTTATACCACGATCGAGTGCCTGGCTGAATTGATCGGGATCAACAGCAAGCATCGCGTCGGTCGTGCCGGTCTGCCAAACCAGCAGGGCGGGCTTTGTTGCCGTCAAGTCAGCCGGCAGCGCCTTAACCATCTCGGCAGCGGTGCGCTTGGACTTCACGTCTGCCGTAACTTTGACTTCTACACCGCTCAGGTTGTCCGCAAGCACCTGTTGCAACCGCGCCGGATAGGCATTCTTAACGCCGTTTGATCCCGGCAATTGTGAAGAGCCCGCACCGACAACGAGGATGGCAAATTTCTTGGCGGCAAGTGCGCGCGCAACCTGCGGCAGCGGAAAACTCGACACGGCCAGAGGAGCAGCGACACGGCATTCGGCCGGATGCTCGGCCCAAGCCGGACCCGCCAGCACCAGCAACGCCGGCAAAACCCAACGCCCCATCATGCATCGCCCCCCGCGAAACCCGGCCTTGCGGCGGGCGGGCGCGGTCCCCCGCCTCGTCGTTCGGCTTCTCTATACCACGAAATCAACGCTGCAATGCCTACCATGATAGTGATTCCGACAATGCTGACGATGATATGCGTGAGCAGACGATTGGAAACCTCGGTAAACACGAAGTGGCCCGCAAAAGACAGAAAGACTCCAAGACAAAAGGTCTCGAGGGAGTGCTGGCCGCAGACGATCGCCGGCCAGAAAATCCGTGACTTCAACGCGGGCCAGTCGCGTGGAACCAGCGCAACGGTAATAATCGCCAGCGAGAGAAAATGCATGATGCGCAACACGTCGAGGTTTGTCTTGTCGATCGGATATATCGCGTCACCGACAAATTTCGGCACGAATGCTGCGAGGTGCGGGAAATACCAAGTCATCGCGATGGCAAATGCAAACACAAGGTAGGCGATCGCAAGGCCAATGACGGTGCGCGAATGAATCCATCGCGCCAGGTTCTGCGAACCGCCGAGCGCGCACCAGGCGCCAAAGACGAACAGCAGTTGCCATGCAAACGGATTGAATACCCACGTGCCGCTCGGATAGGCAGGCAGGTTCCATTCGAAAAACCACATCAGGACGTACAGGCTTGCCGATGAAATCAGGGCGATCGACGGCGCCCGCAACAGCAGCCACAGCATCGGCGGAAACCATGCCAGCAGCAGGATATAGAGCGGCAGGACATCCATATTAACCGGCTTGAACTTCAGGAGCAGGGCCTGAAAGATCGTGACATCGGGATTCTTCAGGAAGTCGAGCACGCCCATTTCTTCGGAATAGAGCGGATTGTCGAAACTGTTCGCGACATAGGCGATCTCGGCGAGATAGATCGCGAGCAAGAAGACGTGCGCGACATAAATCTGCCAGGCGCGCTTGAGAACGCGCGCGGACGCAACGATGAATCCGAATTGCCGCATGGCGCGGCCATAAACGAAAGCCGCCGTATAGCCGGAGATGAAAACGAAAATTTCCGTCGCATCGCTAAAGCCGTAGTTCCGGATGGTGATCCAGCTCACCGCATTGGACGGGATATGGTCGAGGAAGATCAGCCAAAGCGCGAGGCCGCGGAACAAATCAAGCCGAAGATCGCGTTCGGTCGGAACCGTAGCCATGTGCGGCTTTTCTTTCGTATGCGCTTTCGGCCATAATCCCGGACATCAAGCGGATGGCAAGACCTGGCAAGGTAAATTGTATGGCAAGTCGATGTACCGCGCCGTGACCCACAAGATTGAAGTGACGGTAACACCCCGCTTCGTTTCGGAGCGGTCGTCGCCAAGCAATGGCCATTTCTTCTGGGCTTACACTATCAATATCACGAATCTCGGCACGGAGACTGTCCAGCTCAAGACGCGCCACTGGCGCATTACGGACTCCTTGGGCCGTCTGCAGGAGGTGAAAGGACCGGGCGTGGTCGGCGAAGAGCCGGTCCTCAAGCCGAATGAATCTTTTGAGTACACCAGTGGCGTTCCGTTGCCGACACCTTCCGGTTTCATGGCCGGCAGTTACGGCATGGTGTCGCAGGCCGGTGAATCTTTCGACATTGAAATCCCTGCCTTCTCGCTCGACTCGTCCCACGCCGAGCGCACCATCAACTAGGGCCGGCCCCGACGTCTCCCGGCGCAAACTCGTAATTTGCGCTGCAAAATTCGCAGGTCACGGAAATTTTTCCGTCTTCGACCATGTGGTCGCGATCGTCCTGCGAAAAGCTCTTGAGCATCGCCTCGACATTTTCCCGCGAGCATGAGCATTCCGCGCGCAGAGGGCTACTGCGGAAAACCCGCACGCCGGGCTCATGGAACAGCCGGTAAACGAGCCGCTCGCTCGAGAGCGAGGGATCAATCAGTTCGACATCTTCCACCGTCGAAACCAGCGCCTGACCTTCCACCCACGCGTCGTCCTCCTCGATCGCGTGCGGCTGGGTCCCTTCGGGCGCATCCCCTGGATCAAGATCGGCGACGCGTGCACGTTCGGGTGCCTTCGGCAAAAACTGCACCATGATGCCGCCTGCCCGCCAACGATGGCGTGCGCCACCCGGCTCTGCGCGCAATTCTTCGGCTACTGCGAGACGAACCCGCGTGGGAATCTGCTCCGAGCGAACGAAATATTCATGGGCAACTTCCTCGAGCGAGCGCCCGTCGAGCGCGACCAGCCCCTGATAACGGTTGGTGTCGGGGCCCTGGTCGATCGTCATGGCGAGGTGGCCTTTGCCAAGCAGACCGCCGGCATTGCCCTCGCCTGATGCCACGGCCTCGGCCACTTGCGACTTGTCGAAGCGCGCGCAGGCCCGCACCTTGTCTGGAGCCATGAAGTCCACAACCAGCATGCGCACCGGACCGTCACTTTGAGTCTGCAGGATGAAACGGCCTTCGATTTTCAGCGCGGAACCAAGCATGGAAGTCAGAACGATAGCCTCGCCGAGAAGCTTGGCCACTGGTTCGGGATAGGCATGACGTGTAAGGATTTCGTCGACCGCAGGGCCGAGCCGCACGATACGGCCGCGGAGATCGAGCTTTGCCACTTCGAAAGGCATGATGGTGTCATCGGCGGCGGTCGCCGACGGCGCACGCGTCGGGATTGCAATTTGCGGTTCAGTCATGTGCCCTATGTAGTGTTCAGCGCCCGGAACGCGAGCCCTGCCCACAATAACCCTACGCATCAGCGTGCAGGCACCAGGCGAGCAAACCCTTTTGCGCATGCAGGCGGTTCTCGGCCTCGTCGAATACGACCGACTGCGGCCCGTCAATGACCTCGTCGGTAACCTCTTCGCCGCGATGCGCAGGCAGGCAATGCATGAACAGCGCGTCCGGCTTGGCTTTTGCCATCAGCCGGGCATTGACTTGGTAACGCTTGAGCACGTTGTGACGGCGTTTTCCGTCACGGTCTCCCATTGATACCCAAGTATCGGTGACCACGCAGTCGGCATCCTTGACAGCCGCATCAGGGTCGCCGCCGATCATGATCGCGGCACCGGAAGATTTCACCCAGTCCATAAGCCATTTCTTGGGGCGCAACTCGGCAGGGGTGGCCACCCGCAGCCGGAATTCGAAACGCTCGGCCGCGTGCATCCAGCTGGCGAGCACATTGTTGGAATCCCCGCTCCACGCCACGGTGCGGCCACGGATCGAGCCTCGCTTTTCCTCGTATGTCATGACGTCGGCGAGCACCTGGCAAGGATGCGAGCGCCGAGTGAGCCCGTTGATCACCGGCACGGTGGCGTGCCGCGCAAGTTCGGCCACCGCCTCGTGGTCGAGTATGCGGATCATGATGGCGTCGACATAACGCGACAAGACGCGCGCCGTATCGGCCAGTGTTTCACCGCGACCCAGCTGCATTTCCTGCGCGGTGAGAAGGATTGCTTCACCACCGAGCTGATGCATGGCGACATCAAATGAAACCCGCGTGCGCGTCGAGGGCTTGTCGAACACCATGGCCAAGGTCTTGCCGGCCAATGGGCTCACGATCTGGCCCCCGGCCCATGCGGTTTTCATGGCCCGGCTTCTGTCGATCAGGCCAGCCAGAACGGCCTTCGGAATATCGATCAGGTCGAGGAAGTGCCGGACACCGTTCGCGGTCATGAGGCCACCTTGGCCGCCCGCGCATGCGTCTGCGCAAGCCGTGCGCAGGCCCGATCGATACATGCGGTTGCTTCGGCTATCTCATCCTCGCCGATGATGAGCGGCGGCAACAGCCGCACGACATTGTCGCCCGCGGCGACGGTGATCATTTTCTCGGCGCGCAGTTCATCGACCAACTCGGAAGCCTGCGGAATCATGCGCAGCCCGATCAGGAGGCCCTCGCCGCGCACCTCGGCAATGACTGAGGCGTACCGGTCTTTCAGTTCCGCCAGCCGCTGCTTGAGCAGGAGCGAATTCCGGCGCACCCGCTCGATGAAACCGTCAGCCATCACAACGTCGAGTACGGCATTGGCAACGGCCATCGCCAGCGGGTTGCCGCCGAATGTCGAGCCATGCGTACCGACCGTCATGCCCTTCGAGGCTTCCGATGTCGCCAGGCAGGCACCGACCGGAAAACCGCCGCCCAGCGCTTTCGCGAGCGTCATGATGTCGGGCTCGACGTCGCTTCGCTGATAAGCGAACAGTTCGCCTGTACGCCCGATGCCGGTCTGTACTTCATCGAAGATCAGCAGCAGGCCGTGTTGATCGCAGAGCTGGCGCAAAGCGCGCAGGAACGTCGGCGGGACGACGCGCACCCCACCTTCCCCCTGAATCGGTTCAATCAGGATCGCGGCCGTCGCCGGGCCGATCGCACGTTTGACCGCATCGAGGTCAGCGAACGGCACCTGATCGAAACCATCGACAGGTGGGCCGAAGCCTTCGAGATATTTCTTGTTGCCCGTCGCGGCGATCGTGGCCAGCGTACGCCCATGGAATGCACCGTCGAATGTAATAATACGAAACCGGTCCGGCTGGCCGGAGGCGTATTGATATTTGCGCGCCATCTTGATCGCGCACTCGAGCGCCTCAGCACCCGAATTCTGGAAAAACACGGTATCCGCAAAGCTCGCGGCGCAAAGCCGGTCGGCGAGCGTCTCACCCTCCGGGATGCGATACAGGTTGGATACGTGCCAAACCTTGCGCGCCTGTTCGGTCAGGGCCTCGACCAGATGCGGATGCGCATGACCGAGCGCATTGACTGCAACCCCTGCCGTAAAATCCAGGTACCGTTCACCGCCCGCCGTGTAGAGCCATGCGCCCTCGCCCCGCTCGAAAGCGAGGTCGGCGCGTGCATAGGTCGGCAAAAGATGCGAGCTCACGGCAGCTGTCTTCCATCGAACGTTTTCGTCTGCGCATGACCTTGTCCGAAACCCAATGCCGATTTTTCGGGATCATGCGCGGTTTTTCGCACATGACCTTTTCCAAACATCGGTGACTGCTTTTCGGGATCACGCGCACGCCGAAAAGAAATGTGCCGCCTCGCCGGGCGGCACTTTTTTCATTCTATTGCCAGCCCCTGTGCTGTCAACACGCGGTGGAGAGTCGACTCAATTGTGCCGCAACCATCGATTCTAAAGGAAAACTGTTGGTAGCTGGGCGCCAACGCTTGCAAAAGCTTGCGGCGGAGTTACTGCCTATTGTAGCTTCTCGGTCGGGTAGTACGACATCTCGTGCTACCGAGATGCTTCTAGTTCATTTCTGACGCGTACGCGTTGGGCGCTCGATGGTGCGCCCGGCGAAGGGATTGGATTCCATCCAAGGCCTTGGTGCCTAAGGAGAAAACCCAATGGGCTGGACAGACGAGAGGGTCGAGCTTCTCAAGAAATTGTGGGCGGACGGCCTGTCGGCGAGCCAGATCGCGGCCGAGCTCGGCGGCATTACGAGAAATGCGGTAATCGGCAAGGTTCATCGTCTTGGACTTTCGGGACGTGCCAAGAGCCCCTCCTCGAATTCTCCGCGACCGCGCAAGCCTCGCTCCTCCGGCCACATGATGCGCGTTCCGCGCGCTTCCATGCGCGGCAACACCGCCCTGGCCTATGACTACGAGATGGAGCCCGAGCCGGAGCTGATCGAAATTCCGGTCGAGCAGCGCAAGACATTGTTGCAGCTGAATGAAAAGACCTGCCGCTGGCCCGTCGGAGATCCGGGCAGCACGGAATTTTTCTTCTGCGGTGGCGATACGGTGAACGAAATGCCCTACTGCTCGTACCACTGCCGCGTCGCCTATCAACCCCTCTCCGACCGCCGGCGGGACAAGCGACCGTTCAGAAACTGACAGCCGCTGACACCATTGTGCCTGAACGCGGCCAGGCCAGCGGCCGACCGCTTCGTTGAATTGCAAATTGTTCGCCGGACGGTCGCCGGACGGTGAGTAGTTGCGGCCTCGCGATGCCGTCAGTTCATCCGGCCGAAGCGGTCGTCGAGCGCATACCCCGCGCCGCGCACCGTCCGGATCGGATCAGCCGTTTGGCCGCGGTTGATCGCCTTGCGCAGACGCCCGACATGCACATCCACGGTGCGCTCGTCGATATAGATGTCCGATCCCCAAACGCCATCGAGGAGCTGCTCGCGCGAAAATACCCGGCCGGGCCGTTCCATCAGGAATTCCAGCAGGCGGTACTCGGTCGGACCCAGGTCGACCGGCCGTCCGTTGCGGGACACTCGTTTCTTTTCACGATCGAGCTCGATGTCGCCGATGTTGAGCACCGTGGCGACGCGTTCGGGGTTGGCCCGGCGCAGCAAAGCCCGCACGCGTGCCAGGAGTTCCGGCACCGAGAACGGCTTGACGATGTAGTCATCCGCGCCGGTGGCAAGCCCCCGAACCTTTTCACTTTCCTCGCCGCGGGCGGTCAGCATGATAATCGGCAATTGACGCGTTTCAGGACGCGCTCGCAGGCGCCGGCACAGCTCAATCCCCGAAAGCCCGGGCAACATCCAGTCGAGCACTACCAGATCGGGTGTGCTCTCCTTCAGGCGGGTATCCGCTTCGTCGCCGCGCGTCGACGTTTCAACCTCGTATCCCTCAGCCTCGAGATTGTACCGCAGCAGCATCGTGAGCGGTTCTTCGTCTTCCACAATGAGAATACGCGCGTTCATCCGTTTCTTCCCCGGCGCAGAACATCGTCAGAAAGCAGGTTCCTGCTTTCCGGAATTATTCGCTACTCGCTATTTGTCTGCGGCCGTACGCAGGGCGGCGATGGTTGTCGTGTCACCCTTTGGCCGCTGATCGGCGATTGGACGGCCTTCAATGATGTAGTGCACCGTCTCCGCTATATTGGTCGCATGATCGCCCATGCGTTCGATATTCTTAGCACAAAACATCAAATGGATGCAGAAGGTGATATTGCGCGGATCTTCCATCATGTAGGTAAGCAGTTCGCGAAACACCGACGTGCAAACGGCATCGATCTCTTCGTCACCTCGCCACACCATCATCGCCTTGCTGACGTCGCGACGGCCGTAAGAATCCAACACCAGCTTCATCTGCTGGAGCACGAGATCGGTCATATGCTCGACGCCGCGGATGAGCTTGGGCGGCGGGAATTCGGCATTGAGCGCCATCACGCGCTTTGCAATGTTCTTTGCAAGATCGCCGATGCGCTCGAGGTCGTTGGCAAGCCGTAGCGCACCGACAACCTCGCGAAGGTCGACCGCCATCGGCTGCCGGCGGGCGATGGTGAGAACGGCCTTTTCCTCTATCTCGCGCTGCAAAGCATCGATCTGTGCATCAGCCGTCGTGACGCGCTGTGCCAGCGTCGTGTCGCGCTTTGCCAACGCGTCGACCGAATCGGCCACCTGTTTCTCCGCAAGGCCTCCCATTTCGGCAACCATGCGCGCGAGATCCTGCAGATCACCGTCGAATGCCTTCATCGTGTGGTCGGTCATTGGTTTCATCTTTCGATCAAGTCCGGATCATGGGCTAGCCGAAGCGCCCGGTAATGTAATCCTGCGTGCGACGATCCTTCGGAGTTGTGAAGATGCGAGTTGTTTCGCCGAACTCGACAAGCTCGCCGAGATACATGAAGGCCGTGAAATCCGACACGCGCGCGGCCTGCTGCATGTTGTGCGTGACGATAGCGATCGTGTAGTCGTCCTTGAGCTCGTCCATCAGCTCTTCGATCTTGGCAGTTGAGATCGGATCAAGCGCCGAGCACGGCTCATCGAACAGGATTACCTCAGGTTGCACGGCGACGGTCCGGGCAATGCATAATCGCTGCTGCTGACCGCCGGAGAGCGACAGGCCATTGGCGCCGAGCTTGTCCTTGACCTCGTCCCATAGCGCAGCGCGCTCAAGCGCACGACGGACCCGATCATCGAGTTCCGATTTGGGCAACCGCTCGTAAAGACGGATACCGAAGGCAATATTTTCGTAGATCGTCATCGGGAATGGCGTTGGCTTCTGGAACACCATTCCGACTTTCGCGCGCAGCAGGTTAAGATCCTGGGACGGGGAAAGAATGTCATCGTTGTCGAGCCGAACATGACCGGCCGCACGCTGGTTCGGGTAGAGGTCGTACATCCGGTTGAGGATACGCAGCAGCGTCGACTTTCCGCAGCCGGAGGGGCCGATAAACGCGGTCACCTTTCCCTGGTAGAGCGTAACATCGATGCTCTTCAGCGCGCGGTGATCGCCGTAAAAGAAATCGAGATCGCGGATCGATATCTTCTCGGTGAGATCCCCGTCGCTTGCCGGCGTATGGGTTACGGCCGGAACGGTGATAGCTGCTACGCTCATGACGATTTTCCCTGTGCGGCGAGAACCCGCGCGACGATGCTCAATGCCAGAACTGCCAACGTAATGATGAGCGCGCCGGTCCAGGCCAGGTCCTGCCAGTCTTTGTAGGGGCTAAGCGCGAACTGGAAGATAACAACGGGAAGGCTGGCAACCGGGGCGTTGAGATCAAGGCTCCAGAACTGATTGTTGAGCGCCGTGAAGAGCAAGGGCGCCGTCTCCCCGGATATCCGCGCTATCGCCAGCAGCACGCCGGTGACCATGCCGGCCTGGGCCGCACGATAGGCAATTTTCCGGATCATGAGCGAACGCGGCAGACCAATGGACGCAGCGGCTTCACGCAGCGTATCGGGGACAAGCGTGAGCATGTCCTCGGTCGTGCGTACCACCACCGGCACCACGATCACCGCCAGCGACACGGCCCCGGCCCAGCCGGAGAAGTGGCCCATCCGGGCGACCATGATTTCATATACGAACAAGCCAACCACGATCGACGGCGCGCTCAGCAGAATGTCATTGATGAAACGCACCACGGTGGTGAGCCGGTCGTACCGGCCATATTCCGCCATATAGGTCCCGGCCAGGACACCGAGCGGCGTACCGATCGCAACCGCAATTAATGTGAGGACCAGGCTGCCGACGATCGGATTGAGCAGTCCGCCGGCAGAACCAGGTGGCGGGGTCATATGGGTGAAAACATCAAGCGAAAGGCCACTAAAGCCCTTCCACAGCAGCACGCCCAGAATCACGACGAGCCAAGTCAGCCCGAACAGCGTGGCAGCAACCGACATCGTCACGGCGACGGCATTGCGGCGGCGGCGGGTTGCATAGAGCGCCATCGTCAAGCCCCGATCCGTGCATTGAGACGCATCAGCATGTAGCGGGCAGCTGCGAGCACGATGAAAGTGATGACGAACAGGATCAAGCCGAGCGCTATGAGCGCTGACGTGTAGAGATCGCCGATCGCTTCAGTGAATTCATTGGCAATGGTTGCGGAGATCGTCGTACCGGGTGCGAGCAGCGAGCCCGATATGCGATGTGCGTTGCCGATCACGAAGGTGACCGCCATCGTTTCGCCCAGCGCGCGCCCGAGTCCCAGCATCACACCACCGATAACGCCGACACGCGCGTAAGGGAGCACGACGTATCGCACGACCTCCCACGTCGTGCAGCCTAGGCCATATGCGGCTTCCTTGAGTACCGGCGGCACGGCAGTGAACACGTCGCGCGAGATTGAGGTAATGAAAGGCAGCACCATGATGGCGAGGATCAATCCCGCGGTCAGGATACCAATGCCGTAGGGCGGACCGGCAAACAGTGTCGAGAGTAACGGAAATTCACCGAACACATTGATCAGGAACGGCTGCACATATTGCTGCAGAAATGGCGCGAATACGAATAGACCCCAGATGCCGTAGATGATGCTGGGGATGCCGGCGAGCAGCTCGATGGCAATGCCGATCGGGCGGCGCAACCACATCGGGCACAGTTCGGTGAGGAACAGCGCAATGAACAGCCCGACCGGCACCGCGATCAGCATCGCGATGAACGAGGTGACCAACGTGCCGTAGATCGGCGCAATGGCGCCGAACTTCTCTGTGACCGGGTTCCAGGTGTCGACGAGCAGGAAATTGAGACCAAAGGTACGTAGCGCCAGCCACGACCCGCCGAACAGCGAAATGATAATGCCGCCCAGGATGACGAGGACAGCAAGGGCGGCTGCGCGGGTGAGATGGCGATAGATAGCGTCGCCCAACTGGAGACGCCGCAGCACTTTTGCACGATCGACCTGGGGGGTCGTCATTGCGGCTCCGCCTTGCAACGCTACATCAACCACGGATCGCCTCCCCGAAGGCTGCATCCGGCCCTCCCTGTGTCTAAAAGCACGTCGGGGGAGCCACTCAAGCGGCCCGAAGGCCATATTACAAGCCGCGTTTCGAACCACGGTGGACAAGGAAAAGGCGCCAGGGGCGCCTTTTCCCGCGTCGGATTTTAGAAAATCGGCTTGCCGCTATCGTCCTTGATATCGCTTTTCCACTTGGCAGCGATCAGGCTCACGACGCTGTCGGGCATCGGAATGTAGTCAAGGCTCGACGCCATCTCGTCGCCGTTCTTGTACGCCCATTCGAAGAACTTGAGCGCTTCCTTGGCGGCGGCCGGATCCTTTGGCTGTTTGGGCACCAGGATGAAGGTCGCGCCCGCGATCGGCCAAGACATGGCGCCCGGCGAGTCAGTCAGGATCATGTAGAAGCCAGGCGCATGCGCCCAGTCGGCGCCGCCAGCGGCGGCCATTATCGCCCCAGGCGTGGCCTCGACCACCTTTCCATCCTTATTGATCATTTTCATGGTGGTCAGGTGGTTCTGCTTCGCATAAGCAGTTTCAACGTAACCGATCGAACCTTTGGTTTGACCGACGTTATTTGCAACGCCTTCATTACCCTTGGCGCCGATTCCACTCGGCCACTCAACCGAGGTGTTGCTGCCGACCTTCGACTTCCAGCCTTCGCTGACCTTCGACAGGTAGTTGGTGAAGATGAAGGTCGTGCCGGAACCATCCGAACGGTGGACAAGCGCAATCGCTTGCGACGGCAGCTTGGCATTTGGGTTCAGCTTCTTGATCGCCGGATCGTCCCACTTGGTGACCTCGCCCAGATAGATTTTCGCGAGCGTCGGGCCGTCGATCGTGAGTTCACCGCTCTTGATGCCGTCGAGATTCACGACGGGGACAATACCGCCCATCACAGTCGGGAACTGGATGACGCCGATCTTATCGAGTTCAGCGGGTTGAAGCGGCATATCGGATGCGCCGAAGGTTACGGTGCGGGCACCGATCTGCTTGATGCCGCCGCCGGAACCGATCGACTGATAGTTCAGGCCGTTGCCGGTTACCTTTTTGTACGCGTCGGCCCACTTTGCGTAGATGGGATAAGGAAAAGTAGCGCCAGCGCCGGAAATATCTGCGGCGTTGGCCGGAACGAACGCGGCGACGGCGATAAAACCGGCGGCAGCCATTGCGGTCCAGTGTTTCACGGGTTCTCTCCATGTTTGCGGCCATAGACGGACGAAGGCCGCACACGGGCCGCCGTCAGAATTTCTTCATGTCCAATCGCTTGGACGGCCGCTGTTGACCTAAAAGACGCTCTCCACGACGGCCTCGGACGTTTTTGATTTTTTAACGAAACGCGGTCCGAAGTCGGGGTCAGCCATAAGGGTCGCATGTCACCGTTCTATAAAGCTTCGATGACACTTACATGACAGCTTAACTCTCTGAATATTATGGCTATTCGAGCGAAGGTGCTGACTCATCGGTGCGAAGCGGCAGGTGCATTGTGAACGTCGCCCCCGCTCCCGGCGTGCTGTCTATTGTGAGGCGCCCGCCATGCCGGTTGAGTACATGCTTGACCAGCGCGAGACCAAGTCCGGTTCCACCCTGCGCACGGCTGTCCGCGACGTCGACGCGATAGAACCGCTCCGTAAGGCGCGGCAAATGTTCAGGCGGGATGCCGGGGCCATAATCTCGTACCGCCACGCGCGCTTCGGATGAGCCCGCGCGCATTGGCGTGCGCGCGACGGAAAGGTCGACCCTTTTGCCGCCGGCGCCATATTTGAGAGCGTTTTCCACCAAGTTTTCCAACGCACGAATGAGCTCGTCACGGTCGCCCAGCACCATCATCGTTTCGCCCGGCACGGATACCTTGATCTCGACTCCGCGGTCGCGCGCCAGAGTTTGTAGCCCGTCGACAACCTGACGCACGATCGGCGCAAGATCGACCGGAGTATTCGGCTGTAAGTGCGCGTTCAGTTCTATGCGCGACAGCGAAAGCAGATCGTCAATCAAGCGCGCCATGCGGGTTGCCTGCCCCTGCATGATGGCAAGGAATTTTGCGCGCGCGGCTGAATCGTCTTTGGCAGGGCCCTGCAGCGTTTCGATAAATCCGAGCAGAGCTGCAAGCGGGGTCCGGAGTTCATGGCTGGCATTGGCGATAAAATCGGCGCGCATCTCTTCGACGCGACGCAATGGGCTGAGATCATTGAACGTCATCAGAAGGATATCGGTCACTCCATTAACGCCGGCCGAGAGCCGGACGGGCGTGACGAATGCCTCGAACCAACGATCGAGCGGCACGCGCTCGAAAAATTCCACGCGTTGCGGCTCGCGACGCTTGGTTGCGCGACGGATGGCATCGACGAGATCCGGCATACGCAACGCGATCAGCGCGGGTTCGCCCCGACGCAGGGCTGGCGCGATGGCGACGGCCGGCTCGTTGAAGGCAATCACGCGGCCCTCACGATCGAGCACGATTGCAGCCGCAGGAAACCCGCCGATCAGTTGATCGATCAACGCGGCCTGTGAATCGGCGAGCTTGCGAACCACCGACGGCGTCACGCCCGTGCGCGGAACGACTACCGCACGGCCGAACAACGCCAACCAGGCGCCCCGAAATCGTGCCATCAGGCCGTTGGAGCCCGGAAAATCGCGAGAGTCATCTTCTATCGCCATGGCTAGTCGGCGTCGGCTGTGTCGCCCTCAAACTCGGTGCGAATCGGCGCGGTTACAGACGTTATCGCTTTTTGCTCAACGACACGCCGGGTGCCGTTAATGTTAAGCCATAATTCGCGTGACCCCAGAATGATCAGTGCAATCGCAAATGGGATCAAATAATAGAGCAATCGGAACAGCAGCAATCCTGCCAGAACGGACTCCTTGTCGAATTGCCACAGCGCGACAAGCATGGCGGCATCGAAGACCCCGAGGCCGCCGGGCGCATGACTCGCAAAGCCAAGCAGCGTCGCCGAAACAAACACCACAGCCATCGTCACGAAGCCGATATTCGGATGAGACGGCAGCAGCATATACATAGCCAGCGCGCAGCTGCCGAGATCGAAGATTCCAATGCAAATCTGCACGAGGGTTGACGGTCCGCTCGGCAAATGGACCTTCCATTCGCCCTGCCCGATTTCTCGGGGCGCGCTCCACACCCAGCCGACATACGAAGCGAGAATCACAAGTATCGCGATGGCGATCGTACGATTGAGCCACGGCGGCAACTGATCGATCGGCCCGGCAGCCTGCGGATGATATGTCACGCCAAGTCCGAGTACCGTGGCATTGCCGAGCCAGAAGGTCAGCCCAGCGATAAAGCAGATTTTCGCCACTTCAACGGCGTCGAGGCCATAATACGAGTAAATGCGGTAACGCACGGCGCCCCCGGTAAACACCGTGGCGCCGATATTGTGCCCGATCGAATAACTGGTGAACCCGGTGAGGGCCGCTATGCGGTAGGGAATCTCGCTTCGGCCGATCGTGCGCAGCGCAAACCAGTCGTAAAAGGTCAGGGTAAAATAACCGCAGGCAACGAAAAACGCGGCGGCCGCAATGTGGCTAGGCTGCGTCGCCTTGAGCGCCGCCACCACCTCATCGAACTTGGTGTCGCGCAGCATATGAAACAGAACCACCGCCGCAACGCTGATGATGGCGATACTCAGCAGCACGCCAATGCGATTCCAGCCGATCGTCTTTTGAAAAAATCGCGCTACCGCGCGCAGCGACCTGACCATCATTCCTCCGGTTCAACACCCGGCGTATGCGCCTCGACGCCGCGCGCCGCGACAGCGCAATCTCGTCCCTAGCAGAACTCCGTACGCGGGGCGAGTGGACTGCCCTCGGACCCGACCATGTGCTAACCTACCGAAAATATGGCGAATAATGGCCTGTGGGCCGCAACGATCCCGAGAGGTTCCCATGAGCCGCACCGACCCCGCTCTCGCTCGCCGAACGATTCTAAAGAGCGTCGGTGCCGGGCTTTTGGCCGGTCTTGCGACCCCGTCATACGCCGCCGACGCCGACGAGATCTGGAGTGCCGACTATTGGGCCCGGAAAGGTGATGTAAAACTCAACCTTTGGCGCAAGCGGATCGGGATTCCGAAACCTGGCGGGCAACCGCGTCCGGTTTTGTTCCTTGTGCATGGCTCGTCCAACTCGTCGCGCTCATCTTACGATCTCGCCGTGCCCGGCAGAGGCGAGTACTCCATGATGAACGTCTTCGCTCGCTACGGCTACGATGTCTGGACCATGGATCACGATGGATACGGCCGGTCGGGTTCATCCGGCAATAATTCCGACATCGCGAGTGGCGTGGAAGACCTCAAGGCCGCGATGCCCGTCGTGCTGAAGGAAACCGGACAGGAAAGGGCAAATTTTTATGGCACTTCATCGGGCGGAATTCGCGCCGCTGCTTTTGCGCAGGCCCAGCCGGAGCCCATCAACAAACTCGTGCTTTGCGCTTTCACGTATAAGGGAAACGGGGCGGCCGAAATTGAACGCAGGAGAAAGAAGATCGACGCCTTGCGTGCGAGCCCGCGGCGCAAGCGCGATGCAGCGATGATCCGATCAATATTTACCCGCGACGGCCATCCTGAGCTTTACGATCCGGCGATGACGGAAGCGCTCATTAGGGACGAGATGAAATTCGGCAATGAAGTTCCGAGCGGCACCTATCTCGACATGGCGGCCAACATGCCGGTCGTCGATCCTACGAGGATAAAGTCACCTGTGCTCATGCTCCGCGGTGAGTTCGATGGCAATTCAACGAATGCTGACCTCCTCGATTTCTACCGTCAGCTGCCAAACGGCGACCGCCAGTTCGTGATTCTGCCGCAGACGGCACATAGCGCGGGATACAGCAGGAATCGACACTTGCTTTTTTACGCCGTGCATAATTTTCTTGCAGAGCCGTTGCCGGCGGCAATCTAACAACCTGCAAAGAACGTACGGAGCGCCTCCGTCGTTTCCATTGGCGCTTCCTCGGAGAGATAGTGGCCGCACGGCAGCGCTTTGGCATCGACGATGTTGGACGCGTAGCGGCTCCAGATTTCTGCCGGGCCGGGCGCATGATTGCGCCCTACCCCGCCTGTCGCACCCCACAAGAGAAGCACAGGACATTCGACTCTCCGCCCCTCCTCAAAATCCTTGGTGTCCATTTCGAGGTCGACGCCGAAGGTCGCGCGGTAGTCCTCGCAGATCGCGTGGATGGTAGCCGGATCGCGGAAGCAGCGCTTGTATTCGGCCAGCGCGTCCTTGTCGAAAAAGCTCAGGCCCTGCTTGGTTTTGGCGAGCTTCTTTTCGATGAACCAGTCGGGATCGGCCCCCATCATGCGTTCGGGAAGGTCGAAGGGCTGAATATTAAAGAACCAGTGCCAGGAAAATGTACCCCACTGCCGGGTGACATGGTTGAGCAGGTGGTGCTGCGGAATGATGTCGAGGATCGCCGCGCGGCTCACCTTATCCGCATGATCGAGGCACATCCGATGCAGCACGCGCGCGCCCCGATCGTGGCCGGCGGCATGGAATTTGCCGAAGCCGAGGGCTGTCATGACCTCGACCTGGTCCTGGGCCATCGCGCGGAACGAATAGGCGGAATGATCATAGCCACCGGGCGGCTTCTCGGAATCCCCGTAACCCCGCAGGTCCGTGCAGACTACGGTGAATTCGCGCGCCAGCGCCGGAGCAACCTTGAGCCAGGACAAGTGCGTGAATGGATTGCCGTGCATCAGCAGAATAGGCGGCCCTTTCCCACCGACAACGGCCACGATGCGGGCGCCGTCGGTCCTGATTTCGGATCGCTTAAATCCGTCGAGCATGGTCGAGCCTTTTCTGTCCTGCCCCGGCTGTTCCCGGCATTCTGGTGAGCGACCGCGGATGGGAATGGCGCATCAAATCCCGAAATACTGCGAGTACTTCTTTTTGATCTCTTCGGTCGCCGCTTCCTGCGCCGCGGCGTCCGCCGGCAGAAGCTTTATCTGCGAGAGCGGAACAACGCCCGGCTTGAGTTTCACATCCGGATGGAAGGAGCGCAGCCCCGCGGCGTCGGCAAGATATTGCTGGGTCTCGCGCGACACCATGAAGCTCATGAACAATTTCGCAGCATTCGGATGCGGCGCATTCTTGGCGATGGCTTCGCAGCCGGGGATGAATGGCGTGCCCTCCTTCGGATAAACGATTGCTATCGGTGCGCCCGACTGTTGCATCCGGATGTCCATGTATTCCAACCCGTCAGCAGAGACCGCGCGCTCGCCCAACGCGAGCTTCTTCGGCGGCTCGGTAGCCGATTGCACCTGCAAGACTTTTTGCTTTCCAAGCTTCTCGATGTAGTCCCAACCGATGGCTTTCACCGTCTGGAACGTCGAGGTAACGATACCGCCTGAATAACTCGGATGCGCCTTTACGATTTTGCCGGCCCATTTCGGATCGAGCAGATCGGCAAAACTTTTTGGCGCCTCTTCCGGCTTCACCAAATTGGTGTTGTAGGCAATCGGCATCAACGTGAAGCGCACGCTTGCATAAGTACCGTCCGGATCGCGCTGATCGGCCGGCCACTTCATCAGCTCGGACGGAATATAGGGCTCCAGTATCCCCTGCTTCTTCCAGGTCACGAACAGTGCCTGGTCGGAGCCGTCGAGCACGTCGACCGCGAATATCTTGTTTGTGCGCTCCTGGGCAACCCGTTGGTAGATGCGCTCACTCCCGGTGCGCTCCACCTGGACCGTGATTCCGGGATATTTTTCCTCGAAGCTCTTCGCCAGATTTTGCGCGACCTTCAGGTCAATCGCGGTGTAGTAAACGATTTTTCCTTCCTTCTTGGCCGCATCGACGAGCTCTGGCGTTACCGGCGAGGGCTGCGGCGCGGCGAATGCCACGCTCGCCAGCAGTGTCGCAGCGCCTGCGCTCAGTATCAGCCGGAATAACAGTCGGATTGTCATGGCATCCTCCCTGGCGTTTATTGAAAGGAGCATAACAAATTCCGGCGTGCGGCAAGAGGACTCGATCTTTCATTTCAAAAGCAGAACCCCGACCTCGCCTTGGCGAAGCCGGGGCTAATGTCCGTCCATGGTGTGCGATCAGTCGCAGACCGTAACGCGGCGTATGCGGTTTCCGACGATCTCTTTAACGACGTAGCAATCCGGTCCGGAGACGTAGGCCGGGGCATAGACGCCCCAGCCCCAACCAAAGCCGTGACCGTGGAAGTGGCCGTGACCGTGCATATGGGCGGAAGCGGACGTCGGCAGCAATGCGGCTGCACCAATCGCGACGGTGGCGCCGAGAGCGAGAGCAAGTTTGCGGAACATGGCGGTTTCTCCTGTCTGAGGGACGCTGGGTGGCAAGGGGATGCGGTCATCACATCCTGCACATGGGTCGCCCACTCCCCGGGAAAGGTTCAAAGCTCCACGCTTTATTCACGCCAATAGCTGGAAATTGGGCGGATTCGGCCTCGCCGGCTTGCCCAAACGCGCCTGAAAAGAGGAAACTCGCCATCGATCACCCCCGGGGGCGGGCAGGTGCACGCAAGTTTCTTCGAATTGGCTTGAACCTCGGCGCCCCCCGAAGCGACCCATGAACGAGCCGATTGTTCTGCGATGCAAACGACTTCGGACGAAGTTCTGATCTCGCGAATCGCAGGTGGCGACCGGCTCGCCATGCAGGTGCTGTACGCGCGGCACCATGTTCGTGTGTACCGGTTCGTACTGCGGATGGTGCGCAATGAAGCGACGGCGGAGGACTTGATCAGCGAGGTATTCCTCGACATCTGGCGCCAAGCCGGGAAGTTCGAGGGCCGATCCGCCGCATCGACCTGGATGTTGAGCATCGCGCGATTCAAAGCCCTGTCGACGCTGCGGCGCCGGCAGGAACAAGAACTCGACGAAGAGACGGCAGAGCAGATCGAGGATCACGCTGACGATCCAGAGACTGCCCTGGCGAAGAAAGACAAAGGCTCGGCCTTGCAGCAATGCCTGGCCAGGCTCTCGGCGGACCACCGGGAAATCATCGACCTCGTGTACTACCACGAGAGGTCAGTGGAGGAAGTCGCCGAGATCGTCGGCATCCCGGAGGCGACGGTAAAGACGCGTATGTTCTATGCGCGCAAGAAACTCTCCGAGCTCCTCAAGGAGCAAGGAATAGATCGAGGTTGGCCATGAACGCGATGAAACAAGAAGCGCCCGAGCGCCAGGAAATTGAAGAACTCTTGCCGTGGCATGCGGCAGGAACGCTCAGTCGTCGCGATGCCCAACGCGTTGAAGATGCACTTGCGGCCGATCCCGAACTCGCGCGCCGTTATGCGCTCGTGCGCGACGAATTGGGTGAAACCATCCATCTCAATGAGACATTGGGCGCGCCTTCGGCGCGTGCGCTGGAGAAGCTGCTCGCCGGAATCGATGCCGAGCCCGCGCGTCGGCCCGCAGCGTCGTTCGACCTCACCCGCCGGATTTCGGAATTTTTCGCAAGCCTGTCGCCACGCACGCTGGCATGGACAGCGACTGCAGCCGCCGTCGCGATCCTGCTGCAAGCTGGTCTGCTCGCGGACGTTATGCTGAAGGATAGCAATAAAGGTTACGAGACGGCCTCAGCTCCGTCTACCAACCCCGGCGCAGGTGCCTTCACTTTGATCCGGTTCGCGCCGCAGGCGTCTTCGGACGACATCACCAAATTCCTCGAAGCCAACAAGTTTTCGATTGCGGCCGGACCGATGGCCGGCGGCCTTTACAAGGTTCGCGTCGCAGTGACCGGAATTCCGAAGGGTGAACTCGCCCGTCTCGTAAAGAAGCTGCAAGAAGACAAGGTCGTCGATTTTATCGCCACGGCCGAGTGAACTGATCCACGCTGCTCTGTCATCGGAGAACGACCATGCGACCGCGACAAACGGCATTGATCTGCATGGTGGCGGCGCTCGCGCTGGCGTCGGCCGATGGCGCGCACGCGCAGAAGTTCAACCGCGGCCCTTCGTCGAATATTGGCGTGAGCCGCCCGCCCGGGGGTCCGGACGGACCGTCGCGAGGCGGCGGCGGGTTTCACGGTGGCGGCTTTGGCTGGGGCGGCATCGTGCCCGGGATCGTCGTGACGGTTCCCCAAGGCAATCCCGATGACGTCTTCATTGACGACGGCCAGACGGAGCCGCGCCCGACCCAGCAGCCAAACCGCCGTAGACCGAGCGGCGCGCCACCGGCCAATGAGCGCAGGCTTGTGCCCGATGAAGTTGTGATCGAACTTTCCAATTCAGTGAGCACCCAACAGATCGATGCGCTGCAACGCCGGTTTCGGCTGACACCTATCGAAAGCCAGACATTCCAGCTATCGAATACCACTCTGTACCGCTGGCGAATTCCTGACCGGCGCTCGGTTGCCACAGTTGTGCGCGCGCTGGAGGGCGACCGGCGGGTCGCATCGGCGCAACCAAATTATCTCTTTACCCTTCAACAGAACGAGGTCAAAAGCGAAGGCGATCCCGCACAATACGAGCTCGCCAAGCTGCACTTGCCGCAGGCACACACAATCGCGAAAGGCGACAATGTTCTCGTTGCGGTCATCGACTCGGCGGTCGATGTCGCACATTCCGAGCTCGCCGGCTCGATTGCTGAGAGCTTCGATGTCCTTTCGGTGGCCGTGCAGCCGCATCAGCACGGCACTGCCGTCGCCGGACTGATCGCCGCCCACGACAGGCTGATGGGTTCGGCGCCCGGTGCAAAAATCCTCGCCATACGCGCCTTTGCCCCGAAGGACGCCGGGGCAGAGAGCACGACCTTCAATATCCTCAAGGGTATCGATTGGGCTTCGGCACATGGCGCGCGCGTCATCAATATGAGCTTCGCGGGTCCGGCGGACCCCGCTGTTCACCGCGCGCTCGAGGCTGCACACAAGAAAGGCATCGTACTCGTTGCCGCTGCGGGCAATGCCGGAGCAAAATCGGCGCCGCTCTATCCCGCCGCCGATCCCAATGTGATCGCGGTGAGCGCCACCGATGCCGATGACAGGCTGTTTGAACAATCGAATCGCGGCCGCTATATCGCGGTGGCAGCGCCGGGCTCGCAAATTCTCGTCGCCATCCCCGACAATGGGTACGAAATGTCGTCCGGCACTTCATATTCCGCGGCTGAAGTGAGCGGCATTGTAGCGTTGATGCTCCAGCGCGATCCGGACCTCACGCCCGACAAGATACGCCTGATTCTGCGCGCATCCGCAAAGGATCTGGGTCCGAAAGGCCCCGACGTCATGTTTGGCGCCGGCCTCGCCAACGCCTACGGCGCGCTCATGCTCGAGTCGGTGCCGATCAGCGCGGCCGGTTCGCGGCCGATCGAACGCGTAAGCACCGGCGCGCGCTGAGGAAGAACGATCCCCTTGCCTCGAGGCGGCAAAGTCGCCACTTGTTGTGTCTCTCGCCTGCGCCTCGGAGGCCCGATGACCGCCAGTGACCCGCCGCCGACAATGCCGTTGCGCGTGACACGTAATGATGCGATCGCCGTCGGCATCCACCTCCTTGAGTTTCGCGAGGCGGCCGGAAAACAATTGCCGGAATTTTCCGCCGGCGCGCATATCACCATCCGAGTCCCGAACGGGCTGCTACGCAAATATTCGCTGTGCAATGATCCGGCCGAACGCGATCGCTACCAGATTGCAGTCAAGCGAGAGAGCAACGGCCGCGGCGGGTCATGCAGCCTGATCGACAATGTCAAACCCGGCGATGAGCTGATCGTGAGCGCGCCGGCGAACGACTTTGGACTGCCGCCGCGGGCGCAGGACTTTCTTTTCATTGCCGGCGGCATCGGCGTTACCCCGATGATAGCGATGATCCACGAAACGCTGGCGCAGGGAAAACGCTTCCGTCTGTTTTACTGCTCGCGTTCGCCGGAAACGACCGCATTTCGAGCGGAACTCGGTGCGCTGCGGTTCAAGGATATGGTCACGATCCACTATGATCAGGGTGATCCATCACGCTCACTCGATCTGCGGCCGGTTCTGGCCGAACGAAAAAACCGCGAGCATCTTTATTGTTGCGGGCCGCGCCCGCTGATGGAAGCCGTGCGCGCGATGACCGACCATTGGTCACCGACCGCCGTGCATTTTGAAGCGTTCAGTGAGCCGGAGACGCACAAGGCTGACGACAGGCCATTCAAGGTGAAGCTCACGCGTTCAGGCAAGGTTCTCGACGTGCCAACGGACAAGACCATTCTCGAGGTGCTGCGTGAGCACGGCCTCGATGTGCCAAGCTCATGTGAAACGGGCACCTGTGGTACTTGCCGTACAAAATTGCTGGAAGGCAAAGCCGACCATCGCGACCTCGTTCTGGCCGAGCATGAGCGCAAGGACGCGATCATGATTTGCGTGTCGCGTGCCCGCAGCGAGGAAATCACCATCGATCGGTAGTCGCGCGGAGAACAGCATCGCACTCGCCAACACAGGGTTAAACAACAGGGGCCGTAGCAAATGGTTTTCGGTTGCGGTCAATTGACCGTCTGACCGAAGCTAAAAATTGCTCGGGGTCCGCTAATGGCACGAAGCAGACATGAGCTTGTGCGCTGCACATGTCGGCTTGTGGCCGATTTCGTTGAAAAACTCGGCGGTAAATCGAATTCGCTCCGGCTGAACTGACGACAGGGAGTGTCTTGCTTATCAAGGTTGTCCTTACGCCAGCTGGAAGCTCGGCGCCGGTACCAGCTTTGCCAACTTCCTGAGGTTCTGTGCGGTGGCTGCCATGAGGAACTCATCACGCGC
>DASSIT010000027.1:0-49461 GCA_035691545.1 Pseudolabrys sp. | reverse complement strand
TCATTTACGACCATGTATTTATACGACCTGATCGCCGGTACCTCGACTGCGACTTGTTGCGGCACCGTATAAAGTTGCACACTTTCGGGCACGCGGGTACCGATGCGATATTGTACCGGCGGCCGAGAGCGCTCGACCCGTTCGCGCACGATCGTGCGGTACACTGTGCGCCGCTGAACCGGTGTCAGCTGCAGCGGCTCAGTAGTCACCACGGTTCGCGATTCCACTGGCTCGCGGGTAATCACGGTGGTTTGCGCGCTGGCCGTGCTGGCACCCGCAACGAGTGCGGCCGCGATCGCCGCATGGCGAAAGTATGTCATAAGTTCCTCCTGTTTATTCCGGCCCAGACCAGCAAACGCCGGGTCGCGCGGCGGAGTTCCGCAATGCGCGGAACCGCAATTCACGATTTTCTTCACTGTGTGTGCGGGGGCTCACTCATCAGTTTCAATTTCGCGCGCAGCACTTGAATACGCCTCTCGGCTTCGGCACTGGTCAAATTCGGCGCAAATGCCTCGGGCTCGTAGGCGTCGAAAGCAAGTTGCCGAAGCAGGCGTCCCTGCTCGGCAGACATCCCGTCTACGACATCGGGTTTCCTCGCCATGCCGACACAATCGCGCTGACGCCGATCAGTTTCCGCCGCGACGGCTGGCAACTCAAGTTCAGGCAAGCCGTTTTGCGAGCGCCGGCCGAAGGACAAGCGTAATCGGCAACGTCAGCAGCACAACAGCCGCGACCACGACAAGCGCGGTCGGTACACCGACCGCATCACCCAGCATGCCGTATATTGCCGGCGACACCGCTCCGGCGCCAATCGTGCCGGTGTAGAAGATACCGAACGCGCGCTGGCGGCGCGCCGGCTCGACCAGATCGGGGACCGAACCGTAAAGGACCGACGATGTCCCGTTGAGCGCGACCCCAACAATGGGCAGCAGCACAAGCGCCGCCTCAAGTCGCAACGGCAACAACGCAACGATGGCGATGGCGGTTACCGCCTCGGTCAACCATACGGTTGCGACCGTCCCGATACGGGCCCCGATAAATGCGCACACCAATTTGCCCGCTGCACCGCCGGCAAATACCAGCGTCAGGGCAAGCCCTATGGTTTGAAGGCTCGCGCCTTTTGCGGTGAGAACGAATGGAAGGAAAGTGAGGAATGCCATGCGTGTCGCGCTATCGATGACGCCGACCGAGAGGAGAAGCGGAAAACCATAGGCCCGAATATCGCCGCCCGCCCCGCCGTCGGCGCGCCTTTTATTGTGAGTAACCGGGGACTCTTCACGGAACCGCGGAATGACGACGAAAATCGCCACAGCGGCGATCGCGCCAAGTGCCCCAAGCAGCATGAGTGCGTGCCGCCACGGCAACACGACAAACAACAGCGCCGCCGTTGCCGGCAAGGTCATTTTTCCGATGTCACCGGCGAAGTTGTAGGTGCCGAGCGCCTTGAGCGAACGCGTGCCGGCGAAAGCATGGGCAATGAGCGATGAGGCCAATGGATGCTGGGTACTGGCGCCAAGTCCACCGATGAAAAGCGCCAACACCAGTGTGAAAACGCCGCTACTCAAGCCGGCGAAAACATAGCCGAGTCCGGCAAGCGCGGTCCCGAGCGCGAGAACGACGGCCGCGCCAAACCGTTCAGCCAGAAAGCCCGCAGGAATTTGAAACCCGGCCAACGCGCCGGAAAATACGGTCTTCATCAAGCCAAGCGCGGCAAATCCGAGGCCAAATTCGGTCTGCCAGATCGGCAGCATCACATAGACCAGGTCTGTATAGCCGTCATGCAACGCATGGGCGCCACAGGCCACGCCAAGTGCGCGACGTTCTTCCTGCTTGGTGCCGGCGGGCGCTACAGCGGCGGTCATGGCTTCATCGGTCGGCGTTCGACGAAAGTGGTGCTGACGAATGTTATCACCGACTCACCGCGCTGGTTGACACCGGTCGATAGAATACTCAGCAGTCCGAGGCCTGGTCGACTCTGCGACACGCGCGCCTCGACCACTTCACTCGCATAATCAATCGTGTCACCCACATAGACCGGTTTCAACCACTTCAATTCGCGGAAACCGAGCGCCGGCCCCATAGCGGCGACCGGTTGGCCGCGGGCGCGCGCCGCTTCCGCCACGCGGCGACGATAGTCGACCATCAGCCGCATCCAGACAACCGCAGTATGCCAGCCGGAGGCGCAGAGTGCGCCGAAATGGGAGCGTTCTGCAGCGCTTTCGTCCAGATGAAACGGCTGCGGATCGAAATTCGTCGCGAAGGCCTTGATCTCGTCGGCCCTGAACGTGTGGCTCCCGACCGCCGTGCGCTCACCGACCACAATATCCTCGAAATATTTCATGCACGCGCCCCGCTCTCGCGGCGCGCAATCATCACCGGACAGGTGAGCCTCGTCAGCACCGTGTCGTGTTCATCGAGCATTTCGAACAGGCATTTGACAAATCCGAATTCCGGCCGGCTTTTGGGTGCGCGCGTTTCCAAAACGGTCGTGCGCACGCGCACCTGCGTATTGGGCCGCAACGGCTTGAGCCAGCACACTTCGTCGATTCCCGGCGCACCCATGGAATGGGTTTTATTGACGAAACCATCGGCGATGATGCGCATCAGCAGACAACAACTGTGCCAGCCGGACGCGGCGAGGCCGCCCAGCATGGTCGCACTTGCCGCCGTCTCGTCGAGATGCATCGGCTGCGGGTCGAACTCAGCGGCGAAGGCAATGATCTCTTCGCGCGTCACCAGGCGCGGCCCGTAAACCGTGACAGAACCCGCCTGGAAATCTTCCCAATGGAGTTTCTCCATGACGTTTATTTACCCACCGTGGCCGGGCTGGTCCCGGCGACTCACATCTTGATTTGCATGGGCCAACCAGGACGTGGAAGCCCCGAATAGCGCTTGTGGATCCGCCAGACCCGGCTGCCGGACGTGACGCTAGGTTGCAAACCGGAAATGCATAACGTCGCCGTCGGCAACCACGTAATCCTTGCCTTCCAGCCGCATTTTGCCGGCATCACGCGCGCCGGATTCACCGCCAAATGTAATGTAGTCTCCATAGCCGATGGTTTCGGCACGGATAAATCCACGCTCGAAATCCGTATGGATCACGCCAGCGGCCTGCGGCGCCTTGGTCCCCTGTGTGATGGTCCATGCCCGCGTCTCTTTCGGACCGACCGTAAAGTATGTCACGAGGTGCAAAAGCGCATAACCGGCGGTGACGAGACGATCGAGACCGGTTTCCTTGAGCCCCGCCGCATCCAGAAATTCCGCACGTTCGGTCGCAGGCAGCGTGGCAATTTCCGACTCGATTTTGGCCGAAATCACGACCGCGACGGCACCTTCTTCATTCGCCCTTTGTTCGACCTTGCGAGAGAAGTCGTTCCCGGCCGCCGCCGACGCCTCCTCGACGTTGCAGGCATATAGAACCGGCGCCGATGTGAGCAGCCCCAGCGAATGGAAGAGCTTCTCCTCCTCGGGTTTGCGATCGACCAGCCGGGCGGGCTTGCCGTCGCGAAGAAAGGCGAGCGACCTGTTGATCAGATCGAGCGTTTCCCTGGCCAGCTTTGCATCCTCGCCGCTGCCTTTGGCCTTCTTCTCCAGGTTGTCGACGCGCTTTTCCAGACTTTCGAGATCGGCCAGCATTAATTCCGTCTCGATGGTGTCGATATCGGCAATCGGGTCGATCTTGCCGTCGACATGCGTGATATCGGTATCCTCGAAGCAGCGCACGACGTGCACAATGGCGTCCACTTCACGGATTGTCGCGAGAAACTGGTTGCCAAGGCCTTCGCCTTTTGATGCGCCCCGCACCAGCCCGGCAATATCCACGAAGGTGATGCGCGTCGGAATGATTTGCTCCGATTTCCCGAGTGCTGCGAGCTTTTCGAGACGCGGGTCGGGGACCGCGATCTCGCCAACATTCGGCTCAATCGTGCAGAACGGATAATTGGCCGCTTGCGCTGTCGCGGTCTGCGTGAGCGCATTGAAGAGCGTCGACTTGCCGACATTGGGCAGGCCGACGATGCCGCATTTAAATCCCATGATTTTATCGTCTCTTTACTGACATGCTCATTCGGAGCCCGAGGGCTCCTCGTCCTCGTCGACGAAGCCTTTGGCTTCCATGGCGAGATGCACCTTGTTCTGGAACGTGGAATCCTTGCCATCGACCAGAAATCTGGAATTTTCGGCAATGACATCGCAGAGGGCTTCCACCCAGGCCCACTCGCTCTTGGCGAAGTCGCCCAGAACATGCATCGGCACCAGTTCCTTTACGTCCGGCTTTCCAATGCCAATCCGCACACGTTTGTAGTCATTGCCGATATACGCGGTAATCGACCGCAAACCGTTGTGACCCGCGTCGCTGCCGCCGATTTTCACCCTGACTTTCGCCGCCGGCAGATCGACCTCATCGTGGAAAACCACGACATTGGCGGGCTCGAGCTTGTAGAAGTGGACAGCTTCCGCGACCGCGCGGCCGGACTCATTCATGTAAGTACCCGGCAAAAGCAGAAGCACGCGTTCGCTTGCAATATTGCCCTCCACCGCCACGCCCTGAAATCGCCGCCGCCAAGGCGACACGTCATGACGGCGCGCAATCGCCTGCACCGCCATGAAGCCGATGTTGTGGCGGTTGCCGGCGTGCTTGGGACCGGGATTACCGAGGCCAACGAAAAGCAGCATGGCGTCAACGGCGCTGTTTCAAAATTTACGCATGCACACGTCCGAAATTCGCAAATCGCTTTTCGGATTCGTGCGATTGCCGGTTACGCGGACGCTGACGGCGAGAGGTGTACGCGTCCTCACTTCTTCTCGGGCTTGGCTGCGGCTGCGGCCGCAGGCGCAGCGCCGGCGGCAGGTGCAGCACCCGGTGCAGCACCGGGGGCGGCGCCGGGAGCAGCGCCTTCGGCGGCCGGCGCGGCGCCCGCGGCAGCAGCTGCGGCAGCTGCGGCAGCGGCAGCGGCGGCCGCCTCGGCGGCAGCTTTCATTTCTTCCGCGTAGCCCGACGGCGGCACGACAGTGACGAGAGTCATGTCGGGTCGGCCAATCACACGAATATTCGGGGGCAACGCCACGTCAGTGAGGTGCTTCGAGTGGTTGATTTCGAGCGCAGAAATATCGACGTCGATCGATGCCGGGATCGCATCGGCCGGGCACATCACCTCGACGGTATGAGTGACGATGTTGACCGCGCCGCCGCGCTTGACGCCGGGTGCCTGGTCGGCATTGAGCACATGCACCGGAATATTGACGCGGATGGTCGCGCCTTCCGACACACGCAGAAAATCGACGTGCATCGGAAGATCCTTGATCGCGTCGAGTTGAAAGTCGCGCGGGATCACCCTGTGCTTGGTGCCGTCAACGTCGAGATTGTAGAGCGTGGTAAGGAAACGCCCGGCATAGATGCGCTGGCGCAATTCATCATGGTCGAGCAGGACCATCAGCGGGGGCTTGTTCTCTCCGTAGATCACGCCCGGCACTCGGCCGGAGCGACGCGCTGCCCGGGCGGTCCCCTTGCCGCCTTTCGGACGCGCCGTCGCCTTCAATTCCTGGACGGTCGCCATCTTGAATCCCTCATATAAACCAATGGAAAAAGGCGGCATTTTCCGCCGCCTGCGAACGCGGCAAGCCTCCAGGGGTGCCGGGGGCCGCGAACGGGCGGGTTATAGCGGCGGCGGCCGTAAAGGGCAAGAAAGGCCGGTCGCTGCGGTTTCGGGCGCGCAAAAGCGTAAACGCCCGGAATCCGCCGGTCAGACTGGAATTAAATCAGCAACCAGGCCTAGTTGTGCCGGCAGTGCCCGTGCGGACCACGGTGCCTCCAGCGGCCGCAGCCGTCTCTCACCGGGGTGACCTGATCGGATGCTGCCGCGATGCCCTTTAGCTTTGCGACGGGCATGGCCTGGGCGCCGAATGCGATGAACGTAAAAAGCGCGGCAATCGTCGCCAATAAGAAAGTCCGCATGAGCATCCCCCTAATTTCCTGCCACGGAGAAAAATTACCATCGGCCCCGCGTCAAAACCATATTGCGGGCCGCCCGCTCGACACTTTTTAGATTCTTTTTATGGGCCGTAGCTATAAGTGCCTAGCCGGAAGCCGAACCCTTCTTGCCGGATTTTTCCGCCGGTTTCCCTGACTTCGCTTCCAGCGCGGCGATGCGCGCCTTCAACGCTTCATTCTCTTCGCGCGCCAGCCGTGCCATTTCCTTGACCGCTTCAAATTCCTCGCGCTGGACGACGTCCAGATCACGCAGGATCCGCTCAGCCTGGCTTCGGAACAGGGTGTCGAATTCGCGCCGCACCCCTTGCGCTACCCCCGCGGCATCGTTCATCAGACGTGCCATCTCGTCGAAAATGCGGTTGCTGGTCTGGGTCATATTTGGTCTCCGGCGCCAACTGCCACCACAATGGCGTTCCGGTCATCCCGCTGCAAGACCCGGCATGCTACCAGATTGACCGCGCACCACGGCGCGAATCGGACATTGCGATGCCGCTGCTCGTCATCCCCTACCCGGCCTTCGATCCAGTTCTCGTGCATTTCGGGCCATTTGCCATTCGCTGGTACGCGTTGGCCTACATTTTCGGCATCCTGATCGGCTGGGCCTATGCCCGCCAGCTCATTCGAACCGACAGATTGTGGGGCGGCACCGCGCCGATGACGGTCACGGATTTCGACGATTTCGTGCTGTGGGTGACATTGGGCATCATTTTCGGCGGCCGCATCGGCTACGTGCTGTTCTACAATCTGCCTCACTTTGCGGCCCATCCTCTCGAGATCCTGCAGTTGTGGAATGGCGGCATGTCATTCCATGGCGGTTTCACGGGTTGTGTCGTGGCCGTGGTACTGTTCGGATATAAGCGCGGGATCCCCATTCTCTCACTTGGCGACATTACATGTGCAGTCGGGCCGATCGGATTGTTCCTTGGCCGCATTGCAAATTTCATCAACGGCGAATTATGGGGTCGCCCATCGGACGTGCCGTGGGCGATGATATTTCCGAACGGCGGCCCGGTGCCGCGGCACCCCAGCCAGCTTTATGAAGCGACACTCGAGGGTCTCGTTCTGTTGCTGGTATTGGCGCTGCTCATGCGTGCCGGGGCGCTAAAGCGGCCGGGGCTCATCATCGGGAGTTTCGCGGTCGGCTATTCCCTTGCGCGCATGTTTTGCGAATTTTTCCGTGAACCCGATGCACAGCTTGGCTTCCTCTGGGGCGGAGCAACGATGGGTCAGTTGCTGTCAATTCCGCTGATGTTTGCGGGCATGGCGTTCATCGTCCACGCCTTGAAACAACCGGCGGCGCGGAGTCGCTAGTGGCGGAATTCTCTCCGCTGGAAACCGAAATCCGCCGGCGCATCGCGGCGGCGGGCCCGATGCCGGTCAGTGAATACATGGCACTCTGCCTGTTCGATCCCGAGCATGGCTACTACACCACGCGCGATCCATTCGGATCGCGCGGCGATTTTATTACGGCGCCGGAAGTGAGCCAGATGTTCGGCGAACTGATCGGGTTATGGGCGTCCGCAGTGTGGAAGCAAATGGGCACGCCCGAAAATGTGCGGCTGATCGAACTTGGCCCCGGTCGTGGCACCATGATGAAGGACCTTCTGCGCGCAGTGCAGATCGTCCCCGACTTTCGCTCAGCGATCGTCGTACATCTCGTCGAAGTCAGCCCGATCCTGCGGGCCCAGCAGGAGAAAATATTGGACGGCGCAGGCGTTCCGGTGTTTTGGCACGCTGCGGCCGCGGATGTTCCGAAAGGTGCCGCCATCGTATTTGCAAACGAGTTCTTCGATGCGTTGCCCATCAAGCAGGCCATAAAGACCGAGCGCGGCTGGCACGAGCGCCTCGTTCAAATCGATGCAGACGGCCAACTGACGTTTACGATCGCTCCCGAACCAATTCCGTTTTTTCAAACGTTGCTGCCGCCACAGTTTAGCGGTGCGCGTGCCGGCGCGATCTTCGAGTGGCGCGGCGACACCGAGGCAATGGAGATCGGCCGCCGTGTCGCGGACGATCGAGGCGCTGCTTTGGTCATCGATTACGGCCACACCGAAACGGGACTCGGTGAAACCTTCCAGGCCGTCGGCAATCACGCCTATGCCGACCCGCTGACCGCACCGGGTGGCCTTGATCTGACCGCCCATGTCGATTTCCGCGCATTGACGCGCGCCGTTGAGGCAATGGGCGCAACCGCCTTTGGCCCGATAGAACAGTCGCAATTCCTGCGGCGGCTGGGAATCGAACAGCGGGCAGCAACCCTCAAAGCCAAAGCGACGCGCGCCGACGGCGCCGCTGAAATCGATCAAGCACTCATGCGTCTCATCGGCCACACCCGCACTGCTATGGGCGAACTCTTCAAGGTTGCGGCCTTCCTGCACCCTTCGCTTGGCGTTCCGCCCGGCTTCGAAGCCTCACACGCTGGCCTGTTGCTCCGGTAGACATTATCTATTGGGAATGGCGGCCAGTAGCCGCTGCATGGTGACCGATGTTGCAGGCTTCCTCACTCGCGA
Source organism: Pseudolabrys sp. (assembly GCA_035691545.1). Lineage (GTDB taxonomy): Bacteria > Pseudomonadota > Alphaproteobacteria > Rhizobiales > Xanthobacteraceae > Pseudolabrys. The sequence continues at coordinate 40,962 of DASSIT010000027.1, read as the reverse complement.
CCCGAGCGGGCATTCGTCATGCCTTCTTCACGCGTTCGGGCGGCGTCTCTCAGGGGGTCTACACGTCGCTCAATGGCGGTGTGGGCTCCAATGATGCGCCGGAAATGGTCGCGGAAAATCGCGCGCGCATGGCTGCGGCGCTGGGCGTAAGTGCCGATCGTTTTCTCACGCCGTATCAAATCCATTCGCCGGAAGTTGTGGTGGCCAAGGAACCATGGGCTGCGGAGCAACGGCCACGCGCCGATGCGGTTGTCACGCAGGTGCCGCATCTGGCGATCGGGGTGTCCACGGCCGATTGCGGTCCGTTGCTGTTCGCCGACAGTGAAGCTGGCGTCATTGGGGCGGCGCACGCCGGGTGGCGCGGCGCGCTGACCGGTGTCATTGAGGCAACGATCGCCGCGATGGAACGGCTCGGCGCCGATCGCCACCGTATCGCTGCTGCTCTCGGTCCGACCATCCGACAGCCGAACTATGAGGTCGGTCCGGAATTTGTCGACCGATTTCTAGCCGCTGACCAGATGAACGCGAGATTCTTCGTATCTTCCGAACGCGAAGGGCATGCCATGTTCGATCTCGGCGGCTACATCGCGGAGCGCATCGCGCGGGCAGGTGTTTCTCAATTTGAGGATCTCGGCCTGTGTACCTATGCCGAACCGGAACGCTTCTTCAGCTACCGTCGCACGACGCGCAACGGCGAGGCGGATTATGGTCGCCATATCAATGCCATTGCGCTCGTCGGCTGAAAATATTGAGGCGAATACCTCGCGGCTGGACTCGCGGGCAAGAATGCCGTTACGATTTACCTTGGCCGAACAGACTTAAAGATCAAAGACCGGCCAGCAGGGGTGTCTATGGAGTGGAGTGGGGGTCGCCGCACGTTTGGCGACACGCGGGCCGTTGGGCGTATCGGCGCACCGCTGGCATTTGCCTGCGCGCTGGCGCTGTGCGGATGCAATCCCGATCAGAACGTGTCGGCTGAGCAGCTGCGCGGCGCGACGGTTGCTTTCGATTCGGTCGATGGATTACCGCCCGGCCAATTCCAGAAACTCGTGCAGGATCTCAATGACGAGGCACAGTCTCGGCGTCTCGCTGTGACTTCACGCGAGCAGCCGTCTGCGTACCGGGTGCGCGGTTATCTCGCCGCAAAAGTCGCAAGACACCAGACCACGATTACATGGGTCTGGGACATTTTCGATCCGAACGAACAGCGCGCGCTCCGTATCAGTGGAGAGGAAACCGCGAAAATCAGGCGCAAGGATGCCTGGGCCGTCGCCGATGATGCCATGCTGCGCCGCATCGCCAACGCGAGCATGGAACAGCTTGCCGCCTTTCTGACCTCGCCCGAGGTCGCGCCCGGCACGGCTCCAGCACAAGTGCCGGGGGCGGGCCAAGTGGCCGCTGCCGCTGCTCCGGCCGAGTCCTCGCCCGAAGCGGCGGGCATATTCCGCACTTCTTATACGCGGCCCGACCCAATATTGGCTGATTCCGCGGAATCCGCAGCTGAGGATGAATCGGTCGTCGTGCCGTTGCCCCGCCGACGGCCCGGCGCACGCGTCGCGGCAGGGGAAACACTGACGTTCGCGGCCCGCCGCTAAGCGTCGATTCATCTTTCCTCGCGAAAGCGTGGGAGAACGATTTGGGCCCGTATTGCCCGCCCCTGCCCGCCTTGTTATGACCACGCCGCTTCTGGCGGAAGTGAGGGTGAGGATTTCAGGATGTCGGGCAAGAACGGAGCGATCAAGCTCGTCGCCGGCAATTCGAATCCCACGCTGGCCAAAGGGATCGGCGACTATCTCAAGCTCCCCCTCGCCAAGGCGGTCGTGCGACGATTTGCCGACATGGAAATTTTCGTCGAAATTCAGGAGAACGTGCGCGGCGCCGACGTATTCGTGATCCAGTCGACTTCGTTTCCTGCCAACGACCATCTCATGGAATTGCTGATTATCATCGACGCCCTGCGGCGGTCATCGGCACGCCGGATCACGGCGGTGATCCCTTATTACGGTTATGCCCGGCAAGACCGCAAACCAGGGCCGCGGACGCCGATTTCGGCGAAGCTTGTTGCAAACCTCATCACCCGTGCCGGCGCCGACCGCGTGATGACTCTTGACCTTCATGCGGGCCAGATCCAGGGCTTCTTTGATATTCCGACGGACAACCTGTACGCGTCACCGGTAATGGTTCGGGATATCCGCGAGCGATTCAAGCTCGACAACGTGATGGTCGTTTCGCCCGACGTGGGCGGCGTCGTGCGCGCGCGTGGGCTGGCGAAACGCATCAATGCTCCGCTCGCTATCATCGACAAGCGCCGGGAGCGTGCCGGCGAATCCGAGGTAATGAACGTCATTGGCGATGTGGCCGGTTACACCTGCGTGCTGGTGGACGATATCGTCGATTCCGGCGGCACGCTGGTGAACGCCGCAGACGCACTGCTCGAGAGCAAGGCCAAGGCCGTCTACGCCTATATCAGCCACGGAGTCCTTTCCGGCGGCGCGGTCACGCGCATCGCAAGTTCGCGACTAAAAGAACTGGTGATTACCGACTCGATTCAACCCACCAAGGAAATCCTGGCAGCCGGCAATATCCGCATTTTGGAAATTGCATCACTGATCGGTGAGGCGATCGGACGTACGGCCACCGAGGAATCGGTGTCGAGCCTGTTCGACTAAGCCTGGCAACATCGCTGCGCCGCCATTCCGAGCCCTGCGACCAGCTCAAAACTTGATGGACGATCCCGGTTTTCTGGCTTGGTCGCGTGCATCCGCACACCCCAGTGACGCCGATGCATTATCCACCGTTGATTCAACTTGCCGCAGCATTGGCTGTGGAGAGTCGAATCGGCGCGGTTGCCTACGACGTGCAAATCACGGCTGATTGGCTCTTGACGATGCCTTTGGTAGGCGGAATCAGGCAGGATATAGTCGAATCGCTTGGTGATTCGTTTTCGCCGTCAAGGCATCCCGTAAGCCCTGCGTCAACTTGCGGTCCGGCTCCTCCCAGGGCGGTGCCGCGCGGTGTGGTGGCGTGCGTTTCCCTCGCTCCAATCGGCAAAGCGGAGACGTCATGTCCCTGACAAGCTACGCGGACGAACCGCGACTCAATCCACTCGACGTCGTTGAGCGGCTGGCAGCCGGCAATGATTGGTCGTTCGAGCGCGCCAGCGATGATGAGATCACCATCCTGGTCACGGGACGCTGGACTGACTATCAGCTGTCTTACACCTGGATGGGCGATATCGAGGCGCTGCATCTGGCCTGTGCTTTCGATATGCGGGTGCCGGAGCGCCGACGCGCCGAAGTGCAGGCGCTCATTTCCTTGATCAATGAAAGACTTTGGGTCGGGCATTTCGATCATTGGGGGACTGAAGGCATTGTAATGTTTCGGCATGCTCTTGTGCTCGCGGGGGGCACCATGGCTTCGGGAAAACAATGCGAGGCGCTGCTCGGCACCGCGCTTGAAGCTTGCGAACGCTATTTCACGGCCTTCCAGTTCGTGGTTTGGGCGGGCAAAACCGCGCGCGAAGCACTCGACGCAACCATGTTCGAGACTTCGGGGGAGGCGTAAGGCCACAATTGGCGATATGATGTCGCCATGAAGCGACCCAAGGCGATCGACAAACCACTCCGCAAGTTTCCCGGCCGCCTGGTTTTGCTCGGCGCGGGGAAAATGGGCCTGGCCATGCTCGACGGCTGGCTCGCGCGCGGTCTTGATCCCCGCAAGCTCACGATACTGGAGCCTCAGCCCGCCAAGGCCGTAAAGGCACTGACACGTCGTGGCGTGGCGCTTAATCCCAAAGGGAAACCTCTGGATGCAGCCGCAGTCGTCATTGCCGTCAAGCCACAGAGCGCGCCGGACGCCGTTCCCGCGCTCAGGCCTTTTATCGGCAAATCAACACTCGCTGTGTCCATTATGGCGGGGCGCCCTCTTCGCTTCCTGGAAGATGCATTGCCCACGGGCACGGCAATCGTGCGCGCAATGCCGAACACCCCTGCCGCCATTGGACGCGGCATTACAGTCGCCTGTCCAAACGCGAAAGTAACTTCACGTCAGCGCAAGCAGACGTCGGACCTGCTCGCCGCCATCGGCACAGTCGAATGGACCGACAACGAAGCATTGATGGATGCGGTGACCGCATTGTCGGGCTCGGGGCCGGCTTACGTTTTTCTTCTTGCGGAGGCCATGGCCAACGCCGGTATCGCGGCAGGACTCCCGCCCGCGCTCGCGGCACGCCTTGCGCGCGAGACCGTAGCCGGATCGGGCGAACTCTTGCACCGTTCGGATCTCGATGCCGCCCTGTTGCGGCAAAATGTGACCTCACCGGGAGGCACAACTGCTGCCGCGCTTGAGGTCCTGATGGGTCCCGGTGGATTCGACGCACTCCTCACCGGGGCCATTGCCGCCGCAACCCGTCGATCACGCGACCTAGCGGGATAGTTCCTGCCCTAGAACAGCCGGTATTGCCGCCTTACATGAACACCGGCACATCAGCCTTAATGGGAGGCCATCATGGCGCGCAAGACCAAGCGTGAACGCAAGGCTGCTAACGCAACCCCACCGCGCGGCAACGGCGATCGCGACAAGGCCATTGACGCATTTATGGCCCTGCTTGCCGAAAATTCCTTTGAACAAATTGGTCTCGCCGAAGTGGCTGGCCGTGCCGGAATCAAGCTCTCGCAATTGCGCGCCGAGTTCGGATCAACCCTCGCTATTATCGCCGCGCATATCAAAGATATCGACAAGGCCGTTCTCGCCGGTGGTGACAGCGATATGTCGGAAGAGCCTGCGCGCGAGCGCCTGTTCGACGTCTTGATGCGCCGGTTGGAGGCGCTTGCACCATACAAGGACGCAGTGCATTCGATCATGCGTTCGGCACGGCGCAATCCTGGCCTCGCCTTCGCGCTCAACGCCTTGGCCGTCCGATCGCAGCACTGGATGTTGGAAGCTGCCGGCATCGGGGCGTCCGGCCCTCGCGGCGCCCTCCGGGCACAGGGAGCAGCTCTAATGTTTGCGCGCGTTCTTTCGGTATGGATCAATGACGAGGATGAAGGCCTCGATCGTACCATGTCCGCGCTTGACCGCGGACTGTCGAGCGCCGAGCGCTGGGCTGGATTCCTCGATGACCTGTGCGCGATTCCGAAATGCGTGTTGCGCGGGCCGCGCCGGAGGCGCCGCGCGCGGAACGAGGAATCCGAAGCCGCTTAGACGGGTACACGCACGGTCGCGCGCAATCCGCCCAACGGGCTATCGCCGAGCGTAATTTCGCCGCCATGCGAGCGGGCAATGTCCCGCGCGATCGCGAGGCCCAGCCCGGTCCCGCCTTCATCCTGATTGCGCGCATCATCGAGACGCAAGAAGGGCTTGAATACTTCCTCGCGCATGGTTGCCGGAATTCCCGGACCGTCGTCATCCACCGTAACCGTGAGGTAGCGGTGATCCCGATGACCGGTGATCGCGATTGCGGGCGCGTGGCGCGCTGCGTTCGACACGAGATTGGCGAGGCAACGCTTGAATGCCGCCGGGCGGACGGTGACAATCGGCGGCCCATGAAACACCACGGTGGTTTTGTGCCCGTGACGTTCGGCATCGAGCCGCAATTCTTCCAGAAATTCAGCCATGTCGGTCGGGGCTGAAGTCTCACCACTGTCGCCGCGCGCGAATGCCAAATAGGCTTCCAGCATCCGCGCCATTTCATCGACGTCCTTTTTCATTGCGTCGATTTCCGGAGTTTCGTCGACCAGCGCCAGTTCGAGCTTGAACCGCGTAAGGACGGTGCGTAGGTCGTGCGATACTCCTGCCAGCATCGCGGTTCGCTGCTCGATGGCGCGCTCGATGCGAGTCTTCATCTCGATGAAGGCAGCAGCTGCGCGCCGTACTTCGCGCGCGCCGCGGGGACGGAAATTCGGCACTTCACGCCCCTTGCCGAAACTCTCCGCGGCATCAGCCAGCCGGAGGATCGGCTTGATTTGATTGCGCAGGAATATGATGGCGACAATCAGCAAGACCGTCGACGTGCCAACCATCCAAAGAAGGAAAATCTCCGAATTGGATACATAAGCTGCGCTTCGACGCGCAAACACTCGCATCACCGTATTGTCGAGCTGAACGCGGATTTCGAGCAGTGCCGACTTGCCGACGGTATCGATCCAGTAGGGTCGCCCGATCTGCTTGCGGAGTTCTTCGGACAGTGCCTGGTCCAGCAGCGAAAAGAAGGGTTTAGGCCCGGGGGGTGGCATCTCCGTCAGCGGCAAGAAATCAACCACGAGGCCGAGCCGCTGTTGCGCGATGCGCCTGATCTGTGCCTGGTCTGCATCCTGCGGGTAGCCTCGGTAGATGTCGATGAGCGCGGCAATATCCTGCACGACGCTCGCGGAAAGCCGTTGGGTTACCACGTTCCAGTGGCGCTCCATGAACACGAACGCGATCACTGACTGCAGGATTACCATTGGCGCGATGATGATCAGCAAGGCCCGGGCATATAGGCCCTTCGGCATTACGCTGTTGAGCCAGCGGCTGGCCCGGCGCCAACCATCGGCAACTTTGCCCAGCGCACTATGAATTCGGCGTATCGTGGGGATTGCGTCGTACCATTCCCATGCGCCCCGCAGGCGCGTGAGCGCGGTGCGTACACCGTTTCCGATGTCGAGGCTGGTCATGACGTGATGACCAGCCGGTAACCAATTCCGCGCACGGTCTGCACAAACAAGGGATTGGCTGGGTTGCGCTCGATTTTGCGTCGCAGACGATTGACCTGCACATCAACCGCCCGTTCGCTGACCGCCCCACCGTTTCCGGCGAGCGAAAGCCGCGGCACGGTTTCACCCGGCGAACCCGCAAGAATGCGTAGCATCTCGCGTTCCCGATCGGTCAACCGCACGATTTCTTCCCCTTTGCGCAGCTCGCCGCGCCCGAGGTGATAGACGAAGGGTCCAAATCGTACCGATTCGACTTGAGGTGGCGGTGCCGGCTGGGAACGTTTGAGAATATTCGCAATTCGCAGCGACAATTCCCGCGGCTCAAATGGTTTTGAAAGATAATCGTCTGCGCCAATTTCAAGCCCACGGATCCGGCTTTCAGCGGCGTCTCGCGCAGTCAACATCAATATCGGGACGTTGGAATCACCACGGATCGCCTTCGCAAGATCAAATCCGGATTCGCCGGGCATCATGACATCAAGGATTAACAGGTCAAAGCTCAGACCATTGAGCTTTGCGCGCGCATCCATCGCAGTGTCTGCTGTCGTAACGCGATAACCCTCACCGCTCAGAAAACGCGAAAGCAGATCGCGAATGCGGCGATCATCGTCGACGACCAGCAGATGCGGCGCGTCATCGGGAAACGTGGCGGGCAGTGTCATCACCAAAGCTGCTCCGGCCTTACTTGTGCCCATGCATCAACTTGCCCAGCCTTACCTTGCATACCGAAGTCGGCATTGCGAAGGCAGAAACAGGTCTCCGAATTTGCGAGTCATGCATTAACTCCGCGGCTTCGTTGCACGATCGGCGCGCGCAATCAGGCGAAGCACGCCATCCCGATTATCGGTATCGATCATGGACGTCAGGAACCGGCGCGCCGCCTCGTGCGCGTTGGGGCCGAGTTCTCCGAATACACGGTTGATCCTCTGCGTCTGCAATGTTGCGAGTCTGAGCGCGAGTGCCTCGCCTTTGGGCGTCACATACAGCAGACGCTGGCGGCGGTCCTGCGCGCCTTCCTTCTGCAGCACGTAGCCCTGATCGACCAATTGCTTGAGGACTCGGCCAAGCGACTGTTTCGTGATGTTGAGGATTTCAAGCAGGTCGGCAACCTTCATTCCGGGATTGCGGTTGACGAAGTGCAGGACCCGATGGTGGGCTCGGCCGAAACCGAGTTTGAGCAGCACTTCATCGGGATCGCCGACGAAATCCCGGTACGCGAAAAACAATAATTCGATGATGTCCCAGACCGGCTCGGCGGCACCTGTGGCCGCGGTACGCTCGGTTAGGCTGGTACCAGCGGCAGCATGCTTGCTCACATTTATGTCAGCCATGTTGACATATTTTGTTTTTATGTTACAAAAACGATGTTAAAGACGAAAGGATCGTACCGGAAGACAGCCCGATGAGAATTCGGCTTCAGATGGTGTCCTTGTCGGTCGGCAAGTCATACCGGGTGTTACCGGCCGACGCAAAGTGTTGGAATAGGCGCGGAAACGCCGCCCCTGACGGCAGAGCACGAGCGTAAGCACACGAAGGCGAAGGAGGAGACCAATGGCTGCCCAATCCTATGACCGGCTCGATGGGGTCATCTGGTACGACGGCAAGCTCGTCCCCTGGAACGAGGCCAATCTTCACGTGCTCAGTCACGGGCTGCACTATGCGAGTTGCGTCTTTGAAGGCGAGCGCGCCTATGGTGGGCGTGTTTTCAAGAGCACCGAGCATTCCGAGCGGCTCAAGCGCTCCGCCAATATTCTCGACTTCGAAATCCCCTATTCGGTCGCCGAGATTGATGCCGCCAAGAAAATGGTGGTTGAGAAGAATGGCCGGAAAGAAGCCTATGTCCGCCCGGTCGCATGGCGCGGCTCGGAAATGATGGGCGTCTCGGCACAGAACAATACAATCCACCTCGCGATCGCGAGCTGGGAATGGCCAAGTTACTTCGACCCCGAACAACGCTTGAAGGGCATCCGGCTCGACCTGGCCGAATATCGCCGGCCAGATCCCAAGACCGCACCTTGCCTCGCCAAGGCGGCCGGTCTTTACATGATCTGCACCATCTCCAAGCATCGAGCGGAACGCAAAGGTTACGCCGACGCGATGATGCTCGACTGGGAAGGACGCGTTGCAGAATGTACCGGCGCCAATATCTTCTTCGTCAAGGATGGCAAGATCCACACTCCCATTGCAGATTGCTTCCTCGACGGCATCACCCGGCAGACAGTAATCGGACTCGCACGCAAGCGCGGCTTTGAGGTTATCGAACGTCGCATCATGCCAGACGAACTCACCGGCTTTTCCGAATGCTTCATCACCGGATCGGCCGCCGAAGTAACCGCCGTCGCCGAGATTGCACACTGGAATTTCAATCCCGGCGGCATCACCAAGACGCTGATGGATGATTATTCGTCGGAAGTGAAACCGAAGGCAGCGGCGGCGTAGAATTTATCCGCGCATGGCCGTAGCGCCCGGCGAGCGCGGCCGCAGCAGCGTGACGTAACGCACGCGATTGGCCACGATAAAGTTGTCCAGTCGTTCATCGAGAACGCGCTGCCTGCTTTGCGAAGCGTGGCGCAGCAGCAATTCACCGTTCTTGCCGAAGGCGATAAAGCCGACATGAAAGTAGTCCAGGTTCGGCCGCTGCGTAATAAAGCCGATGATATCTCCCTGGACGAGCATCGGCCTATTGGCCAGGAAGGCCGCGCGCGGAATCACGGTCATTGAAAACAGGCGGCGGCCGAGCTCTCGATGCCAATAGACGGTTTTCTGAATTTCGATCGAGCCCGGAATCGCGACTGCCTGGCAGACCTTATTCTCGATATTGTGCTGGCCCCACTCGAAAAAATAATGATTCCGCTCGCGCCAGCTCACAACGCCGTTGTGATAGCGGATCCTGCGCAATACGGAATCGAATTCGCCGGGATTTTCGGCAATGGCAGCAGCCAGCACCGTTTCGCAGAACGTCACGCAATCAAAACCGTCATCACGCGCGACGAATTGCTCCGGCCGGCGCGGCCCGCCGACCAGCGTAAATCCGAGGTAGCGGGTCCCGCGCAGCGCCGCCGAGATAAAATCGATCCTTTGCGAAATCGAGCCTTTCGCGCGCGCTTCCCCTATAAGGTGTGCAAACCGAGCTTCGGCGGCCCTACCCGGCCGCATGCCCGACGCCAGCAACCCGCCGGCGGCGAGAATGCGCAGGATATCGCGCCGATTGAAGTCCGAGCCGAATCGCATTGGGTTCCTTTTGCGCACTATTCCCTTACGACGACGAGCCGATCGACTCCGGATTCCGCCCCCCAAACTTCTCCAGGACGGCCGAGCAGTTGCCGCACTGACGCACCACGTCTGTCGCTTGGAAAGCTCTCGAACTTCTCGGAAACCGGATCGAAGCGTAGAATGGCATTGGCAAGAAAGTCGGTAACCCAGACCTTATCGTTGTTGTCGACGTAAATGGCGTAGCAGCCGCCTTTGCTCTTGGGCAGGCTCCAGACCTTCCACACCTTGTTCATCGGGTCGTAGCGGCCAACTTGACCGCTGTTCCAGAAGCTTACCCACAGCATGCTTTTGGAGTCTGACCAGATGCGGCGCGGGCCTACGCCTTGGATCGGCGGCGGCACCACCAGCGCGTCGCCACTCACCGTATCGATTTTCGCGATGTGGTCGCCGGCGAGCGAGGCGTACCACACCTCGCCGTTCGGTGTGGTCGTTATGCCGTACGGCCCCGCGCCCTTTGGTGCTTTCCAGACTTCGACCTTGCCGCTCGATGGATCGACACGGCCGTAAACTCCGTTCTGCCCGGTGAACCAGAGAATGCCCTTGCGGTCGAAGGTCGCCGTATTGAGGTTGGCGTCCGAAAATTGCGTCGGCAGCGGGAAGAGCTTCACGTCCTTCGTAGCAGGATCAAACCGCGCAATGGCATTTAGGCCTCCGTCGGTAATCCACGCTGCGCGATCCGGGCCTACGATAACGCCATGAGGCGCCGAACTCTTGCCGAGGCTTATTTGATTTGCACGACCGGTCTTCGGGTTGAGGACGCCGATCGCACCTTGCGATTGCGCGGTGTACCAGACGCTGCCGTCGGGCGCGGGCGCCACATCGTGAGGGTGGGCTCCGCGCGGCACATCAAAATACGTAACTTCCGCCGTCAATGCCGGACGTATAGCCAGTGTCACGAGCGTCACCGCCGCAAGCACAACTGGAACCATTTTGCCCTCCAGCAAACGTCCCACGCGTAATTATTCAACTGCCTCGCGCCCGTGGCGCTGCGGCTTCCAGCGTTCGGCGGCCGCGTCGTCGCCGGCCTTTGCGTCGACCCACGCTTTGCCGCCCGTCCGCTCAATCTGTTTCCAGAACGGCGCACGAGTCTTCAAATAGTCCATCAAAAATTCTGCTGCAGCGAACGCGGCTTGTCGATGCGACGATGTCGTGACGACCAATACGATATCTTCGCCTGGCTCGATGCGACCGTATCGGTGGATGATAGTAATGCCGAGCAAGGGCCACCTGCCCGCCGCTTCGGCAACATGACGCTCGATTTCGACTTCCGCCATTCCCGGGTAGTGCTCGAGCGTCAGTGCGGCGATTGGCTCGCCATTCTCGCTGCCGCGGCATATCCCGGTAAAGGTCACGACTGCGCCGACGTCATTGCGGCCACGCACAAGCTTCGTTGCTTCTGCGGCGACATCGAATGGCTCGCGCTGCAAACGTACGGTCGGTTTCATGGCGCCAATCTAGCCCGCCGGAGGCGGCTAGGCTATCCGCCCGTCATAGGCGGAAAGAACGCGATTTCTCGAGCGTCTTTTATCGATGTCTCAGGCCGTGCATGATTTAGATCGATCGCGGCGCGGATCACATTCCGATTCTCGAAGGCGTGAGCGTATTCATCGCCGCGCGAAGCAAGCCAAGCCATGAGCTCGCCGACCGTGGAAACGCGCGACGGAATCTCGACGACTTCTTCGGGCTTGCCGACACGTTCACGCACCCAGGCAAAATAACGCAATTTCACGTTCATTCATCAATCATATAGCGCAAGCCCGCGCGCATATAGTCCCAGCCGGTGTATAGCGTCAGAATTGCGGACAACCACAACAACAAAATGCCGATCTGAGTGACGACCGGCACAATGAGATCGCCGGCATCCCCCGCGATCAGAAACCCGATCGCAACCATCTGGCCCGTCGTTTTCCATTTCGCGAGCCGAGTCACCGGCACACCAACGCGCAATTCGGCAAGATACTCGCGCAGACCCGACACCAAAATTTCCCGGCAGAGAATGACCACCGCCGCCAGCAGCGCCCAACCCCGGATCGTCTCTTCGGCCGCCAGCATCAGGAGACAGGACGACACCAGCAACTTGTCCGCAATCGGATCGAGCATGCGCCCCAGCGATGACTGTTGTCCCCAAGTCCGGGCGAGATAGCCGTCCAAAATATCGGTGATGCCGGCCGAGATAAAAATGACAAGGGCGACCCAGCGAAGCCACAGCGGTCCGTCGAAAATGCTCTGCCAATACATCAAGCCAACCACAACCGGCACGGCGGCGATTCGTGCATAGGTCAACAGGTTCGGCAGCGCGAGTGGGCGCGCCGGCAACGGCCGGGAACTGATGGCATTCATGCGGGAAAAGAACACCCGCGCCGTCACCAGGTCAACCGGAAACGGCCCCCAATCACCGTTGATTGTGCCTTATTGAATTGGCGGCTTGGGCAGGCGGCTTTCGCCGGGCTCCATGACGAAGGTTTGGTCGAGGGAGTACCATTCGCCCTTCACGTCGTCGGCCGGCGCCGGCCCGTCATGGCGGACATAATTGCCGACTAGCGCGCGCGTCACCCCGAACTGGACGTCGGTTTCCAGCCGCTCATCATCATTGACATAGACCTGCGATATCAGCGTCTTGAATCCATTCCTGAAGATCAGAAAATGAAGATGCGCCGGCCGGTAATTGTGCCTCCCGGTGGCGCGGACGAGATCGCCCACTGGACCATCAATTGGAATCGGATACCCGGCAGGCCTCACGCTCCGGAAGGCAAAATGGCCCTGCGCGTCCGTCATGAACTTCCCGCGAAGATTCATCGGCGCCTGTTTTGGATCCTGCTGTTCATAGAAGCCCTCCGGAGAGGAATGCCAGATATCCACTTCGGCGCCCTCTATCGGTTTGCCGTTTTGGTCTTTTACCCAGCATTTGACGAACAATGCCGGCCCCGGCGTCGGCGAGCGCACGATGGAAGCCCCACTTTCGGTGCGGGGTGAATTCATCCTCCAAAAGGGCCCGAGCAGATTGGCGGTCGTCTCGGTCTGCCCGCGATTGCCATTGTTGAGCAGACAAATCAGCGTCGAGAACCCGAGCGAACCCGACATCAGTACAACCTCGTTGTGCTTATCATCAGTCTTCTGGCCAAGCTTTGCGATGTACTGAACCGCCTTTTCAAATTCCTCCTCGGTGAGATGAACATCGCGCGCAAACGCGTGCAAGTGTGTCACCAGCGAAAGAAGAATTTCCCGCAGCCGCGGCGGCTGCGTGTTCTTGAACGCTTCTGTCACCACCTTCGTGACGTCCTCCTGCCGCTGAATGATCATTCTTGATGCCTGCCTAATGAGCCGCTGACTCGTGAAAGAATTCATATATCTTTCGCGCAGTCTCTGCATTAATTCCCGGTACCTGCGCAAGATCCGGCAGGCTTGCCCGCTCGATTGCTTTCACAGTGCCAAAATGGCGCAGCAAGGCCCGCTTCCGGGTGGGACCAATCCCTGGGATTTCCTGCAAGCCGGCTTCGCGGATGTCCTTCTTGCGTCGCACGCGGTGCGACCCGACGGCGAACCGATGAGCCTCGTCGCGCAATCGCTCGATGAAATAGAGCACGGGATCGCGTGGCGGCAGCTTGAAGGGCTCCCGGCCCGCAAGGAAAAATGTCTCTCGACCGGCATCACGATCGGGCCCTTTGGCAATGGCGATAACCGGAATATCGGTCACGCCAAGCGCGGCCAATGTTTCCTGGGCAGCATTGAGCTGCCCCTTCCCACCGTCGATGAGAACAAGATCAGGCCAAGGTTGATCGTCATCTCCGGCCGGCAAGACGGAAGCGAGTACATCTTTCACCGTGCTGCGCGGATTCTCTTCCAGTAGCCGCTTGAAGCGGCGCTGCAATACTTCACGCATCATGCCGTAGTCATCACCCGGCGCGAGCTCTGACGAACGAATGTTAAACTTGCGGTACAGGTTTTTCCGGAAGCCTCCCGGCCCTGCTACGACCATTGCGCCAACCGCGTTGGTGCCGCCAATGTGGCTGTTGTCGTACACTTCAATGCGCCGCGGCGGACGCGGCAGCGCAAATGTCTCCGTCAACGCGCCAAGCAATTTCTCCTGCGAGGACGTGTCGGCAAGCTTTCGTGCCAGGGCCTCCCGCGCATTGGTGAGGGCATGTTGCACTAATTCCTTCCGTTCGCCGCGCTGCGGAAGGCTGACCTCAACCTTGTGCCCACTCTTTGCTGTGAGCGCGGCAGAGAGCAGCGCGCGCTCGTCGAAGTCATTCGACACAAGAATGAGACGCGGCGCCGGCTTGTCGTCGTAAAACTGCGCGAGAAAGGCACCGAGGACTTCCGGCGAGCCAATGGCCCGGTCGGCCTTGGGAAAATAGGCACGATTTCCCCAGTTCTGCCCGGTACGAAAGAAAAATACTTCCACGCAAGAGTAGCCGCCGGCCTGATGGACCGCAAAAACGTCGGCTTCCTCTATGTTGCGTGGGTTGATGCCCTGATGAGATTGTATCGCCGAGAGCGCTGACAGCCTGTCTCGATAGATCGCCGCGCGCTCGAAATCGAGCGCGGCTGAGGCCTCGTCCATTTCGTGAGCCATTTCCTTTTGCACGGTCCGGCTACGACCGGAAAGAAATTCGTTAGCCTCGCTCACCAACTCGCTGTAACCGGCGAAATCGATCTCGCGGGTACAGGGCGCCGAGCAGCGTTTTATCTGGTGGAGAAGGCATGGCCGTGTCCTCGCCTCGAAATAAGAGTCCGAGCACGACCGCAAAAGGAACGCGCGCTCCAGCGCATTGATCGTGCGATTGACTGCGCCTGCGGAAGCAAACGGCCCGTAGTAGCGGCCCGGCCGAGTGCGTGCACCGCGATGCTTCAGGATTTGCGGCGCCCAATGGTCGGATGTAATAAGGATGTAGGGAAACGACTTGTCGTCGCGCAGGAGAACGTTAAAACGCGGCCGCAGGCGCTTGATCAGATTAGCTTCCAGCAGCAGAGCTTCCGTCTCGGTTTTGGTGGTGACAAATTCCAAAGTCACCGTAGCCGCGATCATTCGGGAAATTCGGCTATCGTGCCCGGTGGGCCGCGCATAGGTGGTAACCCGCTTTTTTATGTTCTTTGCCTTGCCGACATATAGAACGTCTCCGCGTGCGTCGATCATGCGATAGACACCCGGAGCCGAGGGGGCGAGCTTCGTAAAGCGCGTAATGGCGGCGCGCCCAGCCGCCAATGTCCCGGTCGGCGCGGATTCGGTTTCCGCCTCTGGAAGCGAGGCTTCCTCTTCATCTTCGCGCAGCTCGGTCGCCGGATCGATGTCTTTGGTGCCGTTCATGTGGAACAACATAATGCGGTGTGCACGCTCTTGCATGTCCAATCACGGACTCCCGGGGGCGTCCAGGGACGCAGAGTTGCGGCACGCTATTCAACAGCCTCGCTATCGACGGTACGCCAAGACAAATGCTGACCGCCGTCGACGGGAAGCGTGACACCGGTGACAGTCGTCGCCTGGGAGAGATAGAGGACAGCCTGCGCGATGTCTTCGGGCCGGGGTCCGCGCTGGAGCGGAAGGCTCCCTGCTTGCGCGGCGAATTGCGCCTCAGTCTGGCGCGCACTGGGGAGCGTCGGACCCGGCGCCACCGCATTGACTCGAATTTCCGGCGCGAGCGCCTGCGCCAATGTCGTGGTTGCCGTAAAGAGCGCGCTCTTGCTCAAAGTGTAGGAAAAAAACCTCGGGTTTGGCTTGAACACACGCTGATCGAGAATATTGACAATCGAAGCGTCGACGCACGCTGGGGCCTGCCCGACGAAGGCTTGCGACAGAAAAAGAGGCGCCTCCAGATTGACGGAGATCGCTCGCTGGAAACGCGCGTGCGACATTGTTTCGATATCGTCGGGTTCAAATTCGCCGGCGTTGTTGACCAGGAGTGTGAGCGGGCCGAACGCCGCAGCGGCGGGGATGAGACCGCGGACGGCCTCGCGATCTGTGAGATCGGCAAGCACCACAGCGGCGCGCCCGCCAGAACTTGTGATTGCCTCCGCAAGTCGCTCGGCATCCTCTCGCGAATTGTTGGCATGCAGCACCACTGCGTATCCTGCTCGCGCCAGAACAAGCGCTATGGTGGCTCCAATGCGTCGCGCGGCCCCGGTGATAAGCGCCGCGCGCGCGCTGCCTCCTGTATTGTCCGGCATCTCAACCAACCTGCACGGCTCTTGTCAGGCGCCGGGCCATTGTGCTGCCACTTGCGCCGGGCGGTCCCACCGTATCGCTATAGTAAATGGCCGCTGAGCGCACATGGTAAACGCAGGCCTAGCAAACTGCATAAAAATAAGAGTTCTTTAGTGATATCGGCCGCTCGATCTTTTTGGTTCATAACCGTTTAACCTAAAAGGCCCGATAAATCCCTCACGAAAATGTCGAACTTTTGCCGACGGGCCGGCGTAACCGCTCCATTTTTTGCGCGTGTGTGTCGCGCGAAGAGCGGGAGTTGTGTGGAGGGTAAAATGAAGAAAATGATCCTGACAATTGCTGTCGTGACGGCGACAGGGGGTGCGGCGACAGCTGCAGATCTTCCGCGCGGGCCCGCGCCGTATTATCCGCCGCCAAGCAGCGTCTATAATTGGACCGGCCCATACGCGGGTCTCAACCTCGGCTACGAATGGGGCAAAGTCACCAATAGCAATCTCGAGCCGGGCGGCATCGCCGGTGGCGGCCAGCTCGGCTACAATTGGCAGACGGGACAATTCGTGCTGGGTGCCGAAACCGACATTCAGGCCAGCGGCGCTGACGATACATTCGCGCCTTACAAGTTTTCCAATCCCTGGTTCGGCACGTTACGCGGTCGGGCCGGCTTTGCGATCAACAATGTCCTTCTGTATGGCACCTTTGGTCTGGCTTATGGCGAGCTCAAGGGCGAATTCTTCAGCGTGGAGGAGGACAAGACACTCGTAGGGTGGACCGGCGGCGCCGGTATGGAAGTCGGCTTTGCGCCGAACTGGTCGGCGAAAGTCGAGTATCTCTATATGGATCTCGGCAGCCGCGCTTACACGATCACCGGCGTCAACAACGGGTTGCAAGCAAGTTACCTGCGACTCGGGGTGAACTACCACTTCTGACAATTCGACCGCACAATTTGCAAAGACCCCGGCACAACCGCTGGGGTCTTTCATTTCTGACTGAGATGAGTTTCAGCGATTCGAGTAGTTCGCCGCCAGAAGTTCCATTAGCCGTTTCCAACTTAAGTGTTTCTTCACTGTAATTATTAATTGCTCAAATGCAGATCGAGGCAACAACGTGACTTTTCATCGTCCTGAATCAGGCAACGGAATTTAAAACTTGTCGTCGAGTGTGACTTCTACGCACTAGACGTGAAAGTAATTCTGAATACTTTTCCGGCACCAATGACGGGTGGGTGGGTACTCTGACGGAGGTTTTGGAAATGAAGCGTTTGATTTTGGCTGGCCTGGCTGGGCTCGCCGCAGCGACGATGATGCAGCCGGCGAGCGCCGCCGATATTGCGCGGCGGCAGGCCATGCCAATGAAGGCGCCTGCCTACTATGCACCATATAATTGGACCGGGTTCTATGTCGGTATCAACGGCGGCGGCGGCTGGGGACGATCCGACTGGACGAATGCGGCCGGATCGACCGGATCGTTTGATGTTTCCGGCGGAGTTGTCGGCGGCACCGTCGGTTATAATTGGCAGATGAATCAAGTCGTCTTCGGCCTCGAGGGCGATATCGATTGGAGCGGCATCAAGGGCAGCACCTCCACGGGAATCTGTGCGGGCTCTGCATGCGAAACGCGTAACAACTGGCTCGGCACCGTCCGCGGACGCATCGGTTATGCGTTTGATCGGTTCATGCCGTACGTGACCGGCGGCCTCGCCGTCGGCGATATCAAGGCATCGCAAGCCGCCTTCGGAAGTTCGACCGAAACCAAGGCCGGGTGGACACTCGGCGGCGGGTTGGAAGCGTCGATTGCCGGTCCATGGACCGCAAAGATCGAATACCTCTACGTCGATCTCGGCAAGCAAAGCTGCGACGTGACCTGCACCGGTCTCGCAACCGACGTGGACTTCCACGCGAATGTCGTGCGCGCTGGCGTGAACTATCGGTTCTAAGCCGAACCATAACAGTGCTGCAAAAAACCCCCGGATCTCGATCCGGGGGTTTTTCCTTTTGGAACTTCACGAGAAGCCTGCCTCGGGATTGCACCGAACGGAACCACCACCACCAGACCGGCGTTAAAAGCTCGATCGGGGGACGGCGTGTTCACGCCCGTCCGCAGAATTCGCAAGTCAAAGTTTAAAATGAGGTGCGTCATGAAGAAGCTTCTGCTCGTGGGCGCGGCGATGATCGCGCTTGGCACCGCTTCAGCGTCGGCGGCGGATATCCAGCGTCGCCAGATGCCGGCAAAGGCGCCGGCTTATATGCCGCCGCCAGTTTACAACTGGACCGGTTTCTATGTGGGCATCAATGGCGGCGGCGGTTGGGGCCGTTCGGATTTCTCTGACCCGTTCGCCTCCGGGTCCTTCAACACATCGGGCGGCCTGGTGGGTGGCACGGTCGGTTATAATTGGCAGATGGGCCAAGTCGTGTTCGGTCTCGAGGGCGATGTCGACTGGAGTGATATTCGCGGAAGCACCCTTTGCGGCGGCGTGACGGGCTGCGAGGTTCGCAATGACTGGCTCGGTACGGCGCGTGGCCGCCTTGGCTACGCTTTCGATCGCATCATGCCGTATGTGACAGGAGGTCTTGCGGTCGGCGACATCAAGACATCTGTTCCAGGATTTGGCGACACACGTGACACGAAGGCAGGCTGGACGGCGGGCGGCGGCATCGAAGCAGCGATCGCGGGACCGTGGACAGCAAAAGTCGAATATCTCCACGTCGACCTTGGGCGCACGAGTTCAGTGCTCGGTTCCGACGCTAAATTCAATGCAGATATCGTCCGCGCAGGTCTGAACTACCGGTTTTGATCCGAACGCCACAAAATGCAAGGCCCCGCTGAGGCCGCGGGGCCTTTGTGTTTTTTCAGACCGGATTATGCATTCCAGTTTGAGCTTGGGACATTCGCGCACGCTCGCCGCATGCGCGGATGATCACCCCGTGACAACTAGATTGACCGCTTTTGGGCCCTTGCCTTTTTTGTCAGGCTCGACATCAAAGCTGATCCGCTGCCCTTCATTGAGTCCTTTCAGCCCGGCCTGTTCGACTGCGGTGATGTGGACGAAAACATCACGTCCGCCGTCGTCCGGTTTAATGAATCCGTAGCCCCGCTCGCCATTGAAGAATTTCACGACACCCGTTTGTGCCATCAGGAAAACTCCTCTCCCCCACTGCTCCGCCGCCGGCCCCACGCACGGCGGCTCGGCTGGACATTCACAATCGGGGAAAGCGTCGGCCAACCGGCCTCAGTCACTCCGCCGGCCCCCACAGGAGGCGGAACGTCACTGCCAGTAAGGAACTACACACCAACTGCAAGCCGGTGGAAAGGGCCCACAGGATCAGTGGCTGGCGGCCCACCCGGGGTCCCCAAGCCAGTCAAGGCGGAACGACGGCTTGCCGTCCACGACGAGGATGCCGGCCAGGACCGGCAAAAGCGTTGAAAGTTCGCTTTCCAGGGTCCACGGCGGATTGACCACGATCATTCCGGCGCCGTTGAGCCGTGTTGGATTGGCAAGGGACGCGACCAGAACTTCGACGCGCAATGCCTTGCCGAGCCCCGACCGCCGCAATCGCTTGACGAACAGGTCAGGCTCTGTGCGGCCCTTGATCGGATACCAAAGCAGATAGACCCCGGTCGGCCACTTGCGGTACGCAGCGGCTAAACCACTGACAAGACGTGAAAAATCGTGGCCCTCCTCGAACGGCGGGTCGACCAGGACAAGGCCACGGCGTTCCTTGGGAGGAACATAGGCGTTAAGCGCGGTCCATCCATCAATTCTGAGGGTCTTGATCCGCGGGTCGCCCTGCAGATTGCGCGACAGGTTGCCTGCCGCCTTTGGCTCCAGTTCACATGCGATCAAGCGGTCCTGCGGGCGTAACCAGGCACGCGCCAGCGCCGGTGATCCTGGATACACCCGGAGGTGGCCCGGTTCATTGAGCGCGTTGACCACTTCAAGGTACGGCGATAGCAACGCCGCCGCTGGATCGGGAAGCCGGGCTGCCATGAGCTTCTCGATGCCACCGTGCCACTCGCCGCCGCGGATTGCTTCCACTCCGGTCAGGTCGTAAAGCCCGGCGCCGGCATGCGTGTCGATCACGCGAAATGCGGCCGGCTTGCTGCGTAGATAGTTCAGGATGCGGCAAAGCACGATGTGTTTGACGACATCGGCAAAGTTGCCTGCATGGAATTCATGGCGGTAGTTCACGGCGCGGTTCGCATCCCCGGTTCATCTCATGTCTCAAGGTTAGAACTGCCGCGCGCGGTTATTGCATGGAATTATTGCCGAGCAGCACGTGTGCGGTGCCGTTATTGGCCGCCACGTAGGGCCGGCATTGCAATCCTGTCACGGCGGCAGGCCCCGCGCGCGAACTCCGGGCACGCACGAAACGAAAAATCTTTGGCCAGGCACAACCAGACTTCAGTCAGGCGCTTGCTGTCACAGGAAACGGTGATCGCCTGACGCGAAAGCGCGGGATTGGCCTTGATGAATGCGTCCACTACTTCGCCGGGCGTTACCGATGCCGGCCTGTCGAGCGCGAGATAATCGGGCGGGATCTTCACAGCAGAGCGAGCCTTGCGCACATTCTCGAAGTAGGCTTGCGGGCTCAGCCCCGCACACGTGCCGTGGCGATCCCATTCATGGAAGATCAGCCGAGGGCTCGGCATCAGATCGAGCATTCGTCCGACAATGGCATGATTCAATCGCGGCGCCGGTACCTGGCAGTACGAAGGAAAACCCCGCTCGTACTGCGGCCACAAGCCGTGAACGACAAAGGCAAATGGCCGCCCACGACACTGTTGGTCCGGTGAACGGTTGGGCGCACGTGTCTGTGCGGACTCGCAATACGATGGTGACCAGGACAGCGCCAATACATAAAAATCAAAGTGGCCGGGCTCACCCTGCCGACGATCCTGCGCAAGCGCGGCGCCCGCAAGGACGCTCGTGAGGGCGAGTGCGACGGCAACGCCACAAGCGCGCAGAGCGGTAAGGCGGCGGCCCATGGGCGTCCTCACGCGACGACGAGAACAAATCGGAAATTGACAATGCTCAACGGTTCCATGGTAGGGGCACCGCCAAGACGAGAACGATTCAAGAACAAACTAGCTCAAATAGTGATCGGCCCTTGAGCGCTCAGGGCTGGGCCATCTTGCATGCAGGGTTGTAGGCCCAATTCCGGTCTAGCCCCACGACGCACCACTCGACGCCCCACGTCATGCCGATCATGTCGCCATCTTCAACAATCGAATAATGGACCCTATGAAGGCGTCCGTCGCTGACCTGAGCGACTGCCGTACAGAATCGGCGCGGAACCGTTTGCGGCGCCCAGGGGCGGAAGGCTGTCTCCCGGACGCGATCGAAACCGAGAATCTGCAGGTCGGAATTCCAGAACCGACCTTCCTTCTGCGCAAACCGCGACGCAATCGTGTCGAGCGCGGCCTCGCAAGGCGGCAGCACGCCATCATATCGCGGGCCAATCAGGTAGATGCCCTTTTCGATCCAGCCCGCCGCGGCAGCGGGCGAAGCCGCGCTTGCAGCAATCAGAGCGGCGACCAAAAGATAGCGAAGAGAATGGGACAGTTTCGTCATCGTTGAGCTCCCCGACCTGAAATGGAGTTTAGCACAAGTTTCATTGGCTGCGCTCGGCCTAATGAATAAGTTTACGGTGTCGGCGTGATTTGGCGCGCCTATTCCGCACCTTTCCAATCCCCCAGTATGGCCTGCACCAGCGCCAATGCTGCGACCGCAGCGGTGTCCGCGCGTAAGATTCGGGGCCCAAGGGCGATTCGGACGACTTTTGGCCGCTTGAGAAGGGCCGTTCTCTCCTCTTCGGAAAAACCTCCTTCGGGGCCGATCAATATCCCGAGGGGCGCCCCGACGCCCTTTACCTGCACCAGCGCTACAACCGGATCCTTTACCTCAGCATCTTCGTCACAAAAAACCAAAAGGCGGCGTTCGTCATTGACGATCATTTCCAGCCTGACCGGATCGCCAACGCTGGGCACGTCAAGAATACCGCATTGCTGTGCGGCCTCGACGACATTGGCACGCATGCGGTCGAGATTGACACGGGCGACCTGGGTATGGCGGGTAAGCACGGGCTGCAGATACGAAGCGCCCATCTCCACGGCCTTCTGGATCAGGTAGTCCAGCCGCGCATGTTTGAGCGGCGCGAACAGAAAGTGCAGATCACCCGCGGGCGGCTGCGCACGCAATTGCGATTCAACGGTCAGTGCCGCTCGCCGTGTTCCGCTTCCTGAAAGGCTGCTTCGCCATTCGCCATCCCGGCCATTAAACAGCAGCACGGCCTCGCCGCGCCCCAGCCTGAGGACATTGAGGAGATAGTTTGCCTGGTCTCGGTCAAGCAAAACCTCTCGGCCGGCACCCAAAGGGGCATCGACATAGAGCCTGGGGGTCCGAAATTCGTAGCGCGGCATGGGGTTAATCTTTGACAGGGCGTAACGAATGCCGGTTTACGCAATCCGGCACGACTTCGCGAGGCCTTACGGCCACCTTCCGGGTGCCGCCTTCCCGACGCATTCGGGTTGTTATAAGCCAGCGACATATGGCGAACTGAGATAATATGTGGGACGGGAGGAGAATTCGATTCATGCGTTTGCGCCGGACGATGGTCACCGCGTGCATTCTTCCGCTCTACGCCGGTGCGGCCGCAGCACAAGCCGGGGCCGCGCCGCCGCAGCAGGAACCGCCTTGCGTCCAGGAGTTCGTAAAACTGCGCGACGACGTAGAAAAAAGGGCCGGGGCGATCAAAGCTGCAAATGAACGAAAAGCAACGCCGCGGGAAGCGTGCCAGTTGTTCAATGTTTTCATCACTTCTCAGACGAAGATGTTGAAATACGCCGTCGACAATGGCGTCTGGTGCGGCATCCCTGCGCAAATCGTCGCAAATCTCAAAGTCGGCATTACCAAAACCTCTGAAATTCGTACCCGGGTTTGCCAAGCTGCTGCTGCGCCTGTGCAGCAATCGGGCCCAACCTTGAGCGACGCGCTCACCAGTCCAGTCCCAAATTCCAACAACATCAAAACCGGCCGCGGCACATTTGATACTTTGACCGGCAGCCCGATTGGAAAATGAGCGGAACGACCGGACGCGTTGCCGATGCGACCGGAAATTGGGTCGATAGTCTCGCGCCGGCCTACAGCCGCCCCTATTTGCGACTTGCACGCCTCGATCGTCCGATCGGTTCGTGGTTGCTCTTGATGCCATGCTGGTGGTCGGTCGGCCTTGCCGGAATGCATGCCGGCCGTTTCCCGAGCGTGTGGCACATCATCCTGTTTTTCATCGGTGCCTTTGCAATGCGCGGCGCCGGTTGCACCTGGAATGATCTGGTTGATCGTGACCTCGACGGCCTCGTCGAACGCACGCGCTCGCGGCCGATTCCGTCGGGCCAGGTCACCGTTACGCAAGCCACCATTTTCATGCTGGCACAGGCACTCGTCGGTCTCCTGGTCCTGATCCAGTTCAATCGCTTCACGGTGGTGACGGGCCTCGCCTCTCTGCTCGTGGTCGTGGTCTATCCGTACATGAAACGCATCACCTACTGGCCGCAGATTTTTCTTGGCCTGGCTTTCTCGTGGGGCGCGTTGATGGGTTGGCCGGCCACATTCGGGCGCCTCGATTGGCCTGCGCTCGTGTTGTATGCCGGTTCGATTTCCTGGGTGATCGGATACGACACGATCTATGCGCATCAGGACCGCGAGGACGACCTCCTGATCGGCATCAAATCGACGGCACTATTGTTCGGCGAACGCACGCCGCAAATGCTGGCGACTTTTTATACCGGTGCGGTCGCATTGATTGCGGTGGCTGGCTTGATGGCGGGCGGCGGATTGATTTTCGCAGCCGGATTAATAGCTTTCGCCGCGCATCTTGCCTGGCAGATCACGCGGATCGACATCGACGACCCAGCCTATTGTCTGGTTTTGTTCAAATCGAACCGAGACGCCGGGCTCATCCTTTTCGGCGCGATGCTGATCGACGCGGCGGTGTAAACGCTGCCGGCAATCCAGATCAGTGAGCGGTCAGTCGGTCGCCCATGCCGGTGGCGCGGACGAAACCCGGCTGGCGCGGCATCGGGGGTTCGATCGTTGCAGCGGCGCCGCCCTGCAATGCGGGCACAGAACCTGTCACGTCGTCGAAATCGAGAATGTAGCCGTCCTGACCGGGCACGGCCTCCGGCGCGCGGTTCGACTTCGTTGCCGGCCTGGACACCGAACCGCTGTATTGCGGGCCGCCATGACGGCCGGCATAGACGGCACGCGCCTTTGCGGCGGCGACCTCTCCGGATATGGGCTCTGGCCGACAGGGCCTGTCGCCGCTGGCGCGCCGCATAAGGTCGACGTGAATGTGGTTGTAATGGGCGGCGTTGTAACCGGGTGCCAGCACGGTGGTGAAATTTTCACACGCGGCAGACTGCACGTCATGCAGGAATCCCTGCTCTTCCGGCGTGCCATGCCATCCTTCCTGCACCGTGATGCGACGGCCATCGGCGAGCGTAAAAGCGGCGACGTCGATTGCATTGCCAAAAGCATGCTCGGAAATGTGCGACGTGCCGGCACCAACCATGCTGCGGCAGGAATAGGCAGAAATCTGCTTGATCTCGACGACTTGCGCGCCAAACCAGCGCAGAGCAGCGGGCTGCACGCCTTCGCTCACCCACCGATCGAGCGCCGAAACTAAAGGACAGGCGAGCGTTGCCGCAGGCGTCAGTGTCGCAGGCGAGGCAGCGACACTGAAGAGGGAGCCGCGCGACGGTCCGAGCGCCGGCGCAGTGCGTTGCGGTGCCTGATAAACCGGCGCACCGTAGCTGCGCTGCGACGAATCGGGCGCGCGGGCGCGACCGCGCGGCAGCACTGCATCGTCAGGAATATCATCGGGCAGCGGCGCGGCACTTGGCGTAACGTCCGGCTTGGAGCCCGGCGGATTCAGCGTCATCGGTTGGCCGGCATCGTAGCGAGCCGCAGGCGGCGGTCCCGGCACCCAGCGCATTTGCGGCTGCACCGGCATCGATTCAATTTGTGGCCGCGCTACTGTCGCGGGCGGGGCGTACCGAGGCTCGTTCACGGGCCACCGCGGCATCTGCGCGGATGCATTTGGAATTGAACCTGGCGGCCGGAGATCGTCGGCATAACTGATGGCAGGAGCGCTTTCGCCCAAGAGCGCGACCTTGAGCGGAAAGTCTGCCCCGCACATGCCGGGCCCTTCGATCGGCTCCATGCGCACGACGCCGGCGCCCAATTTGACTGCACCGGATTTGAGGCATTCAACTTCGGCCTGGTGCCGCCAGGGCTCCCGCTCACCGGAGAAAAAACTGCGGCCGCAGCCGGCAAGCGCCAGCAGCACGCCCGCGCCGACGAGATAAAAGCCAACGCCACCCTTCATGCCCGCAAAAATGCGAGCAGTTTCTTTAACGACGCTTCAACGATCGCAGTGGGCGATTATGTTAAGGATAAGAAATCGTTGCCAGCCCAAGGTGCCTATTGTGCGGGCCTGCTGCCAAGCGTCTCGTTGCTTGCAGGTTTGATGCCGAGCGTATCGCCCACGCGTTTGACGGTTTTGAACTGGTCCTCCATTGCCTCCCAGAATTCGGCGGCGGTCCCCGGATTGACCACTTGTCCGAGCGCGGAGAGTTTTGCCTCAATTTTCGGATCTGCGGCAATTTCGCGGATATCGGCGGCAATCCGGTCGCGGGCCTCCTGAGGAATATTGCGCGGACCGAGGATTCCATTGAGACCGTCAAATTCCAGTGACTTGTAGCCAGCCTCGGCTACCGTCGGAATATCGTTCAAGGACTTTGCATGATGGCGATTGGTCAAGGCGATCACCTTGACCTTGCCGGCCTGTACCTGTGCCCGCATGATCGCGTAAGCGGCGAGGAAGGCATGGACTCGTGTGTCCGCGGTGTCCTTGATCGCCTCCACCGCATTTTTGTATGGCACGCGCGCCATCTGGAGATTTTCGGTTTTCAGAAAAGCCGTGAACAGCAGATCGTTGGCACCGGTGACTGATGCATAGTTGAGCTTGCCCGGAGCCGCTCGAATCTTTGCGACGAGTTCCTTCAGAGTGGATACGCCGAGACTTGCCGGCACTCCGAGCCCAATCAGAGTGTTGGCGACGCGAGCGATGGGCGTGAGATCATTCGGATCGTAGGGAAGTTTATCGTGGAGGTAGGAATGGGCGCTAAAAGTGGAGACGGGAGCGAACAACAAGACGTGATCGTCGTGGGCGCCAAGCACGGCAGTAATGGCGATAAATGCGTCGCCGCCAGGCCGATTTTCCACAATGACCGGCTGGCCCCATTTTTCCGCAAGCCGGTCGGCGAATACGCGCGCCGTAATATCAACGCCCGAACCTGCGCCGAGCGGAACTATGAAATGCACCGGACGCTGCGGCCATGACTGGCCGGTCGTTTCGGCGCTGGCGAATGGCGCCCCGACAATCGAACCGGCCAGGCAAAGAAAGAAAGAATACGTGCAAACGAATAGGCGCCAATTTTTCATGATCAAACCCCGAACTCTGGTGATGGCTGGCCGCAGAACCGAGCGCGATGTTGCCGATGGGGCGGGGTGATTGATCGGCAGCCTGATACCGGATTCAAATTTTTATTTTTTGCGGAACTCCGATCATTTTATGTGCGTTCGCCTCTCGGCAGAATCTGCTTCGCGGAGTTCGGTGGTAATTGCCGTAATATCGCCATTAAAATTCCGGCGACCCTTAGGTTTTGCACTGCGAACGTTTTCTCGCCGGAGAATCTTTTCAGTCGTGTGATCAAATGGTTGCCCGACGAACGGCAGCGGTAAACTGGCGCAAAAGAAATTTGATCGGCGGCCTTTACCCCACTTCGGCACAGCCACGGTTTCGTGCTATCATTCAACCAGTCAACAAGGGAGGCACCTGCCGTGGACCTTACCTTGAAGCTCAACGTGCTGGCGGTATGCGCCGTTTTCGTCTTTGTAGGCGCGGTATTGCTGGGGGCATTCTGAGTTCAAGAGGCCAACGACGACGCCAATCAAACAAATTGCCGGTGTAAAACCGGCCGACATTCGGACACCGGAGAGCGATCCTCTCCGGTGTTTTCAATTTCAGGCCGCTACGATGCTCGGCGCGGCGTGCACATCGTAATTGAGGATCGGCGCGAGCCAGCGCTCGCATTCGCTCACACTCCAATCTTTCCGCCGCGCATAATCCTCGACCTGATCGCGTTCGATCTTGCCGACGCCGAAGTAGGCGCTCTGCGGGTGGCTGAAATAAAGGCCGCAGACGGCCGCGCCCGGCCACATCGCGAAGCTCTCGGTGAGCTTTACGCCGATGCGTTCGCTCTCGAGGAGCCTGAAAAGCGTGCCCTTTTCCGTGTGATCGGGCTGCGCGGGATAACCGGGCGCCGGTCGGATGCCCTGGTATTTTTCTGAGATCAGCTGTTCTTTGCTCAGCGTTTCATCCGGAGCATAGGCCCAGAAATCCTTGCGCACACGCTGATGCAGCCGTTCGGCAAATGCCTCCGCCAAGCGATCGGCCAGCGCTTTGACCATGATCGCGGAGTAGTCGTCGTTTGCGCGCTTGAATCGCTCGGCAACCTCGTCTTCGCCGATGCCGGCCGTGACAGTGAACCCGCCGATGTAGTCGCGAAGCCCGCTGTGGCGCGGAGCTATGAAATCACTCAGCGCCGAATTGGCACGGCCCTCGCGCTTGGAGAGCTGCTGCCGCAACGAATGCAGCACCCCGATAGGCTGCGCCCGCGCCTCATCACCATAAACGAGGATATCGTCACCATCGGCATTTGCGGGCCAGAAGCCGAGCACGCCACTCGCCCTGAACCAGTTTTCCTCGACGATCTTGTCCAGCATCGCGCACGCATCTTCGTACAAAGGTCGCGCCGCCGGCCCATATTTTGCATCGTCGAGAATGGCGGGGAATTTGCCGGAAAGCTCCCAGGTCGAAAAGAACGGCGTCCAATCGATGTAGTCGATCAGTTCCTTGATGGGATATTCGGCGACCAGTTTTGTGCCGATAAAGCGCGGCTTCGGCGGCTGGTAGGTGCCGGACCAATCAAGCTTGAGCGCATTGGCGCGAGCGTTTGCCAGCGGCAATCGCGCCTTGTCCTCCTGCGCGCGCGCATGCGCGGCGGCAATCCGGGCGTATTCACCGCGCAATTCGGCGACATAGGGCGTCCGCCCGTCAACCGACATTAGCGCCTGCGCAACGCCTACGGCGCGGCTCGCGTCGTTCACGTAAACGGCCTGTCCGCGCTTGTAATTCGGGTGAATCTTCACGGCGGTGTGGACTCGGCTGGTGGTAGCGCCGCCGATCAACAACGGCAGCTCGAACCCCTGTCGCTCCATTTCGGCAGCGACATGACACATCTCATCGAGCGATGGCGTGATCAGACCCGACAGCCCGATGATGTCGGCCTTCTCGGCACGCGCGGTCTCCAGGATCTTGGCCGCGGGCACCATGACGCCCAGATCGACCACTTCGTAATTGTTGCACTGAAGAACCACGCCGACGATGTTCTTGCCGATATCATGCACGTCGCCCTTTACGGTCGCCATGACGATCTTGCCGCTCGAACCGCCGTGCGCCCTGCCGTCCTTTTCCTGCTCCATGAAGGGCATGAGATAGGCAACTGCCTGCTTCATCACGCGCGCTGATTTTACGACCTGCGGCAGGAACATTTTTCCCGACCCGAACAGGTCACCCACAATACTCATGCCGTCCATGAGCGGACCTTCGATCACGTCGAGGGGACGCTTTGCCCGCAACCGCGCCTCTTCAACATCGGCCTCGACGAAATCAGTGATGCCATGCACCAACGCGTGAGAGAGCCGCTTCTCGACGGGCTGTTCGCGCCAGGCCAGATCGGCTTCCTTGCCGGCCTGCCCTGCCCCGTGGAATTTCTTGGCGAGGTCCAGCAGCCGTTCGCCCGCCTCCGGGCGACGATTGAGGACGACGTCCTCGCAGGCCTCGCGCAACTCCGGTTCGAGGTCGTCATAAACCGCGATCTGGCCCGCGTTGACGATGCCCATGTCCATCCCGGCCTTGATGGCGTGAAACAGGAAGACCGAATGCATCGCCTGGCGCACGCGTTCATTGCCGCGGAATGAAAACGACAGGTTCGACACGCCGCCCGACACATGAGTGTGCGGCAGCTGCGTGCGGATCCATCGCGCGGCGTCGATGAAGGCGACCCCAAAGCCGTTGTGCTCATCCATCCCGGTCGCAATCGCGAAGATATTGGGATCGAAGATGATGTCCTCCGGCGGAAACCCGACCGTATCGACCAGGATGTCATAGGCGCGCTTGCAGATCGCGGTCTTGCGCTCGAGCGTATCGGCCTGCCCTTTTTCGTCGAACGCCATGACCACGACTGCCGCACCGTAGCGGCGCACCGTGCGGGCATGGTCGATGAACGCCGCCTCGCCTTCCTTCAGCGAAATCGAATTGACCACGGACTTGCCCTGCAGGCATTTCAGCCCCGCTTCGATCACCGAGAATTTCGATGAATCGACCATGACCGGCACGCGCGCGATGTCGGGCTCGGCCGCGATCAGATTGAGGAAGGTCGTCATGGCTTGCTCGGAATCGAGCAGCCCTTCATCCATATTGACGTCGATGACCTGCGCGCCGTTTTCGACCTGCTCGCGCGCGATCGACAGCGCCGTGGAATAGTCGCCGGCGGTCACGAGCTTGCGGAATTTTGCCGACCCGGTGACGTTGGTGCGCTCGCCGACATTCACGAACGGTATTTCCGGCGTCAGCGCGAATGACTCCAGGCCCGAAAGCCGTAACTGCTTTGGCACATCGGGAATCGCACGCGGCGCTTTGCCGGCGACCGCCTTCGCGATCGCAGCGATATGGTCCGGAGTCGTGCCGCAGCAGCCGCCGACCACATTGACCAGCCCCGCCTCGGCGAATTCGCCGAGCAGTTCGGCCATGTATTCCGGACTTTCGTCGTAATAGCCGAACTCGTTGGGCAGCCCAGCGTTCGGATATGCGCACACGAACGTATCGGCGAGCCGGCCAAGGTCGTCAATGTGCGCGCGCATTTCGCGCGCACCAAGCGCGCAATTGAGTCCGATGGTTACAGGCCTTGCGTGCTTGACTGAATTCCAGAAGGCGCCGGGCGTCTGTCCCGACAGGAGACGGCCCGAACGGTCGGTGATCGTGCCCGAGATCATGACGGGCACATCGACGCCACGTTCCTCGCAGATTTCGGAAATCGCGAAGATCGCTGACTTGGCATTGAGTGTGTCGAAGATGGTCTCGATCAACAGAAGATCGGCCCCGCCATCGATCAGGCCGCGCACCTGCTCGGCGTAGGCGGTGCGCAGCTGATCGAAGGTGATCGCACGAAAGCCTGGATTGGCGACATCGGGCGAGATCGACGCCGTGCGATTCGTCGGCCCCAGCGCGCCAGCAACGAAGCGGCGCCGGCCATCTTCCTTTTCCGCACATGCCGCCGCCTCGCGCGCGAGCGTCGCACCGGCCTGGTTGAGTTCATAGGCAATCCCTTCCATGCCGTAGTCGGCCTGCGCGATCATGGTCGAGGAAAAAGTGTTGGTTGAGACGATGTCGGCCCCCGCGCGGAAATAGGCGAGATGGATTTCGCGCACGGCGTCGGGCCGACTGAGATTGAGCAGATCGTTGTTTCCGCGCACCTCGCGATTCCAGGCGTCGAAACGGGCGCCGCGGTAGCCTTCCTCGTTGAGCTTGAGCCCCTGGATCATGGTGCCCATGGCTCCGTCGAGCACGAGGATGCGCGATTTTACTAAATCGAGGAAGGCGGATCGGGTGCTGGCACGTAACGCATTCACGGCAACGGTCTCCGGATCAGCTGACGGGCTGCACAGCGGGCCGCAGGCCCAGCAGGTGGCAGATCGCGAAGACAAGATCTGCGCGATTCATCGTGTAGAAATGAAACGTCGTCACCCCGCGATCGACGAGGTCGACGACCTGCTCGGCAGCGACCGCCGCCGCGATCAGCTTGCGCGTTGCGGCGTCGTTATCGAGTCCATGAAATCGCTCGGCAATCCAGGCCGGCACCGAAGCGCCGCAGCGTTTCGCAAAGCCGGTCGTTGCCTTGAAGTTTTGCACGGGCAGAATGCCGGGCACGATCGGGATATCGATGCCGCGCGCGCGCACGCGATCGAGATAGCGGAAATAAAGGTCATTTTCGAAAAAGAACTGGGTGATGGCGCGGTTCGCGCCCGCATCGACCTTGGCCTTGAGCATGTCGATGTCCGCCTCGACGGTGCTGCTGTCGGGATGTTTTTCCGGATAGGCCGACACCGAAATCTCGAAATCGGAAGCGATGCGCTTGATGCCGCTGACAAGGTCCGCCGCGTTCTGATAACCACCCGGATGGGGTGCGTAATGTTCTCCTGCACCGCCGGCGGGGTCGCCGCGCAAAGCCACGATGTGGCGCACACCGGCGCCGCGATAGTTGCGCACGATCGAATCGATTTCAGTCCGCGTCGCGGCCACGCAGGTCAGGTGCGCAGCCGGCGTCAATGGCGTTTCCGCCAAGATCCGTTTGACCGTCGCATGGGTGCGCTCGCGCGTGGTGCCGCCAGCGCCATAGGTCACCGAAACGAAATCCGGAGCAAGCGGTGCGAGACGCTCGATCGACTCCCACAGGATCCGGTCCATCTCCTCGCTGTTGGGCGGGAAAAATTCAAATGACACGCCGATCCGGCGCTGGTCGCCGCGCGTGAAACGGCTCGGGCGCACGAGGCTGTTCATCACGCCACCTCGCGGCGCAGAGGCGTTGCCATGAGCGCGCGTGTGTCGCGCGCTAGCCAGAGCGAGACCGCGATCTTGCCGTCGGGGCCCGGTTCGGGGGCGAGTGACTTATGCATCACGGGTTCGAGACCCGACGACACCATCCATTGGGTCACGGTCTCCGGCGCGAACCCAAGACGACGATGCGCAAATTGCTCGCGCATGAATTCCTGTTCGTGCGGCGCAAAATCGACAACCAGCAAGCGGCCGCCGGGCCGCAACACGCGTGCGGCTTCGCGGATCGCCCGCGCACCATCGTCGAGGAAGTGCAGCACCTGATGCAGAATGACGACGTCGAACGAATCGTTGGCCAGCGGCAAATCGTAGAGGTCGCCCTGTCGCACGCTGCAGTTTTTCAGGCCGGCGCGCTCCAGCCGGTCGCGCGCAAGGAGAAGCATGTCGAGCGAAAGATCGAGGCCGAGACCGCGCTCGATCACGCTGCCGAACAGTTCGAGCATCCGCCCGGTGCCGGTACCGAGATCGAGCAAGGAGCGGAATGGCTTATCGGCAAGCGCGGCACGGATCGCTTCTTCGACCGCTTCGTCGGCCACGTGCAGCTTGCGGATACGGTCCCACTCGACGGCGTGGGCGCGGAAATACGCCTGAGCGGCGGCAGCCCGCGCCTGCCTGACCGATGAAAGCCGCTGGCGGTCGCGGGCAATGGTTTGATCGGCCGCATTGAGGCGCTCGATCAGGGCGTGCGCGACGTCAGCCCCGCCACCGTGTTCGGCAAGGCGAAAAAACGCCCAGGTCCCTTCGCGGAAGCGCTCGACCAGGCCGGCTTCCACCAGGAGCTTGAGATGGCGCGAAATGCGCGGCTGCGATTGGCGCAGGATGTCCGTGAGGTCGGAGACCGTCAGTTCGGCCTCAGCAAGCAACGCCAGTACCCGCAGGCGAGTCTCCTCACCGGCCGCCTTCAGGGCCGTATTGAGGGCTTCAAAACCAAGCTTGCCGGTGGCGGTCATGGGCTGCCAATAATCCTCGTATGGGGCCAGTTCCCACTACATAAGGATATCTTTATACATTTAAACACCGTCTGGCAAGCCCAACTCTGCACCGGCAAGCCCATTACGCGGCCTGGGGCAGGGTAAGGTGAGCGCCGGCGCCCGACGGAGGAAAAAAAATGGCTACGAGGGAGTTCGGAATCCGCGGCGGCGAGAAGGCTGTGGAGTTGCCGGGCCGGGCAGACGCAGACCTCTATTTCCTCGGCCGCATCCATACGCCGTGGAAAGAGCGCAAAGACTGCCCCAGGAACGCCCGCGAGTCCGAGGCGCTCTGCACCGTCGAGGTCGATCCGCGCTGGCGTGACGGCCTGAAGGACGTCGAAACCTGCAGCCATCTCGTTCTTCTGTATTGGATGGATAGGTCTCCGAGAAATTTGGTGCTGCAAACGCCCGGCCACTATGGCGTTCAGCACGGCACGTTTGCCCTGCGCTCCCCTGCGCGGCCCAACCCGATCGCCATGAGCGTCGTCAAGCTGCTGCGGGTGGATGGCAACCGGCTTTCGGTGATTGGACTCGACTGCCTCGACGGCACGCCGCTGATCGACATCAAGCCCTATTTCGCCTCGACCGACAGCGTGCCGGATGCGGTCGTCGGCTGGCACAAGTCGAAGGCCTGAAGGCCTCAATCCAATTTTCGCTAATTGGTTTCCTTACATTAATTGATTTAACAACCGTCGCTTCAGGGAACCTTTGAACCTTCTCGGCTATTTCCCTTACCAACGGGAGGGTGAGAGCGTCGAGGGTTGCGATGTCCAAATCAGTTTCGATTGCCGCATTGGCTGCCGCTGCCGCGCTGTCATGTGGCATCGCAAAGGCCGATCCGCTGTTCGACTTTCTCACTCCTCCGGTCCGCACTCAGATCGCGCCTCAAGTGCAAGCCGTGGAGCCTGCACCGTCAGAGGATAGTGAAAACGCCCAACTCCCTCCACGCCTGCAACGGCAGGTCGTCGCCTATGCAGGCACGGAAACGCCCGGCACGATCATCATCGATACGCCGCACACCTTCCTCTATTACGTCGTCGGCGGCGGCAAGGCGATCCGCTACGGGATCGGCGTCGGCCGCAAGGGTTT
This sequence comes from Pseudolabrys sp., assembly GCA_035691545.1. Classification (GTDB taxonomy): domain Bacteria; phylum Pseudomonadota; class Alphaproteobacteria; order Rhizobiales; family Xanthobacteraceae; genus Pseudolabrys. The sequence goes on along the minus strand of DASSIT010000027.1, from coordinate 6,980 downwards.
CACCTGGTCGGGCGTGAAAGCCGTCGTGCGCAAGGCGGAGTGGCCGGATTGGTACCCGCCACCTGAAATGATCGCGCGCCAGCCGTATTTGCCGCGCATGGTTGCAGGCGGCCCGGGCAATCCGCTCGGCGCGCGCGCCATGTATATCGGCGGCACCGAATATCGCATTCACGGCACCAACGATCCGTCGACCATCGGCAAGTTTGTGTCGAGCGGTTGTATCCGCATGACGAATGACAACGTGACGGACCTCTACAAACGGGTCCAGGTCGGCGCCAAAGTGGTCGTGCTGCCGCAGACCTATGTTGCGGACTCGTCAGCTCGCGCACGCCCGGTACCGGTGACGCAGTCATATGCACCGCAAGCGCCCAGCCCGGCCCAAGCGACCTGGACTCGTATTCGTCCTTCCGGCCTCTACTGAAACGCTATTCGCAATAACCTCCCCGCACTGGCCCGGCGCCTCGCGCCGGGTTATTTTTGTGTGCTTGTGCGCGCATGCCCGCGCCGGGTAAACACGTCCCGGCTCGCGCTTGAGCGGTGTCAGAAAGCGGAACGAGAAGCAGAACGAGCCGAAAACACATGCGTATTGCAGCAATGGCAGCCGGCGCGGTCGGCGGATATTTCGGGGCGCGTCTGGCAGCGGCGGGCCATGATGTGTTTTTCATTGCGCGTGGCGCGCACCGCGATGCAATCGCCAAGAACGGCCTCAAAGTCGAAAGCGTGCATGGCGACCTGCACCTGCCGAAGCCGAATGTCACGGACGACCCCGGCAAGGTAGGCCCGGTCGACATCGTCCTCTTCGCGGTGAAACTCTGGGACACCGAAACGGCGGCGGCGGCCGCACGCCCCCTGCTCGGCCCCGACAGCCGCCTGGTCACGTTTCAAAACGGCGTCGACAGCGTCGAGCGGCTTTCCGCGGTGCTCGGCGCCGATCGAATCGTTGGCGGCGCCGCCTATATCGCCACCGTTATCGGCTCGCCGGGCATCATCAAGCACACCAGCAACTTCGCCATGATGCGTTTTGGACGCCCGGACAAACGCCCCGACGACCGGCTCAACGCGTTTGTCGACGCCGGCAAGGCGGCAAAGCTCGACATCGCGCTGTCGGCGGATATCGACCGCGAGTTGTGGCAGAAATTCATTTTCCTCACCGCCATGGCCGGCACGACGGCAAGCCTGCGCTCGTCCATCGGGCCGATCGTGGCCGACCCCGAACTGCGCGGATTTTTCCGTGCGCTCATGGAGGAAGCCTTTGCCGTCGGCAAAATGAAAGGGATTTCGCTCGACCCCGCCTTTATCGATGAACGCATGAATTTTGTGACGAGCAAAGTCGAGCCCGGCATGAAGGCGTCGATGGCGCATGATCTCGAACGCGGCAACCGCATCGAGCTCGATTGGCTGGCGGGCAAGGTGCGCGCGCTCGGCAAGCAATTCGGCGTCCCGACGCCGGCGAGCGACACGGTTTACACCGTCCTCAAGCTGCACCGCATGGGATCGCAGCACTGACGATTCGCGGATTTGCCGGCAGAACGGCGTCGCACGCTGACATCCCTAGCGTGCATCAGCGCGATTCTAATCGTGAATGCACGCGATAACTAAAAATCGCGCATTGCGGTTCACCAGCCGCTAACCAGCACACGCGGCATTGGCAAAATACGTACTGTCCCGGAATCAACATCCGGCCGCCAAAAGCCATAAAATCAAGCCGTAAACGCTCGTTCGTTTTGCCAGGCTCGGGCGCGATGATCGCATGAGTGCCGGCGAATTTGCGTAACCTGGCCGACAAGAAGATGAAACGGTTTTTCCGCGCGAGAGATTGGGCCGGAATGAGGCCCGACGTTCACACGGTCACGGCGGCGATCGTCGGGCTATTCATATCCGTGAGCGTTTGGTACCTGACCCTTGCGTCCGAGCATCGTGCCTACGATCTCGAATTTTCCGGCCGCGCCAACAATCAACGCACGATCCTGGAAAGCGGCATCAATAACTATTGGGACAAGCTCTTCGCGGTCCGCGCGCTGTTCGATTCTTTTCCTTCGGTGAGCCGGGCACAATTCGAGACCTTTGCAAAATCCCTGATCGAAGGCCAACCGGCGATTATGAACATTTCTTGGCTGCCGCTCGTGAAACGGGAGGAGCGCGCCGCGCATGAACGCGAGGCACTTCGCGACGGCCTTGCCAACTATCACATACGCACCATTGCGCCCGATGGGACATTGCCGGTCTCGCCCGAGCGCGACGAATATGTCCCCAAATTCTATTCGACCGAGGCCAGGAACTCGCCGGTCTATGGCCTCGATAACAATGACGGCGGTGGGCGTGAGCAAGCCATTAACCGGATCCGGGACGGCAATATCCTGTCAACTTCGCCGCCGATCACGCTTCACATTGGCGACGGGGACCGGCGTGGATTCTGGGCCGGCATTCCAGTCTACGCGCAAGGCAGACCACACGACACGCCGGAAGAGCGCCACCGCAATCTGCGCGGCATCATACAAGGCGTATTTCAGATCGGAGTCATGATCGACGGCATATTCGGCGACGTCAGAACGCCGGTTCGGCTGTATGTTTTTGCGCCCGGCGCAGCGCCGAACGATGAAGCGTTTTATTACAAATCCCGGTTCGACTCCGGTCCGATCGAGCCCAGATCGCAGGCGCAGCTGTCACATGGCCTGTACCGGTCGTACCCGATCGATATCGGTGATCGGCAATGGACGATGGTGCTGACGCCGGAGCCGGCAGCCGCGAACGCCTCGATATTTGCGCTTCATCAGCTTTCGACGATCATTCTGGTTTGCGGTCTCCTGCTCAGCGGCGCACTCACGGCCTTCATATTCACGACGCGCCGCTACGCCCAAAACATTGAGACGGCCCAGAACAGGATCGCGCGGCAGAATGTGCGGTTCGATGCGGCCCTGAACAACATGACGCAAGGCCTGCTGATGTATGACAGCGAAGGCAAGCTCAGCGTCACAAACAGACGCATGGCGCAAATCTTCGGAATGCCCTGGGACGCCTGGCAGGCCGCTGCGATCGGGACCACGCCGCTGCAATCGCTGCAGGTCGCCTATGATTTGACGAATGTCGGAATGAAAAACCCGCAGCGGGTGCTCGGCGAGCTCCAGGCGATCCTGGCAAGCGGGAAGCCCAACAGAATTGTGTTCGAGCGCCAAAACGGCCGCAGCTATTCGTCGCTCTGTTCGCCGATGCCCGACGGGGGTTTCGTGATTACCTTCAACGACATCACCGAGCGCCGGCATGCCGAGGAAAAAATTGCCCATATGGCGCACCACGACGCACTCACCGATCTGCTCAATCGCGGGCAGTTCTACGAAAAGATGAATGAGTCCCTGCATGGGACGGCGCGCCGCCGCCGTATTGCAGTCCTCAGCATGGACCTCGATCGTTTCAAGCATGTCAACGATTCACTTGGCCATCCTGTAGGCGACAAGTTGCTTCAGGCCGTGGCGGGACGCATGCGCGCCTACGTCAGGGATATTGACGTCGTCGCCCGCCTCGGCGGCGATGAATTCGCGGTCGTGCAAACGTCGTTCGACGGGCCGGGCGACGCGGTCATTCTCGCCGGACGTTTGATCGACGCCGTGAGCGCTCCGTACCAGATCGATGGACACCGGATTACGGTGGGCACCAGCATCGGCATCGCGATTGCGCCGCAGGACGGAACGGAGCCGGAGCTGCTCATGAAAAATGCCGATGCCGCGCTTTATCGCGCAAAGGGCGGCGGCAATGCTTATCAGTTCTTCAATGACGAATTCGAGAACGGTTTCCGCAGGCACCGAGCCGCGCAGCCGCAAGGGCCGCCCCGCAGGCGCGTTCACGCGTAGAGAGTGTTGCCAGGCAAGGCGAAAAGAAGCCCCGGCGCAAGGCCGGGGCTTCCGTGCGCAACGGCTGGATAGGGGCAAACCAACCAACCGTCCCGGCACATTCTGGGACCGGCGCAGCGGCCTAACCGCTCACGAGCGGCGCCAGGTAGCCGTAAGCGAAGAGCACACCCAGGCAGGCGACGAATATCGCCGACAGCAATTTACCGACCTCTGTCGCCCGGTCCTTTTCGAGTTGTTGCATATCCATAGTCAGCGAAGCGGTGATGCCGTGCTTTTGTTCCGTCGATGCGCCATTAACACTCGATCGCCGAAGAGAGGGGCACATCATTCGACGCTGTTTTCCGCCCAAATGCCTTTATATGAATCATTGCTCAGTATTAATGAAAGGGCCTAGCCTGTGGCCGATGAATGACGCGAGGACCACGATATCCGGCAACAAATTGCAGCAGCACCCGTTCATTGCTCGGCTCTCGCAGCACGTCGATCTCACCGCGGCGGACCTGAAAGCGCTCGACGCCATCATCGACGGCGATTTGTCAATCCGGCGCCGTCACGACCTGGTCGTGGACGGTTTCGAATACCGCAAGCTATGCTTCGTCAAGGACGGCTTTGCCGTGCGCTACAAATTATTGCGCAACGGCAAAAGGCAAATCGTCAATGTCGTCCTGCCGGGCGACGTCGTCGGGCTGCCCGGCAGTTTTTATGAGCGCGCCGGCTACTCGGTCACTGCCATCACCGACCTCACGATGAATGTCTGCGCCCTCAATGCCTACGTCCAGCTCTGCTACCGGCGGCCGCAATTTGCGCTGGCGCTGTGCTGGACCGCCGTGCAGGAAGCAACGACCCACGCGGAGCACATCATCAATCTCGGGCGCCGCACGCCGATCGAGCGCCTGTCGCATTTCATTCTGGAACTGCACACGCGGCTCCGCATCGTCGGGCGCGCGGAGGAAAAGAGTTTCAACTTGCCATTCTCCCAGGAAATCATGGCGGACGTTCTGGGCCTCAGCGTCCCTCACCTCAATCGCATGATGCAGCAGCTGCGGTCGGACAAGCTGATCGCAGACAAGGACCGGCACGTCAAATTGATGGATATTGACGCGCTGAAGGCGCTTGCGCACTATCAATCGCACGAGCTGGCGCAAATCCCGCAGGTCGAGCCGGCGTAACCCTCTCACACGAAGCGCGGAATGGGCCCTCGCTGCGGCGTCGTGCAACCACCGAGATCAACAAATTTCTTATCGACATAGCACCAGCCCCAGCCCTCGGGCGGGTCGTAGCCCTCGATGATCGGATGTCCGGTCGCGCGGAAATGCCTGGTGGCGTGCTTGTTCGGCGATGAATCGCAGCAGCCGACATGCCCGCATGTCCGGCACAGCCGCAGATGCACCCAGGGCGACCCGATCTTCAGGCATTCCTCGCAGCCAAGCGCGCTGGGCGTCACGTCCGCGATGCTGGCCAGGTGCGTACATGTTTTGCTCATGATCTCCTCCGCTGATGCTTCGGCTGATCCGGCAGCACGACCGCAATCGTGACAGCGCCCGCGGCGCTGAGGACGGCGGCGGCGATGAGCCCGACGCGATAACCGAATGCATAGGATGCAACGCCCGCCGAAAGCGCAATGCCCGCGAGCTGCGCGACGCGACTCACGGCATTGTTGACGCCGGAGGCAAGTCCTTCATCGCGATCGGTAACGCTCGACATCACCGACGCCGTGAGCGGCGCAACCAGCACGGCAAAGGAAATGCCGAGCAGCGCCATGGGCAAAAGCACGCCCGGCACGAGCGCGGACGTCTCGCCCAGCGCCAGCAACACAAAGGCAAGCGCCGCGCCGAGCGGTCCGCCGATCAGCATTACCCTAGCACCGATTTTATCCGCGACTGCACCGAACATTTGCGACAGCAGCCCGACGCCGAGCGTGAATGGAAGAAAGGCGAGCCCTGCTTGCGTCGGTGAAAGGCCGCGCCGGTCGATCAGGGCAAAGGAGAGCAAGAAGAACATGATCGACAGCCCGGCATAGATCAGCAACGTTGCGATATTGAGCGCGACAAATGCGTGATTGCCGGCAAGCCGCGGCGGCGTCATCGGGTTCGCGCTGCGGCTTTCCCAAAAGGCGTAGCCGGCGAGTGCCCCCGCTCCCACGATTGCCAAGACGGCAATCGTCACGCTGCTGGCCGCACCACCGTTGCCCGGGCCAATCGCGCCCAGCGCCCAGGCCAGCGCGCCGAGTGCCGTGGCGAGGATTACCGCGCCGGGAACGTCGAAACGCCGCGGCACGTGCCGGCCCGCAGGCGCGTAGACCGCCAGCAGCAAGACCGCGATCAGCGCCAATGGCGGATTGATGGCGAAAACCCACTCCCAGCCGAAGCTTTCGGTCAACCAGCCGCCGAGCACGGGTCCACCGGCGGTGGTAAGCGCGGAGGCCGCAGCCCAGACGCCGATTGCGCGGTTGCGCTCTTCGCGCGGATAGGTTTCGCCGATCAGCGCAAGGCTCGCCGGGGTCACGATGGCCGCAGAGATTCCCTGCACGATCCGCCATGCGATCAGCCAGCCGATCGAAGGCGATACGCCGCAGGCCACCGACGCGAGCGCGAAGCCAACGCAGCCCACGGCCAGCATCCGCGCCTTGCCGTAGTGGTCGGCGAGTGCGCCGCCGATCAATGTCAGGGCCGACAGGGCCAGCACATAGCCATTGAGCACCCATTGAACCGACGCAAAGTCCGCGCTGAAATATGCGCGCAGCTTCGGCAGCGCGACCGAAAGCGCCGAGCCATCGATAAATGCCATTGCGGATGCGAGCACGCAGGCGGCGAGAACCATCCGCCGGCGCTGCAAGTCGGTTTCACGCCTGTGCTCGCGCGGGCATGGCTGGGCGGCGATGACGCCGCGGTCGCACGGCTCGACGAAAGGTTGTGCCATCGCCTTGAGCATGTCACCGCCAGGTCGAGCGGGGCAATGCGGTCGCGCGAAGTGCCGCTGCGCAGGGTGGCTTAGCCGAAGGCCTGACCCACTATCCGAGGCGATGGGTTTCGCTGCGCTCAACCCAACCTACCGACAACGAAACACAGTGGTCCGCTCGTCCCCGCGCAAAGCCGTCCGAAGGACGGCGTGCTTTCGCACGCCTATGCGGGGACC
>DASSIT010000026.1:0-9636 GCA_035691545.1 Pseudolabrys sp. | reverse complement strand
CGTTCGACAATCCGCGCGCGATCCATGACGTAACGGATCCCGATATCGGCGACCGGCTGATGATCGTTACTGCACTCGGGCCGACACGCGGATTTCTCAAGGAGCAGAATTTCGTCGAATTGCGCGCGCTGCCGTCAACGCACGGCGTTGTGGTGCAGCCGCTTGCCGACGACATAACGGAGGAACTCGGATCCGACAAGATAACGATCGGACGTCCGGCCGGTCTTTCGCTATCGGCGACTGCACTCGGTCAGCAGCAGGTTGAAGTCAATTTCCGCGCATACACCTTCGATACCCAGCTTTGGGGGTTCGATCGCGACGCGCCTTTCAACGCGCGCCAGTCGGAGCTGATCCGGCTCGCAGCGTCAGCGCCGGTGGTCAAGAAGCGCCAGGCGCGGCTCAATCTCGCCCGTTTTTACCTGGCCAAGGACATGGCACCGGAAGCCAAGGCGGTTCTCGATGTCGCGCTGTCGGATCAGCGAGGCTCGGAGGACGTGACGGGAAGCGTGCTGACTGCCGTCGCCGATGTGATGCTCGATCGCCCGGATGATGCCCTCAAGGAGCTCGGCAAACCGCAAGTCGGCAATCAGCAGGACGCCGCCATCTGGCGGGCAATCGCATATGCCCGCGCTGGCCGCTGGCCCGATGCGCAGAAGATTTTCAAGACAGTGAGTGCCGCCATCGGCGCCTTGCCGATCGAGCTGCAGCGCATGGCCATGAAAGAATCGCTGCGATCGGCAATCGAAGTGCACGACTTCAACGATGCCACCAAGGTTGCAAATGAATTCGAGACGGTCGGGGTCACCCCCGACCTGGAGCCGACGATCAACGTCCTGATCGGGCGGCTCTACGAAGGGTTGGGCCGCAACGAAGACGCGCTCGCCAGCTATCGCGCCGCAGCGACATCGCATGACCGCCGCGCTGCGGCACAGGGCAGGTTGCGCGAGATCGCGCTTACTTTTGCCACCGGCGCCATGGGACGCAAGGACGTCATCAACGATCTTGAAACCCTGACCACCGTATGGCGCGGGGACGAGACGGAAACCGAAGGCCTCAAGCTTCTTGCTCACCTTTATACCGAGGATGGCCGTTACCGCGACGCATTTCACGTCATGCGCACGGCGCTGCTGGCGCATCCCAATTCGGACATGACACGGAAGATCCAGGACGAGGCAGCGGCGACATTTGAAAGCCTGTTCCTCGGCGGGAAGGCCGAGGCGCTGCCGCCGATTGAGGCGCTGGGGCTCTTTTACGATTTCCGCGAGCTCACGCCGATCGGGCGGCGCGGTGACGAGATGATCCGCAGGCTTGCTGACCGCCTGGTATCGGTCGATCTGCTCGATCAGGCGGCGGAATTGCTTCAACACCAGGTCGATCATCGCCTGCAGGGTGCTGCGCGCGCGCAGGTCGCAACGCGTCTGGCGGTCGTCTACCTGATGAACCGCAAGCCCGATCGCGCGCTCGCCACGTTGCAGGCGACGCACATGTCGGATCTATCAAACGAATTGCGCAATCAGCGCCTGCTTCTCCAGGCGCGCGCCCTGTCCAGCACCGGGCGTCACGATTTGGCGCTTGAATTGATCGCCGACATCAACAGTCACGAGGCGATCCGGCTGCGCTCGGATATATTGTGGGCGGCACGACGTTGGCGCGAAGCCGGTGAGCAGATCGAACTTCTTTACGGTGCGCGATGGCGGGAATTCGCGCCGCTCAACGATACCGAGCGGGCCGACATCCTGCGCGCTGCGATCTGTTACGCATTGAGCGAAGAAGCGATCGGCGTTGCGCGAATACGCGAGAAATACGAGGCCAAGTTCGCCGACGGCCCCGATCGCCGCGCCTTCGACGTGGTGACCGCACCGATCGGTACGAGCGGGGCCGAGTTCCAGGATATCGCCAAGAAGGTTGCGAGCGTCGACACGCTCGACGCATTCCTGCGCGACTTGCGGGCGCGATATCCGGAAGCGTCCGCGGTTTCCCCGGCCGGCACGCCGGGTGACGGTGCTGCGGCGCCACCTGCAACGCCCCGCCAGAAATCCGCATCGGCTAATGGCCCGCAGGCTGCTCCATCCGGCAAGGAGGCAGCCACAAACGGTAAGGACGCCGCGTCTTCGCCGTTGCCGCCCGGCGTTCCCGCCGGCGTGCCGCTCAAGCCCGACAAGGAGCCGACCGGCTCCATTCCGCGCCTGCCGAAGGCCCGCGCCCGCGCATATTGAGCCGTCGTCCGGTCGGGGCTATCCGCCGCCGTAGCTCTGGATCAGTGAGCCGGCAACCAGGCTCCAGCCGTCCACCAGCACGAAGAAGATCAGCTTGAAAGGAAGCGATACGACCACCGGCGGAAGCATCATCATGCCCATGGACATCAATACCGAGGCCACGACGAGATCGATGATCAGGAACGGCAAGAACAACAGAAAGCCGATTTCGAAGGCGCGCTTGAGCTCCGAAATCATGAATGCAGGCACCAGCACGCGAAGGGAGAGATCCTCAGGCTTTGCAGGTTCCGCTTCCTTGGCCATGTCGACGAAAAGCTTCAGGTCCTTTTCGCGCACGTTCTTCTGCATGAATGCGCGCAACGGCTGCGAGCCGCGCTCAAACGCCTGCTCGGCGGTAATCTGGTTCGCGACCAGCGGCCGGATGCCCGTGTCATAGGCCCGTTGCAATGCCGGCCCCATGACAAAGGCGGTCAGGAAGAGCGCGAGCGACACGATCACGGCATTCGGCGGAGCGGTCGCGGTGCCAAGCGCGGTGCGCAGCAGCGAGAGCACGACGACGATGCGCGTGAACGACGTCATCATCACGAGGATCGACGGCGCCAGCGAAAGCACGGTCAACAGCGCGATCATCTGGATCACGCGTTCGGTCAGCCCGTTGCCTTGTCCGAAATTGACGCTGATGTCCTGCGCCCCGGCTGGCGCGGTCGTCGCGAGGAGGATCCCTGCTACCCCGACCGCCACCGTCACAAGACGAACACGGCGGTCGGAAGGGGATATCACGGTTTCCCTGGAGGACGGCCCAGCAAGCTGGCCATCTCCTCTTCAAGATTTTCGTACAAATTCTTGCCGGGCGTTGCCGGAGGTTCCGTACGCTCAGGCTTTAAATCGAATCTGGGATCGGCCTTGCCCTCAAATTTAGGATCGGCTTTTGACTCGAATTTAGGTTCGACGCGAGCTCTCAATTCGCGCTGCGGTGCGCGGGCCGATATGTCGACGCCTTTGCCTGGCGCAGTTGCGGCTTGCGTCGCCAGCGGATCGGTCACCGGTGGTCGGGTTTCAGGCGCCGGCGCGCGGCGCAGCGCCGCTTCGAGCTGGTGCGCCATCTCGGCGAGATTGTGATCGGTCTGAGCGGGGCCTGGTTCGCTAGCCGGAGAATGCGTGCGTGCAGCCGGTTCCGGGCGCGGCGGCATCGGCGGGACAGCATCGGGCGGATTGAGACGCGTCGAAAGTTCGGCCGCAAGCCCGGTAAGGCTATCGGAAGGACGCGGGCGGGCGCCAGGCTCGGGCGGAAGCCACGGCTCGTCGATTGCGGCTGGCCGATAGGCCCGTGGCACTTGCGCAGGGGCGGGTTCGCCGACGGGCTGGAGTGGCCAACCGTTGTCGATCGACTGTGACGGGCGAACAGCGGCATCGACTGTAGGCGCGGCGCGGGCAGCCTCGCGCGTAGCATCGCGCGCACCAACAGCTCGCACGATATTAGGCTCGACGACGAGATCGGTTGGGCCGCCGATCATCAACAGATGTTCGATATTGTCGCGTCGGATCAGGACCAGCCGCCGACGGCCGTCAACGGTTGCGGCATCGATCACCGCCAGTCGCGGTTGGCGTCCGCGCGTTGCGCTGCCGAGACGACTTGCGCCAAACCGGCGGACAAGCCACGCGGTCAGACCAATAAGAGCGAGCACCACCAGAAAGGCGATGAAGAATCGGGCAGCTAGCGGCATTTCCGAGCCAAACAAGCTCTCGAACATCAATACGCTCCGTTCTTCCTGCTAACGCTTCCCGGGAGAATCGCCCGAATGGTTAATTCCGGTCGGCACTATTTGCCGCGCTGAATACTAACAGAGTATTAACAAATAAAGTGGCAATTTGCGGGTTGGCTGGCATCCTCGAATCAAATTGTGCCCCTTTCGGCTGCCCGCCCCACAGGTTCCCAGCAGCATTTACCGGCCATTAACCATACGCCCGGCAAAGTCTGCCTAGCACGACAATACCGTGCTGGGGGCGCTTCCGGGGACACTGGCCATGGCCATCGCTGACATTCCGATTCTCTCCATGCTGCGAACGCGTCTCGATTGGGCGCAAGCGCGCCAACGGGTGCTCGCCGAAAACGTAGCCAATTCGGATACCCCAAACTTCCGGGCTCGCGATCTTGCGCCGCTGAAGTTCGAAGATCCTATGTCGTCTTCTCAGACGGCGGTCGCCAGCCTCACGCTCACGCGTACCGATAGCGGCCATATCGAAGGCGTTGGCTTGAGCCAATCGCCGTTTCCAAATGCAAACGCGCGTGACTTTGAAGTGCGTCCAACGGGGAACGCCGTGAACCTGGAAGAAGAGATGATGAAGGTGGCGGCCAATCAGATGGATTTTCAGACGGCGACCGCGCTCTACACGCGCAGTCTCAATCTCATCAAGACGGCGCTCGGCAAGCGCTGAGCGCGCAAGGCGCTGCTGGGGAGGGCAACAGTGGATTTCATCAAGACATTGACTATCGCCGCATCCGGCTTGCGCGCGCAGGCCGGCCGCATGCGGATCATTTCGGAAAATATCGCCAATGCCGATTCGACTCCGCAGCGGCCTGGCGCCGATCCGTACCGTCGAAAAATCCCGACATTCCACAGCGAGCTGGATCGCACGCTCGACACGCAACTGGTCGAACTCGGCAAGGTGCAGACAGACAGCTCCGCTTTTCGACTGAAATACGAACCGGGACATCCCGCCGCCGACATAAACGGCAATGTCAAATATCCCAATGTCAATCCACTCGTCGAAATGACGGACATGCGCGACGCCCAGCGCTCCTACGAAGCCAATATCAATGTCATCAGCGCCACGCGGCGCATGCTTCAACGCACCATAGACATCCTCAAAGCCTGAAAGGCGCAATCGCAATGGCCACACCACTCACCGCCGCCAGCGCTTATGCCAGCGTTGCGCGTATCGCATCGGATTTCTCTTCGCTTGCTCTCGCAAAAAAACCGGCGGAGGCGGATTCGGAGACGAGCTTTGCTTCCGTGCTCAAGAACGCCATCGGTTCCGTCGCCGAGATGGGGCACAAGTCCGACGCTCAGGCGCGCGCCGCGGTCAGCGGCAAAGGCAACATCGTCGACGTTGTCACCGCCGTCTCGGAGACGGAAGTCGCGATCGACGCGGTTGTTGCCGTTCGCGATCGCGTTATCCAGGCCTATGATGACATCATGAAAATGCCGATCTAGGCAGCGCCAACCAATGACCGGCCCCGAAGTCCTCGATGTAGCCCGTGATGCGATCTATACCTTGATCGTTGTTTCCAGTCCCGTGATGCTGGTTGGGCTCGCAGTCGGTGTTGCAATTTCCTTGCTGCAGGCCCTCACGCAAATTCAGGAAATGACGATCGCCTTCGTGCCAAAAATTCTGGCGATATTCCTGTCCCTGTTGGTAGCGCTGCCATTCATGGCCGAAAGACTGCATGCCGAAATGTTGCGGATCGCCGCACGCATCGTCAGCGGCTAGGCGCAATGCGGATCGACATCTCATTTTTGCCGGCCCTGGCTGCGGCATTTCTTCTCACTTTTGCGCGTGTCGGCGCCATGGTCATGCTGCTGCCCGGCATAGGCGAGCAGACCATGCCGTCGCGGGTGCGGCTCGGCATCGCGCTGATGCTCTCGGCGATCCTGCTGCCGGCGCATCAGAAGGCCTACACGGTCGATCTCAACTCGCTCGGGCCGGTAATCTTGCTGCTGTTTGAGGAAATTGTCGTGGGCGCCGTGCTGGGCCTCACGGCTCGTTTGGCGATATCGGCACTCCAGGTCACGGGGACCGTCATCGCCCAGCAGCTTGGCCTTGGATTTGTCACGACGGTCGACCCGACGCAGAACCAGCAAGGTTTGCTGGTCGGGAATTTTCTGAGCGTTCTTGGCGTTGCGCTGGTGTTTGCGACCGATCTGCATCACCTCGTCATCGCGGCATTGAATGACAGCTACACGATTTTCCAGCCCGGTGAATTGCCGCTGATGGGCGACACCGCGCAGCACGTGACCCGGATTGTTGCAACCGCGTTCCGCATCGGGATCCAGCTGTCGGCACCGTTTCTGGTCTTTGGTTTGCTGTTCAATCTCGGCCTTGGGGTCTTGTCGCGGCTCATTCCCCAGATGCAGGTTTTCTTCATCGGTCTCCCGCTTTCGATCATCCTTGGTCTATTGCTGCTGGTGGTGGTCATCGGCGCGATGATGGGCACCTTTGTGGATTATATCCAGGGCGTCCTCTCCGACCTTGCACCGCACGCCTGACCGGGACCGCACATGGCCGACGATCAGGGCGAATTCGACAAAACAGAAGAACCGACGCAAAAGCGCCTCGACGAGGCGATCAAGCGCGGCGATGTGGCCAAGAGCCAAGAAGTCAACACGTGGTTTGTCATTGCCGGTGCCGCGCTCGTGTTGATGACGTTTTCCGGTGCGATGAGCAGAGATCTGACCGCGACCATGCGCGGCATCATCGCCAACTCCTACGACATCAATCTCGATGGCCCGGCATTGCCTTGGCTGTTCGAGAAGATAGGCAGCGAAATGGTTGCGGCCGTCGCCATTCCATTTCTTGTGCTGATTCTCGCGGCGCTCGGCGGCAATATTATCCAGCACCGTCTGGTGTGGTCGCTCGAAGTGCTTGTCCCAAAGCTATCCAGGATTTCCCCGGCGGCCGGCCTCGGGCGGATTTTCTCGAAGCAGGCGGTTGCCAATCTGGCGAAAGGACTCGTCAAGCTGCTCCTTGTCGGCGGCGTGCTGACGGCCTTGATGTGGCCGGAGCGCGGCCGGCTTGAGGCCCTTACACGCAGTGATCCCACCGTCATCCTATCCGTCTCTCAAGGCCTGGCGCTCAAGCTCCTGGGTGTGGTGGTTGCGATGCTCGCGTTCGTCGCGGCTGCCGACTACCTGTTCCAGTATCGCCAATGGTACGAGCGGCAGAAAATGTCGCTGCGCGAAGTGAAGGAGGAGTTCAAGCAGACCGAAGGCGACCCGGCCATCAAGGGCAAGATGAAGCAGGTGCGGCAGATCCGTATGCGTCGGCGCATGATCGCTGCGGTGCCCAAAGCTGCCGTTGTCATCACAAACCCGACGCACTATGCGATTGCGCTGGAATATGAGCGCGGGATGGACGCGCCGATATGCGTGGCAAAAGGCGTCGATGCCATGGCGCTCAAAATCAGGGAGATCGCTGGCAAGCACTCGGTTCCGATCGTGGAAAACCCACCACTTGCGCGCGCGCTGCACGCCACCGTCGATATCGACCAGCCAATTCCGCCGGAGCATTACAAAGCGGTTGCCGAGGTCATCGGCTACGTCATGCGGCTGCGCCGGATGATGCCGGCGAGGCGTTGAGAGTAATATTCAAATGCCGGGATTGGCCGCGGCTGGCACTTGCGCCGATAGGGCGCCTTAAGGCACTCAGGAGCCATGGCAACTCACGATCCGTTAGCGCCGGCCGAAGCGCGAGACCGCATGGAGGGCCGTGAGCGCAAGGCTTTCGATAAAAGCCGGAACGCGCCGCGTGGCAGCTCAATCGGCCTGGTCATCCTGGTGGCGGCGGCCCTGATCGGCGCAGCCGGCGGCCTGGTGTCGATCGGTCGCGATTATGTGGAAGCCTATGTCCTGACACTCCTGGCGCTCCTCGGCACCATCGGCGTCCTTGCCCTGTTTGCGGCGGCTTCCGGTATCATGAAATTCAGCGGCAAGGAGCAGGGTAATCCGTTGCTCAAGGCCGTCGTGGATGGTGCGCCGGATGGCATCCTTGTCACCGACCATGCGGGCCGCGTGCTCTATGCGAATGCGACCTATCTCGACCTGATCGGCGCGTCGGATCTCCACGACGTGCGGCCTGTCGAAAGCGCGTTTGTTGGCGATCCGGATGTCTCGGAGTCCGTATATCGCCTCCTTAAGGCTGCGCGTGAAGGCCGAAGCCTTCAAGAAGAGGTACGGATTACTGGCGGCGGCGAGGGCGCGCGTTGGCTGCGCATGCGCGTGCGGCCGCTTGGTGAAAATCGGCGCGACGCGCGTGTCACTGTCTGGTCGGTTGCCGACGTTACGCGTGATCGCGAACGGCAGGAAAACGTCTTCCAGGAGCTGCAATACGCCGTCGACTACCTTGACCACGCGCCCGCGGGGTTTTTCTCCGTCGATGCTGCAGGCGAGATTGTCTATCTCAATGCGACGCTCGCATCGTGGCTCGATCATGATCTCGCTCAGGTCGGCGCCGGCTCGCTCAAGCTGGGAGATATCGTCGCCGGTGAGGGCGCCGCGTTGCTCACGACGCTCAACGCCGCGCCTGGAGAAGTAAAGACGGAAGTTCTCGACCTCGATCTCAAGACCCGCGGCGGCAAGCCTGTCCCGGTGCGTCTCTTTCACAAAGTCGCCTTTGGCGCCGACGGCACGCCGGGGGCCTCGCGCACGCTCGTTCTGAACCGGGCGCGGAGTGACGGTAGCGATCCCCAACGCGCTGCTGAAGTGCGATTCATGCGCTTCTTCCAGAATACGCCCATGGCCATCGCCACCGTCGACAAGACCGGGCGGATCGCGCGGAGCAATGCGCGATTTGCCAGCGCATTCGAAGGTCTGCTCAAAGGCGACGAAAGATCGATCCTGTCGGTGGTCAGCGGGCGTGACCGGCCTGCGCTCGAGGCCGCAATCCGGAAGGCAGCCGAAGGACAAAGTGATATTGCACCGGTCGAGGCGGCGCTCACCGGCAGCGCAGAACGCTGGGCCAATTTTTTCGTGCTGGCCGTCGAGGAGGAAGACCGCGACGGCGAAGCCGCGATCGTTTACGCGCTCGAAACAACCGCGCAACGCACGCTCGAAAACCGGATTCAGCAGCAACAGAAAATGGAGTCGGTGGGACAGCTCGCCGGCGGCATCGCACACGATTTCAACAACGTGTTATCCGCCATCATGATGGCGACGGATTTTCTGCTTAACGCACACAAGCCGACGGATCCGTCATTCAAAGACATCATGCAGATCAAGCAGAATGCCAATCGTGCGGCAGCGCTCGTCCGTCAGTTGCTGGCGTTCTCGCGCAAGCAGACATTGCGTCCTCAAGTGCTCGATCTCGGCGAAACGCTGAGCGACCTCGGCATGCTGCTCAAGCGGCTTATCGGCGAGAAGGTGACGCTCGACATCGTTCATGGACGGGACCTGTGGCCCGTCAAGGCCGACATTTCGCAATTTGAGCAGGTGATTGTGAACCTGGCGGTCAACGCGCGCGATGCCATGCCCGACGGCGGAAAACTCACCGTGCGTTCCGCCAATGTGACCGCCGATGAATGCGGACAATTCGCGTACAAGGGCATGCCCCGGGCCGACTACGTCCTGGTCGAAGTCAGTGACACGGGGACCGGTATTCCGCCCGAAATTATAGAGAAGATTTTCGAGCCGTTTTTCACCACCAA
>DASSIT010000025.1:0-4487 GCA_035691545.1 Pseudolabrys sp. | reverse complement strand
ACCGCAGGTCGCGCCGGAATCACCCGGCATTCCCGCACGCGATTGGTTTTAACGGTTTCCTTCGTGCTCTTCCTGGTGAGCCGGGCTTTGTTGCCACCATCGCTGGCCACGATGCGAGAAGCATCGCGGCCAACTTGACGCCAGCGTCGGGGCGTCAGAACCACACGACTTCGCCGTCCGCTTTTTTAAGCGCAATCGTCAGCTGCGCCAAAAGCGTCCACCGCATCCCGCTCCAACGCTCGTGACGATCGCGAAACGCCCCTCTTGGTGGGTGCGGGACAGCGAGAGAAGTGCCGCTGATTTGGGCTTTCGATCAACGCCGCACGCCTGCGACCAATTGGCACGACGGGCAAATCACCTCGCTTTAGCGAAATGCTGTCAAGCAATTTTCTCGTGTCCGGACGCAGGCCGCGGCGTGATGATGACGCGACGCAAATCGGGGACTTTTTGCGAGAGCGATAGGCTCGCGGATCAGCCTGCCGCGGCGGGCCTCGCAGCGCACGCAGCAGGCAGTTATTTCCCGAGCTGCACGAAACGCATTTCGCCCTTGACGAGATCAGGCACCACCACCATCAGGCCCTTGGCGTTTTCGAAGGCACAGAAATCGGCCGGTCCTTTGAAGTCGGTGGCGAGCTTCTTCATCCCCATCGTCTTGTTCCACTGGAACAACGATCCGCTCGTCCAGTCGGTCGCGAGAATGTCGCCATCGCTCATCACATAAAGCCCGTCCAGCATGCCGATCTTGTCGGACAACAGCTCCGGCTCCTTGCCGGGCACAAGCGAGTAGATGCCACGCGGATCATCCTTGCCCTTGAAGCCGACCATCATCAGGGCCCCACGCTTGCCGGGATAGACGCCGTTCGGATTGACGCCCTTTTCCTTGAACAGCACCGTAATCTTGGGCTCGGCTTTGGTTTCCAGGAAATCGGCGGGCTCGACGCGCACCAATTGGTCGGAGCGGTTGTCGCTGACATAGAGTGCATCGCCCATCACGGTCGGGTCGTTGGCAAACGTGATGCCGGGCAGATCGAGCTTCTTGCCCTTCTTGGTCTTGAGATCGAACACCCAAACCGAGTCGATGTCCGTCACCCACAGGCGATTGCCCTTGATCCAGATGCCCTTTGGCTTGTTGAGCGTCTGGCCCGGCGCGGGAAGAAAACCGTCCTCGAGGATTTTTCCGTCGAGCGAGACCTTGGTGATCTTGCCCTTGCCGTCCTTGTCCGCCGGCTTGAGGTCGGGACCGAAATCGCTGGTGTAAAGCACCTTGCCCTTGGGATCACAGGCCACGGATTCGATGTGGCCGAATCCGCCGGCGGTCTGCTCCGAGAGCACTTTGAGTTCTTTTGCCGTCGCGGTAGGCGCGCTTGTCGCTTGAAAAACAACGAAGCCGACCGAGAGCGCGAACATAAATGAAAATCCTTTGAACATGTTTTCTCCCCTCCTGTTTTGTTGCGGCTCTCGTGATCGCCATCAAAGGCCGGCGAGCGCGCCATTTCAAGCGCAAGAATTTAGGCGCTCGTCCGCCCCAAAGGCTACAACGAGCCGAAGGCTGCCGCCGCGGGCGCTCAGCTACAAGTAACTTAACTCACGCAATTCGTTAGGAAACAGCGGGCACGGACAGCCGCCTTGCGGGAGAACTTACTCCGCCGCCGCCGTCTCCGGCGCCTTCGCGCCTTTCCCATAACGCTGGTCGATGTAGTCGATCACCAGCGCCTTGAAATCGGCGGCAATGGTCGGCCCACGCAGGGTGCGGAATTTCTTGCCATCGACAAAGACCGGCGCAGCCGGCGCTTCGCCCGTGCCCGGCAGCGAGATGCCGATATTGGCGTGCTTGGATTCGCCGGGGCCGTTGACGATGCAGCCCATGACCGCGACGTTGAGCGATTCGACGCCGGGATAACGCGTCTTCCAGTTCGGCATTTCGTCCCGAATAAAATCCTGGATCGAGCGCGCCAGTTCCTGGAACGTGGTCGAGGTGGTGCGGCCGCAGCCGGGGCATGCCGCCACCAGCGGCACGAAGGTGCGGAAGCCCATGGTCTGCAACAACTCCTGAGCGACCTGCACTTCCAGCGTGCGGTCGCCGCCGGGCTCGGGCGTCAGCGAAATACGGATGGTGTCGCCGATACCCTCCTGCAGGAGAATGCCGAGCGCAGCGGAAGAGGCAACGATGCCCTTCGATCCCATGCCGGCCTCAGTGAGGCCAAGATGGATGGCGTAGTCAGAGCGCCGCGCCAGCTCCTGATAAACCGCGATCAGATCCTGAACGGCCGAAACCTTTGCCGACAGAATGATGCGGTTTTTGGCCATGCCGAGTTCCTCGGCGCGCGCGGCCGATAACAGCGCCGACTGCACCATGGCCTCGCGGGTCACCGCGCGAGCGTCGCGCGGATTGGGTGAGGCCGCGTTCTCGTCCATAAGCTTTGAGAGCAATTCCTGGTCGAGCGAGCCCCAATTGGCGCCGATCCGAACCGGTTTGTCGTTCTTGTTGGCGATCTCGATGATGTCGGCAAACTGGGTGTCGCGCTTGTTCTTGAAGCCGACATTGCCCGGATTGATCCGGTATTTGTCGAGCGCTTCGGCGCAGGCCGGGTAATCGGCGAGCAGTTTGTGGCCAATGTAGTGAAAATCGCCGATCAGGGGCGTACTGATGCCGCGCTTGCGCAAGCCATCCCGGATATGCGGCACGGCGGCGGCTGCTTCCTCGCGGTCGACGGCAATGCGCACCATCTCCGAGCCGGCGCGCGAAAGTGCCGCGACCTGGGCCACCGTGCTTTCGACGTCGGCAGTGTCGGTATTGGTCATTGACTGCACGACGATCGGCGCGCCGCCGCCGACCGCGACGTTGCCGACCATGACGCGGGTGGTCCTGTGTCGTGTTTTTGGGCCGGCGACGTCGTTTTCGAGGGGATTTTCGTATCTGTTCATGGCGTCTCAGATATCAGGTTTTGGTGACGGTCAGCAATGTGTCATTGGAACCGGAAACGGGCCGATTTACGAGGTAAAGGCCTGCAATCACAAGCAAAGCGGCGGCCGCGAATGCCGGCGTCAGGGGATCATGCAGGATGAAATAGCTAGCCACGACGCCAAACAAAGGGGTGAAAAAGGTAAATGCCGACAATTTGCTCGCTGGATAGTTCTTAACCAGCGCAAACCACAGCAAAAACGTTAATCCGACCACCCAGACCGCCTGATAGACCATGACCGACATGGCCAGCGCGCCGGGAACACGGCTCACGGTTTCGCCAAAAACCAGTGCGGCGAGGCCGAGAATCGGGATCGACAGCGCAACCTGATAGATGAGCGCCTTTTCGGGCGGCGCGCGAACGAGCCGGCTTGCCTTGACGAGCAAGGTGGTCCCCGCCCACAAGGCGCCCCCGCCGACGATCATGAGGTCGCCAAGCAGGACATTCGCATCGACATTGGCTTGGGGAACGCCCAGTGCAATGGCGACGCCGATAAAGCTCAGGCCCAGCCCGATCCATTGCGATCCACGCAGCCTTTCGCCGAGAAACTGATAGGCGCCGAGCGCCACGAAGAATGGCGCCGTATAGAGAAACACCACCGCACGCGACGCCGAAGTCAACAGCAAGCCGCGGTAGATCAGGACGAACTCGAAGCCGAACATCAACCCCGCGAAAATGCCGGCGGCAAGCGTGCCATCTGACCCAAACAGTTTTACGCCGCGCAAACGCGCGATGATGAGCAACACAGGCAGCGCACCGGCGGAGCGGATCGTTGCCTGCAACAGCGGTGGAATGTCGGGTAGCGCAAGCTTTACCGCGATCTGGTTGAATCCCCAGCTGACGCAAAGCAGGACAACCAGCGCTATCGCGCCCGCACCCAACGGGCGATCGGCCGATGCCGTCACAAACTTTTTTGAAGACATCAGCCCCCGCGCCGGCCCATTGCCGTTTTAGGGCAAGATCCGCGAAAAGCGTTTCTCCGGTCCTTTGAAGAGATCATGGCAACAATTCATGCTTTCCGGCAATGCGCGCAAACGCCGGTCATTTCGACAACCGAGATCTTTGGCGCAAACCCGCTGTCGCGCGCCGCCGCGTTGAGGCTTTGTGCCACAGGCGCGGCCGGAATTTCGCCGACCAGGCCGCAACGCTCGCATATCAGGAATGCAACCATTGCGCCCGCATCGTGATGACGGGCGCAGGCCAGAAACGCGTTGCGGCTTTCGATGCGATGGACAAGACCGTTGGCGATCAAGAAATCGAGAGCGCGGTACACCGTGATGGGGGCAGGAGGCGGCATCGATTTGGCGAGTTCGTCGATCACTTCATAGGCGCCGAGCGGACGGTGGCTGGACAGCAGCGCTTGCAGTACCTGGCGGCGGATGGGCGTCAATTTCTGCGCCCGCCGGCCACAAATCCGTTCCGCATGTTCCAGCGCGTCCGCGGTACAGCGGTCATGATCATGGTCGGGCGCGGGAAATGTCGGTTTTGTGAGCCTCATTTCGGATCAATCTAGCACTTCGGCCG
>DASSIT010000024.1:0-23011 GCA_035691545.1 Pseudolabrys sp. | reverse complement strand
CGTCCTGCAACTACCCCTCGCCTATCACGGTGAAGTCCATTCCGGCCGTCTGATGAAGATCATGCTTCAGGGGACGGATGCATTGTGGGCGTTTTGGCTCGGCTTTTTCCGCGAGCACCTTGCCGCCTTCGTATCGTTGTTCATCCTCGTACCGCTGTCGCTGGCGCTTAACTGGCGCCTTGCGCTGCTCTTGATCGCACTTTGTGTACTGTTCGGGGTACTCACCGCGCTGGTCGTGCGCAAGACCGAGTCGCTTCAAAACACGGTGCAAACCCATCACTCCGATCTTGCCGAACGCGCATCCGATGCACTTGGAAACATCGCGCTGGTTCAGAGTTTTGCCCGCGTCGAAACCGAAGTGATGGCGCTCAAATCGTTGAGTGAACGTCTGTTAACCGCACAGTTCCCCGTTTTGTCATGGTGGGCGGTTGTTGCAGTACTTACGCGTGCGTCGACGACGCTGGCGGTCCTCTCGATCATTTTGCTGGGGACTTGGCTGTTTCAACAGGGCCTCACCACGGTTGGTCAAATCGCCACGTTCATGGCCCTTTCAGGGATGGTGATTGCGAGGCTCGAACAGGCCGTCAGTTTTGCAAATCGCATGGCGATGGATGCCGCTCGCCTTCGTGAATTCTTTGACGTCCTCGACACGGCACCGGCGCTTCATGACCGGCCAGACGCTGTCGACGCCGAGCGATTAATCGGACGGGTTGAGTTTGAAAATGTCTCATTCTCCTATGACACGACGCGTCCGGCCGTTTCCGGACTAACCTTCACGGCCCTGCCCGGCGAGACCGTGGCACTGGTGGGTGCAACCGGTGCCGGCAAATCGACAGCGCTGATGTTGCTTCATCGTGCGTTCGACCCACAATCCGGGAAAATCACAATCGACGGCAGGGATATACGCGACATTCGGCTCGGCTCGCTCAGGCACAATATTGGCGTGGTGTTTCAGGAAGCGCTGCTGTTCAACCGCTCAATTGCGGAAAATCTGCGCATTGGCAAACCCGATGCGAATCATGACGAAATGCGCGATGCGGCGGCGCGTGCCCAGGCGCTCGATTTCATTGACAGCAACCCCGACGGCTTCGACGCCAAAGTCGGTGAACGGGGACGTTCACTTTCAGGAGGCGAACGCCAGCGCCTGTCAATTGCCCGCGCGTTGCTAAAGGATCCTCCCATCTTGATACTGGACGAAGCGACAAGTGCTCTCGACGCGGCGACCGAATCCCGCGTGTTGGCAGCACTCGATGAGGTCATGAAGAACCGTACAACCTTTGTGATCGCACACAGACTTGCGACCGTTAAAAATGCGACCCGGATACTCGTATTTGAAGGCGGACGCATCATCGAGAGCGGCACATTTGAGCAACTAAACAGGCTCGATGGACGCTTCAAGCAGCTTACCAAGGCACAATTCAGCCCCGTCGAAGCGTAGACGGTCCCAATAAGACCGGGACGCTCGCAACGCTCGCGAGCACGGCCCAATAGGCGTAACGGAAATCGGAGGCGACGCCGACGGCGAAGAACGTGAGCACATAGACTATTGCCGATCCGCAGACGCCGATTGCAAAGGCGCCTTCGCGGGTGTCGCGCCGCCGCCAGGCAAATATCAAAATTGCCATGCTGACCAGCAGCCAGGTACCCGCGCGGAATAAAGGTGTCGGCTTAAGCGCATCATGAACGGCTCTCAAGGCCGCGAACGCAGGGCGACCAGGAAACACGGTTTCGGACGGATTCTCGACATTGGCGACCCAAATTGTGAGGTTCGAACCGTAAAGAAAATTCCACATGAAGCTCGCGCGGTGCTCGACATAGGCAACCGGATGGCGCGCAACGGCGCGCGCCCAGGCTTCCGTGATCGCAGATGTGCCGAACAGCTTCTCGCCGGCTTCGAGCCTGTGCATCACGAATTCACAAGGTTCGAGCCGCCAGTAGATGTCCCACTCTGTCGGCCGGTAGCAGCCATTGAGCACCAGTTCCTGTTCTCGGTCATTCCACCTGACGGGGAATTCGTTCTCCTTGGCGAAGTGGCTTATGCCGCCAAGATCAAAGACCATGATGGATTGCAGCGGGTGCTGCCGCGTCGCACCCAGCGCCCCATAATAGATAAACTGCACGAGCCCAAAAAATATAACGATAGCAGGCGCAAAAATTAGCGCGGCACGCCGCCATCGAAACCGCGCCGGCCAGATGATGTAGGCCGCAAGTATTGGCGCAGCGATCAACGCATTCGGCCGCAGCAGAACGCCGAAACCGCAAAGAAAGAGCGCGACTGCCTGCGCGAGAATTCTGTCTCTTCCCTCACGATCAGATTCCACGAAAGCAACGATTGCTGCAAGCAACCACGTGACGCCAAACAGCACGTCACGCCAGATTATGCCTACGAAGAAAAATGCCGGAGGCATGAGCGCCAATATGGATGACGAGACGGCAAGCCCCATTGAACGATCCGCAAGCGCGTAACCGAGTAGCCCGAAAGAAAGCCAATACATTGCCGCCATGAGCAGGAATATGCTGGCTGACCCCGGCGCAAGCGGATCCACCACGGACCACAACACCGTCATCACCGGCGACTGCCAGTCGCCCAGGGCGTGCTTGGCAATATCCTCGTAGACAAATTTGGCGTCATAGGTCATCACGCCGGGATAGAATATCACGAGCGTAAGCCCGAATCCTGCAACGGCCAGCAATACGACAAGCAATTGTGCGAATGACATCGGGGACGTCTTTTCAAAGCGTCGCATAAACGTCCCCGGAATTGGCACTTTGCGGCAAGCCGTTCAGCCAGGCAGCGATTGCAACACCGCTCACCCAATCATCGTGCGAAAATACCTGGCTCTCGCCGATTACCGCGTTGAACTTCGCGTAACCGAGTTCAACGCAACGCTCAATGCACGCCGCCGCGACCCGGCGCTGGATTGTCGTAAATTCGAACGACAGCGCTTTCACCGGCCTGGAAAGCCCGCCGAGAACCTCGGCCTCGAACCCCTCCACGTCGATCTTGATGAATACGGGGATACCGTGTTTTTCGATTAACAGGTCCAATGTTGTCGTTTCCACTCGGACGGCTTTGGTCCACCGTTGCGTATTCCAGCCAGGCGCATTTCGTGCGGCCGCGACGAATGCTTCTGACGCGGTCGAGACCGTCGGGTTGACTGGATTGATCATTAAGTTCGTCACGCCCGAACGCCTGCCGACTGCGACCGGTTCGATCACTACAGCAGGATTTCGACCGTAAAGAAGCTTGAGCGCGGCAACGATGGCGCGCTGTGGCTCGACAGCTACGACGCGCGCGCCAAGGCGACGGAATGAAGCAACTCGATCGCCGACATGCGCTCCAATATCGAACACCAGATCGCCCGAATTAACGAATTGCCCGTAAACCTCGTCCATTGCGGCGGCGCGCTGGCGATCGCCGTAGTAGATACGCAGCGACCGGATGACGCCGGCGGCGGTCTTTATCAGTTCGAGCACCGCGTTAAACCGGGTTGAACCGTGGCAACGGCGTCGCAGCTTCTATCGCCGGCAACGCGAGAGCTTTCAGCGCGTCGGGAGGCGAGGTCTCCTCGGGCAAGCGGCCAATACCAAGTCGGGTGCAAAACCGGCCGACGGAAGGCCAGGCGCTTATCATTGCAAATGGAATTGCCAAGGCTGGCCCTCCGGCCAGAAAGAATGCGTAGGGAATCGCTTCCGGACGCGTTACCGCCAATGTTATCAGCACGACTCCACCGAGCAGCGAATGCGGCCACAGATTGCGAAAAGCCAGCGTAAATGGCACCCGATGATCATCGCGGCTCTGCCCGATCCACCCGATTTCCCGGCTGAACATAAGTCCGATCAGGAAGATCGTGTGGCCAAGCCAGAGGATCGGGCAAAGCAAAATCGAATATGCGGTTTCAATGATGAAATTAACGACAAAGCGCACCGTTCCGCCAAACTCACTGCGAAGATCTCGCCGCATCAGGATGTCGACAGCGCTCGCGATTTTCGGCGCAAACCACATTAGCAAGGTGGTTGCAAACAGAGCGGTGCCGGCATCCGCGCGGATGAAGCTCGATGGCCTGTCGACAATTGCGCCCGCCACGGTACCCAGGATCAACAATCCGATCCATGCCGGCGAGCCCATGAACATCATAATCGCCAACCCTAATTGATACCGGCTGACCGGCGCCAGCCCGCGAAGCACGGTAAATCGCCAATACTGCATGTTGCCCTGGCACCATCGCAGATCGCGACGAATGAACTCGATCAGTGTCGGTGGATTTTCCTCCCAGCCGAGGGTTTCCTCCGGCAGCACGCGCACCTCGTAGCCGGCGGCGCGCATCAGTGCCGCTTCGATCTGATCGTGGCTAAGAATGTGCTGTTCCTGCGCACCGTCCTTCGACAAGAGCGGAAGAGCACAATGGGCAATAAACGGTTCGAGTCGTAACGCTGCGTTGTGCCCCCAATAGGGGCCGCAATCGCCCTGCCACCAGGCGCTGCCGATCGTGTACGAGCGCATTCCGAGCCGCATGCCAAACTGAAAAATTCGAGCAAAAGCGCTCGTCGACGGCAGGCCAACCACCAGGCCTTGCAAGATCCCGATCTTCGGATTTGCTTCCATCAAACGAACGAGACGCAAGACTGCGTCGGCAGTCATAAAACTGTCCGCGTCTAGGGTTATTGCAAGTTCGTGGTCACGACCCCAGCGGTCGCAGAAATCTCGAATGTTGCCGGCCTTATATCCGACGTTGACGGCCCGGCGGCGATAGACCACCGGCACACGATTTTCCCATCGCTTGGTGAGTGCGACGAAGCGCGCTTCTTCGATATCCGCAATGCCAGGATCACTCGTGTCGCTGAGGACGTAGAGACGGAAACACCCGCCGAAACCAGACGTGTCGAGGCCCGCCAGCATTGGTTCGAGGTTGCGCAGCACGCGCTCCGGCATCTCATTGCGAATGCACAAAAGAATTGCCGTGGATGCGGTGATGGTTTCGTTGCCCTGAACGCGCGCCACCTGCGGCATGACTGTCGCAACCGGATGACGCGAAAGCCGCATGATCAGAAATCCAATAACAGCATTCCAAAATCCGGCCACCGTCCATGGCAGCGTGGCTGCAAACAGGATGAGCAACACGATGTCAATTGCATCGAAGCCACCGGGCGAGAGCGCCACTGCCGCAAGCGCTAGCGAAGCCGCCATGGTTGTGGCAAAGAGACACGCGATCAGCGCGCGTCGCCCGGTCGCGGCGGCGTCGAATTGTATCGATTGCTGAGGCAAGCGCTCTAACACACGGTTAACGACCAGTGATCCCCGACGGATGCGCGGACTTGATGATATAACACGGCAACGGTTTCAATAGTCCAATCGGGGGCCAACGATAGTGGCGACCAAGCGTAACGTCGAGACCGCCCAGGCGCTCTGGTATACGGCGCCCGGCCGCGCCGAAATCCATGAGGAAAAATTGGCGGCTCCAGGACCCGCGGAAGTGCGGGTGCGCGCGCTCTACGGTGCGCTCAGCCGGGGCACCGAGTCGCTCGTCCTTTCAGGCCGTGTGCCTCAAAGTGAATACGGTCGCATGCGCGGGCCATTTATGGGCGGAAATTTTCCCTTTCCGGTAAAATATGGCTACGCCACGGTCGGAGAAGTCGAAGCTGGCCCGGCAGAAATGGTCGGCCGCATGGTCTTTACCCTTCATCCCCATCAAACCCATTTTAATGTGCCGCTCGACGCCGCGGTGCCGCTACCTCATGCCGTGTCGCCGCAACGCGCGGTGCTCACAGCCAATATGGAGACCGCACTCAACGCCGTGTGGGACGCGCAGCCGTCAGCCGCCGACCGGATTGCGGTCGTCGGCGCGGGCGCCGTTGGCGCAATGGTAGCGTTTCTGTGCGGGCACCTGCCCGGAGCCGAGGTGACACTCGTCGACGTCAATCCCGCACGCGCCGAACTGGCACGCCAATTCGATGTGGATTTTTCGAAACCGGATTCAGCGAAGCGTGACTGCGACGTTGTTTTCCACGCGAGCGGAAATGCCGCCGGGCTCGAAACGGCGATTTCGCTCGCCGGAGATGAGGCCGTTGTGCTTGAGCTAAGCTGGTATGGTGACACGCCCGTAGCGATCGCGCTAGGCAGTGGATTCCACAGCCGGAGGCTGCAGCTGATTTCGAGCCAGGTCGGCAAGATTGCGCGATCGCACCGCCCCCGCTGGACCCACAGGCGCAGACTTGCTGCCGCGCTCGCCTTGCTGGCCGACGCGCGCCTTGACGCGCTCCTTGCGCCGGCGGTGCCGTTTCGCGATTTGCCGAAGCGGTTGCCGGGCTTGTTCCAACCGAGCAATGGTGCCATCGCCCAACTCATATCGTACGTCTAGGAGGTTCTTTTGTATTCCGTCGAAGTCCGCGACCACATTATGATTGCCCACTCGTTCCGCGGTGCAATGTTCGGTCCGGCACAGGCTATGCATGGGGCGACCTTCGTCATAGACGCAGCATTTTTTGCCGAGGCGCTGGATTCCAACGGTGTCGTGATCGACATTGGCCGCGCGCACGAAGCACTCAAGTCGGCGTTAGCGCCCCTCAATTATTGCAATCTTGACGACCTGCCTGAATTCAAAGGCATGAACACCACGACGGAATTCCTTACCAAGCATATTTTCGATCAGCTTGCGAAGGCCGCACGCGCGGACGGACTCGGACGCCCCGGCCGTCAACTCAAGGCAATCCGTGTGACACTGTCGGAATCGCACGTGGCCCGGGCCTCGTACGAGGCGAATTTGTGGTGAAGCGGCTCGCCTTCGCGATTCCGGGCGACCTTGCAACGGCGACCGGCGGCTATGCGTACGACCGGCGCATGATCGCTGAGCTTGGAAAGCTCGGCTGGACAATTGACATCATCGGACTTGGTGAGAATTTTCCATGGGCCAGCAGGGAAACGCTGATGGCCGCAGAGGCGCGGTTGCTTATGGTGCCCGCATCCCGCCAAATTCTTGTCGACGGTCTCGCCCTTGGGGTTTTGCCTGAAGCCGCGCGCCGATTGCGTGAACAGCATACCTTGGTAGTACTCGTCCATCACCCGCTGGCCCTCGAAACCGGCTTGAGCGCGGCACAGGCCAAAATCCTGCAAGCCAGTGAACGCGCGGCCCTGATGGCCGCGAAGCACGTGATCGTCACCAGCGACGCCACCGCGCAGCAACTGGCCGACAGCTACGGCGTGCCGCGCGACAAGATCACCGTTGCGTGTCCGGGCACCGATCCGGTAATGCCCGCGCCCGGCAGCCAGGATGGCATTGTCCGGATTCTGTCGGTCGGTGCGGTGGTGCCCCGCAAAGGCTTCGACATCCTGCTCGCGGCTCTCGCGCCCCTCTCGGATCTGCCCTGGCGCCTGACCATTGCAGGAGATCGGAACCGCGACGCCGCAACCGCGGCTCGGCTTGAGGCTGACATTGCCCGGTTCAAGCTCGGCCAGCGTGTCAGTGTGCTCGGGGCTGTGTCAGCCCAGCAGCTGGCGGACTTATATGCAAGCTCCGACATGTTCGCGCTTGCGTCCCGTTTCGAAGGCTACGGCATGGCGTATAGCGAGGCGATCGCATACGGCCTTCCCGTCATTGGGACGCGCGCGGGCGCGATACCGGAGGTGGTACCGTCCGGGGCCGGCATACTGGTCGCGCCGGACGACATAGCCGCGTTTGCGCATGCGCTGCGCACCGTAGTCGCCGATGCGGAAGTCCGCAGGCAATTGGCCAGCGTTGCGCGCGCAACAGCAGCCGGCCTCCCGCGCTGGCAAGATTCGGCGAAAATATTTTCCAGCGCGCTGGAGACCGTGGCATGAGCGGCTTTTCAGCTGATTGGCTGGCGCTGCGCGAACCTCATGATCTGCGCGCGCGCAGCGGTGAAATCGTTTCGATGGTCGCCGCGTCACTCGACGCGCTTCCATCGTTGCAAATTGTCGACCTTGCCTGTGGGACCGGCTCGACATTGCGGGCGCTGAGTCCACATTTGCCGGTCCGTCAGCACTGGCGTCTCGTCGACAATGATTTGGGCCTGCTTGGCCGGGCGAAGGCCATGCCACTCGCCAATCACGTGACGGTTGCGGCCATCCCACTCGATTTGAACCGCGACCTCGAGGCCGCACTCGACGGACCGACGGATCTCGTCACGACGTCGGCACTTCTAGATCTTGTCTCGAATACCTGGCTTGACCGGCTGGTCGTGGAAATCGCGGCACGTTCAATTCCGTTTTACGCCTCGCTCACTTACGACGGGCGGATAGAGATCGCTCCAGGCGATCCGGCCGACCCGGAGATAATTTCCGCGATCAACGCGCATCAGACGATCGAAAAGGGATTCGGTCCCGCGCTCGGCCCGGCGGCAGCGAAAGCTGCGATCGAAGGCTTCGAACGCGTGGGCTATGTCGCTACGCATCGACGATCCGACTGGATCATCGGCCCGCGCGATCGCGACATACAGGAAGCAATTTTCTCCGGCTGGGCGGACGCGGTGGGTGAGGTTGGCCTTGCGCCCGCCAAAGCGGCGTCCTGGCTTTTGCGCCGGCGTGAATTCATCAGCGCCGGCCTATCATCGCTGCGCGTCGGTCATCTTGACCTGCTCGCCGCCCCAATCGGCAGGCGCTGAGCGGACAGATCGCAGTCAAACAGTACCTCGTCGTCAATCTGATGCGTGCACACCGGCACGCGCGGAGCCTGATCGGCCCGCTCTACCGGTGGCAGAGTAATGCCCGGACGGCCCGCGCCCAGAATGACTGGCGCGACGATGACATGCAGGCGGTCGAGACAGCCTGCGGCCAGAAAGCGCGAAACGGTTTCGGCGCCTCCCTCGATAAGCACACGACGCATCCCGCGAGCGGCCAGGGCCGCAAGGATTGTGGCTGGAGCAAGATGGCCCTCGACTGCAGGTAACGGGAGAATTTGTACCCCGCTTGGAGGCTGGGCCGAGGTCCCGTCGGCGGTTATCAGCAGACGTCGCACGCCATTATCGCGAAATACCTTCGCGCCGGGCCCAAGACGACCCTTTGGGTCGATGACGACGCGCGCCGGATGCATCCCGGTGACCCGCCGGACGGTCAATTCCGGGTCGTCGGCGATCGCGGTGCCAACCCCGATAACAACGGCATCGACCAATGACCGCAGGCGATGCAAATGGGCAAGTCCTGCTGGGCCATTAATATACTTGGAGTGGCCTGTTTCCGTGGCAATGCGACCGTCAAGTGACTGACCAATCTGGCCCACTACGACAAGGTCATCCACGGCGCCTTGCCGAAGAGGGCCAAAAATTTCGTCCCAAGGCTGCGGTAAAGGCTGGTCCCCAGCGCGGAAAATATTGCTAAACTCCACCCATCGGTCGGAAGACCCTTGAGCGGCCGCCTGGCCGCTCGGCTTGGTTGTGGGGAAATTTCTTAATGGCATGGCAGCTAAAAGCACGCCGAGCGCGTTAATCAATATGTGTTGGCGCCATCAAGCTGGCACAAATTCGGCCTATTTGCGAACGGAATGATAGTCAGCCGCGCGGTGTTCTTACACTAGCGGGCACCAAGAATGGAAAGTCTCGGAATGAATCCAGTGCGTACTGGCGTGAGCCCGGTTTTGTTCGGTAGCAAAGGATATACCGGCGTCAGCCGCGGCCTGGCCGAAATCCATGGCCGGCGGCCGGTTCTCCTTCGCGGCAAAGATGAGACACTCCTTGCGTTACCGGTTGACGGCCTCGACGCAAAACGACTGAGCGCATTCATTATGCTATGCGCGCCGTCCGTGCCGAGACTCATCATAACGGCGCGCCGCGCCATGGCACTCGGGCTCGACGCCCGTACCCCGATGGCCGTTCGCCTTTCGGCCGACGATGACGGCACTTCAATCCTGACTCTCGTTGCCGATGCAACTTGCAACCGTGTGCCGGACGCCAGCCCGGCCGGTCGTACCGCCGCGGCGGCTATCCAGCTCGTGAAGCTCTCACAAGGTCTGCCGGCGGTGCTCGCCGCAGAAGTGACGGCACACTCCGTTCCGCGCGAAGCAGACATCATCACGGTCGAAGCCGATGCCGTGGAGCAGTTTGCGGAAGAAGTGATCAAGTCGCTGACCATAGCGAGCGAAGCCTCGGTGCCCCTGAATACCGGAACCTCCGCACGCTTCGTCATCTTCCGGGATTCGATTGGCGGAACATCGACCGCGATCATCGTCGGCAAGCCCGATTTCACCAATGCCGTGCCGGTCCGGCTACACTCGGCGTGCCTTACCGGTGACGTCTTCGGTTCGCGTCGTTGTGACTGTGGCGATCAACTTCAACTCGCAATGACCCGGCTCGACGATCTCGGTGGCGGCGTGGTGCTTTATCTGGCGCAAGAAGGGCGTGGAGTTGGCCTCGCCAACAAAATGCGGACCTACCAGTTGCAGGACGATGGCCTCGACACGGTCGATGCCAACACAACGCTCGGCTTCGATGACGATGAACGGGACTACGGTATCGCGGCACGCATGCTTCAGATGCTCAACTGCACGCGAATAGTTCTCCTGACAAACAACCCTGCCAAACTCGACGGATTGGCCAAAGCCGGCATCGACATTGCCAGCCGCATGCCGCTTCAGGCACCGGTCAATGCCGACAATCGCCGATACTTGACTGCAAAAGCAGCGCGCGCCGGCCATCGACTCGATCATCTCATGGCAACGCTGGCCGACCCCACCTGACCTCCCGGCGTGTGAAGCCTCTGGCAACATCGCCAGGCGCTGATATCGTAGACATGGCCGCAACCTGATTGTCGGCACGGGGGCCGATGCCGGTCATGCCACATGAACTGCCAAAACGGTTGATCGGCGAGCTCACTTTTCTCGAAGTGTCCGAGCGCCTGCGCCCGGGGTCGATTCTCTGCCTGCCGCTGGGGTCGATCGAGCAGCACGGCCCGCACTTGCCGATCAATACCGACGTGGTGCTGGCGGAGGAATTCACCCGGCGAATGATAGCACGATGGGTCGATACGTACGATCTTTGGCGATTGCCCACCCTGTCGGTCAGTCTCGCGCGCGAGCATGAATGGGCGCCTGGTACATTATCCCTGTCGGTTCAGGGCATGACCTCATTGGTACGCGATCTGGCGCGCGCCATTGCCCGCGGTCTTCCTGCGCGTAACTTGGCGATCGTCAATGGCCATGGCGGCAATCGCGGGATTTTGGAGGCGCTCGCCCAGGATCTGCGCGCCGACTTCGGGCTCAATGTCTGCATTATGCATCCGACCGGCTGGGTGGATGCGGGATCGACAGGCGGCATTCCGGAAATTCACGGGGGCAAGATCGAGACCTCGATGATGCTGGCGGCTGCTCCGACCCTGGTGCGCCGCGATCAAATCGCGAGATTGAAGGCCCCGATTGGCCCCGAAACCGGGCGCGCGACGATAATCGATCCCGGAGTGACATGGCCCTGGACAACGGATGAGCGGAACATCGCCGATATGGGAGTGATCGGCGATGCCAAATCGGCGTCGGCGGAGTTTGGGGCACAGCTCCTGGACAGAATCGCGGAAGGAGCTGGCGAAATTTTCAGGCAACTTCTGGATCGCCAGGGACTTCTGCGCGGCTAAGGCCAAAGATGCGCTCGGCACTGCAACCTTCCAATCGAACCGACGAAGATCTTTTGCGCACCCTTGTCGTTACCGCGGGGCTTTTGTGGTCGATCGTTTTTGTCGCGCTTGCGCTGCAATATAGCCTGCAGCTCTATGCCGACGGCGCAATGTTTTCCTACGCCGTCGCGGTGAGGGATGTCTGGGCATTCCATTGGCATAATATTTCAGGACGTCTCTCTGTTTTCCTCCTCTCTTTGTGGCCGGCCGAAACCTTCGTTTGGCTCACCGGGAGTCCTCGCGGAGGAATCGTCATCTACGGATTTCTTTTTTATATCGCGCCGCTGGCCGGTCTCATCGGCACTTTTGCGGCAGATCGCTCCCGTGACCGTACAATTTTTGCCTATGCCTGTTGCTCGACTGCCCTGCTTTGCCCGCTCGTCTTCGGTTTCCCAACCGAAATGTGGATCGCACACGCCATTTTCTGGCCTTGCCTCGCACTGTGCCATTATTCACGTCGGGGCTTCGTCGGGACGGCGCTCTTAGCCGTAACGATGGCCGCCCTCGTCTTTTCACACGAGGGCGCGCTTGTCCTTGCCTTCGCGATCGTCCTGACGCTTGCCCTTCGCGGAACGCGCGACGCTTTCTTCTTGCGCGCAGTCATTGCGCTTGGCGTGGTGCTGGGACTCTGGGTTGCCATCAAAGTCATATATCCGCCCGATCGATATTTTGGCGAGGTATTGATCAGGGCGGGTTTGCACTTTTTCGATCCCACAATTTTCGAGGCAAAACTGGTGATCCTGCTCCTCGAAGTTCTCGCGGTCTATGGGTTCGTTTTTCTCGTGCTTTCGCGATTGGCATCGGGCCGTACCGTGCAGTACGGCGCCGTCGCCCTGGTGGCCGTGGGCCTCGTCGTCTATTGGCTCTGGTTCGACCACTGGGTGCACGCGAGCAATCGCTACTATATGCGTACCTTGCTCGTCATTATCACGCCGATGTTTGGTTTGATCGCGGCGTTCTACGCCCAGCGCGCCGACGGATCGATTTCCGTCCCGCCGGCTTTCGCGCGCGCGGCAACATCAATGGCGAGCGCCGTCTTCGCGCGTGCATTCGTCGGCGCGTTTCTTCTCATCAATCTTGTGCATGTTGTGCAGACGAGCAAGTTCGTTGCGGAATGGACGGCTTATAAAAGCGCGGTCAGAGTCCTCGCGACCGGCAGTGCCTCCGATTCGGCGCTCGGCGACCCGCGGTTCGTATCGGCACAACGCATTGCACCGGATCTCAAGCAGCTCACCTGGTTCTCCACAGTCGAGTACCTGTCGGTGCTGGTTTCGGACTTCATGCCGACCAGGCTGGTCATCGATCCGCGGGGGAATTATTTCTGGCTGTCTTGCCGAACGGCAACCGAAAACTTCAGAGCGACGCGGGCGGTGCCGGCGGATGCGCGTGACCTTATACGCACATATTCATGCCTTCACCGCTGACGTCGCGGCATCGCAAACCACTTTGTAGCTGATCACACCGGGGTCCAACCCGGCGCTGTCTTCATGACCATGGAAGATGCCGCGCACGATGGCCACGTTGACATTTAGATCCCGCACCATTCTCGTATGAGGCGCGCGTAAAGCTCCGCGGCATGGTCCAGGCGCGATACGAAACAGTATTCATCAGTCTGATGCGCCAGCGTCAATTCGCCGGGGCCGATAATTGCGGTCGGCGGCGAACCAAGGGCGGGAGTCAAGACCGAAGCATCAGTGAAATACGGTGCGCCGCCAATCGCCGTGTCAACTCCGGCAATCTCGCGCGCATTTCGCATGACGCTCTGGATCCACGCGTTGTTAGGGTCTGTCCAAACACTTTGCGCATCGAGCAGCGTGCCGAGCGTGACGTCCGCGCCAAGATAGCTCGTCAGTTCATCGCGGATTTTGGCATGGCTTTGACCCGGAATCGTGCGGATGTCGATTCCAATGACCGCGCGATCCGGCACCGAATTGATATTAAGACCGCCATTTAGCGTGCCGACATTGAGCGTCGGCGCTCCAAGGACATTGTGGCGGGCGACATTGAAATCGAATTCCTGCAACGCGATGACAGCGCGTGCCGCCCGATACACCGCGTTGACGCCCTCCTCCGGCATCGAACCATGTGCCGTGAGCCCTCTGGTGACTGCTTCGAGCCACAGCGCGCCTTTATGGCCGACGAGCGGCCGGTTACCGGTCGGTTCCGCCACCACCAGCGCGCCGACAGGCGGGAGCTGCGGCTTGCCACGCACGAGCGCATCGGCACCCGAACAGCCGGTTTCCTCGCCCGCCGTAATGATCAATACGACCCCGGCCGTCTCAACAAGACTGTCGGCCAGCCCAACGCAAGCGGCAACAAACGCGGCGACGCCGCTTTTCATATCGGACGATCCGCGGCCATAGAGCTTTCCGTCAACGATTGCGCCAGCCAGCGGTTCGACCGACCAGGGCTGCGCGCCAAGCGGCACGGTATCGAGGTGGCCGGTAAAGCCGATCGGCAATTTATGACTTGCACCCCCGATATGGGCGACCAGCTGCGCGCGGCCTTCGCCGAATGGGCGCAGTTCAATCGCAAAACCCGCATCCTGGAGCAGACCCGCGAGTTTCTCGGCACAGGCGCGCTCCGCGCCCGGCGGATTGATCGTGTTGAATCGGACGAGATTCTGGGTCAGTTCGACGGGTGATAGCATGGCTCAACCAAAATACGCATCGCGCACCTCGTCACGCGCGGCAAGTTCGGCCGGCACGCCGCTCGCCGCCACGCGGCCTTTCGACAGAACAAACCCGTGATGGGATATCGCAAGCGTCTGATGCACATTTTGTTCAACCAGGAGCACTGTAACACCGCGCTCGTTGATGTTGCGGATGATGTTGAAATTCTCTTTTACCAAGCGCGGCGACAGCCCAAGTGACGGTTCGTCGATAAGCAAAAGCCTGGGCGCGCACATCAATCCGCGGCCGATCGATATCATCGCCTGTTCGCCGCCAGACATCGTCCCGGCGAGCTGCGTGCGCCGTTCGGCAAGGCGCGGAAACGTTTCCAGGATGTCGGCGAGCCGCG
The DNA here is from genome assembly GCA_035691545.1 of Pseudolabrys sp. GTDB lineage: Bacteria > Pseudomonadota > Alphaproteobacteria > Rhizobiales > Xanthobacteraceae > Pseudolabrys. Next base: position 8,379 of record DASSIT010000024.1, on the reverse strand, counting down.
CCGAGGTCGCTCTGTCCGATCGCTCGCTGTACGCCCCAACCCGCAGATTTTCCTCGACGGTAAGCTTGGGAAATACCTTTCGCCCCTCGGGTATGCAGGCGATTCCGGCCGCGACGATCTTGTGGGTCGGCAGCCGTGTGATGTCGATACCGCTGAAAATGATGCGACCGGCGCGCGCCGGTGTCAAACCGAGGATCGAACGCACCAGCGTCGTTTTTCCGGAGCCATTCGAGCCAAGCAGGCAGGTGATGCGCCCGGCCTCCACGCTCAGCGACACGCCCTGGAGTACGTCGGCCTTGTCGTACGCGGTGTAAACGTTTTCGATCTCAAGGATGCCGGCCATCATGCGGCTCCAAGATAGGCTTCTTGAACCTGCGCGTCCGCGGCAACAGCGCGATACGGTCCTTCCGCGATCTTGCGGCCGAAATTGAGCACGACGCACCGGTCCGTGATGCGTTCGATCACGCCCATCTCGTGTTCGACGATGATGATCGCGAGGTGCCTGTTTCGCTCGCGGACCAGCAGAATGTCGTTCATCAATTCCGCTGTTTCGTCATGCGTCATGCCGGCCGAGGGCTCGTCGAGAAGCAATAATTTGGGGGCGCTGATGAGCGCCCGGCATATTTCTATGCGGCGCCGGTCAATCATCGGCAGGCCCGCGACAGGCTCGAACATCCGGTCGGCCAGCGCGGGCTCGAACACTTCAACGAGCGCACGCGCCTCGGCATAACTGCGCTCAAACTCGCGTTTGAAATCGCCGCGCCTGACCAGATTGAACCAGAGGCCCTGCCTGAGGCGCTTGTGGTTGCCGATCATGATGTTGTCGAAAATCGACAAGGGCAGAGAAAGGCGCGAGCGCTGGAAGGTCCGCGACATGCCGGCGTGATAGACCGCACCCCCGCTCGCATTGGTGATGTCGGCACCATCGAACATGACCCGTCCGGCATCAAGGCCATAGATGCCCGTGATGACGTTGAAAAAGGTTGTCTTTCCCGAACCGTTGGGGCCGATCAACCCCAGGATTTCATCGCGCGCAACGTTCAGATCAAGGCCATCGAGCGCGCGGACACCGCCGAAATGCTTGGTCAGGCCGCGCGCTTCAAGCATCGAGGTCATCGTCGATGTCATTGACGTCATGGCCGCCACCCGGGGAAATAGCGGCGCACCGGGCGCGGCAACAATCCTTCCGGCCTGAACAAGAGCACCGCGATGACCATCAGCGCGTAAAGCAGGAAGCGATATTCCTGGATGGTCTGCAGTTTCTCGGGGAGAACGACCACAATGATCGTGGCGACGACCAGACCCCACGGATTGCCGATGCCGCCCAGAAGCAGAATCGAGACGAGGATGAGCGAGTCGGCGAATGTGTAGTTATTTGGCGCGACAAACCCGCCAACCATGCCGAAAAGCGCGCCGGCTACGCCGATGAGAAAATTTCCGATCAGGAAGGCGGTAATCTTCCAGCGCGCGACATCGATGCCGAAGCAGCCGGCGGCGGTCTCGTCGAGGCGCAAGGCGTCGAAATTCAGGCCGATCCACGAGCGCTCAAGCCGGCGCACCAGAACAAATGTAACAACAAGAAGAAGCAGACTGAGCACGAAATAGTTCATATAGAACGACAACGAGATGCCGCCGATCTCGATGTTGTCGTTGAACGACCAGCCGAGAATGCGCATGCCCTTGACCTGCATTCCCTGGGGTCCGCCGAGCACGTCATTGACTTCCAGGAATGTTTTCAACAGCAGGGCAAAGGCGATCGTCACCACCGCCGCGTAATGACCGCGCGTTCGCAGCACTGGCAACAGCAGGACCGAGCCCGCAAGAGCCGCCAATAGCCCGCCGCACAACAGCACGAGCAAGTGGGGCATCGCGGTCTGCGCATTGAGCACGGCCGACGTATAGGCGCCGATCCCGAAAAAGGACGCGCCGGCAAAATTGAGCACACCCGCAAAGCCGAATTGAACGTTGAGCCCCAGCGTTGCCACCGAATAGAGCAGCACGGTTGTGACCAGCAAAAGAACGAAATGGTTATCGTGAAAGAATGCCGCTATCGCCAATGCGCCGCCGACCGCAAGGACTGCCATTGCATCTTCGTGGCTATTGAAGGACTCGCTCGCAATCCCTGTGAGGCCGAATGATGCCGCCGCGACGACAAAAATGATTCCGGCGGTGAGCAACGCGATGATCACGCCCTGCTTTTCGGCTCCAAGCAACGCGATGAGATAGGCTGTAGCCAGCGCAAGAGCGATGGCGCCGGGCCACACAGCAATTTCTCTTTTTGCTGACACCGTCCTAGACCCGCTCACTGATTTTTTCCCGGATGAGCCCGGTCGGCCGCCATGCCATGATGACGATGACGACGGCGAAGGCAAAAACATCCTTGTATGCACTTGCAAAGGGAAGCAGCACGGTGCCGATCGTCTGCAGGCCCGCAAAGAGGAAGCCGCCCAGGATAGCGCCATAGATGCTGCCAAGACCGCCGATGATGGCGGCGGAAAAACCGATGACCCCGAGATAGAGACCGATGCCGAAATTGATCTCGTTGTAATAGAGCCCGTTCATCACGCCCGCGACGGCGGCGAGCGCGGAGCCAATGGCGAATGTCACCAGGACGATCGCGGTGAAATTGATGCCCATGGTCCGGGCGGTTTCTTCGTCCTGCGCGACCGCCCGGATGGCAAGCCCGAGCTTGGTCCGGTTGAGCAGATATTGAATACCGGCGATCACCAGAACACCGGCGGTCAGCATCAGGACATTGTCGAGCCGAAGGTTGAAATCGCCGAAATCGAAGGAGACGCGCGGCAACAGCGCCGGAAATGGCTTGGGGTTGGCGCCCTGCGGATAAAACAGCCGCACGCTTTCGCGCAGGACCGTGCCCAGCATCAGCGTGATCAACAGAGTGTTGAGTGCCGGCGCCGAGCGCAGCGGCATAACGAGATACCGCGCGATCCCCATACCGAGCAGAGCCATTGCAAGCGTTGCGACCGCAAGCATGACAAAAAGATCAAACCAGCTCGAATTGACGCCGAGGGCGTGCAGGCCGGCATAGGTCGCCAGCGCGGTAAACGCGCCGACGGTCAGGACATCGCCATGGGAGAATTTTATCACGTCGAGAACGCCGAAAAACAGCGTGAACCCGACAGCCACCAGGGCGTACATCATGCCGAGCATGAGCCCGTTCATGACGTACTGAGCGAACAGGCCGGCGTCCATGTCAGGAAATCATGTCAGGGAAACTTGCCCAGCGTTGAGAAGTGCGGGGCCGCTGGCGCGCGGCCCCGCTTGCTCGTCGGATTACTTTTGCCCCGGTAGCTTGCGCTTGCCGCTGGCATACTCGCTATCGTCCCATTCGACGAATTTTCCATCCTGAACGACATACTTCGTGATGACGGCCACCGTGTTCTGCCCGTGGTCGTCGAATGTGATCTTGCCGACAATCGAGTCACGATCCTTGACGTTACCGAGATCCGCAATGACTTTTTTGCGATCAGGCCCGACTTTCTCGATTGAATCGAGAATCATGTTCATCGCGGCATATGCGAAAGCGCCGTAAGCCTCCGGCGGATTGTCGTATTTCTGCGCGTTGTATTTCTCCATGAAGAATTTTCCGCCGGGCAACTTTTCAGTCGGCGCCCCCTCGCGGAACGCGAGCGTACCCTCGGCCAGCGGACCAAGACCCTGAATGTAGGCATCAGATACGATGCCCGAAGTTCCATCGAACACGGCCTTGATACCGAGCTTGTCCATCTGTGAGCGGATGCGGACGCCGATCGGCGTGAGCCCGCCGAAATAGATGACGTCAGGATTGAGCGCCTTGATCTTGGTAAGCTCGGCGGTGAAATCCTGCTGCTCGGCTGTCACACCGAACGTGCCGATGATTTTGGCCTTTCCTATTCTTTCCAGCGCCTTGCTGAAATATTCGTTGTGTCCTTTCCCGTAGTCGGTGGTGTCGTGGATGACTGCCACCGTCTTATAGCCCAGCTTTGAAATAAGCTCGGCATTCGCATCGTTCTGATTGATCATCGTGCCATTGACGCGGTGTATCTCGTCATACTTGTTGCGATAGGTGATATCCGGCAGCACCGCCCCCCATACGATCACCGGGAAACCGAACTTATGATAGACGTCGACTGTGGCAATCGCCGTTGCAGAGCAATAATGCGTCGCGCCGGCGATGATGTCCTTGTCGGCCGCCATCTTCGTCGCGACCTGCACTGCGACGTTCGGCTTGCACTCGTCGTCAAGTACGACCATTTCGTATTCATATTTGGCCTTCGGGTCTGCATTGCGGAGCCGCACGGCGAGGTCGGCCGAGTTACGGCCGCCGAGTCCGTTAACGGACACACCGCCGGTGAGCGGGCCGATGAACCCAACTTTCACTTTGTCCTTGGCATCTGCACCGGGCGTCACAGCGCCGAGGATGAGTGCGGCGAGACCCAGCGCCGCAAATTTCGGAAATTTACGCATACACCCTCCTAAATCGTTTGTTATTCTGCGCGAAGCTACCTGTCACTATGGCCATAGTCGCGCGGCAAGACGAGTACGGCAAGACCCGTCTTTACGGGCGAATTTACGGACTCCACGCCGGCAATTGATCGCTGGTTCAAAAGCGATAAATTGTCCGCGCTTCGTGACCCATTCCCGCCCTCACCCAGCCGTTCCAATTGCGCTCAGCCCCGCGTGATGGCGCAGACGTCCTTAAGGGAAGCTCCTTAGTTTTCTCAAGTGATGACTTGCGCGACTATTTTTGATGGCCGCGGAACGCTCAAATCAGATCGCCACACAATTGGCGCCGGTTTGCTCCTGCGAAGGAAAGCCGATGAAGATCGTTTTCATTTCCCCGAAAGCCGGGCCATTACCGGAATTGTGGACATATCGATGCGAGCAATGCGGCCACGTCGAGACGATCGAAGCAAGGACAGGAGGTCGCCAATGACAATGCAAAGCGGTCAAGATCATCATGGCTTTTTTGGCAGTGCCATGGGCCAGATGACATTGCTGGGCGCGGGCGTGCTGGTCGTTCTTTTGCTCGGCTGGCGTTACGTCTGGTGATGCCCAGCGGGCATGGGTGCGAGCATAAGTGTGAGCATGGGACCGTGAATCGCCCCCTGCCCGGTTTTTAAAAAGCTATCCGCGCCGGCGCACGTTTTCGCCGACGGAGTTCGTGTATTGCTCCGACGGCTGGGAGAAAAGCCTATTTTGATGCTTGACACATCATTATAGATGTTTAAAACGTTATAAACAATTTCTAGCCTACCAAACCCGCTTTCACTGCCATGATCACTGCAGGACAATTGCGAGCCGCGCGAGCGCTGCTGGGCATCGATCAGCGCGGGCTCGCCCAACGCTCGGGCCTCTCACTGCCGACAATTCAGCGTATGGAAGCCTCGGACGGGGTTGTCCGCGGAAATGTCGACTCGCTCATGAAGCTGGTCGATGCACTCGCCGCCGGCGGGATTGAACTGATCGGCGAAAACGCAACAAGCAGTTCCGGCGGGCGCGGCGTGCGGCTCAAAGGACTGCCGCAATGACTGTCACCTACACGCTCTACAGCGTGGCGGCGTTGATCGCATTCGCGCCGATCGCAGTCGCGCTGGCGCGCTCGACCCGCGGCAGTGCGATCGTATATGGCGCATGCCTTATCCTTACGCTGACCTTATCGGTTCTGGCGCTGCTCCGCCTCTTTGATCATGCCGAGGCGCCAGCCGTGGTATTGCCGCTCGGCCTCCCATGGCTCGGTGCGCATTTCCACATCGATGCCCTGTCAGCGTTCTTTCTCGTGGTGGTCAATGTCGGCGGCGCCGCCGCCAGCCTGTTTGCGCTCGGCTACGGCCGGCACGAACATGCACCCGAACGCGTGCTCCCGTTTTACCCGGCTTATCTTGCGGCGATGAATCTCGTCGTGATCGCCGATGATGCATTCAGCTTTCTTGTGTCGTGGGAATTCATGTCGCTCACATCCTGGGCACTTGTGGTCGCGCACCACCGGGAGCGTGAGAACCTGCGCGCGGGATATGTATATTTGCTGATGGCGAGCTTCGGTACGCTCGCTCTGCTGCTGGCCTTTGGTCTGCTGGCGGGCTTGAACGGCGATTACCTGTTCGACGCGGTCCGCGCGTCACACCCCACACCCGAATTGGCCGCGCTCGTATTGGTACTTGCCGTTGTAGGCGCCGGGTCAAAAGCCGGTGTCGTTCCCCTGCATGCATGGTTGCCGCTCGCACATCCGGCAGCACCGAGCCACGTCTCCGCACTGATGAGCGGCGTGATGACCAAGGTCGCTATCTACGGCTTCATCCGACTTGTGTTCGACCTGCTCGGAGCACCTGAGTGGTGGTGGAGCATGCTGGTGCTTGCGGTCGGCGGCGCGACGGCGGTCATGGGTGTGCTGTACGCGCTGATGCAGCATGATCTCAAGCGCCTGCTCGCCTACCATACGGTCGAAAACATCGGAATCATCTATATCGGTCTGGGTCTCGCCCTCGCCTTCAAGGCGTATGGCATGTCATTTGCGGCTGCGCTCGCGCTGACTGCGGCATTGTTTCACGTCTTCAATCACTCTCTGTTCAAAAGCCTTCTCTTTTTCGGTGCCGGCGCGGTACTCAACGCGACCGGCGAACGGGACATGGAGCATCTCGGCGGCCTCATCCATCGCATGCCGCAAACGGCGTTCGTGTTTCTTGTCGGCTGTGTTGCGATCTCCGCTCTCCCCCCGCTCAACGGCTTCGTGTCGGAATGGCTTACATTCCAGGCGATTCTGCTCAGCCCACAGCTTCCGTCATGGGGGCTGAAATTACTCGTGCCGGCCGTCGGCGCCCTGCTCGCGCTTTCCGCCGCGCTCGCCGCGGCCTGTTTCGTGAAAGCCTTCGGCGTGGGCTTTCTCGGCCGTCCGCGCACACCCGCCGCCGCGGGTGCATCGGAGACCGACAGAAATTCGCTTGCGGCGATGTTCTTTCTCTCCGCAGTGTGCCTTGTGGCCGGTATCCTCCCGGGAATTTTCATCGATGCGCTCGCGCCGGTCACCACTGCGCTTGTGGGCGTAAGCATGCCCCGTCAAACCGGGCTTGAGTGGCTGACCATTGTGCCGATTGCGGAAAGCCGCAGTTCGTATAACGGGCTGCTCGTCTTTGTCTTCATCACGCTCTCCGGCTCCCTCGCAGCGTTTGCAATCCATCGGCTGGCGTCCGATAAAATGCGGCGCGGACCCGCCTGGGACTGCGGCTTCCCGGTGGCGAGTCCCGCGACGCAATACACCGCATCGAGTTTTGCTCAGCCGATCCGGCGCGTATTCGGCACCACCGTCTTCCGCGCGCGCGAGATCGGCGAGATGCCCGCCCCGGGTTCAACGGCGCCGGCGCGTCTTACTGTCGAGCTGCACGATGTAATCTGGGACGTCCTCTACGCACCGATTGCCGCCTTCATCGGCTACGCTGCAGAGCGAATGAACGTTCTGCAGTTTCTCACAATCCGCCGCTATCTGACGCTGGTATTCGCGGCGCTCGTCCTGCTTCTTTTGGTGCTTGCGATATGGCCGTGATCCGCGATTTCGCGTTCCAGGGAGCGCAAATGTTGCTCGTGCTGCTGCTGTCGCCGCTGCTCACGGGTTTCGTGCGAAAGGCGAAAGCCCGTCTCCTGCGCCGGCAAGGACCGCCGTTGCTCCAACCCTATCGGGACCTCATCCGCCTGATGCGAAAAGAGGTCGTGCTCGCGAACAGCGCGTCGTGGCTGTTCCGCGTCATTCCCTACATTGTATTTGCCGGCACATGGGTTGCGGCGGCGCTGGTGCCGACGTTTCGCGGCGGATTGCTGTTTTCCTGGTCAGCCGATTTGATCGCGCTGATCGCCCTGCTTGGCAGTGCGCGATTTTTTCTCGCGCTCGCCGGGCTCGATGTCGGCACCAGCTTCGGCGGCATCGGCTCAAGTCGCGAGGTCATGATCGCGTCGCTCGCCGAACCAGCTGTGCTGATGATCATGTTCACCCTCGCGCTTATCGCAGGGTCGACACAGCTTACAACCATGGCCGCCTACATGGCCTCCGGTGAAGTCGGGCTGCGCGTTTCGCTCGGCCTTGCCTTGCTCGCTCTGATCATGGTGGGCATCGCCGAAAACGCCCGCATCCCGATCGATAACCCGGCAACCCATCTCGAACTCACCATGGTGCACGAGGCGATGGTGCTCGAATACTCCGGCCGCCACCTCGCGATGATCGAGCTGGCCGCGCAGCTGAAGCTCCTGCTCTATTTTTCGCTGATCGGTTGCGTGTTCGTGCCCTTCGGCCTCGTTGGACCCGAAAGCCCGCCCTGGGCGTACGGAACCGGCATTGCCGCCTATGCCGTCAAGCTTGCAGCCGGCGGCGTGCTGCTCGCCCTGTTCGAGACC